>CAYYVV010000048.1:13823-17348 GCA_964475245.1 uncultured Anaerolineaceae bacterium | reverse complement strand
TCAGGACGTCGACCAATCGGCCGCGCGTATCCATCCGTGTCGAGCCCCAGCTGGTCGTGAGGACATCGGCGAGGCGTGATCGGTCAGAGTCGTTGATCTTCCGAATGTTTCTCAATTTCAGTCACGAAGGCTCTAAGCCACGGTTTGCGCGGTTCAGGTGCCCTCCTCGATGGCAATGTCCTGCGCCCCCTCCCACAGCACGCGCCGGCCCATCTCGCGCAACGCTTCGGCAATCCGGTCGCGGCTCGTGTCACCGGCCACGCCAACGATCGTCGCGAAGTGATTGCCGGCGAGCTGCCCAAGCTTCGACGAGAAGGTCACACCACCGTAGGCGATCAGGATCTCTCCCTCCGACAGGTCGCCGGTGTAGACGATGATCTCGCCCGGCGCTGGATGCGACGTGTGGTTCTCGAAGCCCACGGGCAGCTTGTCGTCGCCCATCGGGATCCAGCAGCCCTCGCCGCTCCATCGGCAGTGGATCAGCTTCGAGCGCATGGGCAGCAGGGCGCGCAGCGCCGCGCGGGTCTTGGGCGCGTCGGGCTCCCAGCGAGCGCTAAAGTTCAGGTTGCCCACACGGATCGACAGGTCAGTCATGGCGCGCAGCGTAGCGAGGCGCGCAAGCAGTGAGCGGCGCCCAGCCCAGCGAGGAGCCACATGGACGACCAGCCGACGATCTCGACCCACGTTCTCGACACGCAGCACGGCACGCCTGCGGCCGGGATCGAGGTTTCGCTCTTTCGACTCACTGCCGACGGCGACGAGGAGGTCGGCCGATCGACGACGGACGCCGATGGTCGAATCCGACGCCTGCTCATCGGGGAGCTGCACGCTGGCGAGTACGTGATCGAGTTTGACGTGCACGGCGCTTTCTTCGGCACGGTCGCGCTGACGTTCCGAGTCGACGACACGAGCCGCAGCTACCACGTGCCCCTGCTCATCGCGCCGTATTCGGTCGTCACCTACCGCGGCAGCTGATTCGTGCGCCCTGATCGCGCGACGCTGACCACGCTGTTCGAGGGCGCACCGCGTTTCGTCGATCGATTGATGGAGTCCGACCCTGAGCCCGATGCCTGGGACGACCTTCTCCTGCAGGCGGAGAGGACGGCGCTGACGATGCCCGAGGACGAGCAGATCGAGCTGCTCAACGCGCATCCACGCATCGGCGCCGCGCCGACCAGCGTCTCGGCGCTGTCGTACCGCGAGCAGGGCTATGACCACGAAACCGGTACGGCCGGACTCCAGGCCCGGCTCGACCAGCTCAACGAAGCGTACGAGCGCCGTTTCGGCTTTCGGTTCGTCGTCTTCGTCAACGGCCGTTCACGGGCAGAGATTGCCGACGAGATGGAGTCGCATCTCGATGCGGACCGCGTCGCCGAAAAGAGCCGCGGCCTGCGCGATGTCATCGCAATCGCGCGCGCGCGCCTGGCCAAGCTGCCAAGCCTGCCGTGACCGCGCGCGATCCGTGCGGAACTTCACCGATCAGCGAGGAGGGATCGTGAAAGCAGAGATCTATTACGGCAAGGCCGACGTCGCGACTTACCGGACGTATGCCACGCCGCTTACCGGCGTAACGCCGATCCCCGAGTCGGCCTTCGACGGCCGCTCGAACACGCTCCTCGCGGCGAGCATCGAGGTCCAGGTCCTGGGCACGGCGTTCATGGCCGCGTACACCGAAGGCGACAATCGGCTCGTCGTTGCCACCGACACGATGAAGAATTTCATCCACCGCGAGTCGCTCGCCTTCAGTGGCGCGACGCTCGAGGAATGGCTGGAGTTCATCGGCCGCCGGTTCCTCGAGACCTACCCGCACATGGAGCGCGTGCGGGTCTCCGGGGTCGAGATCCCCTTTGAGCCGGCCGTAGTGCCGGCGGCCGATGGCGACGGATGGGAAGCTTCGAACGTCCTGTTCGAGCGCCAGCACGGGGACCGATCGACCGCAGTCGTCGAGCTCGACCGCACGGATACCGGCGAGGTCGAGGTGACCGACCTGCGCGCCGGCCGCGCGGGCCTGCAGATGATGAAGGTCACGGGCTCCGCGTTCGCCGACTTCGCGCGGGACGCCTACACCACGCTGCCCGAGCGGAAGGATCGGCCGCTCTACATCCACCTCGACGTCGGCTGGAAATATTGGTCGCCCGAAGTTGCGCTCGAGCCTTCGCATTCGAGCTATGTCGCGGGCGAGCAGGTCGCCGACCTCGTCGGCACGGTGTTCCACCGCTTCGTCTCGCTCTCGATCCAGCACCTCGTGAACGAGATCGGCACCGCCATGCTCGAGCGCTGGCTGCAGCTATCGGAGGTCTCGTTCGAGGCCCAGAACAGGCTGTGGGACCTGTCCGTCACGTCAGAGACCGATGAGCGCGTGAAGGTCTACTGCGACCCGCGCCCACCCTACGGCCGCATCGGTCTCGTCCTGCGCCGCGACTAGCCGAGGCCGTCCGGCCCTTGCAATGAAGATCCGGCGCGGGCAGGATGCGCGCGAGGAGGTGGTGATGCCCGGCTACCTGGTTGCTCGTGTCGATCCTGTGCGCTCGCTGCTCGCGGGTGTCGCGGCCGTTATCGCCCTGATCGCCGCGTTTCTCGACGCGAACGATCTCTGGATGTCCTTCCAGGGAGTGGTCGTACCCTTCCTGCTCAGCGCCGGGATCGTGGCCGCGGTTCTGGCAATTCTTCCAGCGAGCAGTTCTTGGTCTCCGAATCGGCGGGCCGGGGCCGCATTCGCAGCCGTGGCCTGGGCCGTCGTGGGCATCTTGGTGCTGCCCTTCGGCATCGCGGCCAGCGGCTGCGCATGCGCGACGGGCGGACCCGGTTACGTCCCACCCGATGTTCTCGGAATGCAAGCGCGCCTGTGGATAGGAATCGCGATCGTCGGCGGACCGCTGCTGCTGCTTCTCGCGGCGTCACCATTCCCAGATCGACTGATCGCTTCCCGTTCGCGCGGCTAGGTCACGGCAAGTCGCCCGGAGTGTCGATATCCGGATTGGTGCCCGGAACGTCGACGTAGGTCACGAGGTTGCCGTACGCGGCGAAGAGCTGAGAAAAGCCGCGGTCACCCTGGAGTGAGCGCGCAAGCGGCCAGACGGAGCGATCGAGGATGACCGGGTTGCCAGGCTTGCCGTCGTAGCGCGGAACGACGATCTGACCTCGCGCATAGAGAAGGGACTTCAGCTGCTCCTGTGTCAGGAACGGCTGATCGCCCATGAGAACTGCGACGCGATCCGACTTTAGCCGGGACAGCGTCTTGACACCCAGCGCAACAGAACCAGCGAGGCCGTTTTCAGGCGTCGGATTGCGAACGCGGAGTTCGTCGCGCCAGCTGCATGCCGCCTCGAGCTCGTCCGCATCGTTGCCCAGGACGACGACCACGCGTCGCAATCCGGCATCGGCGGCCAGATCGAGGACATGCTGAAGCATCGGGCGCCCGTCGATAGCCGCCAACAGCTTCCGCCCGCCGAAGCGCGTGCCCAGGCCCGCGGCGAGGATCAGGGCGGCAGTAGGTGCTCGGTCGCTTCCCGTCATTTGTCCAGC
>CAYYVV010000048.1:0-13723 GCA_964475245.1 uncultured Anaerolineaceae bacterium | reverse complement strand
CGACGTGTCGCCTTTGACCGCGCGCAGGGCATCGATCCGGCCGAAGCCGAAGCACTTGTCGTTGCCCTTCGCGCCGATGTCGACGGCCGTCCTGGTCAGCTTCGTGTAGACCGCGTCGGGGCTCATCGCCAGCTGGCCGTACCTGTTCCGCTTGCCGAACTGGCTGATGATCAGCGCCGCGACGCCGGCCGCGTGGGGCGAGGCCATCGACGTTCCACTGATGCAGCCGAACAGGTTGCCCGGCAGCGTCGAGACGATGTTCGTGGTGCAGTCGCCGGTCACGCCGTCGCCGCCCGGAGCCGCGATGTCGGCCCAGCCGTTGCCCCAGTTCGAATACGACGCCTTGCCACCTGTCGGGCCGAGCGCGGCCGTGCCGGCAACGCCGGAAACCTGGGCAGGGACGACCTTGCACTTCTTGCCGCCCGGCGGCTTGGCGAGGTTCGTGTCCTCGTTGCCCAGCGCTGAGATCTCGGTCACGCCGCGTTGTCGGGCGTAATGCAGCGCGCGCGTGATCGCCTCGCGGTAAGCGCGCTGCGTCGAGTCGCTCTGGCACTTGAACTCGGTCGACTCGTCGAACGAGTTGTCGTCGACGTAGAAGCTCATGTTGATCACGTTCAGGCGCAGGTCGCCGGCGTAGCTGATGCCCTGGACCGCGTCGCTGACATAGCAGTCGCCGTTCGCGTCGCAGACCTTGATCGGCACGAGCGTCACGTTGGGCGCGACACCGGTCACGCCGATGCCGTTCTGGCGCGCGCCGATCGTGCCCGCGACGTGCGTGCCGTGGAACTGGTTGTCGACGCACGCGAGCGGGCTGCCGATGCCCGGACCGTCCGTGGTGAAGTCCGCGCCGTCGGCGCAGTCGACGTTCGACTTGCCGTTCAGCTGGAAGTCGAGGTCGTTGCCGTCGATCCCGGTGTCGATGATTCCGACTTTGACGCCCGGCTTGCCCAGCTGGCGCAGGTGGGCCTGCGGCGCGCTGATCATGTTCATGTCCCACTGCATCGAGGTGAGCGGATCGGGCGCGCCCGCGGCCGAATGCTTGTTGATCGTGTTCGCGGGCAGGACCACGAGCTGGCCGCTGTTGAGCGCCTGCTGGTAGCTCGGGAACTGCTTCCAGCCAAAGTCCTTGCCGACCTCCTGGACGAGCGCGTAGCTCTCGAGCGTCCTGGCGAATGCGGCGTCTTTCGAGTCGACGATGAGCACGCCTGCCTGGCGGGTCAGGTCGGCCGTGATGAAGGCCGACGGATCTGCCTGCATGACCAGCCACAGCGCGTAGTCACGCGCCAGGGCGTAGTTCTGGTCGAGCGCATATGCGTCGAGCAGCGCGTAGTTGCTGCCCAGCGCGTACGCGGCGGTGTCGTTGGTCAGCGCGTACGAGCTGTCGAGGGCGTACGTGCCCGTCTGCGAGGCAAGCGCGTAGCCGGATCCGAGCGCGTAGTCGGTGCCCAGCGCGTAGCCCGAGGCGAGCGCGTACTGACCGAACAGCGCGTAAGACTGGTCCTGCGCGTACTGCGGCGTCAGCGCGTATTGGTCGAGCAGCGCGTAGGTCTGGTTGAGCGCGTAGAGGGCGTAGTCGTTGCCCAGCGCGTACGTGCCGTCCATCGTCTCGGTCTTCGTCTGCGCGACGAGGGCGTAGCCCGCACCGAGTGCGTAGCTGCCGTCGAGCGCGTAGTCACCCTTGAAGACGACCAGGTAGCGCTGGCTCGTCGCCTCGCCACCGAGCGCGGAAGACGGGATCAGAACAGCGAGCAGGGCGATCGCCGCCACGGCCGACTTGGCGACCGTAAGGCGGGCACGCGAGCGGGTATATGACGTCATGCGGACGGGAACCTCTCACTGAAGGAGCACGACACCACGCATAGTGGTTGTCTGGCGCGGCGCGAACAAGCACCGGCTCGGTCAGAGAAACTTGCAATCGCGTGTCAATGCGCTTTGGTGCGGAGCGTGATCCCTGCCGCGAGGTGTCAGGCCGTCTTGGCGGCTTCCTTGCGCGCGGTGAGCAGCTCGTTCGCCTGGTCGAACGAGAGACCGCTATCCCAGATCGCGTTGAAGGCGGTCTTGAGCACCTTGGCCAGCGACTGGTGCTCGACGACGACGATCGTCAGCTCCGCGGAGCCTGCGACCGGGTCCTCCATGCCGAACATGACGATGGTCTCGTCGATGATGACCAGCTTGAGCGGCAGTGACGGCACGAAGCGCGCCTGCTCGCCGGCCTCGACGAAGCGCTGCACGCCGCGCGCCACGGCCGCGTCGTCGAAGACCGAGAACTCGTACAGCGAACGAGCGTCATGAGTCTGGATGACCGCGAGGCCCTCGACGTTCTCCTGTGGCGGAGTTGCATAGGGCGGCTTGGTGAAGACGAGGATCTCGCGCTTGACCGCGGCCTGGAGCTCGGCAAATCGCTCGTTGATCGCGCGCTTGTCGCGCAGCACCTCGATGTACTCGAGCGGGTCGGTGTGCTCCTGGCCGGCTGCGAAGGCAGGCTTCAGGTCGGTGACCATGAGCTGTGCGTCGCGCTCCATTCGCGCGAGCTGCTCACGGTGTGAGGCGAGCAGGAGCTCGATCGCGAGCTCAGGCGGCGTCGCGGCGTACTTGACGACATTGCCCGGACGGGCCGCGGCGAGACCCTTCTGGACGAGCGAGCCGAGCACGTCGTAGATACGCTGGCGGGGCAGGCCCGACTGGCGCGCCACCTGCGCGGCAGTGAAGGAGTCGCGGCGAATCAGGGTCAGGTACGCCTTCGCCTCGTAGCTCGTCAGGCCGAGGCGCGTCAGCTGCGTGACGAGGTCGTTTGTGTCCACGCGGGCACTATACCGCCACGCACCGTGGTGGTGTCACGGCCGATAGTGGCATCCCGGTTAGGATCGTCGCGTGGCGCCCAACCGACTGGCCGGGGAAACGAGCCCGTACCTGCTCCAGCACGCGCACAACCCGGTCGACTGGTACCCGTGGGGTCCCGAAGCCCTGGCGACCGCACGCGCGGAAGACAGGCCGATCTTCCTGTCCATCGGTTACGCGGCGTGCCACTGGTGCCACGTCATGGAGCGCGAGTCGTTCGAGAACGAGACGACGGCGCGTTTCCTGAACGAGCGCTTCGTGTCGATCAAGGTCGACCGCGAGGAGCGGCCCGACCTGGACGCGATCTACATGGACGCGGTGCAGCAGATGACCGGCGGCGGCGGTTGGCCGATGAGCGTCTTCCTGACGCCCGACGGCAAGCCGTTCTACGGCGGCACGTATTTCCCCGACCAACCGCGTCACGGACTGCCTTCGTTCAGCCAGGTGCTCGAGGGCGTCGACCAGGCATGGCGCGAGCGACGGACGGAGGTCGAGCGATCGAGCGAGGCCCTGGCAAAGTCAGTGAGCGCGCAGATCGCCCCGGCTCAAGACGCTGGCGCCAACGTCGGCGCCGAGGTGCTGGACGCGGCGCTGGCCAGTCTCGAACGCGGCTTCGACGCACGACACGGCGGCTGGGGTGGCGCGCCCAAGTTCCCGCAGCCGATGATCGTCGAGTTCCTGCTCCGGCTCCACGTCAGGAGCGGTGACGCCCGGCCACTGGCCATGGCCCGCCGCTCGCTCGACGCGATGGCTGCCGGCGGCATCTACGACCACCTCGGCGGCGGCTTCGCCCGCTACGCCACGGACGCGGTCTGGCTTGTGCCGCACTTCGAGAAGATGCTCTACGACAACGCGCAGCTGACGCGCGTCTACACCCACGCCTGGCAGCTGACCACGGAGCCGCGCTACAGGGCCGTCGTCGAGGAGACGATCGACTTCGTGCTGCGCGAACTGCGTACCGACGATGGTGGTTTCGCGGCGAGCCTCGACGCCGACACGGACGGCGAGGAGGGCGCGACCTACGTCTGGACGAAGCACGAGATCGATGCCGTGCTGGGTGACGAGGCGGCCGAATTCGACGCCGCGTACGGCGTGACCGAGAACGGCAATTGGGAGGGCAGGTCCATCCTGTTCCGGCCGATCGGCGCGCCGGACGACGAGCGGCTGGCGACAGCGCGCCGGCGGTTATCCGAAATGCGCCAGTCGCGGCCGCAGCCGGCGCGCGACGGCAAGGTCCTGACGGCATGGAACGGCCTGATGATCGGCGCGCTCGCCGACGCCGCCGCGGCGTTCGGCCGTGGTGACTGGTCGGACGCGGCCGCGGCGGCGGCCAACCTGCTGCTGACCCGGGCGCGCGACGAGAACGGCCGTCTGCTGCGCTCGTGGAAGGACGGTCGGGCCCGACACGCGGGCGTGCTCGAGGACTACGCCAATCTCGCCGACGGGCTTCTCGCGCTCTACGAGGCGACCTTCGATGAGCGCTGGTTCGTCGCGGCACGCGAGCTGGCCGAGTCGATCCTGGCCCACTTCGCCGACCCGGACGGTGGCTTCTTCGACACTGCCGACGATCACGAGGCGCTCATCGCGCGGCCCAAGGGCGTGCAGGACAACGCGGTCCCGTCCGGCGGCGCGATGAGCGCCGGTGTCCTGCTCAGGCTCGCCGCGCTGACCGGCGAGCAGCGCTACGAGGACGCGGCGAGCTCGGCGATGGCCGCCGTTGCGCCAACCGCCCAGCGCTATCCGACGGCCTTCGCCGAGTGGCTCAGCGCGATCGCCTTCTCGCTCAGCTCGCCTGTCGAGGTCGCGCTCAGCGGCGCGGCAGCGGCGAGCGACTTCGACGCGCTGGTGGCCGCTGTCCGCGCCAGCTACAGGCCGTTCGCAGTCGTCGCTGGTGGCGCTTCAGAATCAACCGCAGTGCCACTGCTCCGCGACCGTCCACAGCGCGAAGGCCAGGCCACGGCCTACGTCTGCCGCCACTTTGCGTGCCGCGTTCCGGTGACGCTCCCCAACGATCTCCTCGCGCAGCTGGCCGCGGCATGAAACGGCTGCACGACCTGCCAACTCCCGGCGCGCTCATCTTCGATCTCGACGGCACGCTCGTCGACACCGTCGCGACGCGCATCGCGGCGTGGCTCCGGACGTTCGAGGAGGAGCGCATCCCGGCCGGCCGTGACGCGGTCGCCGGGCTGATCGGCTCCGACGGCAAGATGCTCGCGCGCGATGTCGCGCAGCGCGCCGGCCGCACGTTGAGTGACGACGATGCCGAGCGTATCGACAAGCGGTCCGGCGACGTCTACGACGAGCTCAACACGAACCCACAGCCAACGGCCGGCGCGCGCTCGCTGCTGATCGCGCTCGAGCGCTCGTCGCTCAAATGGGCCATCGGCACCTCGAGCCGCGCGGCACAGACCAAGGTGTCGGTCAAAACGCTGGAGCTGCCAGAAGATCCGCAGATAGTTGACGGCAGCTACGTGGAGCACGCCAAGCCAGCGCCCGACCTCCTCCTGCTGGCGGCGCGCAAGCTCAAGACCCAGCCCGCGGACTGCTGGTACGTCGGTGACTCGGTGTGGGACATGCGCGCAGCGCGCGCCGCAGGCATGGTCGCCGTCGGCGTCACCTACGGCGCCGCGACGAAGTCGGAGCTGGCCGAGGCGGGAGCGGATTCGGTGACGGAGCTCGCGGAGGTTGAATCGGAGCTGCGGGCGCGAGGCTTGCTCAGCGGGTAGTCGGCGCGGCAGCTACTTGGGTGGACAGCTGTCGTTCTGCTGCTGGGGCTCAGGCTCTGGCTCGGGCTCGCTGAAGATGTTCTGCACCTTGGCCTGCAGGCCCTGCATGCTGCCCAGCGGCGCGAGCTTCGCCGGTGCGAAGTCGTACTGGTAGAGCCGATCGGCGTCGACACGCGACGCAACCTGGGCCAGGTTCGGGAAGTCGTCGCTCGAGAAGGTCATGAACAGGTTCGCCTGCGCCGCCTGAAGGAGGCCCGGGATGTGCGGCAGGAGCGCGATCGGGTCGAGTTGCTTGCGGATCGACTGGAGCACGAACTGCTGGCGACGCTCACGCTGGTAATCGGAGTCCTGGTGGCGTGAGCGGGCGTAGGCAAGCGTGTCCTCGGGGTCGAGGAACTGGCAGCCCGGCTTGAAATCGACCGCATACAGTTGCTGCTGCGAGTTGTAGTAGGCGTCGTCCTGGAGCGCCTCGGGGATGTCGAGCCAGACACCGCTGCCGGGCAGGTTGGCGACGATGTCGACGAAGCCCTTCAGGTTGACGGCGATGACGCCGTCGATGTTGACGCCCGACATCTGCTGGATCGCATACGTCAGCGCCCGCCAGCCACGCTCACAGTCGAACTGTTGCTGGCAGTCTGCGCCGCTGATCCCTTCAGAACCCGGGTACTGGCTCGGGCTCGCGGCAGCGTCGCGCCACAGGCCAAAGAGATAGCCGTCGTAGTGCTGGCCGTTCTCAGTCGGGATGTACAGCCAATCCGGATACCTCGTGACGGAGTCGGCCGGAACGTCGGTCATGTTGCGCGGGAAGCTGAACAGCGCGGCCTTGCAGTCGGCTATGTCGACGCTCAGCAGGAGCATCGAATCGGTGCGCAGGCTGGCCGCGCTGACGCCGTCGTCGGAGCGCGAGTCGGAGCCGACGAGCAGGATGTTCAGACGGCCGTCGGCACCCGGCGTCCAGTTGGACAGATCCGGCGCGGGCGGACAGGCCTTGGGCTTGCTCGACCCGACTGGCCCGGGCGAGGCCGTGGCCGTCAGCGGCGAAGGCGACGCCTGTCCGGGCGTGCTCGCGACGAGCGAGGGCGTTTCACCGGGGATCGACTCATCCGGCAGCGACGCCACAGGTGATGGCAGGCCGGACGGCTGTGGCGCGAGTGTCTGCGGCGCGAACGAAGCCGGCGGGATGATGACCTCGCTCGTGCCCTTGAAGCTCGACGCGAACTGGTAGTAGGCAAAACCGTACGCGCCGGGCAGGCCGTGGATGACGATCGCGACCGTAACGAGAACGGCGAGCGCAACGGGCGCGCCGCGAAGCCGGCCGTGGCCGAAATCCGGCGACTGCCCGCGGCGCGCCACCCCGTACGCGTCGACCATCGCCGCGACGTGATAGACGAAGAAGGCCAGGTCGAGGATGACGAGCGCCAGTGCCGCCTCGGCCGTCAGCAGCGAGTCGATGGACTTCGAGCCGCCCAGCAGCAGCAGACCCGCGGCAAAGATCGCGATGACAGTTGGGATCGCCCAGACGACGCCGCGACGCGTTCGGCCCGCATAGACCTGGCCGAGGCCCGGAAAAACAAGCGTCAGAAATGCCGCAAGGACCGGTGATCGGTTCGACATCTTCAGCGCGTCAGGCTAACGCCTGCGTTGGTGCCTCAGCCGCTACTTCGCGGGGCAGGGATTGTTCTGCTGCTGCTGCTGCGGCTGCGGCTCAGGCGTGCTGAAGATGCTGGTGACCTCGTCCTGGATCGCCTGCATGCTGCCAAGCGCCGCGACGTGGGCTGGCGCGAAGTCTTCCTCGTATAGCCGATCAGGATCGACTCGCGAGGCGGCCTGGGCGAGATAGCTGATGTCCGAGTCGCTGAACGTCGTGTACAGGTTGGCCTGCGCGACCTGGAGCAGTGCCGGGATGTTGGGCAGCAGCGCGAGTGGGTCGAGTTGGCGCCGGACCTGCTGGATCACGTACTGCTGGCGGCGCTCACGCTGGTAGTCGGAGTCCTGGTGACGAGAGCGCGCGTAGGCCAGTGAGTACTCGGGATCAACGTAGAAGCAGCCTGCCTGGAAATTGACCGGGATCTGATCCTGCTGCGAGTCGTAGTAGGCGTCGTCCTGCAGCGGATCCGTCTGCAACCACAGACCGCCATAGCAGTCCGGAGTTGATTGCAACGCGACGCGCTGCGCGGTAGTCGGGCAGTGCGAGGGGAGATTCGAGACGAGATCCACGAAGCCGTTGAGGTTGACCGCGAGGATGCCGTCGATCTGCTGGCCGGTAAACTCCTGGATCGTGCCGACGAGCGCGCTCCAAGCCCGCTGGCAGGTGAACTGCTGCTGGCAGTCGGTGCCGTTGACGCCATCAGATCCCGGGAAGACCGAAGAGCACCACGCGGCGATATGCCACAGCGAGGTCAACAGGCCGTCCGAGTTCATGCCCGAGCAGACACTGTTGCTGGCGGTGAACGTGCCGTCGGGGAACGCGGCCTGGAAACCAGCCGCCTGCGCGCTGCCCGGATCCGGCGCGACCAACGGAATCTGGAGCCAGTCTGGGTAGCGCGTGCCGTCACCGCACGAGCCGTTCGTGGCCGTGCACAGGTTGCGCGGGAAGCTGAACAGCGCAGCCTTGCCGCTCTCGATATCGACCGAGAGCAGGATCATCGAGTCGGTACGCAGGCTCTTGGCGTCCAATCCCGTGTCAGAGCGCGAATCGCCGCCGACGAGCAGGATGTTCAGCCGGCCATCCTGGGCCCAAGCCGGCCAACCGTCGAGAGGAATGGACGGCAGCGGTGTGCGGACCGCGACGGGCTTGCTCGAGCCGGTCGGCGTGCTGCTCGCGCCCGGGGTGGACGGCGACGCACTTGCTCCGGCCGACGCGCTGGGGGTGCCCGACGCCGACGCAACGTCCGACGGCTCGACAAACGATGGGTTGGGCGACCTCGCCTGGAAGGGCGGGATGATTCTCGATCCCGTGTCGTTGCCGCAGTTGAAGATCGCGCAGTACGAGTTGTGCGCGTCGATGCCGTACATCTCAGGGAAGCCATGGAGCACGATCGTCACCGCGACGAGCGCGGCGAGGGCGATCGGTCCTGTGCGCGACGCCCCACGGCTGTACGACAGGGAGCGATCTCGCTTGGCCTTGTCGTAGGCATCGATCATCGCGGCCACGTGGTACAGGAAGAAAGCGACGTTGAAGATCAGCAAGGCGGCCTGGTTTCGGCCGAGCGAAACGACGCCGACCAGTTGACCGCCGAGCACCAACCAGAGGACGCCGACGATGAAGAGCAGCATCGGGATGGCCCAGATCAGGCCCTTCCGGGCCTGTCCGGCGTACGCCTGGCCCAGGCCCGGGAAGATGAACGAGAGCAGCGCGGCGAGCGTCGGCGACGGATTGGACATAAGAGTCGTCAGGCCCCAGAGGTGTGGTGGTTTTCGGCCAGCCAAAGACTGACCTTAGGAACTATTGGTTCCCGCGTTCCTTGGGCACGACGGCGGGACGACTGCGGAAGTCTACGCCTTGAGACGTTTCCCACGAGGCGCGTGATACGCCAGTTCGGGATCACGAGCGCCTATTGGACGTGCCAGACACCCTTCATTGCCGTGGTGTGGACGTCGCACCAGAACATGTAGTCGCCGGGTGTCGTGGGCGCGGTGAAGGTCACGGTCTGAGTGTTGCTCGGGCCGGTCGCGATCGTCGTCGCGCCAAGCGAAGGTGCGCTGTTGTCCGGGCCGTTGAAGAAATCGATGTTGTGCGGCATGGTGCTGTTGTTCGTGTACGTCACCGTCACAGTCGCACCGGCCGAAACGGTGATGTCGGCCGGATTGAAGGCGAGCGGCTGGTCCGCGGTCGTCTGGACACTGATGCCTGGACCGCCAGATCCAGACGGTGCCGTCGAGGCTGCCGCGGACGGATTCGCGCTCGGACCGAGCGGGGCATAGGTCCAGCCGGCGGTCGCTCCCGAGGCGCAGCCGGTGAGCATCAGCAGCGCCGCAACGGGCAGCGCGAGATTGCGAAGCGCAATGGGAAAGTGCATGCCCCAATTCTTGCCCATTAGCCGAAACGGCGCCACGGCCGGCCGCAGGGATCAGCGGACGACGCGGACGCCCGACGCGAGTAGCGCAGCCGGTTCGTCGGGTAACAGGCCCAGCCTGATCGCCACTCCGGCGGCCTCGACGCGGCCGCTGACGCCGAGCTTGGACAGGATCCGGCGGACGTGCACCGCGACCGTCCGTTCGCTGATGAACAGCCGATCGGCGATCTCGCGGTTGGTGCGGCCCTCAGCGAGCACCAGGAGCACGCCGTACTCGCGCGGGCTGAGCCCGAACTTGGCTACAGCCGGTGGCTGCGTGTCGATGAACCGATCGCGGAGTGCGTCGCCAGCCGACTCTCCCGCGCCGACTGCGCCTCGACCCGGACCGACTGCCACGAGGTGTCGCTCAGGCTTCACGGGCACGGCCACGAGGTCGTCCGCAGGGAGCGTGATGCGGCCGCGCTGCGCCAGGTCGCGCAGAGCGCGCCGGAGCGGCGCGGCCGGGAGCTGACCGCTGATTCGCCACGCCTCGAGGAGCGCGCTCCGCGCCTCGGCGCGGCGCGCGCGCGTCGGCAGCGCGGCCTGTGCCTGCCACCAGCGCGCCTTGGCGACCTGGTACGGAACAGGGATCTCTGCCCACTGCTCGGCGAGCGCCGCGTACGTTTCCGGCTTCGTTCGCCCTCGGACCCGCTCGTGGTGCGCGCGCGCCGTGGCCATGTACAGCTCCGCTTCGCGGCGCGCGCCGATGCTCAGCGGCAGCGGCACATCCGTCAGTGCCTTCTCGGCCGCCGGCAGGACTTCGTTGGCCAGGGTGGTCGCGGCGGCGACCGTCGACCAGTCGCGCTTCAGCCGGCCGGCGTCAGCGTTCGACGCGCACGCCTCGAGCGCAGTCGCGGCGGCGACCACGATCTGCGCCGCATCCTCCGTCTCGAGCACGCGCCGCCAGCCCTGGTCGGCGGCGTTCTGCGCGTCGGCCAGGTCACCACGCCACAGGGCGAGGCTGACCGCCGTGCGCATCACGAGCGACGACCACTGCCCGGCCGGAACCGTCTCGAGCTGGAGCAGCGTCCGGCCCACGAGCTGAGCGGCCTCTTCGTCGGCCTTGGCCTCGACGAGCACCAGACCCAGGTACAGGATCGGGCTGAACCAGGCGACGCCGGCGGGCGGGAACTCCATCGCTGAGCGGCATTGCTCTTCTGCCTCTGTCCAGCGGCCCAGCTGGAATTGGATGTCAGCGGCGTTGCCGCCCAGGAATGCGCCGTAGGTCAGGCCAAGTCCGTTGCGTGCTGCCTCGGCGATGCCTTCCCTGACCACGGCGAGTGACTGTTCACGGCGCAGGTCAAGGTCGAGCACGGTCGTCTTGTTCGCGTAGCAGCGCATCACCTCGTCGAGCTGGCCGGCGCTGCGTGCACCCTCGAGCGCCTGGTCGAGCAGCTTCAGGGCGCGATCGATGTGGCCCAGGTACGCCGCGTCAACGGCCGCCGTGTCGGTCGCGTGGGCGCGCTCGCCGACCGCGTCGCGTGACTCGAAGGCAATCTGGCGCGCTTCCTCGGCGCGCTCTGCGGATTCCTCGAAGTCACCTTCGAGCATCAGCTGCTGAGCGAGCGCGGCCAGCGCCGCGGCGCGCGCCTTGGCCGCGCCGGGGCCCGTCTCGGGCGCGACGGCGAGTGCCTGTTCGAGCGCTTTCCTGGCACCGTCGGAGTCGCCGCTTGACCGGCGGTAGCGGCCAAGCAGCTCCGATAGCGCGGCCGCCCGCGAGCGGGCGGCCGCATCCGCGCGCGGCGTGATCAGCCGCTCCAGGCGGCCGCCGGCAATGCGTTGGATGGCCTGGGCGCAGAAGGTCGCCGCGCGCCGGAAGGACCCTGCCGCATCAGCCGCTTCGGCAGCGGCCGCGAGCAGGTCAATGTCATCCGGCACGTCCGGGTTCGCATCGTCGATCTCGAGCGCGGCAACGAGGTGGCCGAGCGTGGTCGTCCCGGGCTCAACCTTGGCCGTGATGCGCGCCGCCGCCACGTGCGCGGCCCGGGCATCGGCCGGACGGGCGGCGCGCTCGAGGTGCCACGCCGCCTCGGCCGGCTCGGCGACGAAGAGCGCTGCCAGCGCTGAATGGATGCCGTGCCGCTCAGCAGGCAGGACCGAGGCTTCGATCGCTTCGGCGAGGAGCACGTGCGAGAGGCCCACTCCACCTGTCATCTCGACGGCCATGCCCGTCTCGGTGGCCAGCGCGGCCGCGTTGCGTGGTAAGTGGCCGCTGGGCAGGACTGTCTCCGCGAGCTGTGCCTCGGTCATCGGGCCACGCGCCGCGGCGAGCACGCGCAGGACTCTCGCCTGGGGCTCATCGAGCGTCTCGAGACGTGCCGCGACGATCTCGTCAAGCGGATCCGACAGTCGCGCGCCGGCGATTACCTGCTGGGCCGCAACAAGCTGCTCGGCGAGCAGGGGATTGCCGCGCGTGCCCTCGTTCAGCGCCGCGAGGAAGGCCAGCGTCGGACGTTCGCCGAGGACGGACTCGGCCAGCTGCCCGATCTCGTCTCCGGACAGCGCCGCCAGCTCGATTCGATTGGCGTCGGGCGCGTCACGATGCAGCTCATCGATGAACATGCGCGCCGGATGGCTGCGGCCGATCTCGTCTGGGTGGTACGCGACGACGAGCGCGAGCGGCAGGCGCCGGCTCGTACGCATCAGCGCGCTCAGCAGCTCGCGCGTGCCGCCGTCGCTGTGCTCGAGATCCTCCACGATCAGGACGACGATGCCGCTGGCGGCGAGCCGTTCGATGACGCCAATGAGCGCCTCTCGAGCACGCGCGCCGCGCTGGCGCGGGGCCTCGAGCTCCGGTGGGCTGATCGACACGCCGGCGCGTCGGAGTCGGGCACCCAGGTCCGGCAGCAGGAGCGCGATGTCGTGTGCTCCCCCGCCGACGATCTGCGCCAACTGTTCGTCGGGCACCTTCGCCAGCGCTGGCGCGAGCGCGTCGCGAATCGCCGCATATGGCTTGCCTGAGGCCGGTTCCAGGCATTGGCCGCGGCAGATCGTGATGTCGGGCAGGTCGCGCACGCGCGCAACAAGCTCGTCCATGAGCCTGGTCGTGCCCATGCCGAGCCTGCCTGTGACGATGACGCGCGCCGGCTTGCCCTGTGCGGCGTGCTGTAGAGCCGACCCCAGAACGGCCAGTTCGCGTTCATGCCCGATGAACGCCATCGGCGAAGGATAGCGGCGGTGGTGTGGATACTGGACAGGTGGTGGAGGGTTCCGAGCGGTCCGACGGGCATAGATCGGTGCATCCGGACAACATGCTCAACGAGCTCAGCGGCGAAGAGTGGCTGTATTTCACGAAGTCGCTCTGGACGACCGCGTACCCGTCGGAGCTGGGCCATGCCGAACGGAAGGCGCACGGCGCCAACAAGCCGCCCCGGCTCATGGCCCGGCTGATCGAGTTCTTCACGCGTTCCGGCGAGCTCGTTCTCGACCCGTTCGCCGGCGTCGGCGGGACGCTGCTCGGCGCGGGCATGTGTCGCGGCAGGCGGCGTGCGCTGGGGTTCGAGATCGAGCCGAAGTGGGCCGAGGTGTATGCGTCAGTGGTTCAGGCGAACGCGGGCTGCACGCTCGCTGACCTGGGTTCGGCCGATCCCGGTGGCACGCGCACGTTCGACGCGACCGACTGCGAGCTGGTGGTCGGCGACGCCGTGGAGCTCCTGCGCGGGCTGGCCGATGCGTCGGTCGACTTCGTCGCGACGGACCCGCCGTACAACCCGCAGCTGCGCATCACCATGTCCGGGGGGCGACTGGCGCAGCAGTTCGCCAACCGGCGGACCGACTACGCGATGGTCACATCCGATCCGCGCGACCTGGCGAACTCAGCCTCGTACGACGAGTTCCTGGCGCGGATGGAGGCCGTGTTTGCCGAGCTGCGCCGCGTGCTTCGTGATGGCCGCTACGCAACGATCATCGTCCGCGATGCGTACCAGGACGGCCACTACCGCTTCACCGGGTCAGATCTCGCGGCGCGCGCGGAGCGGGTCGGCTTCGTGACCAAGGGCGACCTGGTCTGGTACCAGGCCGGGACGCGCCTGCGGCCGTACGGCTACCCGCGCTCGTTCGTGCCCAACATCGTCCACCAGCACATCCTGGTCCTGCGCGCCGGCT
>CAYYVV010000047.1:8385-17694 GCA_964475245.1 uncultured Anaerolineaceae bacterium | reverse complement strand
TCGCAGCAGCCCACAAGCACGGTATCGAGGTCTCCGACGACGACAACGTCGCCCACCCGATGAAGTAGCCGGCCTCAGCGCGAGCTGGCCTGCGCGATCGACGCGGCCTCGTCGTCGCTCATCGGCGGGCCGTAGACCGGCTGGCCCGTCTGCCCGGCGACGACGTTCATCGCCCCGTAGTCAAGAGTCGCCGGGTCGGGACGCCCTTTCTCGACGGGCGTGCCAACCGCGCGGATGAAGTCGCGAAAAGACGTCGCCTTGTGCGTCTGCAGGATGACGACGTCTTCGTCACCGATGGCGTGCAGCGCGTGCTGCACGCCATCAGGCATCGACACGTAGTCGCCCGCGCGGGCCACGAACGTCTGTTCACCGCTCTTGCAGGCGAGTGCGCCCTTGATGACGAAGAAGCTGTCGTCGACGTCGACGTGGGCGTGCAACGGCGTGGCGGCCATGGCGTGGAGGTGATGCTCGATGACCACCGGCAGGGCGCCATCGGGTGAGCGAATGACGGCTAGGTCACCGTAGAACCAGTAGGCCTCGCCCTCGCCAGGCCCGGTCACGACCGCCTTGCGGTCCGCTGATGTACTCATCGGAGTTCTCCTATCGGTCTTGCGTTCGTTTAGGAATCACTCGAGCTCGCCGGCGGCGCGCGCCCTTCCGCGCGACGCTCGATGACGATCGGCGCACCCGCGCTCAGAGCCTCGATGGCAAAGGTCACGACGTCGGCCGCGCCTGCCGCGTTTAGCTGCCAGAAGGTGCGCAGTAGCTCCCAGGCCGTCGCCGAGTACAGCACCTGGAGCGCTGCGGCGATCGTGGCGACTTCTTCACGGGAGGCTTCGAGCGCGATCGTCGTGGCCGTCGCCTCGAACATCTCGCGCCGTCCAGGCTGTTGCGCGACGCGCACGGCCAGGCCCTGCCGCGTATGAAGCATCGCCTGGATGAGCGGCGCGCCAGCGTCGAACCCCTCGAAGGAGCGGCGCACCGCGACCTCCAACTCAGCCACCGACCGAGCGGCGAAATCGGCCTTCGTCAGGTTGTCCACGATCCACGACCAGACGGCCGACTCGAGATCGCTCTTCCTTGGGAAGTGCCGATAGACGGTGCGCTCCTGAACGCCTGCCGCGGCGGCCACCGCTTCGTACGTCAGGTCGCCGCCGCTGCGCACCAACGCGAGGCAGGCGTCAACGATTCGTGCGCGCGTGCCGGCCGCCTGCTCTTCTCGCAGCGGTGAGCGGTACGACCTGCGCTCCGCATTCATGTCATCTAGACTGACATGAACTCTCCGACCCTGTCAACACCGTTTTCGCGATGTCAAACCCGGGGTCAGCGGTAGCGGCGGCCGCCCTTTCGTGCGGGACGTTCCCCTGTCCGCTTGATCACGTTCGGCGTCACGTGCCGGTCCCACGTCTGCCTGTCCAGCCAGCGCGCCATCCAGCCGGCGTCGTCGCCGTCGTGCTCGTCGCGGATGCCGGGCAGCCAGTCCGCCGCCGTGCCCTCGTCGAGCTCGCCCGGCTCCGCCTCGCCGTCCCCGTTCACGGCCGGTTCCTCGTCCGCCGGCAGCACGGTGACCGAGGTCACCTCCATGCCCGACTCCACTGCCGCGAGCGCGCGGCGGCCTCGCCGGTTGCCTGAGCGCATCGCCGCCGCGCGCTCCGACGGCTTGGCCGATGCCTGCTTGTCGGCGCGATCGGCCGCGTTGGCCGCAGCGTCCTCGGCTGCGCGTGCCACGACCACCGAAGCATCTTCCTCGAGGACGCGCAGCCGCACCTGCTGGATTTCGTCGCGCAGTGTTGCGGCACGCTCGAACTCGAGCTCCTTGGCGGCCGCGCGCATCTCCGCCTCCATCTGGGCCACGAGCTTGCCGATCTCCTCGCGCGACATCTGCGACAGCTCGCGCGTGCGGCCGCCGCTCTCGTATGCGCCACGGGCCTCGGCGACGGCGCGCAGGCGGTCGTTGATGTCGCGGACGCCCTTGATGATCGTCTGCGGCACGATGCCGTGCTTCTCGTTGTATTCCTCCTGGTAGGTCCGCCTGCGCGCCGTCTCGTCGATCGCCACCTTCATCGATTCGGTGATGCGGTCGGCGTACATGACGACCTCGCCGCCGATGTTTCGCGCCGCGCGCCCGCTGACCTGGATGAGCGACCACGCCGAGCGCAGGAAGCCCTCCTTGTCGGCGTCGAGGATCGCGACGAGTGTCACCTCGGGCAGGTCGATGCCCTCGCGCAGCAGGTTGATGCCAACGAGAACGTCATAGACGCCGAGGCGCAGGTCGCGCAGGATCTGAACGCGTTCGAGCGTGTCGACCTCGCTGTGCAGGTACGAGACCTTGACGCCCATCTCGTGCAGGTAGTCGGCCAGGTCCTCGGCCATCTTCTTGGTCAGCGTCGTCACGAGCACGCGCTCGCCCTTCTCGACACGGTCGCGTATGCGATCCATCAGGTCATCGATCTGGCCCTCGGTCGGGTGGATGGTGATCTGCGGGTCGACGATGCCGGTCGGCCGGATGAGCTGCTCGGCGATCTTCTCCGAGCGCTGCAGCTCGTAGGGGCCGGGCGTGGCCGACATGAAGATGACCTGGTTGAGGTGTCCCTCGAACTCCTCGAAGGTCAGCGGCCGGTTGTCGAGTGCCGACGGCAGGCGGAAGCCGAAGTCGACCAGGATCTCCTTGCGCGTCCGGTCGTTCTTGTACATGCCCACGACCTGGGGAATGCTCATGTGGCTCTCGTCGACGATGAGCAGCCAGTCGGGCGGGAAGTAGTCGAGCAGCGTCCACGGCCGCGATCCCGCCTCGCGCCGCGCCAGGTGGCGCGAGTAGTTCTCGATGCCCGAGCAGAAACCCAGCTCACGCATCATCTCGAGATCGAAGGTCGTGCGCTGGCGCAGCCGCTCGGCCTCGAGCTCCATGCCCTTTTGTTTGAGCTCCTCGACGCGCTGCTGCATCTCCGCGTCGATGTCGACTATCGCCTCCTGGAGCTTCTCGGCGGGCGTGACGTAGTGCGAAGCCGGGTAGACGTTGAGCTCCTTGCGCTCGGCGAGCACCTCGCCCGTGAGCGGGTCGACCTCGGTGATCCGCTCGACCTCGTCGCCGAAGAACTGGACGCGGGCGATGAAGTCGTCGTACGCAGGCTGGAGCTCGAGCGTGTCGCCTCGGACACGAAAGCGGGCACGCGACAGCTGCGCGTCGTTGCGCTGGTACTGCAGATCGACGAGCTGGCGCAGAACGGTGTCGCGCCGGTAGCGGCCGCCTTCGCGCAGGCGCACGACGGTCGCGCCGTAGTCGACCGGAGCGCCCAGGCCGTAGATGCACGACACGGACGCGACGATGATCGCGTCGCGCCGCTCGAAGAGTGCCCGTGTCGCAGCGTGGCGCAGCTTGTCGATCTCGTCGTTGCGCGACGAATCCTTCTCGATGTAGGTGTCGGAGCGGGGCAGGTAGGCCTCGGGCTGGTAGTAGTCGAAGTACGACACGAAGTACTCGACCGCGTTGTTCGGGAAGAACTCGCGGAACTCGCTGTAGAGCTGCGCCGCGAGCGTCTTGTTATGGCACAGCACGAGCGTCGGCCGCTGATGCTTCTCGATCACGGACGCCGCGGTCATCGTCTTGCCGGTGCCGGTGGCGCCGAGCAGGGTCTGGAACCTGAGGCCGCGGCCCAGGCCGTCGAGCAGCTTCGCTATTGCCTGGGGCTGATCGCCCGTCGGTTGAAACGGTGCTTCGAGCTTGAAATCGGGCATCTGCTTCGACTGTACAGGACATCCATCGACGGTCGCTGACAGGCCACGGCGTAGGCCCTTGGTACCGCACCGAAGGCCCGGTCGGTCCCCTTCCGTGGCGCGCGAGGCGTCCCTACGGTCAGGACGGCAGTTGCGTTGCCAGCCGTCACCCGACCGCGAGTGGTCACAAAGAATTAGGAGCCGTCGCGCGCATGGAAATGGAGTTCAAGGACACTGGCCGAAGGCGTCGGGTAATGCTGGTGATGGTCGGTGCCGTCCTGGCCGCGGCCGCCGGTATAGGCGCGTTCACGCTGGCGTCGAACGGGACGCCGCCGGTTCAGGCGCCGACAGTTCCGGTACTGGTCGCGACGCACGATGTCGCCGCACGAGCGACGCTGTCCAACGACGACGTCGCCGTCCGTCAGGTGGACGCCGCCGCGGCGCTGCCGGAGGCATACACGGACCCGGCCCTGGTCGTCGGCCGAGTCACGTCCGTACCGATCCTGCCCGGCCAACAGGTCACGCCGAACCTGTTCGCGACCAATGACGCCAACTCGGATTTCAGCATCCTCGCTCCCGGCGAGACCGTTACCGACACGTCGCCCTTCTGGCGCGCCGTGGCAATCGAGGTTCCACCTGAGCGCGCCGTGGGCGGCGAGATCAAGGCCGGCGACCACGTCGACCTCTTCGTCAGCCTCGAGATCGACGTTCTCACCCAGGACGCCGACGGCAACTACATCAAGACCGACACGGCCAACGCGCAAGGCTTCCAGAGCGGTGAGTCGACCAAGCTGACCTTCCAGGACCTCGAGGTCCTCAAGTCGACGCCCGACGACAACATGTACGTCATCAAGGTCGACCTGCAGCAGGCTGAGCAGATCGCCCACATCGTCCAGCTCGCCCCTGATTCGTTCGCCCTCGCGTTGCGCCCCGGCGACGACACCCGTAGCGCCGATACGTCGCAGTACGGCACGACGACGGACCGCCTGATCATGACCTACCTCTTCCCGGCACCGCGCCTGATCGACCTGTCGCAGCTGCAGGGGCCTGCGGTCAGCCCGCTCCCGGCAGGCTCATCGCCGGTACCTGGCGACAGTCCGTCGGGCGGCTCGCCGACCCCGACAGACTCGCCGGCTCCGTCGAGCTCACCGAGCAGCAACTCGCCAGCACCTTCGACATCACCGGCGCCATAGCACCAGAGGGCAACATCGCGTGTCCACATGGATCGGCATGCCGACCCGAAGAGCAAACAGCAATTTGAGCGGCTGGACCTCCCGGCCGCTCAGGCTTGCCCGCCGGCAATCTGCCGGCGTCACGCTCGTCGAGTTTGCAATCGTGCTGCCGATCTTCATCACCACGCTGTTCGCGATGATCGAGTTCGGCGTCGCCTTCAACGCCGTGCTGACGATCAACCGGGCCTCGCAGGCCGGCGCGCTGATCGCCGGCCAGGCTGGCAACAGCTCCGATGCCGACTGCGTGATCCTGACGAAGATAGACGACGAGCTGGGCGCGCCGGTCGACAAGACCGCGGTGCAGCAGGTGGAGATCTTCCGAGCCAGCTCGACTGGCTCGACGATCCTCGCGTCGAGCACCTACACGCGCACGGGATCGACGGACTGTGGGCCGTCCATGGCGGCTGTGCCTTACACGGCCAGCTCGAGTGGTTATCCGCCAAGCCAGCGCTGCAACGTCCTCAGTGGCTGCCCGACCCTGACGCCGGCGCGGACGACGGTTGACAAGATCGGCGTCCAGATCACCTACCAGTACAACGGCGTTACCCCGCTGCGTTCGGTGCTGACGTTCATGGGCGGCAGCGGGACCGGTTACAGCTGGACGTTCGAAAAGCAGAACGAATCGCGCATGGAGCCCGTGCTGTGATGCGCTCGAAGCGACAGGGCGGACAGGCGCTGGTGGAATTCACCATCGTCGTTCCCTTGTTCATGTTCCTGCTGCTGGGCATGATGGAGTTCGGCTTCGCGTTCAGCGACCGCCTCACGTTGGGCAACGCGACGCGCGAAGGGGCGCGTGTCGGCTCGTCGCTCGTCACCGGCAGCACGACCCCCTGTACGGGAGATCCGGCCGGGGTGGACACGTCGATCGTCGCGTCGCTGCAGTTCATCCTCAAATCGGGTGGATCCGACGTCGACCTGTCGCACATCAACAACATCAAGATCTTCAAGGCGAGCTCGACGGGTACGCCGGTTTCGGGCTATGTCAACACCTGGACGTACACCCCCGGCAGCGGGCCGGACGCGGACAGTGGACCCGGCGTGGAGCGGCTCGATTTCAGTCCATCGAGCACGGGCTGGCTGGCGTGCACCCGCGACAACGGCTCGGGCGACCCCGATTCGATCGGCGTCAGCATCGATTACCAGTACCAGCTCAAGACGCCACTCTCGGCCGTGGCTTCGCTGCTCGGCTTCAGCCAGGCATCGAGCATCAACGTCGTTGACACGACGGTCATGTCCCTGAACCCCACCAGCTGATAGGGAGTACGCAGTGCTTCGCGCCGCATTCCGTCGGATCAGGCCTTCAAAGGAGCGATCGAAGGGCCAGACGCTGGTTCTGTTCGCCCTTTCGTCGGTGTTGATCATCGGCATGGTCGCCGTCGTGATCGACGTCGCCTGGTTCTGGACGAACGAGCAACAGATGCAGAAGGCGGCCGATGCGGGTGCTCTGGCTGGTGCGGTCTATCTGCCCGGCAACGTTTCCCAGGCCTACACCTCCGCTCTCGCCGAAGCCAAGAAGAATGGCTACGTCGACGGGGCCAGCGGCGTCACCGTCACGCCGCAGCAGGATGCCAGCAACCGGCGCCGTTTGAAGGTCACGATCTCCGGCCCGGTTCAGGCCTATTTCGCCCAGGTCTTCTGCGCCCTCTTCACGACGTGTACCAAGAGCATCAGCGAAACAGTCAATGCCACGGCCGAATTCACCCTGCCCGTGCCGATGGGCAGCCCGCAGAACTACTACGGCGTGGGCACCTACGTCTACGACCAGCTAAATTCCAGCACGAGCACGAACAACGCCAACACGGGCTGGAAGGACCCCACCGCGAACCCGACCGGCGCGTGGACCAACACCGGCAACGCGTACAGCTGGAACAACGGGAGTTACGCGACTACGACGACCACGAGCACACAGCTTCAGCTCGGGACCTACGGCCTCGGCGTGCCTTCCGGCGCGGCGATCGACGGCATCCAGGTGCGCCTTGGCGGCAAGATCTCCACGGCCGCGACCAACTGCACCTTCACTGTCGAGCTGAGCTACAACGCCGGCGCCAGCTGGGTGCCGAGCCCCGGCGTGAGCACGGCCGCGCTGGGCACGAGCAACACCGTCCTCGCCACGCTTGGCAGCGCATCGAGCCTGTCGGCGTGGTCAGGTCATACCTGGGTCCAGGCAGACTTCAGCGACGCCAACTTCCGGATGCGCGTGACCTACGCCAAGGGCACCGGCTGCACCGCGACCACGGTCAGCCTCGATGGCGCCGAGGTCCAGGTGAACTACCACACGACCACGACCACCGTTACGCCCGTTCTGACGACCGGAACGGTCGCGTCGCCCACGAGCGGCTCGCTGACCACCCAGGGTTTCTGGGGCGCAGTGATCACCAAGGGCGGCAGCCGTGAGAACGGCGATCAGTTCAGCCCGTTCAATGACAACTCGAGCATCAGCGGCCACACGTCCACGAACCCCGACTACACCGCCGATGGCTACGACTACACGGTCATCCTGCCCGGCGCGAGCGGCCAGGTGAAGATCTACGACGCCACGTTCTGCGAGACAGGCTCAAACGGATCCGGCGGCAACCTTGGCGCCGGCGACCACTGGATCAGTGGCTCACCCAACGGCGTGACCACCGTCTACCAGCTGTGGAACGAGAACAACACGCCCTACGACCTCACCGACGACACTCTCGTGGCGACCTCAGGGACGACCTTTGCCAACGAGATCCAGGCCGACTACAGCGGCGTCATGGGCACGCCTGCCCATTCCGGACTGACCGACTGCTCGACCAACCCGTACCACAACGGCTGGTACACGCTCGCGACCGGCCTGTCGGCTGGGCGCTACCGGGTCAACGTGAACACGAGCTCCAGCAACAACAATTCGACCAACGCCGAGAACATGTTCTCGCTGTGGGTCGACTCGAGCGGCACAGGCCCCCAGGTCTACGGCGAAGGCAAGATGGCGGCGTACAACAACCTCGTTGCCGGCACGCAGCTCTTCTACCTCGCCCAGATCGGTGCCGAGAACGCGGGCAAGACCGTCGAGATCTCGCTCTTCGACCCGGGCGACGTCAGCGGCAACGCGTACCTGAAGATCGAATCGCCCGACGGCAATACGTACAACTACGCCACGTTCTCATGGAGCGCCGACAACGGCACGTCGGGCTCCAACGTCACGAACATCCAGACCGCGTCATCGGGCGGCAGCTTCTTCAACGACCGGTTGATAACCATCGATATCGCGCTGCCGAGCACCTATGGCTCGACGGGCCTGACGCCCGGCGGCGAGACGCAGCCCGGCTGGTGGAAGATCGAGTACCAGGTCAGCGGCGGTAACGACACGACCACCTGGCAGGTTGGCATTCGCGGCAGCCCTGTCCACCTCATCGTGCCCTAGGTCGATCCAGGGCCCCGGCAAGCAGCTCCTCGACGAGCTCACGCGTCTCGTCAAGCGACCCTTCAGTCGACAGACGTTGAACAGGCACGCGATCAGCGAGCTGTGCGGCAAGCCGCGCAGCGAGGTCGTCGCCCTGTGTTGACAGGCGTCGCTCGATGTCGTCTGACTGCGTTCCGCGCCCACGCAGGCGAGCACGCTGTGTGGCCGGTGAGCAATCGACGATCCAGACCTCGTCACAGCGCCCGGCCAGGCCACCTTCGACGAGCTTGATCGCCTCGATCACCACGAACGGCACCCGGTCGCGCGTTGCCCGCTCGACCGCCTCTTCGACGAGAACCCTGACCCGCGGGTGAATGATCCGCTCGAGGCCGGCCAGCGCTTCGGCGTCGGCGAAGACCAACGCGGCGAGTGCTGCCCGATCGAGACCGCCCTGGGCGTCGAAAACGCGATCGCCGAAGCGCTGGCGGATCTCTGGCAATGCCGCGCCGTCCAGGGCCGTCGCCACGCGTGACAGCTCATCGGCATCGATGACGGTGCCGCCGATCTCCCCGAGCATTCCGGCGACGGTCGACTTGCCACAGCCGATTGGACCGGTCAGACCGATCAGGACGGTGGGGCTGTCATCATCGGCCGGCCAGCCGCCGATCGGCGGGATCACCGGGCCGTCACCGTGGCGCCTGCTCGGTCAGAACCAGCCAGGCATCCTCCGCCTGGGCGAGCGCGGCGTTGACGTCGGCCAGCTCACTTGTGACACGGCGCAGCTCGACGAAATTGGACTGGACCTTGGGGTCGCCCAGGGCAAGCTCGAGCTGGCTCTTGCGCAGGCCGAGGCGCGTCAGGTCGTCCTCGACGACCTGACGCCGGCGCCTGTAGGCGTCCTTGGACAGTGGTGCCGGTCGTGCCGGCTTGGCCGGCTTCGGCTTGGCCGGCTTTGCAGCCACTGCCGGCGCGGCCGGTCGTGCCGATCCGCGA
>CAYYVV010000047.1:0-8285 GCA_964475245.1 uncultured Anaerolineaceae bacterium | reverse complement strand
CGGCTTGGCCGGCTTTGCAGCCACTGCCGGCGCGGCCGGTCGTGCCGATCCGCGAGCCGCCGGCTCATGAGTCGTGGACCTGTCGAGCGCGCCGGCGACGCTCCAGCCGTCGGCAAGCGCGGCGCGCCATTCATTGAAACCGCCCGGGAAGCGCGTCATTCGTGACGCCTCGCCGGCCTTTGCGTCATCGACGACCCACAGCTCGTTGCACACCGCCTCGAGCAGGCGCCGGTCGTGCGAGACGACGATGACAGTGCCGGCCGCCTCGCGCAGGAACGCCTCGAGCGCCTCGCGTGCCGGGATGTCGAGGTGGTTGGTCGGCTCGTCGAGCAGCAGCAGGTTCGCAGACTGGAGGCCAACTAGAGCCAGCTCGAGCCGCGACCGTTCACCGCCCGACAACTGCTCGACCTGCTTGAACACGTCGTCGCCGCGGAACAGGAAGCGCGCGAGGTACGAGCGTGCTGGCCCGGAGTCCATCGCTGCACCCGTCGTCAGCGTGTCGAGCACTGTCGCGCCGGGCATGGCCTGGGCGCGGATCTGGGCGAGGTAGCCAACCTGGACGCCGTGTCCCAGCTCGAGCCAGCCGTCGAGCGGCGCAAGCTGGCCGGCGATTGTGCGCAGCAACGTCGTCTTGCCGGCGCCGTTCGGTCCGACCAGCCCGATGCGCACGCCGCGTCGCGCCTCCAGGCGCTCGACGCGGACGACGGGCTTGCCCGGATACCCGGCCATCAGCCCCTCCACGCGCACGACCACGTCGCCCGAGCGTGTGTGCGCGCCGCGGATGACGCCGTCGAGTGCCAGCACGCCCTGCTTGCGGCGCGGCGGAGCCGCCTCGGCGTCAACCTGGAGCGCCTCGAGGCGCGCCTCGTGCTCATGCATCTTCGAGAACTTGCGATGGCTCCGATAGCGCTGGACGAGCTCACGCTCACGCTCGATCGACTCGGCGCGCGTGTCGACGTCCTTGCGCGCCCGCGCGTCGCGCTCCTCGCGCTGCCCCGCGTAGGCCGAGTAATTGCCGCGAAAGACAGTCAGCCGTCGATCGCGGATCTCCCAGATGCGGTCGACAGCACCGTCGAGGAACGCCCGGTCATGGGATGCCACCAGAAGCGCCCCGGGCCGGGCGGCAAGGGCCTGCTCGAGCCACTCGATCGCGGCCAGGTCGAGATGGTTGGTCGGCTCGTCGAGCATGAGCAGGTCGAGCTCGGCGACGAGCAGGCGGGCCAGCGCGGCGCGCGTCTGCTGGCCGCCCGACATCTGCGCCGGTGGGCGATCCCAGTCGGAGCGATCGAAACCGAGTCCTGAAAGAGCGGCCTCGACGCGCAGGTCGAGCGTGTAACCGCCGCGGTGGTCGAAAGCCTCGCGCAGGTGGGCGTATTCGGCCGACTGGACCGCTACCGCGCCCGCCGCCTCCAGCTCCGACAGGCGGCGCTCCATCTGCACGAGCTCCCCTGCGCCGTTGCGGACCGCGGCGCGCAGCGACGGCGCGCTGACGAACGACTGGTCGAGGTTCGACTCCTGGGTCAGCAGACCGACACGAAGCCCATTCTTGCGCTGGACCTCGCCCGATTCGGGCGGCTCGAGCCCAGCGGCGATGCGCAGCAGCGTCGTCTTTCCGGCGCCATTGGCACCGACGAGACCAATCCGCTCGTCGTGCGCGATCGCCGCGTTGACCGAGTCGAGGATGACGAACGTGCCCACCTCGCGCCGGACGTTGGACAGCCGCAGGATGGCCACCGGTCAGCGCATCCCGGCCAGGAGCGTGGCCGTTGACGGCGTCCGCTCGCGCTGCGGCAGGCGCTGGCACCACGAGCAGAAATGCGTGCTCCGCGCTCCGACGACGATGCGACGTGTCGGCCTGCCGCAGCGCGGACACGGCTGGCCTGTCCGGCCGTAGACGTTCAGGAAATGCTGCATGTTGCCGGCACCGGCCGGAGCACGGTACGAATCGACGGACGAGCCGCGGCGCTCGATGCCCTCGCGCAGCACGGCGCGCAGCGATTCGTACAGCTCGCGCTCCTGCGCGGGCTGCAAGCCGGCGCCGCTGCGCAGCGGGTGGAGGCGGGCGCGCCAGAGCGCCTCGTCCGCGTAGATGTTGCCCACGCCGGCGACGAAGCCCTGGTCCATGAGCAGCGTCTTCAGGCGCGCCTTTCGGCGGCGGATGAGCTTCCGGAAATCGGCCAGCGTGAAGGCGTCGTCGAGCGGCTCGGGGCCGAAGGCGGCAAACAGGTCGCTGGCCTCGCCCGCGCCAAGGACTTTGCCCGCCTCGTCGCGGCGATAGAGGCCCATGCGCCCGAACTTGCGCGGGTCACGCATGCGCAGCTCGTGGCCGTTGTCCAGCAGGAACCGGAAATGGACGTGCTTGTCGGCCGGTTCGTCGGCGGGCACGACCTCGAGGTAGCCCGTCATCTTGACCTGGATCGCGAGCACGGCCTCGTCGCCCGCGGAGTCCGCGCCCTCCCGGCCCGTGAGCGAGACGACGATCCATTTCGCGCGCCGGTCGACGGACAGGATCATCCGCCCGCGCACCTGACGGACGAACTCGTCGGGCGCCGGGTGCTTTATCTGGCGCGGCCAATCGAACCACGCGTCCTCGATCGTCCGCCCCTCGATGAGCGGGCGAAGCTCGCGCGCGATGGTCTCGACCTCGGGAAGCTCGGGCATACGACCCGAGTTTATGGCGCTCCGCGTCCCGACCTCGGCGCCGTTGACATATTACGTAGCGCGATATAACGTCCCGCGATACATGAACCAACCGACGAACGAGCGCTCACGCGACCCGAGCGTGCTGATCCTGGCCAGCCTCGCAGCCGGTCCGCGCCACGGCTACGCGATGATCGAGGACATCGAGCACTTTGCCGCTGTGCGCCTGGGCCCGGGCACGCTCTACGGCGCAATTGCGCGCCTCGAACAACGCGGCCTGATCGAAGCCGTGGACTCCTCGGACAGGCGCCGTCCGTATCGACTGACGCCGGCCGGCGGGGCCGTGCTGGACGCGGAGGTCGGCGCAATGGAGCGCGTCGTCCAGCTGGCACGAAGTCGTCTGTCACATGAGTAAGTCGCTGGTGGCCGCGGGCCTCTTGCGCCTGTTCCCTGGCACCTGGCGGACGCGCTACGGCGACGAGTTCCATGAGCTTCTGGGCCAAACCGGCATCTCGGCCGGCGTGGCCCTCGACGTCCTGGTCTGCGCCATGGACGCTCGATTGCACCCGTCGACAAACATGAGGCTGCCGCACATGCTCGAACGTCTTCGCCACCAGGAATTGGTGATCTTCGTGTGCTGGGTGATCGTTGCCGTGGCCGGGTCGGGGTTCGCGAAGCTGACCGAGGATCCACCGCTCAGGCCGCTTTATCTCGATGGCGTCCTTCCAGCATCGGGGATCGCATACAACATCGTTCTCATCAGCGCGCTCGTGAGTCTGGTCGGGCTGCTGATCGCCGGCGTCCCGATCGCGGCTGCCATCGCCATCGACGCATTTCGCCGACGGCGCTGGAGTCAGGTCGCCCTGCTGGCAACGCCTGTCGTGGCTGTGCTCGCGTGGGTCGGCGTAACGGCCGCCATTACCGGCATCCCGTTCTCTGTCGCTGACGACGTGCCCAAAACGCTCATGCTCGGTGCCTGGCTCGGCGCGGGATCCCTGGCCGTGGCGGTGAGCTGCATCGCCCTGGCAGTGGCCGCGCGCAACAGCACAATCGACGCGCGCATGTATCGACGTGCCATCAACCCTGCGCGCATCGCCGTTGGCGGAATGGTCGGAGTGACCGTCGCGCTCATCGCGTGGGGCATCGCCCTTTTCGTCGGCGACCCATACGACTTCTTCGGTTTCAGCGGCCTCCTCGCAACGAGCACTGCGCTGAGCTGGGGGCTGCTGGCCACTGCGGCTGCCGCGGCGACGCTCGTTGCCCTTCGTTCTTCTGTGCGGTTGCGCAGGGAACCTGTCTAGATCGGCGTCATCGACTCCCAGTCGGTGCCCGTCTTGACGTCCACGGTCAGTGGCACGTCCAGGGTCACGGCACCCTCCATCTCCTCGCGCACGATCTGCGCGATCGTCGCCAGCTCGGGGCGGGGCACTTCGAGCAGCAGCTCGTCGTGCACCTGGAGCAGGATCCGTGCCCGCGTCCCGGTCGCCATCAGTCGGTCGTAGAGCCGGATCATGGCGATCTTGACGATGTCGGCGGCCGTGCCCTGGATGGGCATGTTGATTGCCATCCGCTCGCCCGCGCCGCGCAGCGCCGAGTTACGCGCCTGCAGCTCAGGGATCCAGCGCCGCCGGCCGAACAACGTCGACACGTAGCCCTGTTCGCGGGCGATCTCCTTGATGTGCATCATGTAGTAGCTGATTCCCGAGTAGGCCGCGAAGTACGAGTTTATGAACTCCTGCGCGGCCTGGCGCGAGATGCCGGCGCGGCTCGACAGTCCAAAGTCGCTCATGCCGTAGGCAAGCCCGAAGTTGACCATCTTGGCCATCGAGCGCTCGTCGGAGGTCACGTCGGCGGCCTCCTTGTGCAGCACGCGCGCCGCTGTCTCGCGGTGGATGTCCGCGTGGCGCGCGAACGCCTCCTTGAGGTGCACGTCGCCTGACACGTGCGCGATGACGCGCAGCTCGATCTGGCTGTAGTCGGCGGCGAGCAATACGACGTCCTCGGCGCCGGCGACGAACGTGTGCCTGATGCGCCGGCCGAGCTCCGATCGGATCGGGATGTTCTGGAGGTTCGGATCGGTCGAGCTCAGCCGTCCCGTCGACGCTATCGCCTGGTGGAAGGTGGTGTGCAGTCGGCCGGTGTTCGGATCGAGGAGCAGCGGCAGCGCGTCGACGTACGTCGAGCGCAGCTTCGTGTACATGCGCCACTCGAGGATCTTGTCGATCGCCGGGTGCGCCGGGCGCAGGTCCTCGAGGACGCCCGCGTCGGTCGAGAAGCCGGTCTTCGTGCGCCGCCCGCGGGGCAGGTTGAGCTCGTAGAACAGGACCTGCTCGAGCTGCTTGGGGCTGCCGATCGTGAACTGGTGACCGACGTCGACATAGATCTCCTGCTCGAGCCTCGAGATCTCCGTGGAAAACGCCGACGAAAGGCCCGCGAGCGCCGCGCGGTTGATCGCCACCCCGACTGACTCCATGGTCGCCAGGACCGGGATGAGCGGCAGCTCCACCTCGCGCAGCAGGCGCGTTATGTGCTCGTCCTTGGCAAGGTCGGCCTCGATCGGCTCACGCACGGCCGCAACGGCAATGGCCTGGAGCGCGGCGTGGTCGGCGCCGCCCAGGATGCCGTCCGCTGGCAGCTCGATCTCGAGCCGCTCCGAGCAGATGCTCGCCAGCGTCTGGCTGCGCAGCGCGGCGTTGAGAACGTACGCGGCGATCTGCGTGTCGAGCGCCACGGACGGCAGGCCGCGGGCATCGGCGAAGACGTTGCCCGTGGCCGTCGGGTCGAGGCGGCAGAGCTGCCAGACGAGAAGCTGCTTGACCTCGTGGCCGACGAGCGGCCGGCCGGCGGACAGGATCAGCTCGGCGAAACGAGACGCGTCCTCAGCGCCTGCGGTCACCACCCGGCCGGCCGCGTCAGCGACAGCGATGCCGAGCAGCTCGCCACGCCTCGGCCGGTGATCGGTCAGCGCGACACCGACGGTCAGGTCGTGCTGCTGTCCGAGCCAGCCCTGCACATCCGTGGCATCGGCGAATCGCGTCGCCCGCGCCGGGTCTGCGAGCAGAGCCGTCAGGCGGTCGCGGGCGGTGCTTGGTGACGTGACGATCTCGACGGCCGCCTCTGCGATCGCGACCGGCGCACTGCCATTGCCGTCCTCGGGCGACGCGTTGGCCTGCGCCGGAGTCGGCGCCGGGGCGGCCAGGTCAAGGCTGAGCTGCATGCCGCCACTGCCCGCGCCTCCGGCCGCCGCGCGTTCGGCGGCCGACGGCCGTCCCGCGACCTGCACGGCCGGGATCGGGGCGCTGAGGTCTGCCGTGCGCAGCAGGTCTCCGGGCGCCCGTGCTTCCTCGCCGGCCATGCCCGGCAGGCGCTCGACGAGCGATCGGAACTCGTACTCGCGGAACAGGCGCAGGACCTCGTTGCGGTCGTAGCTGCCCAGGCGCGCCGTCTCGAGATCGAGCTCGACCGGGACGTCCGCGCGGACGGTCACGAGCGTGCGCCAGCGGAAGACGTCGTCGCGGTTCTCCTCGAGCTTGACGCGCAGCTTGTCGGGCACGACACGGTCAAGCGCGGCGTAGATGCCGTCGACCGAGCCGAAATCCTGGACGAGCTTGGCCGCCGTCTTCTCGCCCACTCCGGCGATGCCCGGGATGTTGTCCGTCGTGTCGCCCTTGAGTGCCTTGAAGTCGACCATCTGCTCGGGGCGCAGGCCGTAGCGCTCCATCACCTTGTCCGGGTCGTAGAACGTGGTCTGCTGCACGCCACCGCGCGTCGTCATCAACGTCGTCCGGTCGCTCACGATCTGGAGCAGGTCGAGATCGCCCGACACGATGGTCGTATCGACCTCGCGCTCTTCCGCCTGGTGGACGAGCGTCGCGATCAGGTCGTCGGCCTCGAAGCCCTCGAGCTGATAGATCGGGATGCCGAAGGCGTTGATGATCTCGCGCACGATCGGGAACTGGTCGCGCAGGTCGTCCGGCATCGCGCGCCGCGTGGCCTTGTACTCGGTGTACTGCTCGTGGCGGAAAGTCGGTGCCGGGAGGTCGAAACAGGCGATCACGAAGTCTGGCTTCACATCCTGGAAGCCGCGCAGGACGATGCTCCAGAAGCCGAAAACGGCGTTGACGAGTGAGCCCTTGCTCGTCGTCAGCGGCGTGTTGATGAGCGCGAAATAGGCGCGATAGATGAGGCTGTTCGAGTCGAGGAGCATGAGCCGCTGCACGGCTCCGAGTCTACCGGCCGGCCGGCCTCGGTCAGCGGATCAGTGGATCCGAATAGCGCCGACGCGCCAGCCATGCGATCAGCAGGATGGCCAGCGCGAACAGCGCCAGGCAGATGCCGATCGACTCGAGCAGGGTGCGGTCCGACGACGGTGCCGAGGCCGGCGCCACGATCTGGTCATTGGTCGCCGGCGCCGGCTGGGGAGCGACACTCGGGGCCGCCGGGGGAACGACGACAGCGACCTTCTGCGTGGGAGCCGGGAGTGGCGCCGCCGGGGCCGTGGCCGCAGTTACTGGCTCCGGCGTTGCCGGAGCGGCCGTGTCGTGCTTGCCGTTGGCCGGGCTTTCGACCGAGCTGTCCGAAGCGGACAAAGTCGCGGCGGGGCGAGTCTGTGCGGTCGGAGCAGGCAACGGACCGACTGCCGGAACGCCCCCCGTCGAGGCCGGGCTCGCGCCGCCGGTGGTCTCGAATTCAGGTGGAGATGACGCCCTGGTCTGATTGCCGATCTGAGATGGCTGCTGGTTCGGCGCGACCGGCGGGGCACCAACCGGCTGTCCCGTGGCGGGGACGGTGAGCGTGTCTGCGGCACCGCTGCTCGCCACACCGACCGGCAGCGCGCCGATGACGGCCAGGCTCAAACCGACGACGAGGGCGGCGCTGGCGAGCGGCCGCGCGAGGCCCCAGCCGGGAGCCGAGAACGATCGAAGCAGGCGCTCGAGCCAGGAACCGCGGAGCCGCTCGGCCTGCGCGGCGGAGATGCGGAAGTCGCGCGGCCGGCGAACAACAGGCAGGTCGGCAGTGCGCGCCGCGATAAGGCGGATGTCGGCCGCGAGCGCAGCGCAGTCAGCACAGTGCCTGACGAGCTCTTTTGCCCGCTCAGCCTCGCCCGGGTACGCGTCGCCCACGGCGAAGCGCGTCACGAGCAGGCGGTCGTGCCGATCGTGGCCCTGGTTCATGGTTTCACGGCTGTCCACGCTCGTCTGACGCCCCTAATCCCGTAAGAGTTCCAAGTCGGCGCCCATCAAGTCGCGCAGCGCGAGGCGACCGCGATGGATGCGCGACTTGACCGTGCCGAGGGAAACATGGGTCATGTCGGCAATCTCCTGGTAGTCGTAGCCCTCGACATCGAAAAGCACGATCGCGGCGCGCTGGTCAGGCGTGATCTGGGCCAGAGCCTGCGACAGCACGTGCGCGGTATTGCGCCGGATCGCCTCTCTTTCCGGGGAGGCGTCCTCGCCGGCCGGCGGCTGCCAGCCATCGTCCTCCCATTCCGGGTACGGGTCAGCCGGCCGGCGCTTGCGGTAGCGAAGAATGTCAGTGGCGGCGTTGAGCGCGATGCGCGTCAGCCAGCTGCGAAAGGAGTCGCCGCGGAAGCGACCGATGTTGCGGTAGCAGCTGAAGAACGCTTCCTGAACTGCGTCGGCGGC
>CAYYVV010000046.1:15756-18127 GCA_964475245.1 uncultured Anaerolineaceae bacterium | reverse complement strand
GTCGCTCAGCCGCCGGCCGATGGAGCGCGTCGCAGATCCGCTGCGCGCGATGGGAGCGGAGATCGAGCTCAACGAAGGCCACGCGCCGCTGATCGTGCGCGGCCGGCGGCCGCTACAGGCCACGGAACACACGCTTTCCGTGGCGAGCGCGCAAGTGCTCGGCGCGATCTCGTTCGCCGCGCTTGCCGCCGAGGGCACGACCGCCGTCCACGTCCCCGGCCGTGTCCGCGATCACACCGAGCGGATGCTTTCCGCCCTGGGCGCCGACATCCAGCGGACAGGCAAGCAGACGGGAACGACGATCACGATCCGCGGACCCAGTGGGCTGCAGCGCTTCGAGATGCTCGTACCCGGTGACTTTTCCTCTGCCTCGGCGTGGATCGTGGCCGGGGCACTCCACGCCGACGCCAACATTCGCCTGACGGACGTCGGACTGAACCCGACACGTACCGCACTCCTCGACGTCCTGCGCAGGATGGGCGCGGACATCGAGCTGCTGCCCGGCAGGGCCGACGCCGGCGAGCCGGACGGCGACATCGTCGTGCGCGGCGGCCAGCGCCTGCACGCCATCTCGCTCGGCGCGGACGACGTCGCGCCCCTGATCGACGAGCTGCCCCTGCTGGCCGTGGCGATGGCCGCGGCGGAAGGGATCAGTGAGGTCCGTGGTGCGCGCGAGCTGCGCATCAAGGAGTCGGACCGGATTGCCGCCATCGGCGCGGCGTTGAGCACGGCGGGCGTCGAGTTCGATGAACTCGACGATGGTTGGCGCATCCGGGCTGACCGGCCGCGCGATGCGCACGTCGTGACGCACGGCGATCACCGCATCGCGATGGCCATGGCCGTCGCAGCGTGGATCGGCGTCGCGACGAGCGTCGAGCTCGACGATCCGCAATGCGTCGCAGTCTCGTATCCGTCGTTCTGGAGCGACGCGCGGTCAATCGGAGCCTTCGGGTGAGGAGGCTGCGCATGCTCACGGCGGGCGAGTCGCACGGCCCGGCCGTGTCGGGCGTGCTTGAAGGGCTGCCATACGGACTGCGCGTTTCGACGGCCAACGTGAACCGCGACCTGCGCCGGCGGCAACACGGCTACGGCAGCGGCCGGCGCATGCTCATCGAGCACGACCAGGTCGTCTGGATGGGCGGCCTGCGTTTCGGTCGGACGCTTGGCGCGCCGCTCGCGTTCCGAATCGAGAACCGCGATTTCGCCAACTGGGCTGACCGCATGACCCCGGAGGCGCCGCCCGCCCGCGGTCGACCGAAAGCGGTCACCCTCGCCCGACCGGGCCACGCCGACCTGCCCGGTGCGATCAAGTACGGCACCAACGACGTGCGTGACGTCCTGGAAAGGGCCTCGGCACGCTCGACGGCCGTGCGGGTGCTCGCCGGTTCGGTCTGCCGCCAGCTGCTGGCCACGGCTGGCGTGCGCATCTGGAGCTACGTCGAGCAGGTCGGGACGATTCGCGCTTTCCCCGACGCCGAGGATTCGCTCGAGTGCGTCCCCGATTCCTGGCCCGACGCTGACCTCGCTGCGCCGACGCCGCTGCGCTGCCCCGACCCGGACGCGGAGGCGCTGATGATGCGCGAGATCGACCGCGCGGCGGAGGAGGGCGACTCGATCGGCGGCGCGTTCGTCGTCGTGGCATCTGGTTTGCCGATTGGCCTGGGTTCTGCCGCCGAGTGGGACACGCGGCTCGACGGGGCGCTCGCCGGCGCGATGATGGCAATTCCGGCGGTCAAGGCCGTGGGCATCGGCGCTGGATTCGACGTTGCGGGGCGGCGCGGCAGCGTGACCCACGATGCGGTTCTGCCTGCTGGCGCGGGCTGGCTGCGGGGCACGAACCGTGCCGGCGGGATCGAGGGCGGCATGAGTAATGGGATGCCGATCGTGCTCCGTGCCGCGGTCAAACCGGTGCCGACGATGCGCAAGCCGCTCGATTCCGTGGACATCGTCACGGGTGAGAGCGGACGGGCACACATCGAGCGATCGGACGTGGCGATCATGCCGCGCGCCGCGATCGTGGGCGAGGCGATGACCGCGCTCGTGCTGGCCGACGCGCTGCTGACCAGCTTCGGCGGCGACACGATGTCCGACCTGCGCGCCGCCGTCGCGCGGCGACGGCGGCGCGAGCAACGGCCGCGCTGACGATGGCTACGGTCCGCTTGCTTGGCGAGCACATCAGCCACTCCGCGTCGCCGGCCATGCACATGGCCGCGTTCGCTGCGCTGGGCTTCGACCATCGCTACGAGCTGGCCGACATCACGGCCGCGGACCTGCCGCGGGCCATTGCTGCGCTACGCGACGCTGACGTCCTTGGCGCGAACGTGACCGTGCCGCACAAGGCGGCCGTGATGCCGCTGCTCGACGAGGTCGA
>CAYYVV010000046.1:9564-15656 GCA_964475245.1 uncultured Anaerolineaceae bacterium | reverse complement strand
GCAGGAATTCTGCTCGGCCAGGGCTGGCGCAGCCTGGAGGCCTGGCTGTCAGTGCCCATCGGCGAGTCGGTCAGGGAGGCCATGGCCGACGCGCTGCGCCGGGAGCTGGGCGAGGCCGCCGATGTCTGACGGCATCGTGCTCGTCGGCCTGCCCGGCAGCGGCAAGACGGTCGTCGGCCGGATGCTGGCCAAGAGCCTCGGCAAGCAGTTCATCGACATCGACGATGAGGTCAAGCGCATCAGCGGCCATCATCCGGCCGAGGTGCTCGCGCGACAGGGCGAGTCGCGCTTGCGCGAGCTCGAGCGCGATGCGGTCGCGGTCGCGGTCGGGTCCACGGGCGCGGTGATTGCCACGGGCGGCGGGACCGTCGTCGACCCGATCAACCGCTGGCGTCTGATGGAGCATGGTGTGCGCGTCCGGCTCGATGCCCCGATCGACCAGCTCGCGGCTCGCCTCCGTGCGGATACGACCGTGGCGCGGCCGTTGCTCGGCGACGACCTTGAGGCAGGGCTCCGACGCACCGCCGTTCAACGTGCGGCGATCTATGCCGCAGTCGACGCCGCGGTCTACGCCGACGAATACGTCGGCACGGTTGCATCACGCGTCGCCGAGGCAGTGCGGTCCGTGCCTTCGACCGATCACTGGCGGCCGCTGCTCGACGTCCAGTTTCGACGCCACCATCCGCTGGGCCCGGATGATGGCCGGCTGCTTATTGGCCGAAACCTGACCAGCAGCGCGCTGGCTGCAGCGTTGCGCTTTGTTGCGGCCGGCGATCCCGTGGTCTTCGCAGATGACGATGCGCTCGCTGCGAACCCACGACTGGCAGCGGCTCTGCCGTCGACGCGCATGTGCCGGATGAAAGGTGGCGAGCCGCTCAAGACGCTCGCGCGGCTCGAGGAGGTTCTGCGCTGGATGGGCGATATCAAGGTCGAACGTGGCGATCCGCTGGTCGTCGCCGGCGGCGGCACCATCGGCGATCTCGGCGGACTGGCAGCGGCGCTCCACCGGCGTGGCGTGCCCCTTATCAATGTGCCCACCACGTGGCTGGCGCAGGCCGATTCGGCGATCGGCGGCAAGGTCGCCATCGACCTGCCCGGCGCCAAGAACGGCGCCGGCACGTTCTGGCCGGCGTGGCTAATTCTGGTCGACGCCGACCTGCCCACGTCGTTGTCTGTCGACAGGCGGCGCGACGGGATCGCCGAATGTCTCAAGGCGGGCCTGATCGGCGACCCGGCGCTCTGGCAGCTGGTGGAGACGCGCGGCGTCGCGGCGCTCAGCGGCGAGGATCCGGCGGCGGCCTACGCGATGACCGAGCGGGCGGCGCGCGTCAAGCTCACGATCGTCGAGCGCGACCCTTTCGAGACCGGCGAGCGGCGCTTGCTGAACCTGGGCCACACCGTGGGCCACGCGCTAGAGATCGAAAGCGGTTACACCCTCGCCCATGGCGCGGCCGTCGCGCTCGGCCTGCGCGCCGTGGCACGGATCGCGACGCGCCGGGGCGCGCAGGCCGATCTGGCCGCACGACTCGATTCGACCCTGAGCGTGCTTGGCTTCGACCCGCGCCGCAGTTTCGACCGGGCGGCCGTGATCGCGGCGCTCGGCAGTGACAAGAAACGTGAACGCGGCGTGCAGCGCTGGATCCTGCCCATGGCCGTGGGCGAGGTCGTTGAGGTCGACGACGTGACCGACGTTGAGCTCGACGATGCGCTGCGGACGATCGCGGCATGAAGATCCTGCTCCTCAACGGCCCGAACCTGGGCCGCCTCGACCAGCGCAACCCAGACATCTACGGCCGCACCACGCTGGCCGAGGTCGTCGAGCGCGCGACACAGTACGCTGCGAGCCGGGGATCGTCGGTGGTCGCCTTCCAGTCGAACCACGAGGGCGCGCTCATCGACCGGCTCGAGCAGCTCGACTTCGACGGTGTCGTGATCAACCCGGGCGCCCTTGGGCACACGAGCTACGCGCTGCGTGACGCGATCGAGGGCATCGGCCGGCCGGCGGTCGAGATCCACATCAGCGACGTGCACGCGCGCGAGCCGTTCCGCCACGTGCTGGTGCTGGAAGATGTCGTCATCGGCCAGGTCATTGGCCGTGGCGTCGACGGCTACCTCGAGGCGATCGACCTGCTGCTCGAGCACGTCCCATGAGCGAGCCACGGACGGCGATCGTGACCGGCGCCGCGTCGGGCATCGGCCGGGCCACGACCGAACGCCTGTTGCGCGACGGCTGGCAGGTCGCGGGCATCGATCTGAACGCTGACATGCCTGCAGGAGTCCGGGCAATCATCGGCGACGCCGCGGATTCCACGGTCATCGAAGCGGCCCTAGATACCTGCGCCGGCCGCTTGAGCGGTCTGGTATGCGCGGCCGGCCTCGCGCCCAACGCGAACTGGGATGACGAAGCTGCCTGGCACGAGCTGCTCCGCGTCGACCTGACGGGGCCGTTTCAAGCGGTGCGCGTGTGCTTGCCTGCGCTGGCCGCGGCGCACGGGTCGGTGGTATTCGTCGGCTCCATAGTCGGTCCAGTCGAAGGCTCCTCGCGGTCGCCGGCCTACGCGGCCTCCAAATCGGGGCTCGAGGGATTGGCCAGATCGCTCGCGCTGGTCGGCGCACCGAGCGGCGTCCGGGTCAACGTCGTCGAGCCGGGTGCGATCGACACGCCGCTCGACCCGCCGCGTTTTCCCGTGAACGACCGGCCGGACGTGCCCCTTGGGCGGATGGGCACGGCCGACGAGGTTGCCGCGGCGATCTGCTTCCTGCTCAGCGACGACGCCAGCTACGTGACCGGCGCCTCGCTGCGCGTCGACGGCGGCCGATCAATAGCGCCGCCTGCCGCCCCAACGCGCCGGTAGGCGGCGCGTGCCTGGGGCATCCAGCGCAACGGCCCGGGCACGGCCCTCGTCCAGCCCCTGACGCCGGCGCTCAAGGCCCGCGCCAACGCCTCGTCCCGGCCAGTCCAGGCAATGCCGAACTCATCGCGCAGGCGGGCCGGGAGGAGTGCCATGCCCGGCACGCCGAGCAGCTCCACGATCTGACGCGGCAGCAACGGCAATGGCGGCCGCAGGATCAGCGGCGACAGCCGGCGCGCAGTTGGCGTGGCGTGGATCGGTCCGTCGTCGGCGAGCATGCGCGCCCAGTAATCGGTCAGTGCCGGCCAATCGGCCGGGCTCTGTGCCAGAGGGATGCCCAGCCGCGTGCCCACATGACGCGCCTCCTGCCAGAACTGCTCGCGCTGGCCGGCGTCGAGCGGCCCAACCCAGCGCGTGTACGCATCGACGCTCGTCTTGATCAGCGTCACCTGGACCCACAACAGTAGCTGCGGATCGAGCGCCCGGTAGCCCTCGCCACGGACGCCGGCGTGGACCGAGTTGAGCCGGCGCACGGCCGCCTCTGCCCGGCGGCCGTCGCCGAAGACCAGGTCCATCGTGGTGATCAGCGTGCCGCGCAGCCTGGCGAACGGGTCCTGTTCGAACGTCGAGTGCTCGCCGACGCCGGCGGCGACGAGCGGGTGTGCGACCTGGAGCAGGAGCGCCGCCGGCCCGGCGCCAAGCAGCACGGCCTCGCGGTTGATGTGCCACATCATCGAATCCGGGCCATAGAAGCCCAGCACCGCATCGGCACGCACGCGTTCGTTCACACTTGCATCGTGGCGTCCGAACTCGTTATCCGCAACGGCACCCTGGTTACGTCCACAGGCCAACGCCGCGTCGATGTCGCGATCGCTGACGGGCTGGTCGCCGCGATCGGCGAAGACGTGGGAGAGGGCACGGACGCGATCGATGCGCGCGGGCTGTTCGTGCTGCCCGGCGTGATCGACGGCCACGTCCATTTCCGCGAGCCCGGCCTCGAGCACGAGGAGACGTGGCTGACCGGCAGCACGTCCGCGGCGATTGGCGGCGTCACGACCGTGCTCGAGATGCCCAACACGGTCCCGCCGACGGACACCGTCGAGCGCGTGCATGACAAGCTCGCCCTGGCAGAGCGCTCGTCGTACGTCGACTTCGGGGTATTTGGCCTCCTCGGCGAAGCGCCGGAATCGGTGGCGGAGATCGCTCGGAGTGGGCTGATCGTGGGGCTGAAGGTGTTCATGGGCCCGACCACCGGCGGCTTGCGCGCCCCGGATGACGAGGGCATGCGCCGAGCGCTGAAGGTCGCCCGCGAGGTGGGGCTGCGTGTCGCGTTCCACGCCGAGGAGCGCGCGGTGATCGGGCGTTCGGAGACGCACGTGCGCTCGACCGGCCGGACGGATGCGCTTGCGCACCTCAACGCGCGACCGGCATCGGCCGAGGTCGTGGCCATCGAGCGCGTCGGCCGGCTGCTCTACGACACGGGCGCGCGCGGCCACATCCTGCACCTGTCGAGCGCCGCGGGCCTCGCCGCAGTCGAGCGCTGGCGCGCCGAAGGCGTCGATCTGACCTGCGAAGTCACGCCGCACCACCTGCTCCTGGGGCGCGACGTTTACGCCACGGCCGGCGGCGTGGCAAGCGTCAATCCGCCCATCCGTGGCGGCGCTGATGGCGCGGCACTGCGCGAGGCGCTCGCCGACGGCCGGATCGACATCGTTGCCTCGGACCACGCGCCGCACGTCGTGGCGGACAAGCGACGGCCGTCGATCTGGGACGTGCCAGCCGGCTTCGCCGGCGTCGAGACGCTTCTGCCGCTGCTCCTGACGCGCGGCGTCCACGACGGCTGGCTGACGCTCGAGCGCCTCGTCCAAGCGACATCGGAAGCGCCGGCGCGGGCGTGGGGGTTGTGGCCGCGCAAGGCCAGCCTGAAGGTCGGCAGCGACGCGGATCTGACGATCGTGGATCTCGAGCGCGCCGGCGTCATCGCCGCGGCCGCACTCCACGGCATGAACAACCTGTCCCCATTCGAGGGCTGGCGCACGCGCGGCGCGGCCGTGGCCACGATCGTCCGCGGCCAGGTCGTGATGCACGAGGGTGAGCTGCTCGCGTCGCCGGGCACGGGCCAGAGGGTCGGCGCGCCCAGCCTTTGATGGATTCGATCAAGCGCGATCGCCTTCGCTGAAGCGACCATTCAGGGTATGCAGACGACCACGCACCCGACCGACACCTTCGTCGCCTTCGTCGACGCCTTGTCGGACGAGCTCAACGCCGATCTGCTGACAACGGGCGAGCATGCCGCCCGCGCTTATCTGTCGCGCAGCCATTTCGACCGCGTCATCCGTGCTGTCGCGGGTGAGCCTCCGGCGTCGTTTCGGCGCCGGATCCTGCTCGAACGGGCGGCGTACCGGCTGGCGACGAGCCAGGACGGAATTCTCGAGATCGCGCTCGAGTGTGGCTATTCGTCGCACGAGGCGTTCGTCCGCGCGTTCCGGCGCGCCTACGGCGTCAATCCATCCGACTGGCGCTCGGCGCCGCGCCAGATTCGGCTACCGACTCCGAACGATGTCCACTTTCATCCACCCGGTGGCCTGCGGCTGCCGACAAACACAAAGGTGACTTCAATGGACCTTCTCACACGCATGGTTGAACACCACATATGGCTCGTCGGCGAGCTCGTCGACAAGTCGGGGAATCTGACCGACGAACAGCTCGACCAACCCATCGTGATTTCCGTCGAGAACGTCGACGACAATCCCACGCTGCGCTGGCTGCTGTCGCGCCTGATCGGCCAGATGGACATGTGGAACAACGTCATCCACGACCGCAAGTACGACTGGTCGGTCGAGGAGCACGAGCAGGTCTCGGCAATGCGGCCGCGGCTGACCCGCGTCGGGGCCGATTTCCTGGCCGAGGTTCGGCGCGTCGTCGACGAAGGGCGACTCGATGAGACGTTCGTCGACGCCGACTGCACGCCGCCCGAGGTCTTCACGTACGGCGGCCTCATCGCCCACGTTTTGACGTTTGCCGCGCACCGACGCGAGCTCGCCCTGGGCGCGCTCGCGTCGGCCGGCATCACCGATCTCGGCAATGGCGATCCAAGGAAGTGGGTCGCCGAGGCAGCCTAGGCTCGTACCTCGGTAGCGCCCACGAAAGCGGCGAGCTCGGCGATCGCGGCGTCGACCGCGACCCGCGCCGCCGCTTTCGGCTGTCCGTCCTCCCAGCTGAGCCTGTTGACGACGAGGA
>CAYYVV010000046.1:0-9464 GCA_964475245.1 uncultured Anaerolineaceae bacterium | reverse complement strand
CGCGCCGCCGCTTTCGGCTGTCCGTCCTCCCAGCTGAGCCTGTTGACGACGAGGACGTTGGCCTTGCGGTCAACCTCTGAATCGAGCCGCCCGACGAGCTCGTTGTCGTGCACGACCGGCAGCGTGAAGTGGCCGAACTGGCGCTCGGCCTTGGGCACGTACATCTCCAGCTTGTAGTCGAAGTCGAAGACGTTGAGCGTTCGCTCGCGGTCGTAGATCAGTGGATCGAAGGGCGACAGAAACGTCGTCCGTGACGTCTGCGTCGAGTCGGCGACCGCGAGCGCTTCGGGCGTCGCCCACGCGGGGCGTTTCCTGGGATTCGTGGGCAGGGTGACCGGGATCAGTCGGCCCTCTTCGACGAAGCGCTCGATCGTCCGCGGCAGGATGGCTTTCTCCACCCAGTAGGTGCGCGTCTTGATCTGGGCCAGGTCGGCGACGCCGAAGCGGCGCATCGCCTCCTCGACGCGGCGCACCGCGTACGCCTCGTCGTCGAGCGTGTTCGTCGGCGCGTCGGCCGGGATCACGCGCTCCGGCAGGTCCCACAGCCGCTCCTGGCCCTCGCGTCCGGCGACGAGCACCTCGAGCGCCTTGGCCATGAACTCGAGCATCCGTGTCGTGTTCCGGCCGTGCGTCCAGCCGGTCGACTCCCAGCCCTTGACGATCATCGAATCGTCGATGTCGCGCGACTGGAGCGGGCCGCGGTCACGGAGCTGGGCCAGGATGGAGTCGTGGAATGCCTGGTTGGTCCTGATCCAGCCACTGACGCCGTCCCAGCGGCTGATCCACGGACCTGCCTCGTAGCGCAGCTCCGGCAAGCGCTCGATCGGCACGTAGTGGGCGTTGTGCTCAAGCAGCCGCCGTTCGCGCCATAGGACCCTGTCGAGCGCGGCGCGGTCGTACTTGCCAAGGCGGCTCCACAGGACGAGCAGGTGCGTTCGCTCGACGGTCCTGGTCGGGTCGAGCTGGAGCGCGCCGAAATGGCGGACGACGCTCAGGATGGCGTGGCCGTCGTCCTTGGGTCGCAGCACTTTCGCGCCCAGCAGCGAGGCCGCGACCGCGATGCGCCTCGTGGCCTCGGCGCTCAGTGCAAGCGGTTGCACGACCTAGTCGGGCAGCGCGAGCTCTTCGAGCGGCACATCCCAGTGCGCTTCGACCAGCTCGAAGCGGCGCTTCTCCTCAGCCTCATGCCGCGCCTGGTCGGGAAAGAGCCGTTGGACCAGCTCGGCCTCGCTGTGTGCCTCCATCGCCGCCCAGTCGCGATACGTGATCGTGACCAGCACGTTCCAGTCCGTTCGGCCGTCGCCGTGGAAGCGCGGCTGGTACAGGCGCACGTCGAGCATCCGACCTTCGCTCACCTGCTCGCGCAGCAGCGGCCAGTGGTTACGCCGGAAGAGCTCGAGCCACTCGTCGAGGAAGCCCCAGCGGACCTTGTAGAAGTACTCGACCGTGACGGGATGTTCGGCCAAATCGCTGTCCTCGAGCTTCATCCATCTATTCCGACTAGCCAGTCACCCAGTGTGACTGCTTAATCGGATTGCGTGGATGAGTCCACGATATGGAGCTGCGGTCAGTCGCCTTCGTAGCGCTTGAAGATCACCGCGCCGTTGTGGCCGCCCAGGCCGACGTTGTCGCTGATCGCGTAACGGATATTCATCGAACGCGACGAGCCGGCCACGACGTTGAGGTTGATCTCGGGGTCCTCGTCGCGGTAGTTGAGCGTCACCGGGGCGCACTGGTTGTAGACCGAGAGCACGGTGAAGATGCCCTCGACCGCTCCCGAAGCGCCCATCAGGTGGCCGGTCATCGACTTGGTCGCACTGATCGCGACGTCGGGGGTGTGGTCACCGAAAACCGCCCAGAAGGCCTGCGCCTCGCGCAGGTCGCCAAGCGGCGTGGACGTGCCGTGCGGGTTGATAAGGTCGATCTCGTCGGCCGGCACGCCGTGGCGCTCGAGCGCCTGGATCAGCGCGCGGCGCACGCCGTCGCCCTTTTCGATCGGCTGGATCAGGTCCCACGCGTCCGCGGCGGATCCGTAGCCGACGACCTCGGCGTAGATCCTGGCGCCGCGCGCCTTGGCGTACTCGAGATCCTCGAGCATCATCGAGCCCGCGCCCTCGCCCAGGACGAAGCCGTTGCGCGTCTTGTCGAACGGCCGCGACACGGTCTCCAGCGACTCGCCCGGCCGTGGCAGGCCCATGCCGCGCATGTTCGAGAAACCGATGTGGACCAGCTCATGGAGCGGGTTCTCGGTCGAGCCGGTCAGGGCCGCGATGTAATCGCCGCGCCGGATCCCCTCGGCTGCCTCGCCGATGTTGTGCGTGCCGGTCGAGCAGGCCGTGACGATGCACATGTTCGAGCCGCGGATGCCCGTCTCGATCGCGATCTGGCCGGATGCCGTGTCGGGCAGCATGTTGGCGATGAAGAACGGCGACACCGTGCGGGCGCCGCTGTTGTTCCACTTGTCGACGTTTTCCATGAGCAGGTACGGGCCACCGCCGCCCGAGCCGAAGATGACGCCGATGTCGTCGCGGTTGTCTTCGGTGATCTCGAGCGCGCTGTCGGAGAGTGCCTGCTTGGCGGCCGCGACGCCCATGACCACGTTGCGGTCGGTGCGCCGGATGGCCTTGAAGTCCATCCACTTGGTGCCGTCGAAATCGTTGACCTCGCCCTGGACCTTGGCCTCGTAGGGCGTCGGATCCCAGCGCGTGATCTCGTGCAGGCCCGACCGGCCGTTGACGAGGTTGTCCCAGGCGGTCGGGATGTCCTGGCCGACTGGACTGATGATGCCGAGGCCGGTGACGGCCACGCGGCGCGAGAAATCTGGACGGCGGATGCCCATGGCTACGCGGATGCTCCTATTGGGAATGGCGGCACCAGCAAACCGCCGGGTGCCGACTGATCGTCGAGCGCGAACGCCTGCGCGTCCGGCGCGATGCGCCTGATGAGACCGGTGAGGACCTTCCCGGGCCCGACTTCCACGAAGGAGTCGACACCCTGCGCGGTCATGTGCTCGACCGCCTTGACCCAGTCGACGCCGCGCGTCAGGTGCTCGACGAGCTCTGCTCGGCACTGCTCGCCCGTCGTCAGCGGGCGAGCATCGGCGTTGGCCAGCAGGGGCGCGCGCGGGTCACGAAACTGGACGTCCGCAAGGACGTGCGTCATGCCCTCCGCCGCGCGCGCCATCAGCGGCGAGTGGGCAGCGACGCTGACGGGCAGGACGATGGCGCGCTTCGCGCCAAGCTCCTTGGCCTTGTCGGCGGCACCGGCCACGGCGGCGCGCTCGCCGGAGACGACGATCTGGCCCGGGGAGTTGCGGTTGGCGATGGTGAACACGCCGAGCGCCTGACCGGCCCCTTCGAGCGCGCCGACCTGGTCGTCGGGCAGGCCGATGATCGCGGCCATCGACCCGTCCTGGGCCGAGGCCTGCATCTGCCGGCCTCGCTCGCGAACGAGGCGAATGCCGTCGGCCAGGTCGATGACGCCGGCCGCGACCATCGCGCTGTACTGGCCCATCGAGTGGCCGGCAAAGAACTGCGGCACGACAGCCGACGAATCGATGTCGAACCGTTCCTGGAGGGCGCGCAGGTACGCAACGGAGGTCGCCAGGATGGCCGGCTGCGAGTTGACCGTCTGGTCGAGCTGATCGGCCGGACCTTCGAACATCAGGCGCGACAGTGGCTCACCCAGGACCGTGTCCGCCTCGGCGAAAACGCCGGCGGCGACGGGGGCGTAGTCGGCCAGCAGCCGGCCCATGCCCACGTACTGGGATCCCTGTCCAGGGAAGACGAAAGCAAATCGCGGCACCAACACGCACCGTAACAGCGGCGCGGCACGGACGTGGCAAGATGTGTGCAAGTGCGCACACATCCCTGGCCCGGCCCAGGAGGCCGGCCCCGAAGGTAGAGGCCGGAACTGGTTGTGATTGCGCGACGGCCGCGGCGGATGCAGCATCTGCCCATGCCGGTCGACGACGAGAGCGCTATCGAGGACGAGCGGCGGCGCGTTGAGTCGTCGCTTCGGCTGGGTGCGATCGATGTCGGCCGATCGCTGTGGCGCGAGCTCCTGATGTCCCTCGCGGCCGATCTGAGCGAGCTCGACATGAGCCTGGTCGAGCTCGCGACGATTTACGCGGCGGACCGCAGGGAGACACTGACGGTGGGCGAGATCGGGGAGTTGATCGGCCGCTCGCCGTCGGCGACGAGCCGGATCATCTCTGCGCTTGAACGGCGTGGATTGGTCCGCCGCCGCGAAGAGGTTGCCGACCGGCGCCAACGCACGCTCGAGGTGACCGCAGACGGCAAGTCGCTGCTCGCGCGCGTGGATGGGGCGCGCGCAGAAGAGTTCCTGTCGATCGTTCGGCCGCTGCCGGCGGCCGAACGTGCTCTCGTTGCCATGGGCGTGGCGGCGCTCTCGACGCATGCCATGACCCGCCGCGGCCGCCTGATCAAGGCTCGCAGCTAGGTCTCGATCAGGGCTCCGTCAGGGCTCCGTCAGGCAGGCGCCCGTGTCGACCGGCGCCGTCGCGTCGCTCGCCTTGGCGACGTCGCCCGCAACGTCGGTCGGAGACAGCGCGTAGCCGACGTCCTGGACTGCGCGCGATTCGGAGAACACGACACCGCCGACCGTCCCGTCGGGCAAGACCAGCGGACCGCCGCTGTCGCCCGGCGCGACTCCTGCTTTCAGCTCGATGACCTCGCGGGCGATGATCTGGTCGCCGTAGATGTCGCGGCCGAGCGCGGCGAGGGATCGGCTTACGAGCGCGGGAATGACCTGCAAACCGCCGCCGCCCGTGTAGCCAAGCGCGGCCGCGTCCTCGCCGCGCGTGGGAAGCGCCGCGCTCAACGTCAGTGGCGTTACCCCGAGTGGACGCACAGGCTGGAGGACGGCCACGTCGAGTTGCGGGTCGAAGAACACGACCTGCGCCGGGATGCGCTCGAGCCCGCCGTCGAACGAGAGCCAGACGCTGGTCGAACCGGCAACGACATGAGCGTTGGTCACGAAGTCGTCGCCGGCGACGGCGAAGGCCGTGCCGCTGACGAAGTTGGCGCATGCCACGGCCTCCACGCGCAGTGTGCTCGCGCGCGCGTGCGACGCGATCTGTTGTGCCTGCTGGGCCGTCGGCCCGCCGGCCGGGATGTCGGCCGGCGGTGGCGCGCCGACGAAGATGTCGGGCAATCCGGTCGATTCGATCAGCGAGCCGAGCTGCGCGGCGAGCACGGCAGGCGAGGGCAGGCGCGTGTCGAGCGCGCGCAGGATCGTTGACTCGTGCGCCTCGGTCGCCAGGGCGGCCATGGGCAGGACGCTGACCAGGCCGCCCATCAGCCAGACGAGGACCAGGCCGCGCAGCAGCCCGAACCCGGCACCCGCGCCCTGGTCGAGGCTGCTCAGCACGCCGCGGCCCAGCCGGCGGCGCAGCGCGACGCCGGCGGCGCTGCCGATCGCCTGCGCGACGAGAACCGTCGCGGCGATCGCACCGATCACGAGCAGGCTGCGCACCCAGGGATCCACGTCGGCCAGGAAGGTGGCCACGAGAGGTCCGGCGACGATCACCAGGGCGAGCCCAGCGACGAAGCCGACGAGCGCCAGCACCTGGATGACGAAGCCCGATCGCCAACCGAAGTAGATGGCAACGGCGATGATCAGGACCGCGAGCAGGTCGATGAAGTTGAAGGCACTCACGGCACCGCGAACCAGCTCGTCACGCGCTCGACGGCGATCCGAATCACAGGCCGTGTCTCGAGCGCGTGGCCCGCGTACTGGGCGTACCTCGCGCGCAGCAGGCTGACCGCGTTGGCGTGCTCGGGCGCCGAATCACCGTCGGGGCCGATCAACCGCGCGCTGCCCGATACCCGCAGCCAGCCCAGCTGCGTCCAGTCCTCGTCCCAGGCATCGACGAGCACGGCCACGCGCGGCCGTTGGGCGATGTCACGGGCACGCGCCAGGTCGCGCGGATTGGCGACGCGCTTCGGCTTCTCGTCGAGCGGCGTGTAGATCAGGTCGTTGTCGAACACGAACGTGATCGGCACGAGACGCGGCGCGCCGTCCGCGGCGATCGTTGCCAGCACGGCGCGCCGCGCGGCGCGGATCAGGTCGAGCTCGCGGACCGACAGCGGCTCCACGCCGCTCGTTTACTCCTCGGCGATCGTGACGCTGTTGATCGTGACCGGCTCGGCTGGCCGATCCTGGGCGCCCGTCCGTGCCGTGGCGATCTTGTCGAGAACGTCCTCGCCGCCCGTGAGCCGACCGAAGATCGTGTAGCTCGGCGGCAGCTTGTAATCGGCATGCATGACGAAGAACTGGCTGCCGTTCGTGTTCGGGCCGGCGTTGGCCATGGCCAGGGTGCCGCGGCTGTACGGACGGTTGACGGGCTCGTCACGGAACTTGTAGCCGGGGCCGCCGCGGCCGGTGCCGGTCGGGTCGCCACCCTGGATCATGAAACCATCGATCACGCGGTGGAAGATCACGTTGTCGTAGAAGCCTTCGCGGGCGAGGAAGACGAAGTTGTTGACCGTGTTCGGCGCTTCCTTGGGGAAGAGCTCGGCAGTCATCGTGCCGGCAGTCGTGTCGAGCGTCGCCGTGTACTTGCGCGCCGGGTCGATCGCCATCTCGGGCGGTGCGGGATAGGACTTTGCCATCTCGGGCTCCTTCTTCTGGTCGTTCCCGGCGAGCCTAACGCAAGACGCCCCGACGATCGTCGGCGCGATCAGCTCAGTTGACACCCGCATGACGCCCAAGGGGTACTCGTCTTCGCTGCTCCTGCTAGCCAAGTGGCCCTGTGCCGAACGGAGACGCCCGGCGTAGGGTCTGAGGGCCGCGATTGCCCAGCGGCCGACCTTGGGCTCAGGAGAGGCACACCGCATGCGTTACCTATTCATTTCGGCAGGCCTTGCTGCCGCGCTGTTCATGCTGCCCGTGGCGGGCTCGCCAGCGGTCGCGGCGTCGAGCCCGGTCAAGATCACCCTTGCCTGCTACTCCAACCCCGAGAAGACCACGATCAAGAATGTCAGCACGCACTCGCTCACGGTCAAGACGGTGGGATCCACCTACAAGCCCTACAGCTTCGAGCCATTCACCGTGAACAAGGTGCTGGCGGCGGGCAAGTCCGTCACGTACCAGACTGGCAGCAAGGCGAAGGGCGCCAATGAGCTGAGCCACGATTACATCTACAACAACAACGGCAGCGACGGCGCCAGGGTCACAACCAGCGCGGGCACGTTCACCAAGCATTGTTGAAGTCGCGTCCTGCGATCGCAAACGGCCGGCGCTCCCGCCGGCTGTGCGGCTACTTGATAACGAGCTTCTTGGGCAGCGTGGGCTCGGGCGGGTAGGCCGGCTTCAGCTCGGCGATCGTCTCGGCCAGGATTGACCCAACGGCCAGGTTGCGCATCCAGTTGCGGTTGGCCGGGATGACGTACCACGGCGCTTCGTCGGTGGACGTCTCCGACAGTGCGTCCTCGTAGGCCGCCATGTAGTCGTCCCAGTGCCCGCGCTCCGCGATGTCGCCCATCGAGAACTTCCAGCGCTTCTTCGGATCGTCGTAGCGGGACTGGAACCTGGCGCGCTGTTCGTCCTTGCTGATGTGCAGGAAGAACTTGACGATCGTCGTCCCGTTGTCAGTCAGCAGCTGCTCGAAGTCACGGATGTGCTCGTAGTGCTTTGACCACTGCTCGCGCGGCTCGAGCTCGTGGACGCGGACGATGAGCACCTGTTCGTATTGCGAGCGGTTGAAGATCGAGATCTCGCCCTTGCCCGGCGTGTGCGGGTGAATGCGCCACAGGAAGTCGTGCGCCGCCTCTTCGGCCGTGGGCACCTTGAACGGCGTCACGAAGCAGCCCTGGGGATTGAAGGCCGTCATCACGCGCTTGACGGTGCCGTCCTTGCCCGACGCGTCGATGCCCTGGAGCACGACCAGCACGCCGTGCTTTGCCTCGGCCCACAGACGGTCCTGGAGGTCGGCGAGCTGGGCGTCGATCTTCGCTGATTCGCGCGCGGCGGTGGCCTTCTGCCAGCCGTGGGTCGCGTCGGGGTCATGGTCGGCCAGCTTCAGCCGGCTGCCTTTCTGGACGCGCAGCAACTCGCGCAAAGGTGACGGATCGCTCATGTGCGAAGACTAATCGCCAGCAGCACCGCGGCCGCGGCAGCCCTGCACCCCGCCGCGTTGAGCACTACTCATTAACTCGGCGTTAACACGGTGGTCTTGACCGAGCGAACCGGCCAGGGAACTATTTTTCGCAAATGCCGCCCTAACGCATTGCGCTCGCGTTGTGCCGTATGCGAGACTCAGCCGCCTCGGGGGCACGTCACTGGATTCGGCCCATGGCCCTCGGGGTTTCGGAGGCTCGACCCGATGTCCACTGCCCAGCTCGGACGCGTTCGTCACGCGCGCCCCGTGAGCCTCCTGTTCACCGCGCTGACGGGCGCGCTGCTGCTCGCCGGAATGCTCCCCGACGTGGCCACGGCGACCTCGTTCGCGGTGCGCGCCTCGGTCAGCTCGCCGGCCCAGTACCTGAATGACACGACCGGAACGACGCTCCTGTTCACGGTCAAGAACACGGGCTACCCGACCAGGATCGGCGCCGTCCAGATCTCGCGCCCGTTCTCGGCGTGGACGATCACGGGCTGTCCCACGGGGCCTGCCGGCTGGACGCGCACTGGCACGAGCAGCCAGTGCACGTACGCCAGCCCGACAGGCCCTACGGGCGATATTGCCCCAGGAGCCAGCGCGACCTTCAGCCTCGTCGCCACGACCGCACCCGGCAACGCTGATCGCAAGGGCACGTGGAAGGTAATCGCGAGCAAGACGAGCACCTTCTCTGGCCCCTCGAACCTCGTCCAGGCAGGCGCGATGGGCGCGGGCCTCAAGACGAAGGCCTATTCGTTCGAGGTCCTGTCGGCCATCGTCAGCGCGACGCCGGCCACGCCCGGTGCCGCGTGCCCCGCCGGCGCGACGAGCGCGCCCGCCGCGAGCACGGGCAACTACATCGTCATCTGCGGCCGCAACCGGAGCACTGCCGCGCGCAAGCCCAACGCCGCGCACTCGTCGCTCTCGGGCACGTTCATCGCCAGCCACGGCGCCTTCTCGTCGGCCTCGATCGCGCCGTCGACCACCAGCCGCGTGCTGGGCAACTGGGCCAACGTCACGATCACCAGCGCATCAGGCGCGGGCAAGACGATCATCGCCAAGATCGGCCGCCTGTCGCAGCAGTCGCCGCCGACGACGCTGACAGGCTTCAACGCGCTCAACAGCCCGCCCGTCGTCACGACCAGCTCCGGTTCGCTGGCCTACACGGAGAATGACCCGGCCACGGCGATAGACCCGGGGCTGACCGTCAGCGATCCGGACGACACTTCGCTCGTCGCCGCCAACGTGCGCATCAGCGCCGGCTTCAGTGCTGCCCAGGACACGCTTGGCTTCACCAACCAGAACGGCATCACGGGCAGCTACAACGGCGCCACCGGCATGC
>CAYYVV010000045.1:16422-20217 GCA_964475245.1 uncultured Anaerolineaceae bacterium | reverse complement strand
GGCGCGGGGACGATGGGCGCGGGAATTGCCCAGGTCTGCCTTCAGGCCGGGCACGAGGTTCTGCTGTTCGACGTCGATCACGCCGCGATCGAGCGCGGCCGCGGCCGAATCGCGGACGGACTCCAGCGCCTGGTCGACAAAGGCAAGCTGCCAGCCGACGGCCGCGACCGCATGCTCACGGCGCTGCGCGACGCGCACACGCTCGAGGGGTTGGCCGAGGAGTCGGACGTGGTCATCGAGGCGGCGCTCGAGGATCTCGACCTGAAGGAGACGATCTTCCGCGCTCTCGGATCGGGCACGCCGGTGCCGCACATCCTGGCTACCAACACGAGCGCGCTGAGCGTCACGGACATCGGCGCTGCGAGCGGCCACGCCCCGCGCGTCGTTGGCCTGCACTTCTTCAATCCGGCGCCGGTCATGCCGCTCGTCGAGGTCGTCGTCGGCGACCGGACATCGGCAGAAACCGTGACCCGGGCGACGCAGTTCGCGCGCGAGCTTGGCAAGCAGCCCGTCGTGTGTCGGGATTCGCCCGGCTTCATCGTCAATCGGGTCAATCGGCCGTTCACTCTCGAGGCCCTGCGCATGCTCGAGGCGGGGGAGGCTGGCGTTGAGCAGGTCGACCGCGCGGTCAGGTCGGCAGGCTATCCCATGGGCCCGTTCGAACTCATGGATCTCGTCGGCATCGACGTCAACCTCGCGGTCGCCACGGCCCTTTGGAAAGGCTTCGACGAGGCGCTCCGCTTCACCCCGTCAGACATCCAGTACTCGCTGGTCGACGCGGGGCATCTTGGGCGAAAAACCGGCGAAGGCTTCTACCGCTACGAGGGCGGCCGACCGATCGCGGTTGCCTGGGACTCAAACGACGGAAGCCTGCGCGACGAGGACATGGTGGCGCGCCTGGAGCTGCCGATCATCAACGAGGCGTACCTGGCGGTCGGCGAGGGAGTGGCCGAGCCAGGAGACGTCGACCGCGCCATGCAGCTGGGTGCAAACCATCCTTACGGTCCGTTCGAGCGTGCGGGCGCGCTCGGGTTGCGTGCGGTGATCGATGGCCTGCGTGCGCTCGAGGAGCGTTACGGCGAGCGCTTCCGTCTCGCGCGAACGCTGTGGGACATCGCCTCGATTTAGGGGAAGCCCTTGGGATCGCCCGGGATCAAAACCATCGTCCCGGCGGGCGGGTCGCCCTTCTTGCGGCCCACATCAGTCAGGCCGGGCAACATGTGGTATTGCGACCCGAACGTGTCCTTCCAGAGGACCTTGCCGCTGGCAGACGTGACGGTGCGGACGACGACCGAGTGGAAACCGGGGTACGGATCCTGGATGTGCTTCTTGACTCCCGGTGGCAGGTCGTCCGTATAGACGAGGTACTTCGGTGCCGCGACCACGTTCGTGATTACTGGATCCGACAAGTGGACTGTCCGGCCATCGTCCACGCCCCAGATCTCGAAGGTGACCTTGCGCTTGTAGCCGATGGCCTTGATCAGGATCGGGTGGTCCATGTCGTTGATGAACTTGACGTCCTGGCCGTCGTTCTGACCCGACGAGAAGACCGTGGCGTCAAGTCCGACCGGATAGCGCGGGATGTAGACCGCGTGGTTGTGGCGCTCGACGATTTCCAGTCCCGCGCGAAGCGCGGCGTTGAACAAGGTTGTCGAGGCCGAGCACATGCCGCCGCCCGGGATGCCCTTGGCCGGATCGAGCACGAATTGCCCGTTGCGGATGAACGCGCCCTTCGCGTACGGCGGGACTGTGACCGGCGAGATCGCGTTGATGAACTGGAACATGTGGCCCGGCTTGACGATCGTGCCGTTGATTCGCTTGGCCGGCACGGTGATGTTCACGCCGTTGCCGTTGAGCACGGGGCTCGGGATGAAGTGCGTCGTCCACGTGCCCAGGAGGGTCATGTTCGGCGGCACGGTCGGGCTCGAGGTGGGCTTGGGAGTGGGAGTTGGCGTCGTGCTCGGAGTCGGAGTTGGCGTGGGTGATGCCGTTGGGGTCGATGTCGACGTGGGTGTCGGAGTTGGAGTTGGCGTTGGCGTCGGTGTTGGCGTCGGTGTGGGGGCGGCAGTGGGCGTCGGCGTCACGGTTGGCGTCGGTGCCAACGTTGGAGTCGCCGGTATGACCAGCGGAGTGTCGGATGGCGTCGGGATATCGGCGACCGTGGTTGGCGTGGCAGTCGGGGCGACCGACTCATCCGGGATCGCGGGCGTGGGGTTCGCCTGTGACGTGCATGCAGACACCGCGAATAACCCGACGAAGAACAATGTGACGACCCGCATCCAACCTCCTGCTCGGCGCATTAGACCACGCCGCGCGGATTCCTCACGTACGCATAAGGCCGGCGCGTCAATTCGACGCGCCGGCCGGCGATGAGGTGACGGACGAGAGGTTCTAGCCGGTGATTGGCGCAGAGTCAGCCGTGGCGGGTGTGCTGGCGTTGCCCGACCGGCCGCGCAGGAGCTGGTAGACGATGATCGCGCTGAAGGTGGCAGTGCCGATGCCGCCGAGCGCGAAGCCACCGATGTTGAGCACGAGGTTGCCCGCGCCCATCGTCAGCGCGACGGCCACGGTGATCAGGTTGCGGCTGTTCGAGAAGTCGACCTTGTTCTCGACCCAGATTCTTGCGCCGGTCGCGGCGATGAGGCCGAAGAGCACGATTGCGAGGCCACCGATGACGGGCGCTGGGATGGTCGCGATGAGCGCGCCGAACTTGGGCGAGAAACCCATGACGATGGCGACGATGCCGGCGATGACAAAGACGATGCTCGAGTAGATCTTGGTCACGGCCATCACGCCGATGTTCTCGGCATACGTCGTGACACCCGTGCCGCCACCGGCGCCCGAAACGATAGTTGCCAGGCCGTCCCCGAAAAAGGCACGCCCGAGGTATGGATCGAGGTTGCGACCGGTCATCGCCGCGACCGCTTTGACGTGGCCAAGGTTTTCAGCGACGAGGATGATCGCGACCGGTGCTATGAGCGTGATCGCGCTGAATTCGAACTTGGGCGCGGTGAGGTTGGGCAGGCCGACCCAGGCGGCATTGGCCACGCCGTTGAAGTCGATCGGGGTGCCCCAGCCCAGGCCGTTGGCAAAGACGAGGTACAGGACGTAGCCACAGACGCCGCCAAGGAGCACCGGCAGGCGCTTGCCGAGTCCTGGCGCATAGACCGCGACGAGAGCCGTTGCGAGCACGGTCAGCAGGCCCATCAGCGCCGCGAACTGAACCTGGGCCGCGGCGACGCCCGCGGGCGTCATATCAGCGATTGCCACCGGCGCGAGGTTGAGGCCGATGACCGCGACGACCGCGCCGGTCACGACGGGCGGCATCAGGTACTCGATCCATTTGTAGCCGACGGCCATGACGATGACGCCGATGACGGCGTAGACGACGCCCGCGGCGATGATGCCGCCCAGGGCAACGCCGATGTTCGGGTTGGGACCGACGCCGGCGTATGCGCTGGCGGCGATGACCACCGCGATGAACGAGAAGCTCGAGCCCAGATAGCTCGGGATCCGGCCGCGGACGATGAAGAAGAAGAGCAGCGTTCCGATGCCGGAGAAGAAGATCGCTGTGTTCGGGTCGAAGCCCATCAGGATCGGCGCGAGCACGGTCGAGCCGAACATCGCGAAGATGTGCTGCACGCCCATGGCGATCGTCTGGCCCCACGGCAGCCGCTCGTCGGGCGCGATTATTCCCTCGCGCTTGAGCGTCCAGTGGAACATGCCGGTGCTCGACTGCTGGGTAGCCATAGTCGATACCCTCTCCTCTCGCGTCACTGCGCGCCACCCGGTCTC
>CAYYVV010000045.1:5396-16322 GCA_964475245.1 uncultured Anaerolineaceae bacterium | reverse complement strand
GGGTAGCCATAGTCGATACCCTCTCCTCTCGCGTCACTGCGCGCCACCCGGTCTCTGCCGGGCTCAAGGCGTTCCGCCTATCCAATCACTGAGAGCCTGCCACGGCGAGTGCCAGAAGATGTGTCTACTCGATGCCACTTGGACCGCGGCGCCGCCAGGCGAAGACGTTCGTGGCGTTGACGGTTGCCCAGACCAGTCCGAGACCCACAGGCGGTTGCGCGCCCGGGCGAGTCAGAGCTTCGACCCACTTCGCGGACGAGCCGATGAAGGCGGCGCCGAAGACCTCCGGATAGCGCCCGAGAAGCGCTCGGTTCGCGCGCGTGTCGCGCACCATCCACACCGTGGCGACGCGATACGGCCCGCGGTCGCCGCTTATCGCGGCCGCCATCTCCTCAGCGTCGGCGACTTTACGTCGAGTGCTTCGGACGCTCGCGTTGATGTTGCCGAACGTGTTCCAGCACTCCTCGATGAATAGAACGCGCATGGCGTCATCGCGCAGGCAGACATCGATCGAGTGGGTCGGGTCGGCGGGCTTGGTCGGCAGCTCGAAAGCCCGTTGCCGTTGCGTTTGCCGCCCCAGCCGAAGCGCCAGCTCCTGAAGCTTCAGGTGACCTGCGTCGGCCACGTCCGACATGGCGTCGCGCTGGAACTCGACCTTGAGCGGAATCGCGAGCGCCTCACTCAGCGCAAACCAGACTTCGAGCGATGCCCCGGCACCATCTCCGCGCTCGATTGCGCTGACCCACGACGCCGAGATCCCGACTTTCCTCCCCAGCGACGCCTGACTTGTGCGCCGGCGGCGACGGGCCTCGCGCACTCGACGACCGAGGACGGCCGCTGCGCTCCTGGCGGAAGCTCTACCGACAAGCCGAGCCTCGACTCGGATCGCCCGCGTCGCACGGCTCACCCTGATCTCGTCCCTTTCGCCGAAGAGCGCAGAAAAGTCACTGCCAGTGTCAGGTCCTGCGCTTATTGAGCGATTAGCCTCGGCTCACCAGCGACTTTTGGGTGAGTGGCGGGTCGGATCAGCGCGGGCACGCTCAGATTCCTGATCTGACGAGCCGTTTCCCGGAGGGAGGAGCGCCCACCTGGGTCTTAGGCCGCGGCCAACGCAGGATGTTGCACTGCCAGTGAATTCGGACGAGCCACGGCGTTTGGCTCGAGGCGGCCGCTACCATTTGGCGGCGTCGAAGTGCCGGGCCCCCGGACCTTTGGGCCATGCCGGTGCATATCTGCACCACTCCTAGAATTGGCGCATGTCTCGCCCGCTGAATAGGCCGCTGCGCGAAGCGTGGATTGTCAGCGCCGTGCGCACGCCCGTGGGCCGCTACGGCGGCGCGCTGGCGCGCGTCCGACCTGACGATCTTGCCGCCTCCGTGATCAAGGCCGCGGTCGAGCGCGCCGCCATCGACCCGCACGACATCGATGACGTGATCCTCGGCGCGGCCAACCAGGCCGGCGAGGACAACCGCAACGTCGCGCGCATGAGTGCCCTTCTCGCCGGGCTGCCCGTGGAAGTCGGTGGCCAGACGGTCAACCGACTGTGCGGCTCCGGCCTGCAGGCGATCAACAGCGCCGCCCACGCGATCATGGTCGGCGACGGCGATGCCTTCGTCGCCGGTGGTGTCGAGTCGATGACGCGCGCCCCGTACGTGATGGGCAAGCCGGAAAGCGCCTATGACCGCGGCAACCGCGAGATGTACGACACGACCCTCGGCTGGCGCTTCACCAATCCGCGCCTGGCGGCGATGTACCAGCCCTTCACGATGGGCGAGACCGGCGAGAACGTTGCCGAGCAATGCGGCGTTTCCCGTGAGGACCAGGACGCGTTCGCGCTCCGATCGCACCAGCGCGCAGTCGCGGCGATCGAGGACGGCCGTTTCGCGAACCAGATCGTGGCCGTGATGGTGGCGCAGCCCAAGGGTGATCCGATCGAGATCACGCGCGACGAGCACCCGCGCGCCGACACGAGCATGGAAGCGCTGGGACGGCTCAAGCCCGCGTTCCGCCATCCCGGAACGGTCACCGCGGGCAACAGCTCGGGCATCAACGACGGCGCGAGCGCGACCGTGCTGGTCGAGCGCCGCTATGCGCAGAAGCACCATATGAAGCCGCTGGCGCGAGTGATTGCCACGGCCGTTGCCGGCGTCGACCCGAGCGTCATGGGCCTCGGCCCGATCCCTGCAACGCGCAAGGCGCTCGAGCGCGCCGAGCTGGACATCGATGATCTCGACCTGATCGAGCTCAACGAGGCCTTCGCCAGCCAGAGCATCGCGGTGATGCGCGAGCTGCGCCTCGATCCCGACAAGACGAACGTCAACGGCGGCGCGATCGCCCTCGGCCACCCGCTGGGCATGAGCGGCGCGCGCCTGATCACAATGCTCAGCCACGAGCTCGAGCGCCGCGGCGGCCGGTACGGCCTGGCCACGATGTGCATCGGCGTGGGGCAGGGGATTGCCACAATCATCGAACGGATCGACGGCGAGGAAGGGCGCGAGTAAGCGATGGACAACGACCTGATGGCGCGCCGGCTTCGGCCGCCCTCCGAGCCGCCACGGCCGCAGAACGGCCACTCTCCACTGCCGCCCGAGACTCCACCGTGGGCCACGCTCCCGGAATCCGGTGCGGAGGTCCCGTGGGATCGCCCCGCTCCAGAACCGTGGCCGCCGACGACCGGGGAAGCCACTGCCGATCCCTGGGACGCCGCTCCAGCCACTCACAGCTGGTCGCCCGCGCCGAATGCGACGCAGCCGGCGCCGCCGACGCCCGACGTCCCCGAAGCCGTGGACAACACACAAGCGGTGCCGGTCACGGCGGATCACGCGCCGGACACAGGCGGGACGACCGACGAACCCACGCAGTCTCAGCGTGCCCCGTGGGACACCGAAACGGCGCCGATCTGGGGTGGCCCCGCGCCCTGGGATCCGCAGCCCATGACCCAGCCGGTGACCCTTCAGAGCGATGCCGTGGCCGCGGCCGAGCCGCCTTCTGCCCCCGAAGCAGTTGCTCTCGAACCTGAAGTCGCCGAAAACGCCACGGATGTCTCGGCGCCCGGCCGACCGTCGTGGGACGTGCCCGCGTTCGCGACTTGGAACGAATTCGGCGCGATCGACGATCGCCCGTCCGACATGCTCGACGCCTACGACGAGATGATCCCAGTCGTCACCCAACGTGTCGCTGACGCGCAGGCGCAGGCGTCCGAGCCTCCGGCAGCTGCGCCGGCGCCAACAACCGAGCCGCCGCCAACAAACGAGCCCTTGTCGCCGTTCACCTGGCCTTCGCTCGTCGATACGAGTTCGACGGCCGAGGTCGAGCCCGCTCCATGGTCGGAAGCTGTTGCTCCTGAACCGGAGCCTGAGGCCACGCCGCCCTGGCTCACACAGCGTTCAGTCGGCGCCAGCGAGCCCGCGGCGCCATCGCTGTCGCATGATCCCTACGACGCCGACGCGCCCGTCCTTGCCGACGTCGAACACGCGTCGGCGCCCGTCTGGCTCGATTGGGCACCAGCGGCCGACGTCAGCCCCGTAGTGCCCAGCGCCGTGGGCGGCAAGATCCTCGGCCCCACACCGCCCGCCGATCTGTTCGCGCAGTCGGCTGTGCCCGCGACGGCGGAGCCAACGGCGGAGGCAGCCAAATTCGAGCTTACGCCCGATTTCGAGCGTCAGCCCGAGCCCGAGCCCGAGCCCGAGCCCGAGCCCGAGCCCGAGCCCACCGTCGAGCCAACACCTGAGCCAGCTGCCACACATGTGGCGACGACGACTCAGTCGGTGGCCTTCTCGGCCGGGCCCGGCGGCCAGCAGCCACTCGTGCTGCGCATCGAGCTCGCCATCGTCGACCAATCAATCCAGCTTCGGCCGGCCGACATGGCGCGGCGCGTTGGTCCGTGGAGCGACGAAGAGCCGGTAACGCCGCGCCACCCCGAGTTCGAGCCGCGCACCCATGCCACGACCACGCCACAGGTCGAAGACGAGCCTTCGACTGACGCGTCCCTGCCATGGGCCGTGCCGAACGAGCCGCAGCAACCTGACAGAGTCGACCTGCCATGGGCTCTGCCGGCTCTCACCGAACCCAACCCGACGGCCGCCTGGACGCTGGAAGCGGCGCCGGCGGACCCGCTCGCCAACCTGCCCGCCGCGACATTTGCACCGCCCGTCCCCGCAACGCAGACCGTCGACGCGCCCCGTGTCGAAGCGCCGGTTGACACCGTACCCGCACCGCAGGCCACTGCGGTGGCTCTCGCGACGGTCGCACCCGCGATCAGCGCGCCCAGCGGGCCGGCGAGCGCCGAATTGACGTCGACGCGCCCGCAGGTCAACCCGGATCAGTCGGACCTGTGGTTCCTGGCCTCCGAGCCGACGGTCGAGGGCGCTGACGGTGCCGAAGCGGCCAAGACCGCTCAGGGCTCGTCGATGCTGACGGTCGGCCTGACGATCCTGATGGGCGTGTTCGTTCTCGCCCTGGCGGTCGTGTTCCTCTACATGATGACCTCGCTGCTGCGTTGAGCCGCTCGGGCCCAAGTCGCGCATCTTGCCGATATACGACTCGCCGAGTAGGATTTGAGCATGCTGAACACCGAGACCCAGGCTGCGACTCCAGAGATCCCCATGCAGAGTGAGCCGCTCGTCGTGCTCAGCGAAGCTGCCGCAGGCAAACTGCAGGCGCTCGTCGAGGCCGAGAAGAATCCCGACCTCGGTCTTCGGGTCTACGTGTACAGCGGCGGTTGCTCGGGCTTCCGCTACGGAATGATGCTCGAGGACCAGCCCAGCAGCGAGGACATCCGCGTCCAGAGCCGGGGCATCAACGTCTACGTCGATCCGCAGAGCACGCAGTACCTGTCGGGCTCGGAGATTGACTACCTCGACACGCTCATGGGCGCCGGCTTCACGGTCAACAACCCCAACGCCGTTTCGGCGTGTGGTTGCGGATCGAGCTTCCGAACTTCCGACTCGGCGGGCAGCCCGGGCTCCTGCAGCCACTGACCTTCCGCGTTCAGCAAACCCACGGGCGGCGAGCCGCAAGGCTCGCCGTTTTGATTCAGGGCTGACCGTGCGCAGCGACGAGGAGATTGCCGCGGCTCGGATCGGGCCGCCGGAGCTGCACAACGGGACGATCTACCTCGCGCCGTATGACCCCGAATGGCCACGGCAATTCGAGCCCGAGGCGGCACGCATCCGTGGAGCACTTGGCGAGCGTGTTCTGCTCCTCGAGCACGCCGGATCGACGTCCGTCCCCGGCCTCTCCGCGAAACCGATCATCGACATCGTCCTGGCGGTCGCCGACACGACAGACGAGCCGGCATACGTCCCGGACCTGGAAGCCGCTGGCTACAGGCTTCGGGTTCGCGAGCCCGACTGGCACGAGCACCGAATGCTCAGGGGGGCCGATCCGACCGTGAACCTGCACGTCTTCACGCTGGGCTGCTCCGAGATCGACCGGATGATGCGGTTCCGCGACCACCTCCGCGCGGACGAGGCCGATCGGACGTTGTACGAGAACGCGAAGCAGGAGTTGGCGGGGCGGACGTGGAAGTACGTCCAGCACTATGCCGACGCCAAATCGCAGGTCGTGGAGCAGATCGTGGCCAGATCGGGCGTTACGCCACGTGACTGCGTTCGTCATTGAGATATGTCGCGTCGCCTCGTGGCGTTGTGCGTGGCCGTGGCGATGACTGCGTGCGGGTTGTCGCTTGTCGCAGCGAGCGCCTTGCGCGTATCGCCAAATTCGCTATCGGCGGCGGGCAGGCGGCTTATTGGCGCTGTGTTCGTCTGTTGGCTCCACCGGATCTCGGCCGACAACGCGAGCCAAGCCAGATCCGGGTCAGTGCATAGAAACTGGGCTGACCGTCTATGCCTGCGACACCGACGAGACCCAGAGTCCGGAGGTCGTGAAACAGCTTGTCGGCTTCGAGCCTTGATCCGATCGCTGCCGGCGCGGCACTAACCGGCAGCGGCCGTGAGAGCAGGGACGCATAGGTTGTTGCTCGAGTTCGGTTAGCCCCGCCGACCGCAGTATCGAGTCCAGACTGTTCTCGGTCACGGATCCGCCCGCCCGGCGACTGAGGCACGCGCGACCCCTGGCTTAAGATCCCCAGCGCCCGACGTCGGCTGATCAACTCGATGGCGCGCAGGGCAATTCGGCATTGGCGACAACGCGGGGGGTTCGCGTTCGCCTTGGGCGTCCACGATCCAATCATGGCGAGCGGCATGGGCGATGCAATGCACCGGCGGAATCCGCTTCTTCTGTTCGTCGCTCACTCGAGGCCCACGGCCGAGGAATGAAGTCATCGCGGAAGTCTAGCCGCGGACCTCGGATGCGAGTTGGACGGGCAGTTCGGGCCGGTTGGCCGTACCTCGATCGCGTGCACGGGCGCATCGTCGGCGTGTGCTGACAGAGGATCGGACGGTTCGTTCGCGTAGTCTTGGGGCCGTGTCAGAGCCGGTCGTACTGGATGGTGAGTCGCTCACGATCGAGCGCATCGTTGGCATCGCCCGCAATGAAGCGCGCGTGGATCTGGCGCCGGCGGCGCTCGAGCGGATAGCCGCCTGCCGGGCGATGCTCGAGGCCAAGCTCGCGGCGCACGAGGTGATGTACGGCATCAACACCGGCATCGGCGAGTTCTCCGAGGTCGCGCTCACCGACGAACAGGTCGAGCAGTTCCAGCGCTACCTGATCTACAACCACGCTGCTGGAATCGGCGAGCCCGCTCCGATCGAGTACGTGCGCGCCGCGATCGCCAGTCGTATCAACGTCCACGCCCGCGGAAACTCAGGCTGCCGGCCGCAGATAACGCTGACGCTGGTCGAGATGCTCAACCGCGGCGTGACGCCCGTCGTGTGCCAGAGAGGGTCCGTGGGCGCCAGCGGTGATCTCGCGCCAATGGCCCAGATCGCGCTCCTGCTGATGGGCGAGGGAGAGGCCTGGTATCGCGGAGAGCGGCTGCCCGGCCGTGTCGCCATGGAGCGCGCCGGGATCGAAATCCCCGGGCTGCGGGCTCGCGACGGGTTGGCCACGATCAACGGCTCCAACCTCCTGACGGCCATGAGCGCCCTCCAGCTGTACGACATCGACCGCTGGCTGCGCCAGGCGGAGATCGCGTGCGCGATGTCGCTCGAGGCACTGCTCGCCAACCTCAAGCCGTACGACGAGCGCCTTCACCGGCTGCGCGGTTTCTCCGGCGCCGTGCGCAGCGCGCGCTCGATCAAGCGCTGCATCGAGGGCAGTCAGCTCGCGTCGGGCGCGATCCACACCAAGGTCCAGGACGCCTACTCGATGCGCTCGTCGCCGCAGGTCATCGGTGCCGCCCACGACGCCGTCGCCTACGCCCGGACGCAGGTCGAGATCGAGCTCAACGGCACCGGCGACAATCCGATCTTCCTGACCGACGAGGGCGTCACGCTCACGGGCGCCAACTTCCAGGGCACGCCCGTGGCGCTGCCGATGGAGATGGTTGGTACGGCGGTGACGATGGTCTCGGTCCTTTCCGAGCGCCGCCTCAATCGTCTGACCAACCCCGCGCTCAGCGTCGGGCTGCCGGCCTTCCTGACGCGCGGCGCAGGGATGTTCTCGGGCATGATGCTCAGCCAGTACACCGCCGACACGCTGATCGTCGAACAGAAGCTCCTCGCCGCCCCGGCGGTCATCCAGTCGATCCCCGCCGCGGGTGACCAGGAGGACTTCGTGTCGATGGGCATGAACACGGCGATCAAGAACGGCCAGATCCTCGACAACGCCTATGGCGTCGTCGGGATCGAGTTCATGGCCGCGGCACAGGCGCTGGACTTTCGCGAGCATGCCTTTGGGCGCGGCGTCGAGACAGCGCGCCAGATCATTCGACGCCATGTCGCGCACCTCGACGAGGACCGGCCGCTGCATGTCGACCACACCAGGATGCAGGCCCTGGTCCGTTCGGGAGAGATCCTCGACGGGGTCGAGGCGGTCGTCGGCCCGCTCGAGTAGGCTCGCCCGACTCCGCACCAGCGTTGCGCCGATGCCAAGTCACAGGTTGTCTGACCGCGTTCGTCATTGAGGTGTGTCTCGACGCCTGCTGGCAGTTGCTTGCCTCGTCATCGTCGTGGTGTCCGGAGTTGCCCTCGCGGCCGTCTGGCTGACAACCCCGGGGTCGGGAGCTCCGCTCGTGCCTGACGCCTGGACGTCGTCCGCGTCGATCACCAGCAGCGTCCTCGGCCGCGACATGCCGGTCGAGGTCTTCGTTCCGCAGACCGAGCAGCCAACCGCGTTGCTCGTCCTGTTCCACGGCCGTGGCGGTGACGATCGTCAGTGGATGGAAGGCACTCTCGGAGATGGCGTGCACATCGATGGTGTTGCCCATCGCCTGATCGACCAGCAGCTGATACGGCCGATCACGATCGTCTCCGTCTCGATCGACGACAGCTACGGCGTCGATTCCGCGCCGGCCAGTGACGGCTACGCCCACGGCCCCTACGGCACGTACATCGAGAAAGAGCTGCTACCTGCGGTCATCGCCCGGTGGGGAGGCGGCCAACCTGTCTACTTGGGCGGCTTGTCGATGGGCGGTTACGTCGCGCTTCGGCTGGCCTTCGAGCAGCCCTCTCGTTTCGCCGGAGTCGGCGCGCTCAGCCCGGCGTTCTGGGTCCAGCCTCCGGCCGATCGCGCCTGGATGTACGACCCGGCGCAGGGCGGCGATGTGCTTGCTGCAGCTGGCGTCGGCGCGGCCGGCCAGATGCCGATGTTCCTGGGCTATGGGACAACCGACTACGACTGGGTCCAGCGCGCGACGACGGAGCTGGCGCAGACGCTGGCCGATCACGGCCGTTCAATCCAGCCGTCCGTCGTGAGTGGCGGTCACGAGACAGCGACGTGGCACGCCCTCGCCGAGCCGATGCTATTGAGCCTCTTCGGCAGCAGCTGATCTCGTTACGGGCTGTGGTTGAACGCGCCGCAGGTCAGATCACCGGATAGATGAAGGCGCAGCGGTCCGGGAGTCGCGCCAGCCGCTGTCTGGTTCTGGACGAAGTCGGCGTCGATGTGGACACCGCTGGCTGTGACCGAGTACGTATCGGCGGGATCGATCATGTACTGCGTTTGCGTGCCGGGATCCTTGCCAACGGCGTAGACCGTTGCCTTGCCACCCGACGGCAGGTTGATGATGAACTGCGTCGGGTTCGTACCGGCGGTCACAATCGCACTGGCGTTCACGCTCATGCCGTATTGCGTGCTGTCGTTGCACGACACGCGGAAAGACGGCAATGGTCCACTGACCGCACCATCTGGCGTCGACCCGCTCACGATCACGGTCGACGCACCGGCTGTCTGACTGCCGCACTCGACTGTCCCGGACACGTGGCTGATCTTGCCCAGCGTCCCGGGGTTGTTCTCAGAGGGCGTGGTCTCGGTCAGATCGCTGTCGAACGACGCACCGGTGGCCGGGTCGAGCGAAGTGACTCCCGTCCCCTCAAACTCGCGATCCGTGTAGGTTGCCCCGGCACCGGCTCGCTCACTGACCTCTATCGAACCTGAATTGAGGGTCACAAGCACGACAACGTTGCCGTCGTTGGACTGGGCGAAGAAGAGGATGTCCGGGCCGTTGTAGGTCGGGTTGTTGCAGATGGCATCAGCCCTCGTTGCATACGTCGTCCAGGCTCCCTGAACGCTCTTGTCACCCGCGAATGTGATCGACATCGAAGCGGGCACGGCTGAAGGCGCCGGTCCGCTCGCCAGCGGGCTTGACGTCGGAGGTGCGACCGACGGGGGAGCAGAGACCGCGGGCGACGAGGTTGCGGCGACCGACGGAGCAACTGACGGCGCCGCCACGGAAGCTGCGACGGTCGGCAGCGCTACGGATTGCGCCACCGACGGCGCCGGCGTCGAGCCACCACCACATGCCGCGAAAGTGGCGGCCGCCGTCACCGACAGACCAACCACCCGTATCCAACGAGCCACATTCATCCCTCGAGCTCTACTCACTGAAGCGCTCTTCCTTCCACGGATCGGCGTTGTTGTTGTAGCCGTAGCGCTCCCAGAAGCCAGGCTTGTCGACTTGGGTGAATTCCAGCCCACGGACCCACTTCGCGCTCTTCCAGAAGTAGCGCTTGGGGACGACGAGGCGAAGTGGGTACCCGTGATCGGGCGTCAGCGGCGCACCGTCGGCGATGTCGGCGAGCAGCACGTCGTCGTCATCGAGCACCTCGATCGGCAGGTTCGTCGTGTAGCCCTGCTCGGCGTGGATGACCACGAAGCGGGCAGTCGGGCGCAGCCTGGCGCGTTCGAGGATTGTCTGGATCGCGACGCCCTCGAAGTCCATGTCGAGTCGGGACCAGCGCGTGACGCAATGGATGTCCGTGTGGAGGGGCTTGCGGGGCAGTTGCTTGAACTCGGCCCAGTCGAACTCGAACGGGTTGTCGACCTCGCCCCAGACCTTGAAGTCCCACGTCTTGAGATCGACGCGCGGCACGGAGCCGTAGTGCAGCACGGGCCACTTCTCGGTGAAGTACTGGCCGGGCGGGATGCGCTTCTTGTGCTCGTCGCTGACGCGTGGGCCACGGCCAAGGAAGCTGGTCATCGGCGCAGTGTAGTCACGCCTCGTCGAGCAACTGGGCCAGTCGGCGGGTGATGAAGCGTGCGGCCTCGGCGCTCTTGCCGCCCAGCTTCTGGCCATCGTCCTGCTCAAGGGCGAGGCGCAGGTCGGCCAGCGTCTGATCGATCTCGGGCGTGCGCTCGAGGACGGCCTCCTCGAGCGCGCTCTCGAGCGTCTCCATCGCCATGCGCGCGTTGTCCGTGGCATGGCCGGGCTGGGCGATCAGGCGCCGGAACTCGGCGCGCGCCTCGTCGGCGCGCGCGCCAGTCGAAGGCATCAGCGCGTGCTCGTGGGTTCGCTCTCGGCACCGACTAGATCGTTCAGCGCGCCGTAGCGCGTCTCGAGCCATTCGGTCGCGAGCACGCCCATCT
>CAYYVV010000045.1:0-5296 GCA_964475245.1 uncultured Anaerolineaceae bacterium | reverse complement strand
TCGTTCAGCGCGCCGTAGCGCGTCTCGAGCCATTCGGTCGCGAGCACGCCCATCTGGACCTCATCGAAATAGTGGCCGTCGCGCATGATCGCGTCGCGCAGCTGGCCCTCGACGCGGAACCCGGCCTTCTCGTAGGCGCGGATAGCGCGCAGGTTGTACGAGAAGACGGTCAGGCCCACGCGGTGCAGCGCCAGCCGCTCGAAGGCGTGCGACAGCATCAGCGAGGTCGTCTCCGTGCCCAGTCCGCGGCCCCACGCGTCGCGCTCGCCGATCGTGATGTGGAACAGCACCGAGCCGTTGTCGGGATCGAGCGACGAGAAGGTCGTGAAGCCGATCTGGCGCCAGCGCGGCAGCTCGACGATCGAGTACGCCAGCGCGTCGGGCGACATCATGCGGACCTGGAAGAAGCGCTCGATCTCCGACTGGCTCATGGGCCGCGTCTGGTAGCGCGTCAGGCGCGCGATCTCAGGGTCGCGGTACCAACGCACGACCGCGGGCAGGTCGTCCGCGCTCGGCCGGCGCAGCGCGACAAGCCGTCCGACGATCTGTTTTGGGTGCCACAGCTCGCTCTGCGAGTAATCGGCCACGAAGCCTCCACGGCGAAGGAGGCCGATCGTACACCGCCGCTACCATCGCTCCGAATGCACCGCTGGAGCGAAACCGCGGCGCGTATCGCGGCCACGTCGCGCACGAGCGAGAAGGTCGGAACGCTCGCCGCTTACCTGCGCACGCTGAACGCCGACGAACTGCCCTTGGCCGTCCGCTACGTGACCGGCCGGCCTTTCGCCGAGCGTGATCCGCGCTCGACCGGCATCGGCTGGGCCGCGATTGCCGCCGTCGCCCAGGAGCTGGTGGGTGCGCGCCCGGGCGCGCTGGGAGCCGCCTACAACGATTCGTCCGACCTCGGCCAGGCGATCAACGACCTCTTTGTTTCGCACTCGTACGAGCCAGTCGGCCACCCGCCGTCACTGCCCGACGCGGACGCCGCGTTCAGTGCCGTCGCCGAAGCAAGAGGCGCGGCAGTGAAGGGCGCAGCGCTGCGCGCGCTGCTCGGGCGCTGCGATGGCCTGTGCGCCAAATCGGTGGTCAAGATCCTGTCGGGGGACCTGCGCATCGGATTGCGCGAGGGCCACCTCGAGGCGGCCATCGCCGAGGCGTTCGACCAGCCGCTGGCGGACGTTCAGACCGCGGGCATGCTCACCGGTGACCTGGGCCACAGCGCGGAGCTGGCCCGTGACGGCCGCCTCGGGCAGGCCGAGCTCGTCATGTTCCGGCCGCTGAAGTCGATGCTCGCCTCGCCGGTTGCGGACGAGGAGGAGGTATTGACTCGACTCGGCGCGCCGGTATGGGTCGAGGACAAGTACGACGGCATCCGCGCCCAGCTCCACAAGCAGGGTGCCGAGGTGAAGCTGTTCAGCCGCGACCTGCACGACATCAGCGACGGCTACCCGGAGATCGTGGCCACGGCCCGGAACCTGGCGTGGGACGGGATCCTCGACGGCGAGGTGCTCGCCTTCCGCGACGGGATGGCACTGCCGTTCATCCAGCTTCAGCAGCGGCTGGGGCGCAAAAATCCTTCAAAAGAGATGCAGGCGCAGGTGCCGGTCATCTATGTCGCGTTCGACATCCTTGCCCACGGCCCGGGCGGCGACGCGCCCGTCGCGCCACTCCTCAGTGAACCGCTGCGCGAGCGACGGGCGCGCCTCGACGCGCTGCGCCTGCCGGACGTGCCGGGCATGGCCACGGCAAATCTGCTGACAGCAGCCACGGCCCAAGAGTTGTCAACCGTGTTCGACGAAGCTCAGAACCGCGGCAACGAGGGCCTGATGGTCAAGGACCCGCAATCGACCTACACCCCGGGCCGGCGCGGCTACGGCTGGCTCAAGCTCAAGCGACCGCTGGCGACGCTCGACTGCGTCGTGGTTGGTGTCGAGGTCGGGCACGGCAAGCGCCACGGAGTGCTGTCCGACTACACCTTCGCCGTGCGCGACGACCGCGAGGGAAGTCGCGACCGGCTGGTCACGATCGGCAAGGCGTACAGCGGGCTGACCGACAAGGAGATCGCCGACATGACGGCGTACTTCCTCGAGCACACGCTCGAGCAGATCGGGCGCTTCTACGTCGTCGAGCCGACGATCGTCGTCGAGATCGCGTTCGACGTGATCCACCGCTCCAACCGCCACGACAGCGGCTTCGCGCTGCGCTTCCCGCGGATCTTCCGACTGCGCCCGGACAAGGACGCGCGCGAGATCGACACGATCACGAACGTCGAGACGCTCTTCCGCCGACTCGAAAGTGGGCGCCGATTCAGCGTCCAGACGCACACCGGCGCGGCGCCGCCGGCATGACCACCGCCGACGACGCGAAGGTGCTCCGCCTGCGCGACCTACTGCCTGCCCTATCGGCAGGGATCTATCTCGACACGGCCACTTTTGGGCCACTGCCGGCTGAGACGGCGGTCGCGATGCGCGAAGCAGACGACTGGGAGCTGAAGGTTGGTCGGGCAACTGTCGGCCGCGACGAGGACATGGAGCAGCGCGTCGAAGAGGCGCGCGCGGTCCTCGCGGCGCTGCTCGTCGCGGATCCGTCGGAGATCGTGCTCACGGCTGGCGTCGATGCCGCCCTCGCGCTCGCTGGCCGCATCGGCGACAGAGATCACCGGTCGGTCGTCGACGCGTCGCTGACGGTCGGCGCCGTACCGACCCAAGCGTCGGCTATGGGTGCCGACTTTCTGGCGTTCGCCTGCGACAAGTGGTTGCTCGGTCCGGAGCAGACGGCGGCGTTGTGGATCGCGCCCGGACTCGGATCGTCGGCGCTGGGAGTGGCGCCCTCGTCCGGCCTTTCCCGAACGGCCGTGCTCGGGCTCGCGCGCAGCGTCGGCTGGCTGGAGATGTATGTCGGGCTCGAATGGGCTTATGCGCGGACTGAGCGCCTCGCCGCCGGCCTGTTTGAGTCGCTTCAGGCGATTCCCGGAGTCCGACTCGCCCGGCCGCAGCCGGCCGTCCTGACCTTCAGCGTGGATAACTGGACCGTGGAGGACACGGTCGATGAGCTGCGCCGGCGCGCATTTGCCATCGTGAGCATGACGCCCGACGGGAGCGCGATCAGGGCGAGTGTCGGCTGGTTCAACACCGAGTCGGAGATCGACACTTTTGTCGGCGCGGTCCGCGAGATCGCGGCGAGCACGCCCGATTCGATCCCGCGCCGACTGCCGCTGCTCGGCCAATGAGCGACCAGGATCCGGACCAGCGTTCGTGGCTGGACGTCCAGTGGCGCAAGGCGCGCAACCCGCCGCCGCCCGTCCTGCGGGCAGTGCTCGCGAACCTGGCCGTGGCCGTCGTCGGCGGCTTGCTGATCTTGATCTACGCGATCGTCGCGCCCAGCGCCGATCTCACGCCGTGGGTCGTGCTCTTCATTGCTGTCGTGATCATCGTCGGCAGCGTCGCCACGTACCTGTGGGTCGAGCTGCCCACCGGCGCCGGTACCGAACGGCGCCGGTCCGCCTGGTCGGGCGTCCTCGGCTTCTTCGCGGCCGTGCCCATCGCCTACATCGTGCTCGTCGTCGTCTTCCAGGTACTCCTCGGCCGCTGAACCACGGTTCTGGAACGTTTCGCCTGGCCCGCTTCGTCAAATAGAGCGATGGAGACCGAACGAGTCCTGGTGTCCGCGGCGAGCCCGGATAGGACAGGCGAAGATCGGGACGCGCTCTTTCGATCTCGACTCGAGCTGAGCATCGAGGGCGCATTTCGATTGGCCGCCGCGATCGTGGGTCCAACCGGCGACCCGGAGGACGCGATGCAAGACGCGATCGAGCGGGCATGGCGCTCGCGTCACGCGCTGCGCGACCCGGGCAGCTTCGATGCGTGGTTCCAGCGCATCGTCGTCAACGCCTGTCGCGACCGACTTCGGCGCATGAAATCGAGTCCCGTCTTCGTTGCGATGGGCGTTGGCGCAGCTCGCGCGGACGATTCTGCCGATCTCGCGGAGACGACGGCCCAGCGAGACGCCGTCCGGATCGCGCTCGACCGACTAAACGTCGATCAACGGATCGTGATCGCGCTTCGATTCTTCCTGGACCTCGAGGTTGATGAGATCGCACGGCGAACGGGCACCCGGCCAGGGACAGTGAAGTCAAGGCTGCACCGCGGGCTCGAGCAGCTCCGCAAAGCGTGGGAGATCGACAGATGAGCGAGTTCGACCCGGGCGAGATGCGCTTCGAGCGCGACGTGCGGGCGGTGCTGGCCGAACGTGCACGCACTCCGTTGCCAGCATCCCTGTACGAGGCGGCTCGGACGGAGCCGGCCGCCCACGTCCGCGCGCATCGGGCGATGTCGTCATTCCTCATCGGCGCGTCTGGACTGGCAGTCGTTCTGGCGCTGAGCGCAGCGCTGGTTCTCGTGTACGCGAAGGGACCCGCCGGACCCGGCGCTGGCCCGCGGACTTTTGATTGGGCCACTGGGGTGGTCACGCTCGAGGCAAACACCGTTGCCATCCACGTCGGCGACAAGTCCTTCAGCCCGCCCGCCGACGCCGCCCTCCACTCCGATCCGGGCTCGTCGACTTATCGCACGCTCGAGATGTCATGGAATGAGCAGGGCATCGAGATGCGCCTGAACATCTACTTCGCAGCGGACGACTCGAACTGGTGGGTGAGCGAGATCCGGACGTACGACGGCCTCACACCGGGCAACTGGATCTACTACCAGGCGCCTTCGGTCAAAGCTGCTCGTGGCGACAGCTACGAGGGCAACCTGGACCTGAACGGGACCAGCGACGCGAGTTCGGGACGGCTGACCATCAACGGCTTGCGCCTGACGGCCTTTGCCGCGCTGAAACCTCAGACGTGCACCCCGGCAGGGCCAACGGCGCCGCCTGGCAACGCGCCCGCAGGCGCCAAGTTCAATCCTGATCTTTCTGGCCTGAGCATCGCGACCGGGATGGATGCTGCAGAAGCAGGCGCTGAGCTTGATTCGGCCGGTATTTGCTACGAGTTTCGATACGAGTATCCAGCCAGCAACCAAGGGCAGATCTGGTGCACCAACCCTCCTGGCGTGATCCGCGAATGGACCTTTGACTCCGCCGGACGATTGCTTGTTTTCGTCGAGGCGCCGCCAGACGAAACCATTGCGCCGGACGCGCCACAGAGCGTCAACTGCGGCTCCGCCTATGGGACACCCTAAATCGGATCGATCGAGGCGGCCTCGGTGTAGGCTTTTTGGCGGGGGAGTAGCTCAGCGGTTAGAGCGGACGGCTTATATCCGTCTGGTCCCAGGTTCGAATCCTGGCTCCCCTACCA
>CAYYVV010000044.1:9855-20330 GCA_964475245.1 uncultured Anaerolineaceae bacterium | reverse complement strand
CAGCTGATGCCGATCGCGGAGCAGCGGCCATTCGAGGCACTGCCAACGCTGGTCGCCGCAGCATTCGCCGCGACGCCCGGCAGCTGAGCGTCCGGGCTACCTAGGCTTCGGCGAGGCCCTCGCGCACCGGTAGCGGTACGTTGTCGGAGGCCGCCCAGGCGCGGATCGGATCGCGGCGGATCTTGTCTGTGAGGGTGCGCGGGAAGTCCGACTCGGGCCACAGGCGCCAGCCATCGACGCGCTCGTGTGGGGTCAGCGTCGCGTTGGCAGCGCGCACCGCGGCATCGATGCGTGCGTAATCAGTCGGCGGGAGAGACAGTTCACGGCCCGCGTCGAGGAGGATCGCCTCGATCCTGCCCGGTTCCGTCTCGACGACCACTGAGTCGCCCAAACCGTGTTCGCGCAGCGCGGCCTCGATGTCTTCGGGGTACACGTTGAGACCGTTCGACAGGACGATGACGTTCTTCTTGCGGCCGATCAGGATGAGGTTGCCCGCATGGTCGAACTGCCCAACGTCGCCAGTGTGGTACCGGCCCTTCTCGTCCCACGCCTTGCTCGTCGCTTCCGCGTCGCGCCAATAGCCGGCTGAGACGCCCGGCCCGGTTACCAGGATCTCCCCGTCGGGCGCGAGCTCGACCGTGTTCGCGGGCGAGACCCGACCGACCTTGCCCACGGGATGGCGAAGCGGTGTTGTCCCCGCGACCCCTCCGCATTCGGTCGCGCCGTATCCCTGCGTGACCGGGAGGCCGATGCTCTCCCAGGCCTTCTGCAGGTCGGGCGGCAGGTACGCTGATGCCGAGCCGACAGCGGTCACCGCTCCGCCGAGCAGCGCGAGCTCGCGCTTGAACATCCGCCGGCGCAGCCAATACGGGTAGCGCGCGGAGCGCTGTCGTCGCTGCTCGAACGCTTCGCGCAGGCCAGCCGCGTCGATCTCATGGAGCAGCTGGCGCCAGATGATCTCGAGAATCCGCGGCGCGCCGTTGAGCGACGTCGGCCGGTAGTCGCGCATCGCCTGGAGCAGGGCGCGCGGCGTTCGACTGCGTGGAAACGCAATCTGGATGCCGAACACCAGGCAGGCGGTCAGCCCGGACATCCCGTAGATGTGGGATAGCGGCATCGTCGCGATGACCCGGAATTGCCGGCCGTAGATGAAATACATCATCAGGCGGGCGTACCACTTGGACAGCCCGATCTGCATCGGTTCGAGCACGTTGCCGTGCGAGAGCATCACCCCGCGCGGCTGTCCGGTCGTGCCCGAGGTGTACATGACCGCCATGAGGTCCGAGCGCGTTGGCCTGGGGAGTCCCGTGACGTGAGCCTCCCAATCGGCGGGCAGCGAATCCGTCGCTGGGTCGACAAGCTCGCCCAGGCTGAGACGGTGCATTCCGCTGAAGGCCGAGCCGTTCAGATCGTTGTCGTCGCCGGAGACGATCCAGTGCGCGCCGGCGCGCATCCCGACGCGGTCGACAAGGTCGCTCGTGAAGCGCAGGTCGAGAGGCACAGGGATGATCCCGGCACGCCACGCTCCGACCATCAAGGCGGCCATCTGGGGGCTGCTGGTTGACCAGATCAGAACGGGGTCACCGCTGTTGACGCCCGCGGCGAGCATGCGGTACGCGGCGAGTCGGGAGCGACGTAGAAGCTCCAGGGCCGACCAATCTTCCCGCCCGTCGGCCGTCTCGGCCCGGAAAAGGACCCGGTCGGCAAATCTGGGCAGGTTGTCGTCGGCTGCATCGGCAAGTGACGCGTAGCGACGCAGATCAGGCACGCCGGCCATATTCCCCCTCCGTGGGCCCATCGCTCACCGCAACTGGTGCGGCAGGCAGCGCGCGAGGCGCCCGCAGTCTAGCGGCTGAAGTCGCGCTGCGTCGCTGTTCTTTTCGAAATGCGAAGGCCGCTCGGTGCAGCCGAGCGGCCTTCTTCTGGTTCGCGTTTTGTACGCGTGTTTTACGGGTAGAGACCGCGCATAGCGGTAGCGTCGGCCACACGCTGAACGGCCAGCAGATAGGCCGCCATGCGCATGTGCACCTGCTCGCGCTCAGCGATTGTCAGCGTCTCACCGAAGGCACGAACCATGATCTCGTGCAGCTTCAGGTTGACGACTTCCTCGCTCCAGTGATCGCGGTTGAGGTCCTGGACCCACTCGAAGTACGAGACGGTCACGCCGCCGGCGTTGCACAGGATGTCGGGGATGAGGAAGATGCCGCGGCGATAGAGGATCTCGTCCGCCTCGGGCGTCGTCGGGCCATTGGCCGCTTCAGCCACGATCTTGGCGTTGATCCGCTCGGCGTTCGAGGCCGTGATCTGGTTCTCGAGCGCGGCCGGGATGAGCACGTCGCACGGGATCTCGAGGAGCTCGGCGTTGCTCTTGGCCTGGGCGCCGGGGAAGCCGACGACCGTGCCGTGCTCGGCCTTCCAGCCCACGACGCGCGAGATGTCGAGACCGTCCGGGTTGTAGATCCCGCCGGACGAGTCGGAGACGGCGAGGACCTTCGATCCTTCCTTCTCCATCAGCTGCGCGGCGATCGAGCCGGCATTGCCGAAGCCCTGCACGACGACCGTGGCCTTGGTCAGGTCGAGACCCAGGTGCTTGGACGCCTCGATGACACAGAAGACTGTGCCGCGCGCCGTTGCCTCGTTGCGGCCCTCGGAGCCGCCGAGCGAAATCGGCTTGCCGGTGACGACGCCAGGCACCGTGTACCCGACGTGCATGGAATAGGTGTCCATGAACCAGGCCATGACCTGGGGGGTCGTGTTGACGTCCGGCGCGGGGATGTCGCGCTCGGGGCCGATCAGGACCTCGATCTCAGTGAAGAAGCGCCGGCTCAGGTTTTCGAGCTCGCGCCGCGACAGCTTCTTGGGGTCGACGATTACGCCACCCTTGCCGCCGCCATACGGGATGCCGACGACCGCGCACTTCCAGGTCATCCACATCGCGAGGGCCTTGACCTCGTCGATGCTGACGTCCTGGTGGTAGCGGATACCGCCCTTGGCAGGGCCGCGGCTGAGGTTGTGCTGGACGCGATAGCCCTCGAAAACCTTGACCGAGCCGTCATCCATCTTCACGGGGAAGTGGACGTGGAGCTCGCGGCGGGGCTCGCGTAGAACCTGGCGCAGGCCAGGATCGAGATTGAGGCGTTCAGCAGCGTTGTCGAACTGCTCTTGCGCAACGTGCCATGCATTAATGGCCGGCGCTGCTCGCTCGGTGGTCATCAGGATCAAAGTCCTCCAGGGGCGTGAGTCAACCGGGCCCGGGAGCACGAGGGGCCCGCGAAAGCGACTCGAGTCTACATCGCCAGTGGTGGCTACCCGGATGGGCCGGAGGTCACCATGGGCGGCAGTCTTGTATCACCAGTCGGCAGCCAAGAGTCACTTATGTGGCACGGCCGCCGGGCGCAGCACGACCCCGCCATACGCGCCGGGACCGACATGAGGCCCGACGGACGGCCCGATCAAATGGATCGACATCTGCTCGACCGGAAACCCGGACAGCGCGGCCAGCTCGGCCGCGAACTCGTCCATGCCCTCGGCCTCGCCGTGCAACAGCCAGACCTGCTCCGGCTTCGGATCGCTGAGCAGCTCGAGCAGTCGTGCGCGCGCCCTGCTCCGTGTCCGCGGTCGGTCGGCCGTCTCCACGACGCCGTCCTCGATGGTGATGATCGGCTTGACCGAGAGCACGTTGCCGATTGCCGCCCGCGCCGGGCTGATCCGGCCGCCGCGCTTGAGGTACTCGAGGGTTTCGAGCGCCACGAAGAACCTGACGTCATCGCGCCGGCGCTCGATCTCGGCCACGATGTCGGGAGCCGACCTGCCCTGCGCGGCCATGTCCACGGCCATCTGGGCGAGCAGCGTGACGCCCATGCTCGCGCCCCTGCTGTCGACGATATGGACGTGCGCCTGGCGCTCCGCCGACAGGCCATCGCGGGCGACCTTGGCGCTGGCGATCGTCGCGCTCAGCTTGGCCCCGACGCCGACGTAGATGATGTCCTCAGCGCCTTCCGCAAACAGGCGCTCGAAAGCCTCGCGGAAGGCGCCCGGCGGCGCGGCTGCGGTTTTCGGAAAGGCCGCTCCGGCGGCCGTCAGCTCGCGCCAGAAGTCGCGGCTCGAAAGGTCTACGCCGGCACGGAACTCGCGCTCGCCGAAGGTGACGTAGAGCGGCACGACGAGAATGCCGCGCTGCTCCGCCTCGTGCGGCTCGAGGTCGCTCGCGGAGTCGGTGGCGACGCGGATGCGGCTCACCGAGTGAAACTTCCGGTGCTAGATCCTCTCGAACGCCATGGCGACCGATCCCCCACCGCCCAGGCACAGCGTTGCCAGCCCATACCTGCCCTCCCTGCGCTGCAACTCGTACAGCAGGGTGGCCACGATACGCGCTCCGCTGGCGCCGATGGGATGCCCCAGCGCAATCGCGCCGCCGTTGACGTTGACCTTCGACCAATCGAAGCCGAGCTCCCGACCATCGGCCAGGACCTGCGCCGCGAAGGCCTCGTTGATCTCGACGAGGTCGAAGGCCTCGATGGGCATCTCGATCCGCGCGAGCAGCTTCTGGACGCCCTTCACCGGCGCCAGGAAGAGCCACTTCGGCTCGACCTCGGCCTGCGCGTAACCGATGATCCGCGCGAGCGGTATGAGTCCGTAGCGCTCGACGGCGCGCTCGCTGGCCACGACCGTCGCCGCGGCACCGTCGGTGATGCCCGGCGCGTTGCCGGCGGTGACCGTGCCATCGGGCATGCCGACCGGCGAATCGGGCTCGGGATCTGGCAGGGCGAAGACCGGCTTGAGTCGGGCGAGCGCCTCGAGGCTGCTGTCCGCGCGCGGTCCTTCGTCCGTGTCGAAGTCGACCGTCTCCTTGCCCTTGCGCACCGGCACGGCCACGATCTCGTCGCGGAAGCGGCCGGCGCTGATCGCGGCAAGCGCCTTCTGGTGGCTTTCGAGCGCGAACTGGTCCTGGTCCGCGCGGCTGACCTCGTTCTTCATCGCCACGCGCTCGGCGTGCGTGCCCATGTGGCACTGCTCGGTGCTGCACCACAGGCCGTCGTGGACGGTCACATCGATGAGCTCGGCATTGCCCAGGCGGTAGCCGAAGCGCGCCTTGGGGATCAGGTACGGGCCTTGATTCATGTTCTCCATGCCACCGGCGACGACGATCTCGGCGTCACCGGCGCGGATCTCGGCCGCGCCGAGCATGATCGCCTTGAGGCCGCTGCCGCAGACGCGGTTGATCGTCGTTGCGCTGGTGCTGTCGGCGAGACCGGCCTTGAGCGCGGCCTGGCGCGCGGGCGCTTGCCCGACACCCGCCTGCAGCACCTGGCCCATGAGCACCTCGTCGACCTGGTCCGTGGGCACGCCCGCGCGCTCGACGGCGGCGCGGATCGCGATGCCGCCGAGCGTCGTCGCCGGCACGTCGGCCAGCGAACCTGCGAACTTGCCGATCGGCGTTCGCGCCGCCGACACGATGAACACCTGCCCGTTCGAACCCTGATTCATCGGGGCATCTTACGTCCGGCGGGACCTTAGACTCCGGCGATGGCCAGGCTGCAGCGCCGCAGATTCGAGGAATCGCAGGACGTCCGCGTCACGCCGCGCGGCAGGGTTGAGGTCGTCGAGCTCGACGACCGGGTAGTGGCCAGGATCACGTGGCAGCCCGGTTGGCGCTGGTCGGTCGATGTCAAACCCATCGCCGGAACCCAGTACTGCCAATCGCACCACGTCGGACTTCTTCTCCAGGGTCAGCTCAGGATCCAGATGGCCGACGGCGTCGAGCTCGAGTTCCACGCCGGCGACGTGCTCGAGATCCCACCCGGCCACGATGCCTGGGTCGTCGGTGACGAGGCAGTCGTGAGCTTCGACTTCGAGGCGCTGCGCGGCTTCGCCAAAGGCAGCGGATCCGCGAACCGGCGCACGCTCGCATCAGTGCTGATGACCGACATCGTCGATTCGACGGCACGTGCAGTGGAGATGGGCCAGGAACGCTGGCTCGAGCTCATCTCCAGACACAACGAGCTCGCCGAGCGGGTGATCGACAGCAACGAGGGCCGCCTGATCAAGACCACCGGCGACGGCGTGCTGGGACTGTTCGACTCAGCCGAGCGGGCCGTGCGCGCGGCGATGGCCATAGCCGACGCGGTGCGGCCGCTCGATATTCAGATCCGCGCCGGGGTCCAGACGGGCGAGATCGAGATGAGCGCGGGCGACGTGCGTGGCGTCGTCGTTCACGCCACGGCCAGGATGATGGCACTCGCCGGCGCCGACGAGGTCATCGTCTCGTCGACTGTCCGCGATCTGCTCGATGGCAGCGAGCTGTCTTTCGAGGACTTCGGGCTGCATGAGCTCAAGGGCCTGCCCGGCGAGCGTCACCTGTACCGCGTGAGCGGAGCGCCGAAGCCGATCTAGGCGCCGGTCACCCGCTTGATGAGGTGGTCGGCGACGATCAGGCGGTGGATCTGGTTGGTGCCCTCGTAGATCTGGGCGCCCTTCGCGTCGCGCATGTAGCGCTCGACCGGAAACTCGCGCGAGTAGCCGTTGCCGCCGAAGAGCTGGACCGCGTCCGTGGTCACACTCATGGCCGCGTCGGACGCGGTCCACTTGGCCAGTGACGACGCCTCGGCAATGGGCTCGCCACGGTCCTTGGCCTCGGCGGCGGCGCGCGTCAGGGCTCGTGCCGCGGCGACCTTCTGGGCCATCTCGGCGAGCATGAAGCGCAGTCCCTGCTGCTCCGACAGCGGCTGGCCGAATTGCTTGCGCTCGGTCAGGTACTTCGCCGCGGCGTCGAGTGCCGCCTGGGCGACGCCGACGCACGCCGCGGCGATCGAGATGCGCCCCTCACTCAACGCTGAAAGCGCGATCTTGTAGCCCAATCCTTCGCCGCCAAGGCGGTTCTCGGCCGACACCTCTGCGTTCTCGAAGATCAGCTCGCCCGTCGGATCAGAACGAATGCCGAGCTTGCGCTCGCGTGCGCCAAGCGTGAAACCGGGCGTGTCGCGCTCGACGAGGAAGGCACTGATACCCCGCGAGGCCATCGTCGGGTCGGTCGAGGCGAAGACGAGGAAGCGCTCGGCCTCGGCCGAGTTGGTGATCCAGATCTTGGTGCCGGTCAGCATGTACGAGATCGGCGACGACGCCGTGCCCGTGCGCACCGCGCGCAGCTTCAGGGCGGATGCGTCGGAGCCTGCCTGCGGCTCGGTCAACGCGAAGGCGCCCATCTTCTTGCCCGCGAGCATGTCCGGCAGCCAGCGTGACTTCTGCTCGTCGGTGCCCCACGCGATGACCGGGTACTGGGACAGGATGTGGACCGAGAGCGAGATCGCGAGGGCCATGTCGGCGTATGCGATCTCTTCCATGACCAGCGTCCAGGCGCGGTACGAGAAGCCCGCGCCACCGACCTCCGCAGGAAACGGGACGCCCGTCAGTCCGAGTTCGCCCAGGCGGTTGAACAGCGCCCGGTCGTACCTCTCCTCCTCGTCGCGCTCGGCGGCGCCGGGCGCCACTTCGCGGCGCGCGAAATCGCGCACGGTCTGCTGGAGCAGGCGCTCCTCGTCGGTCAGGCCGCCGGGAGAGGTCGCGCCGTCAAGGCCGACTGCGCTCATCGCCCGCTACTCGCGTGGGTAGCTGTAGAAGCCGCGCCCCGTCTTCTGGCCCAGGTGCCCGGCGTCGACGAGTTGGCGAAGGACTGGCGGCGGCGCCATGTGCGGAGCGCCGAAGCCGTCATGGAGCACCTCCATGATGTGCAGGCAAACATCCAGGCCGATGAAATCGGCCAGCTCGAGTGGGCCCATGGGATGGTTCAGGCCAACCTTAGCGCCAGTGTCGATGTCCTCGGCCGTGCCCAGGCCCTCCTCGTAGGCACGCATCGCCTCGGCCAGGTAGGGCATCAGGATCCGGTTGACGATGAAGCCCGGCCGGTCCTTCGAGACGATGACCTTCTTGTCGAGCTCGGCGGCGATGTTGCGCACGTAGGCTTCCGTCTCGTCACTCGTCTCTGTGCCCCGGATAAGCTCGACGAGCGGCATGACCGGCACGGGCGAGAAGAAATGCATGCCCACGACACGGCCGCGGCGCGCCAGCGGCAGAGTCGCAGCCAGGCGGGTGATCGAGATCGAGCTCGTGTTGCTGGCCAGCACGGCGTCGGCCGGAGCCGTGGCAGCGACCTCGACGAACAGATCGCGCTTGACCTTCTCGTCTTCGAAGACCGCCTCGACCACGAGCTCGGCCGACTTCGCCGCTTCGGCGAGCGACGTCGCGACGGCGATGCGGCCGAGCTGCTGGCGCCGGTCGTCGTCGCTGATCCGGCCCTTGGCCACGGATCGCTCGAGGTTGGCCCCGATCCTGGCACGGCCGGCCTCGGCGCGGGCCACTTCCGGCTCGTAGAGCGAAACGCGATGTCCGGCCGCGGCCATGACCTGGGCAATGCCGTGACCCATCAGCCCCGCGCCGCACACGAGCACCGTCCTGTCCGCCATCAGCCAAACTTTAGCGGCGCGACTCCAGTCCGCGCAGGATCAGCTCGAGGTTCCTGTTCGTCAGGCGGGATCGGAACCGCTGATCGCGGCGAGCAGCTCGTCGGCGGCCGTGTAGGGATCGAGCTCGTGCGCCGCGACGGCACGCAGCGTGGCGTCGCGGCGCTCGGCGACATCCGGCGAGCGAAGCCGCTGTGCGAGACGCTCGGCGAGGATGCCCGAGAGCTGCGCCTCGGCACGCTTGAGTGCCGCTTCGTCTGTAGCGCTGCTGCGTGCTGCCGACGCGCGCCGGTCGAGTGCGGCCAGGAGCTGAGGCACGCCGGCACCGGTCAGCGCCGACGCGAGCATCACGTCGGGTCGTTTGGGGCGCGGCCGCCCGGCAGCCACTGCCGCTCGGTCGGCCTGTGCACCGACGGTGAGCATCGCGCGCAGCTGCGCCGCGGTGCGGTCCGCACCAGGACGGTCGGACTTGTTGACGACGACGATGTCGGCCACCTCGAGCAGGCCGGCCTTGATCGCCTGGACCTCGTCGCCCATCTCGGGCGCCTGGACGACGACGGTCGTATCGGCGATCGCGGCGACCTCGACCTCGCTCTGGCCCGTGCCCACGGTCTCGATCAGGATGAGCGGGAAGCCCGACGCGTCCATGACCGCCGCGGCCGCGACGGTTGCCGTGGCCAGCCCGCCGCCGTGGCCACGCGATGCCATCGAGCGGATGAAGACGTCCCGATCACTTGCGTGGATCTGCATCCGCACGCGGTCACCCAGGATCGCGCCGCCGGTGATCGGCGACGACGGGTCGACGGCGATCACCGCGACCGGCCTCGGGCCGCCCGGTGCGTCCGGCTTGCGCGCTTCGCTGACCAGCGCCGCGACGAGCGTGCTCTTGCCCGAACCCGGCGCGCCGGTGATGCCGACCAGGTGGGCGCGGCCGGCGGACGGATAGAGCGCGCGCAGCGCCTCCTCCCCCTTGGTGGTCCGGTTCTCGACCTCGGTCAGCAGCCGCGCCAGTGCGCGTCGATCGCCGCTGCGCGCGCGTTCAGCGAGCGTCGGCTGTGGTGCGTCCGGGCTGTCCGTCACTCCTCGCGCCGGTGCACGTTGTCGCGGATGAAGTCGCTCACCTCGCGGATGGTCGTGCCCGGCCCGAACACGCGCGAGACGCCGGCCTGCTCGAGCGCGGGGATATCGGCGTCCGGGATGATCCCGCCGGCCGTGACGAGAACGTCGTCGAGGCCCTGCTCGCGCAGGCCGGCCGTGATCTTGGGCAGCAGCGTCATGTGCGCCCCGGACAGGATCGACAGGCCGACGACGTCGACGTCTTCCTGGAGCGCCGCGGACACGATCATCTCCGGCGTCTGGCGCAGGCCGGTGTAGATCACCTCGAAACCCTCGTCACGCAGGCCGCGCGCGAGCACCTTCGCGCCGCGGTCGTGGCCGTCGAGACCGGGTTTGGCGATGAGCACCTTGATCGGTCGGGCGAGCGTGTCAGTCATCGGCGCGAAGGATAGTCAGCACACGATGCGCTCAACGTCGCGCGCGGCCGCTGGGCGGCGGCTCGGGCGTGTAGATCTCGGCCCAATGCTCGCCGTAGTGGCCGTACGTGTTGGCACTGATGACATGGGCCAGCCACCAGTCATCGGCACGCAACTGTGCGTCGTTAAGGCGCGCCATCTGGCGACGCAGCCGGTTGAAGGTCGCGTCCATGTCCTTGAGCACCTCGCCGGCGGTCTTGCCGATCGCCCGACGGGCCACGGCCGCGTTGAACGTGTCGACGTCCCGGTCGAGTGGCGCGGGCTTGCCGGTGTTGATCCTGTCGACCACGCGGTCGGCGGTCAGGTCGTGCCACGCCGCGACGTGCTCGAGCATCTGCTTGCGCGTCCAACCGTCCTCGCTGAGACGCTCGTCCATGCGCTCGAGCGGGAAGCGCTCGGCGGCGGCACGAAAGGCGGTCCAAGCCTGATCGACGCTGCGCAACGTGTCGCGCATCGTCTTGGGCAGCTCGGGTTCGGGCGGCGCCAC
>CAYYVV010000044.1:5527-9755 GCA_964475245.1 uncultured Anaerolineaceae bacterium | reverse complement strand
CCGAGTCCGGCGCGGCCGGCGGCGGCGCAGCGGGTTCGGGCACGGCCGCACTCACGGGCGCGGCGTTCGTGACCGCGGCTGGCGGCGGCGGAGGCGGAGGCGGATCGGCCTGTTCCGGCGCTACCGGCAGGGTGCTCCAGACCTCGGGGCCGCTGATGCGCTCCATCACCGGCTGAACCGGCGAGAAGGCCTCACCCGGTGGCGCCACGTCGATGATGGCAGCGTCTTCAGCGTCGGCCGACCCAGCAACGACCTCCAGGTCCTGGTCCGCTTCGGCGGGATCGGCCACAGGCTGCGACTGGCCGCGCCGCGCGGGCTGCGCCATCTGGAAGGTCGGTGGCCGGCGGCGCGGCGTGATCGGCTGCGCGGGCGTGAGATTGTTCGGGGGCGTGGTGTCGCGCTTTTCGTCGGTCATATCGTCGGTGGCGTTCGCGCCAGGTGGCTGAAGAACTCGGCCCGCGTTCGGTCGGCCGTCCTGAACAGGCCCAGGACGTGGCTCGTGGTCATGATCGTCCCCGGCTTGCGCACGCCGCGCATCACCGCGCACAGGTGCGAGGCCTCCACGACGACGCCAACGCCTTTCGGCTGCAGGCGTTCCATCAGGAAGTCGGCGATCTGCTTGGTCATCCGCTCCTGGACCTGGAGCCGGCGCGAGTACATCTCGACGATGCGCGGGATCTTGGACAGGCCGATCACGCGGCCGCTCGGGATGTACGCCACGGCGGCCTGGCCGAAGAATGGCAGCAGGTGGTGCTCGCACAGGCTGTAGAAGGCGATGTCCTTGACGACGACCATCTCGCTGTAGTCGACATCGAAGATCGCGTTGTTGACCATTCGGTCGGGATCGACCCAGTAGCCGGCGGTCAGCTCGCGATACATCCGGCGCACGCGCGACGGCGTGTTGACGAGCCCCTCGCGCTTTGGGTCTTCACCCATCTCGACCAGGATCTCGCGCACCGCCGACTCGACCGGTTCGTCGCCTTCGCCACCACCTGGCGCCGTCGAAGGCTCCAAGCCGTCTTCACCAACCTCGTGCTCCATCTCGTCGACGAGCTGGCGCACCCGGTCGGGCAGTGTTCGATCCATCACTCGTAGTTTGACACGCGATCCGAGGCTGCCCCCAGGCCTGCCCTATCCGTGCCTCATCCACGCAATCCGACTACGCAGTCACCCAGCGTGACTGGGCAAGTCATCCAGCGTGACTGGCTAATCGGAATACGTGGATGAGCCCCACCAACGAGGTCGCAGCCGTATACGAGAATTGGCCACGATGCCAGCTGAGCTCAGCCTCCAGGAACGTTACGGACCGGACTCGGTCTGCTTCGGATGCGGCCCGGCAAATCCACGGGGCCTGCACATCAGGAGCTTCGCTGACGACGAGTCTGGCGAGGTCGTGGCCGCCTGGATGCCGGAGCCGCACCACCACGCCTTCCAGAACGTCCTCAACGGCGGGATCATCGGCACACTCCTCGACTGCCACTGCAACTGGACGGCCGCGCACCACCTGATGGGCAGGCGAGGCACCGACAGACCACCGACGACGGTGACGGCCGACTACCACATCAAGCTGCTCAAGCCGACGCCCACCGACTCCGAGCTCCGACTGCGCGCGCACGTCGTCGATTCGACCGACGATCGGGCGACGGTCGAGGGCGCGCTCGAGGCGAACGGCGTCGTCACGGCCACATGCCGGGCGACGTTCGTGGCCGTCAAGGCCGGCCATCCGGCCTACGAGCGCTGGTGAGCCGACGCCTCGAGTAACTTCTTGAGGGCCGCGGCCAGCTCGTCCGGCCGGTAGCGCATCAGGTTGTGGCCGGCGCCCGGGAAGCGGTCAACGGTCATCGGCGCGGCTCCGGCCACGGCGCGCGCGCGCTGCACGTCGTCGAGCGCGGCCAGCCGGTCGCGCACCGTGTCGTCGTCGGCAGTGCCGCTCTCGGCGACCGCGACGAGGATCGGCGCGCGGACGCTGGCCAGTGCCCCGATCGGGTCGTACGAGAACATCGCTTCGATAGTGGAGTGGAGCACGAACGGGCGCACCACCGACGCCACGTGGCCGGCGTGCTTTTCGTCGACCGCGGCGCGCGCGGCGCGCTCCTGGTCGGCGTCCCACGACGCCGGGTCGTACTCCCGCCGGTCCGCCAGGTAGGCATCCATCGACGCCAGGACCTCCGGCGGGTCGCCGATCGACCGTTCGAACTCGGCCGCCGAAAGGCCGGTCGACTCCTCGAGCGCCTCCCAGCCGCCATCGATCAGGGCGAGGCCCGCAATCGACGGCGGCTGTACGCCTGCCATCGCCGCCGCGACCATCGCGCCCAGGCCGTGCCCGGCAACGACGGCCGGTGGCCCATCGACGTCCATGCCCCAGCCGTTGCCGACCATCACCGTCAGCGCGTCGAAGGCGAGCGATTCGAGGTCGTAACCCGTGCGCGGGGAGTCGGACAGTCCGTGGCCGCGCAGGTCGAGCGCGACGACATGGGTCACCGTTCGCAGCCGGCGCGCGATCGGCGTCCATGCCCAGCAGGTCGAGCCGAGCCCGTGGATGAGGACGAGCGGCGGCAACGACGTTGGCCCACCGCCCCAATCCAGAAAGTGGATGCGTTCGCCCGTATCGACCGTGATGACGAGCGACTCGGGTTCGCCGGCCACGCTCTGTTCCTCGGCCACGCTCTGTTCTTCGGCCACGCTCAATAGCATATGGACGTGCCCCTTCGACGCCGTGGCCAGCAGGCGCGCCGCCATCCGACGCGGCGTGCGGCGCTGCCTCAGTCGGTCGGGCCGCGCCACGAACGCTTCGAGCAGCTCGTCGAGGCGGCCCTCGACGGGCTGCCCCCGCAGATCCTGCGCCTGCTCGAGAACGTGGCCATCGTCGTCGACGATGAGCCGTCTGTGGAACAGCTCACCGAAGAGGGGCTGGACCAGGACGAGACGCTGTACGGCCTGTACGAGGGCGTTCCAGCCATCGAATGGGGCGCCGACTGGGCGGCACTGCCGAACAAGATCACGCTCTTTCGGCTGCCGCTCGAGGAGGACTTTCCCGACCCGCGCTCGCTGGCCCGCGAGGTACGCCAAACCGTGATCCACGAGCTCGCCCACCACGCCGGACTCGACGACGCGCGGCTGCACGAGCTCGACCTAGACTGAACCGGTCGGGCGTACCATCCGGGCGTTTCGACGGCACGTCACTCGGCAGCTCTGGAGGGGATCAGCTGATGGCCGGCTTCACGCCGTTCACCGAAAACTACAACGATCTCTCGGACGAACACGGCTACCAGTTCGAGTTCCGCTGCGCGATCTGCGGCAGCGGCTACCGCAGCGAGTTCCAGCGCTCCGCGATCGGCACGGCCAGCACGCTGCTGGGGGGCGCCAGCAACCTCTTCGGCGGCCTGTGGGGCGCGTCCAACGCGACCAACACGGTCAAGAACATCACCGATCGCGGCGCGCGTGACGAGGCGCTCAAGAAGGCCGCGAACGAGATCATGCCGCTCTTCAAGCAGTGCCCGCGCGACCACCTGTGGGTCGACGAGACGTGCTGGAACGAGGAGCGCGGGCTGTGCGTCAATGACGCGCCCAAGCTGGCGACGGAGATGGAGGCCGAGCGCGCCTCGGTGCAGCTCAACCAGATGCGCCAGGCAATGGAGAGCACGACCCAGTTCAGCGGCGACACGTCCGCGCGAGCGACGGTGTGTACCAATTGCGGCAAGCCGGTTGGGTCGGAGAAGTTCTGCTCGAACTGCGGCTCGCCGGTGGGCATGGCCAAATGCGCCAAGTGCGGCAACGACCTCGCCGCAGGCACGCGCTTCTGCGGCAACTGCGGGACCCCGACCGCCGCCTAGCGCCGCTGCGGCGATCTAGTCGCCGGCGATTCCGGCCACGCCGACAAAACGCGCTCTGCGGCGGCTTAAGCCCATCTTCGAGGGGCGATTCCACGCTTGAGCTGGTCACGCCGAGCGTGAACCGCGGTACGGCGCGACGGCTTAGGCCTTTGTAGCCGTCGATATGCCGGCGTGGCCGGAATCGTCCCGGTCTATCCGGCGAGGGTGCCGCAGACCGTGCAGAAACGGGCGCCCGGTGCGAGCGGCGCGCCGCAACCGGTGCATTTAGCGGCGGCAGGCGCGGGCTGCGAAGCCGGCGGAGGCGGTGGCGGGCCGGCTGGCGGGCCGGCCTGGGGTGTCGGGCGGGCAGTCGGCGGCGCTGTCGACATGAAGGTCGACGGCGGCGGCTGGTTGCC
>CAYYVV010000044.1:0-5427 GCA_964475245.1 uncultured Anaerolineaceae bacterium | reverse complement strand
GCGGCGCCGACCGGCTGGCCGCAGCGTGGGCACGCCAGCCAGCTCGGGTCCTCGATCACCGTTCGGCAGTTGGGGCAGCGTGCCGGAGCGAACGGGTCACGCGTCGCGCAGTACGGGCATGCCGCCACGTCGCGCTCGATGAACTTGCCGCAGTGCGGACAGGGATGCTTGAACGTCGGCATCAGCCACCCTCCTGTGTCGAGCCATCATCGTCCGAGTCGGCCGCTGCCGCGCCGCCCGGCCACACCGCGGCATCATCGCGTGACGTGCCATTGAACTTGATCGCATCTTCGAGCGCGGCCGCCCACGACGGGTCGTCGCGATGGATGAGCCGGCCGACGAAACGCCAGCGCGCCATCTGAAGGCTGGGCAGGGCGGCGATCGCGAATCGGTAGCGCGTGTAGCGCGGGTCCGCCAGCGCAGCGTCGGTCAGGTAGATCATCTCGCGCAGGAACCGAGCATCGACCAGGCACTCGGAGACGTCGTAGACCGCCTGCGCCAGCTGGTCGATGAGCGCGGCCGGCGGCTGGCCCTGGAACTGCGCCCGCGAGACGATGCGGAACAGGTATGTCGCGTGCGATCCGGCACTGACCAGCTCGAACGCCACGAGGTTGCCCGGCAGGCCGACGAAGAACCACGACATGTAGTCGGTCTCGCCAGGGTCCGTCTGGAGCTGCGTGCCGGACACGATCGGCTGGCGTGGCGCGAGTGCCAGCCACGCCGGCGGTGCCTGGCCGTCGAGCGTGCCGCGGGCGATGAGCGCGTGGTAGCTCGCGGCGAAGGTCGGGTCGACCAGCACGGCGCGCTCGACGAATGGCCAGGCTTCGGCGAGCTCCGACGGTGACGCGGGGCTGCCATCCACCAGCATCGAGGCTGCACGCTGGCGAACCTGGAAGGGCGCGTCGGGCAGCAGCTGCGCCACGATCGTGGCAGCGTCCGTGGCCGCTCCGTCGCGGAGTGCGACGAGACGACGCCGGTACTTCTCGTTCTGATCGCCGAGCGCGGCGAGCTCGATCGGAGGCTGGGCATTGGCGCCCGGCCGGGGCGTGAGCTGGAGCGCGACCGTGCCGAGACCGGGCTCCGCGGCGACCGTGGCTAGGTCCGCGCGCCGGACGAGCCGGAAGGGCCGCCGCTCGTCGACCGGCAGCAGCGCCACTCCCCACTCGTGGTAAGCGATCTGGGCAACGCCGTGCTCGTCACCCTGCCGATACTCGAGCAGCTCGAGCCGTTCGCGGTACGGCACCTCTATGAAGCGGTCGTGCAGCTGCTGGCGCGCCCTGCGCTCGCGCAGCTCGCTGACGACGAGCCCCAGCCGGTCGCCGAGCTGCTCGACAACGAAGCGTGCCGCGCCGCCGCCGAGGATGAGCAGCAGCTTTCCCTGGTCGACGGCGATCGTCGTCGCGTCGCGGTAATTGGCGACGATCGGCACGGCTCCGGCGGCGGCGACCGTGAAATCGGCCGGCCGCAGCTCGATGCGCAGCGGCCCGGCCGTGGCGCCAGCACCGGCCGCCAGGTCACGGCCCATTCCCTGAACGGCTATCGGCGCGGCATCCCCCGTCATCGGCCCGATGGTAGCCGCGCCTCGCATCCGGCTGTCCACCCGGTGAGCAGGTTCGACCACGTCCACGGAGCTCGGCACGGCGCGAGTGCCCGGCCACGCTCGAGGCGGTCGTCCGCAGCCAGCCAAAGCGTCACGTGTGCCCACGGGTTGAGCAGGATCGGACGGGTGGCGGCGGTTCGCGTCGAAGTTGCTCACGGCATGCGCACCGGCCCACCGCGCGTTTGCGCGTCACTTGCATCTTTGCGCAATAACTGAGAGAATGAACGGACATTGACGAGCGCAACCACTGTCACCAGCGAAACCGACCGCCAACGGACGGCTAACGTCGCCCGCGCGCTGTCGGACCCTAAGCGGCTGTGCGTGCTTGAGACGCTGGCCACCGGTGAGCGCTCCGTCGGGGAACTCTCCCGCGACGTCGGCTGCCAGGTTCCGAACATGAGCCAGCATCTTGCCGTGCTCCGCTCGGCGGGCCTGGTGACCACGCGTCGCGAAGGAACCACCGTTATCTATCGGCTGGCCGATCCGCGCGTCATCGACGCATATCGGCTGATGAACGACATCTCACGCTGAGAAGGAGCTATCTAGCAATGTCAGAGATCAAGGTCGCGACCGACGCCAACTTCCAGGAGCTCGTGCTCGGAAGCGACAAGCCGGTCGTAGTCGACTTCTGGGCCACCTGGTGCGGACCGTGTCGCATGGTCGCGCCGGAGATGGAGAAGCTGGCCGCGAAGTACGACGGGACCGTCCAGGTCGTGAAGGTTGACGTCGACGCGAACCCGATGCTGTCGCAGGCGTTCAACATCATGAGCATTCCGACCATCGCGTTCTTCCGCCCCGGCACGGACGAGAGCGGCAAGGCCTTCACGCCGCAGGGCGTCGTCGGCTTCCGTCCGCTCGAGCAGCTCGAGGCCCAGTTCGGCCTCAAAGCATTCACGCCGAAGCCTGCCGAGGCACCGGCGGAGGCGCAGACCCCCGCGGCCTGAAACAAGGACGGCCGCCGGGCCGTCACATCTCCATTCCCTCCTCCTCGACAGACGACCCCCGGCCCAACTGGCCGGGGGTCTCTTTGTGTTCTGATAGAGCCGTGGCCGACGAGCTGACCCAGGAGGAGTTCGAGCGCATCTACGGCCGCGTCGCGCCACTGACGCTGACCCAGCTTCGCGACCTTTTCCACGGCGCCGACTTCCGCTGGTGGATCTGCGGCGGCTGGTCGCTCGAGCTCGACGAACAGCCACGCCGCCAGCACAGCAATGTCGAGGTCGGCATCGCGCGCGCCGAGCTACCCAAGGTCCGCCGCTGGCTGGCCGACTACCACCTGTGGGACATCCACGCGGGTGCGCTCGTCCATATGAGTGCCGGTGTCGAGTTGGCCGATGACCGCGAGCAGCGCGATGAGGACGACTTTGGCGCGGTCGTGCCGCGGCTTTCAGACGACGAGCGGCGCTGGCTGCGCGCGGCAATCGAGCTGACCGAGCCTGTCGGCAATCCCTGGCTGGAGCGCCTCTAGCCGCGGCCGCCGGCCATCCGCCACGCGACGCGGAACCACGCCTCGAGCCGGTCGTACGCGTGGTCGTCCCACTCAGCTGGGGCGAAGCGCACCCAGGCCGGACCTCGGCTGGATGGCCCGGCGTCGGGCGTGCCCATCGCGGCCTCGGCGATCTCGTCGCCAAGGCGCAGCTCCATGACGTTCTCCGCGGGCCGTGTGGCGAAAACCACGCCGTCGCGGGCGTACTCGCGGTCGACCGGTGTCGTGACGTCAGTCGCCTCGTCGATCAGGTCGCCGAGGATGTCGCCCAGGGTCGGCTCAGGTTCCATCGTTAGCATCATTGTCGCTGCGCGTGACGGACCAGGCGCCAACCTCGAAGCGACCGGCGAGCAACAGGTTCCACGCGTTCTGGGTGCCGACGACGAGATACAGGACGATCACGATCGCCGTTGCGTAGATCGCCCCTGCCGGCTCGAGGAGCATCAGGAATGCGGCCGCCACGAGCACCAGCGCGGCAACGGCCGGCACGAGGTAGCGCACCCAGTCGGCCGCCTTGCGATTCTTGAACCACAGAACGCGCAGGTCCGACTGGACGATCGGAGCGCTCGCCGAGATGGCCGCGAAGACCGCGACCACAGCCAGCGCGCCCGTCGGCAGCCACGGCTGTGCCGGCGGCATGAGCAGCACCAGGCTGATGATGACCGGGTAGAAGAGCGTGGTCGCGCTGCCCACTGCCAGTGGCACGAGCGCCGGGCGCTCTTTCTTGCCCTCGAGATGGATCGTCAGCCCGATGAACACGAGCCCGAGCAGCACGGCGCTCGCCCCGGCCGCGGCAGCGAAGAATCCGCCCCAGCCGGGAAGCATGGTCGCCAGGTCCGCGTTCATTTCGTGCCGACCACCTTCGCCGCGCGCCCGAACCGGTAGTCGCAGGCGTTCTGAACGCCGAGCGCGATGTTGACGACCAGGGGGTCGCGCCACGACATCAGCGCGGCGGCCACGTCTGCAGGCATTGAACTCGATTGTTGCCGCCTTCGCCTCGGAAGCGAGGGCCAATCAGCCCGACGTGTATGGCTCGTTGGCGCTTAGCCCGGGTTGATGTCCAGCACCATGTGCGTGCCGGCGGCTGTTCCATCGCTCACCCACAGCTCGCGCCCGTGGTTCGCAGAGCGAGCGGCGAAGTAGAGCAGTGATCCCGCGCTCGCCAGATTGGACGGGTTCGAGCTGGCGTCGCCGCGGTCGATGTTCTTGACCATGTGCGTTCCGGCCGTCGTGCCGTCGCTGACCCACAGCTCGATGCCGTTGCCGGGCGAGTTCGCCGGGAAGAACAGGCGCGAGCCCACGGCGGCCGGTGTGGGATCGAGCAAGCAGTAAGGGTCATTCGAACCCATCGTGCATGTTGGCAGCGCCACGGAGTAGACCTTGGTCGTGGTACTGGCTGTACCACGACTCTTCCAGAGCGCCATGCCGCTGCCGTCAGCAGCGAACAGGAACAGGCGCGACCCGACGCTGGTGATGACGTCAGGGCTGATGCTCTTGACGATCTTCGTGCCCGACTCGGTCCCGTTGCTCTTCCACAGCGCCGGATTGGTACCGGGTCCGGTGCTGCCGACGTCCACTGCGAAATACGCCTTGTCCCCCAGCTTGGTGAGGTCCGTGACCTGGTCCTGATCCTCGTCGAAGTCGCGGACTTTTCTGGTCCCGGCCGCAGTTCCATCGGACTGCCACAGGTCAGTAGAGGTAGAGCCCCCGGGATAGATCTGCCCGATTCGGAAATACAGCAGGCCTCCGGCGCTGATCATGTCCGCCGGCTCGTATGAGGCAAATTCCGGTGGTATGGCCATCTCGGTCACGATGGACGTCCCGGCCGGGGTGCCGTTGCTCTTCCACAGGTCCCACGTGTCCCGAGTTGTCGAGTTGAAGAAGTAGTAGTCGCCATTGAGTTGCGCATGCGGACCGCTGTACTGGCCGATGTCCGCAATCTGGCGCGTGCCTCCCGCCGAGCCGTCACTTACCCAGAGCCCAGTGTCATTGGTGAAGAACAGCTTCCGGCCGACCTTTGCCAGGTTGCCCATCTCGCACAGATCGCCGCCGCCGAGCCTTTTTGTTCCGTCGGTGGTGCCGTCACTCTTCCACAGGGCACACCCCGAACCGTCGTAGGCAAAGAAGAAGACGCGGCCATCCATGACGGTCAGCTGCTCAGGCGAAGAGCCCTCGCCTGGCGCGGGATTTATGTCCGCGACCTCGTGCGTGCCGGCGGCTGTCCCGTCGCTGACCCACAGCTCGCGGCCGTGCGTCGCCGTTGTTGCCGCGAAGTAGACGCGCGAGCCGACGGCCGTGAAGCCGCCCGGATCGGAGCCCGGCTGCCGTGCCGCGTCAACGC
>CAYYVV010000043.1:5181-21045 GCA_964475245.1 uncultured Anaerolineaceae bacterium | reverse complement strand
GTCTTCGACGGCCGGAACGGCACGGCCATGTGCGACCAGCGGATGAGCATGTTCCGCCAGCCGCTGTTCATGTCCTCTTCCTTGGGACCGAAGATGAACAGCGCGTCCTCGCGCGGCCAGTGCGAGGCGAGCAGGAATGGGTCGACCCAGTTCGGGTGGCTGAAGTTCAGCAGGTAGGGCGGCTGGGGCAGCGTCGCGAAACCCTCGTGCCGGACGCGCAGGTAGCTGCCGACGAAGAAGCGGATGCCATAGCGCACGAAGCTCCGCCGCAGCAGCCCGGGCGGCCGCGGCTCGAATGCCTGCATACGCGCCGATTCAGGCGCCGGCGACGGCTTCCCGCTCAAGGACTGCGATCTGCGGCAACGCCACGAGCGGCGGCACGCCCTGCGTGTCGCGCTCGAGCTCGTCGAGGAAGACGGGCACGAGCTCCGGGTCGAACTGTGCGCCGCGCAGGCTCATCAGCTCGTCACGCGCCCGCTCGTGCGCCTGCGCGGGCTGGTAGGGCCTGCCGTGAACCATTGCCTCATACGCGTCGGCGATGGCGACGATGCGCGCGCCGAGCGGGATCCTGTCGCCACGCAGGCCGTCGGGATAGCCATCGCCGCCGAAGCGCTCGTGATGGTGGCGGATGATCGGCGCGAAGGTCCGCGAGGCCTGCAGGGGCCGGCAGATGCGCTCGCCGATCTCAGGGTGGCGGCGCATCAGGCTCCATTCGTCCTCGCTCAGCGGTCCTTCCTTGCGCAGCAGGTGCTCGGGCACGCCGATCTTGCCCACGTCGTGGAGCAGCGCGCCGTAGGCGACCGCCTCGAGCTCCTCGCCACGCAGGCCGACGTTGGCGCCGACGCGTGCCGCGTGATGGGCCAGCCACCGACAGTGCGTCACCAGGCCCAGGTCCTTGGCCTCGACGGCGTTGGCCAGCGCCGCCACGATCTGCGTGGCGCGCTCGAGCGACGTTATCGCTCGACGCAGGCGCATCGCGCTGCGAATTCGAGCGAGGAGCTCGACCTGCTGTACCGGCTTCGTCAGGAAGTCATCGGCGCCTGCGTCGAGCGCGGCGACCATGTCCTCCATCGACGTATGGGCCGTGATCACGATCACCGGCAGCGTCGCGGTCAGCGGATCGGCCCGCAGCCTGCGGCAGATCTCGAAGCCGTCGATGCCGGGCAGCGACAGATCGAGCAGCACCATCTGTGGCGCGTACTCGACGATCGCGCGCATACCCATCTCGCCATTGCCGATGCCAAGCGCGTCGTAACCCTCGCGCTCGAGCACGCGTGTGAGCAGGCCGCGCATGGTTGGCTCGTCCTCGATGACCAGGACGAGCGGCTGCTGTCCGGCCGCCGCCGTCTGCCTGTCGTCAGGCGTATCCGGCACGCCCATCTCCCTCCTGCTGCGCTGTCTCGAACAAGGCGAGGCGATACGCAGGTCCCCGCTGGCACGTGCCGGAACCGGCGTCCGGAGTATGGCACGCACAGCTGACCGCGAATTGGCCGCCGCACACGGCATCGAGATCGGGCCGCTGACGTGCATATGTTGCGGGCCTACTCGCGTACGAATAGCATTCGCGGCGAGGGTCGGACTGTTACACGCTGTGTCGGTCAACGACAAGAGGAGGATTAACCGGATGCGAATTCGTTCGTCGTTCGCCCTGATGGCAACGACCGTCATGCTCGTCGCGGCCTGTGGCGGTGCGAGCACGACACCTGCCCCGACAGCCGCGGCTCCGACGCCCCCGCCCGCTACGGCTGTGGCTCCGACGGCCGTCCCGGCCACACCGACCGCGGCCACACCGACCACGGTGCCCGCCACGCCGACGGCGGCCCCCCAGAGCGTCGCGCCGCCATCAAGCTCGACCGCTCCCACCGGCTCATCGACCGGCGGTAATTGGAAGATTGGCGTCGTCACGGACGTCGGCACGGTCAACGACAAGAACTTCAACCAGTACTCGTACGAAGGCGCGGTTGCCGGCGCTACGGCCATTGGCGCCGCGGCCCCGCAGTACGCCGTCCCGACGAGCTCGACCGATTACGCGCCCGACATCCAGAACTTCGTCAGCCAGGGCTTCAACCTCATCGTGACGGTTGGCTTCAACCTCAACACGGACACGCTCAAGGCGGCCAAGGCCAACCCGAAGGTATGGTTCATCGGCGTCGACCAGAGCGCGTGCATCACGGCGACCGGCGATCCTGACACCGCCGCGACCCCGACCTGCGCCGGAGATGCCAGCAAGCTCCTGCCCAACTTCGTTGGCCTCCAGTACCAGGAGGATCAGGCCGGCTACCTGGCTGGCATCGTCGCTGGCAGCATCAGCGCCAACAAGAACGTAGCGGCAATCGGCGGCATCAACCTGGTGCCCGCGGTCGTGCGCTACATCCAGGGCTACCAGCTCGGCGCAATGTCGGTTGACCCCTCAATGAAGGTCGATATCGGCTACGTCACGACGTCCGACTTCACGAAGGCCTTCGGCGACCCAACAGCAGGCAAGGACTTCGCGGATCAGTTCATCCAGAGCAAGCATCCCGACGTCGTGTTCCAGGTCGCCGGCAACACCGGCAACGGCATCCTCCAGTCGGCCTGCGCCGCCGGCATTTACGGCATCGGCGTTGACGTCGACGAGTGGGGTTCGCTCAAGGCCGCCACGGATCCGACGTACCAGTGCATCGTGACCTCGGCTGAGAAGCACCTGTCGAGCTCCGTTGCAGCCACGATCCAGGCCATCGCGGCCGGCACCACGCCGGCTGTCGACGCGTCGGGCGCGTTGCATTTCAACGCCACCAACGACGGCATCGGTGTCTCGCAAGAGCAAGACGGCAAGAACCTGATCACCCCAGCCATCCAGACCCTTCTCGACACGGCTCTGGCCGGCATGAAGAGCGGGTCACTCACGACCTGCCCGACCACCTGCGGCCAGCCCTAGCAAGGCACAGCAAGTCGAAGTAGACGGAGCGGGCCGCGAGTGATCGCGGCCCGCTCTTCTTTACCCAGGAGACCGGTGACCGTCGTACCGTCCGCGTCGCTTACACCGCCCGAAGAGGTCCCGCCCCCGCCGCCGGTGCCCGCGCTCGAGATGCGCGGCATCACCAAGCGCTATCCGGGCGTTGTGGCCAACGACCACATCGATCTCGACATCCGTCCTGGCGAGATCCACGCTCTGCTCGGCGAGAACGGCGCCGGCAAGACGACACTGATGAACGTCCTGTATGGCCTGGCCGTGCCGGACGAGGGCGAGATCCTGCTCGACGGCAAGCCGGTCAAGATCGCCGGCCCGGCGGACGCAATCGCACGCGGCATCAGCATGGTCCACCAGCATTTCATGCTCGTGCCCGTCCTGAGCGTCGCCGAGAACATCATCCTGGGCGAGGAGACGCTCCACCGTGGAGGTTTCATCGACCACGGCGCAGCACGCAAGCAGATTCGCGAGCTGGCCGAACGTTTCGGGTTCGAGATCGATCCCGACATCAAGGTGGGCGCGCTCTCGGTCGGCCAGCAGCAGCGCGTCGAGATCCTCAAGGCTCTCTATCGCGACACGCGCATCCTCGTCCTGGACGAGCCGACGGCCGTGCTCACGCCCCAGGAGACCGACGATATTTTCGTCCTGCTGCGCCGCCTCGCCGAGAGCGGCCGAAGCATCATCTTCATCAGCCACAAGCTGTACGAGGTGCTCGCGATCGCCGACCGGATCACGGTCATTCGGCGCGGGCGCGTCGTCGGCGAGCGCTCGCCCAAGGGCACGACCGAAGAGGACCTGGCCGAGATGATGGTCGGCCGCGAGGTCGAGCTCACGGTCGACCGCGGTGACTCCAAACCCGGCGGCGTCGTGCTTCAGATAGCCGACCTGCACGTCAAGGACGATCGCGGCCATGAGACCGTCCGTGGCGTCTCGCTCAACGTCCGTGCCGGCGAGATCCTTGGCATCGCCGGGGTCGCCGGCAACGGCCAGGACGAGCTGGTCGAGGCGATCGTCGGCCTGCGCGCCGTGGCGTCGGGAACAATCGAGCTCGACGGCAAGTCGATCACCGGAGCCAGCCCTCGGCGCATCCACGAGCTGAGCGTGGCTTACGTTCCCGCCGATCGCCATCGGTTCGGGCTGATCCTGTCTTTCACGATCGAGGACAACCTCGTCCTCAACCGCTATATGAACCCGCCTTTCGCGCGGCGCGGCATCCGCAACGACGCTGCCATTGACGCGGAGGCCAAGGAGAACATCGCCGAGTTCGACATCCGAACGCCTTCCGCGACCGCGGCCGCGAATACCCTGTCGGGAGGCAATCAGCAGAAGGTGGTGGTCGCACGCGAGTTCGACCGTGATCTCAAGCTGCTGGTGCTCGACCAGCCCACGCGCGGACTCGACGTGGGCAGCATCGAGTTCATCCACCGCCAGGCGATCCAGAAGCGCCGCGCGGGTACGGCCATCCTTCTTGTTTCGGCAGAGCTCGACGAGGTGCTCGAGATGTCCGACCGGATCTGTGTGATGTATCGCGGTGAGCTTGTCGCCGAGCGCGACGGTCGGACCGCGGACAAGAACGAGATAGGCCTGCTGATGGCGACCGGCGGCAGACCGCCCAGCGAAGCGCTGCCGCCGACGGTGGCGAGCTGATGACCGACAAGCCGACCTCTGCTCCCGAGCCACCGCCGGTGAGTCCGACCAACACGCAGGGCGGTCGCGGGGCGACCAACATGGCACGTTCGATCGCGGGCCAGGCATGGTCGGTGCTGGCCATGCCCGTCCTTGCGATATTCCTGGCGTTGATCGTCGGCGCGGTCGTCATCGTGCTGACCAGCTCACTCGCGCCGGGCGCGAAGTTCGACCTGGGCCTGCCGCTGCGTGCCTATGAGGCGCTGCTGAATGGCTCGCTGGGCAGTGCTGACGGTCGCGTCACGACGCTCGTCGAGGCAGCGCCATTGATCCTCGCCGGGCTCGGCGTCGGGCTCGGCTTCAAGGCCGGACTGTTCAACATCGGTGCGCAGGGGCAGTTCCTGATCGGTGCCGTCTCCGCCGTCGCAGCCGGCGTCGCGCTGCGCGACAGTGGCGCCCTGATCGCCATCCCGTGCGCGGTGATCGTCGGCGGGATCGCCGGCGCCGCGTGGGGCTTCATCCCCGGTGCGCTCAAGGCCATATCGGGCGCGCACGAGGTCGTCACGACGATCATGCTCAACTTCGTCGCCCTGGCCGTCGTGTCATGGCTGGTCGTAGGGCCGCTCCACCAGCCGGGCTCGCCGCAGCCGATCACGCCGGACGTAGGCGACGCCGCCCTGCCGATCCTGATCGGCCGCGACGGCCACATCGGCATCATCCTCGCCTTCCTGGCCGTGCCCGTTATCTGGTTCCTGCTCTACCGGATGACGATCGGATTCGAAATCCGTGCCGTGGGCGCGAACCCGGATGCCTCGCGCTACGCCGGCATGAAGCCGCGCCGGCTGGTGGCGCTGACGATGAGCATCGCCGGCGGCCTGGCAGGGCTCGCGGGCACGATCAACCTCCTGGGCATCAGCCACCAGATGCCGGCGTCCTACTCGACGTCAGTCGGTTTCGACGCGATAACCGTCGCCCTGCTGGGCCGGTCCCATCCGGTCGGCATCATGCTCGCCGCGCTTCTCTTCGGCATGATGCGCGCCGGTGCCGGCCTGATGCAGATAAACGCCGGCGTCCCGGCCGAGCTGGTCGACCTGCTCGAAGCGATCATCCTGCTCTTCCTCGTGGCCAGCCCGGTCCTGCGCCGCGTGTTCCGCTTGCGCGGCGTCAAGTCGAGCCTGGGCACGACCGACACGATGTCGCGCACGTACGGCAGTGAGGCGATCCGATGACCGACATCCCGGTGCTCGGCTTCATCATCCAGTTCGCCCAGTTCCTGCTCGACCAGCTGCCCGTCATCGCCCACTCGTCAGTTTCCGTGTCGATACCCATCGCACTCGCCGGGCTGTGCGGCGTCGTCAGCGAGCGATCCGGCGTCGTCAACATCGGCCTCGAGGGGATGATGCTGACGGCCGCCTTCGTCGGCTGGGCAACGGGTGCCGCGGTGATAGCGCTGATGGGTCCCAGCCCAGCCACGCCGGTCTTCGGCATTACCCTGCCGCTGCTCATCGCCCTGGCAGCGGCGCTCCTGTCGGGCGTTGTCCTCGCGTTGCTCCACGCCTGGGTCTCGATCACGGTGCGCGCCGACCAGATCGTCAGTGGCGTGATCATCAACATCGCCGCACTGGGCGTCACGGGCTACCTGAACACGCTCATCAGCGGCAGCTCACCCAATGGTGCAGGCGGCTTCAAGCCCCTCATCATCCCGCCCGACATCGCCAACATCCCGTTCGTGGGCTGGTTGATCAACGCGCTGTTCAACCAGGGCCCGATCGCGATCTCGGCGATCATCCTGATCATCGTCGTCCAGATCCTGCTCTTCCGGACTAAGTGGGGCCTGCGCACGCGTGCCGTGGGCGAGCATCCGCGCGCCGCGGAGACGGTCGGCATCGACGTCGTCCGGCTGCGCTATCGCAACGTGATCATGTCCGGTGCGATCGCGGCGCTGGCCGGCGCGTACCTGTCGATGGAGTCGACCAACTCGTTCCAGGCCAACATGAGCGCGGGCCGCGGCTTCATTGGCCTGGCGGCGATGATCGTCGGCCGCTGGACGCCCGTCGGCGCCTTCGGCGCGGCACTGCTCTTCGCCTCTGCGACGGCGATCGGTCGCGCCATCTCGTTCGGAGCGCCGGACAACGACATGGGCCATTTCCTGCAGAGCATTCCGCCCCAGTTCTTCGACGCCCTCCCGTACCTGGTCACGATCATCGTCCTGGCAGGCGTCATCGGGCGCAGCATCCCGCCCGCGGCCGACGGCCAGCCGTACGAGCGCGAGGCGGCCGCGTAGCTCCGGCGTAAAGTGCGCCCGTGAACGACGACCGACTCCGAGCGCTCGACATCCTCGACGCCCAGGAAGGCACGGGCCCTGTCGCTGTGCTCGGCGGCGATGAACCGGCCCGGCTCATGGCCCGCGCCAGGCGGATCGCGATGATCGGCGCATCGGCCAATCCGGCGCGGCCGTCCCATGGCGTGATGCGCCAGCTCCTGGGCTGGGGCTACGAGGTCGTGCCGATCAACCCGAACTGCGCTGAGATCCTAGACCAGCGCACCTATCCCACCCTGGAGGAGGCGACCCAGGCGACGGGCCATTTCGACCTCGTCGATGTCTTTCGACGGCCAGAGCACGCGCCCGACATCGCGCGCTCAGCCGTCGCCACCGGAGCGGGCGCGCTCTGGCTCCAGCTGAGCGTCGTCAACTGGGAAGCGGCGCGCATTGCGCACGATGGCGGGCTGCCCGTCGTCATGGATCGCTGTACGGCCATCGAGCACCGCCGTGCCGATCAGCTGAGGGCGCGCGGCTAGCGTCGCCTGGTTGCCCAAGCTCAGCGGCGCAGGCAGCAGTGCCGAAACCAGTCGTAGCTGAACTTCGACGACGCCTCGCGTAGCGTCCTAGCGAATGGCGAAACCGGCGATGATGAGCACGACCCCGACGACGCCGACGGCCGCCCAGATCAGCACCTGGCGGCGCATCAGATCGCGCATCTCGTCGGCGCCGGTCCTCTCGCCTGCCTCCGCCGCGGTGCGCCGTGAACCACCCCGCCACGAGTCGTAGCGCACCGCATTCTGCGCGAGGCGATCGAGCTCGTTCATCCGACCGAGCGGCGCGCGGATGCGCCAGATCGCGAGGCCAAGCAGCACGATCCCGACGGCCCACAGGACGAGATTGATCACCGAGCGAGGCGCTCCTCGAGCAGTTGCTGGACGGCGACGGCGTCGGCCTGGCCGCGCGTCTCCTTCATCACCTGGCCGACGAGGAACTTGACGACGACGGTCTTGCCCGCGTTGTAGTCAGCCACGGCCGCGGGATTGGCACTGATGACCTTGTCGATCGCCCCGCCCAGCGCGTCCGCATCGTTGATCTGGCGCAGGCCGCGCTCGGACACGATCTCTGCCACTGCACGGCCGGAGCGCAGGTGCTCGGCATACACCTCTTCTGCGTTCTGGCTCGAGATCTCGCCACCGGCGCGCATCGCCACTACGGCCGCCAGCTCAGTGCCGGAGCGCCTCGTCAGCAGATCCGGCTCCGACTTCTGCTCGCGCAGGCCGATCTTGGACAGCATGCTCGCGACCTGCTTGGCGTCGGGCTTGCGCGAATCGGTGACCGCGGCGTCGAAGTAGGCCGCCGCCGAGGCGGCAATGACCGCGGCGTCGTAAGGCGATAGTCCGTAGTCGGTGGCATAGCGCTCGCGCTTGGTGGCCGGCAGCTCGGGCAGCGCCGCGCGAATCGAGGCAAGCCAGGCAGGATCGGTGCGCAGCGGCGGCAGGTCGGGCTCCGGGAAGTAACGGTAGTCCTGCGACTCTTCCTTGAGGCGCATGGTGTACGTCTCGCCGCGGTTGTCATCCCAGCCGCGCGTCTCCTGGACGAGCCGCTCACCCGACTCGAGCGCGCGCGTCTGCCGCTCGACCTCGAACGCGATCGCGCGCTCGACCGATCGGAACGAGTTCATGTTCTTGACCTCGACGCGCGTGCCAAACGGCTCCGTGCCGCGCGGCCGGATCGAGACGTTGGCCTCGACCCGCATCTGGCCCTCTTCCATCGCTGCGTCCGAAGCGCCGATCGTCAGCAGCAGCAGGCGCAGCTCTTCGGCGTAGCGGCGGGCGGCTTCGGCCGTGTGGATGACAGGGTCCGTGACGATCTCCATGAGCGGGATGCCGCTGCGGTTGAAGTCGACCAGCGACAGCCGCCCGCCGCCCGGCGCGTCCTGGTGCAGCAGGCGCGCGGTGTCCTCCTCGAGGTGCGCGCGCGTTATGCCCACCTCGACCGTGCCCTGTGAGGTTTCAACGGCCAGCCGGCCATGCGCCGCCAGTGGCAGGTCGTACTGCGAGATCTGGTAGCCCTTGGGCAGGTCCGGATAGAAGTAGTTCTTGCGGTCCCAGCGCGTGACCTCCGGGGTCGTCGCCTCGATGGCGATACCGGTCGCCAGCACGAGCTCGACTGCACGACGGTTGATGACCGGCAGCGCACCGGGCAGGCCAAGACATACAGGGCATGTGTTCGTGTTGGGCGGTGCGCTGCGCGTATCGGTCGAGCAGGAGCAGAACATCTTCGACGAGGTCTTGAGCTGGACGTGGATCTCCACGCCAACCACGACCTCGTAGTCGGTCGTTGTTGCGACGGTCATGGGCGCAGAGTGCCCTACTTCTTGGTTCCGCGCGCGGACCCTGTCAGCTGGCCGCCACTCGCGTCCTCGATCAGGCATTTGATCTGGTGATCGCCCGTCGCCCACGACTGTTCGTCCGGCGCGTCGTAGTTGATCGTGTACGACGACTTGTCCCACGTGGTCCCGACATACGTCGCGAAGTCGACCTCGCAGCGGCTCTGCTGGACGGTGCCGATCTGCTCATAACCAGGAAACCCGGAGGCGTTCGGGTAGTCGAAGACGCTGAATACCTCATCAGAGTGCGCCTGGGCACAATCGATGACAGCGGGAACGGTGATCTGATCGTCGTTCGCGTCGGTCGTATTGATGTAGTTGAAGCAGTCACCGACCTTGAGCGGTGTCGCGCTGACGATGCTCTGGCATGCGCCGGTGATGGCGATGAGCGCGATGAGGGCAGCGACGGCCGCCAGCGTCTTCATCGGAGGGTTAATTGAGCGAGGCGACGAAGGCCTTCATGCGTACGAGCGCCTCCTGCAGGTCCTCGTAGCTCGTGGCCAGCGTGGCACGGACGTGGCCCTCCCCCGAGGGACCGAAGGCGTTGCCGGGCACGACCGCGACCTTGTGCTCGAAGAGCAGCCGCTCGCTGAACTGCTCGCTCGTCAGGCCGGTCGAGCGGATCGATGGGAAGGCGTAGAAGGCGCCCTTCGGCTCGGCCGCGGTCAGCCCGATCTCGTTCAGGCCGTCGACGAACATGCGCCGACGCCGGTCGTACTCGCGGACCATGCGCTCGACATCCGGCTCGGCACTCTTGAGGGCCACGACCGCGGCGTCCTGGGCGACCGTTGGCGCGGACATGATCTCGTACTGGTGGACCTTGACGATGCCCTCGAGGATGTCTGGCGGCGCACACACGTAGCCCACGCGCCAGCCGGTCATGGCATATGCCTTGGAAAAGCCGCCGATCGTGATCGTGCGCTCCCACATCCCGGGCAGGGTCGCGATCGGGACGTGGCGATGGCCGCCGTAGACGAGGCGGTCGTAGATCTCGTCGCTGACGACGAGCAGGTCGTGGCGCTCCGCGACGTCCGCGACGGCACGCAGTGTCGGCTCATCGAGCACGGCCCCCGTCGGGTTGCACGGATAGCCCATGAACAGGACCTTGGTGCGCGGCGTTACCGCCGCCTCGAGCTGCGACGGCTCGAGCGCGAAACCGGTCGCAGCCGTCGTCGACACGAGGACCGGGGTGCCGCCGTTGAACACGATCGCCGGCAGATACGCCACGTAGGAGGGCTCGTGGAGCAGGACCTCGTCACCCGGATCGGTGATCGCCGACATCGCCGCGGCGACCGCCTCTGAGGCGCCGACCGTGATGCAGATCTCGTTGTCCGGGTTGTAGTCGAGGCCGTACAGGCGCTTCAGGTTCGCCGACAGCGCACGGCGCAGCTCGATCGTGCCGAAGTTGCTCGTGTAGTGCGTGCGCCCTGAGCGCAGCGAGCGGACGCCCTCCTCGACGATCTGGGGCGGGGTGTTGAAGTCGGGCTCGCCGACGCCAAGGCTGATCACGTCGGGCATCGTGGCGATGACGTCGAAGAACTTGCGGATGCCCGACGGCGGCACCGAGCGCACTCGCTCGGACAGACGCTGGCGAACTGTCAACTCGGCGGTCATATCGATCCCTTGCTGGCGGCTTTTCCGAGTCTACGCCGTCGTCGCCTGGGCAGACCGGACGGCCGCGGCGCGCTCCGCGGCGCTGGCAGTCGACGGATCTTCGAGCGCGGCGAGGTCGCGCGGGTCGAGGCTGCGCCAGCCTTCGTCGCGCGTTATTGCCTCGTAGGCGCGGCCCAGCTCGAACAGCCTGTGTTCGTCCCACGGGCGGCCGATGAGCTGCAGCCCGACCGGCAGACCGTCCGACAAACCGCATGGCACCGACAGACCCGGCAGGCCGGCCATGTTGACGGGCAGCGTGCACGCGTCCGACAGGTACATCGCCACCGGGTCCGCGAGTCGGGCGCCGAACCTGAAGGCGACCGTCGGCGATGTTGGCGCGACGAGCGCGTCGACCTGCTCGAAGGCGCTGTCGAAGTCGGTCTTGATCAGCGTGCGTACCTTCTGCGCCTTGAGGTAGTAGGCGTCGTAGTAGCCGGCCGACAGGGCGTAGGTGCCGAGCATGATCCGGCGCTTGACCTCGGCGCCGAAGCCCGAGCCACGGGTGGCCAGGTAGTCGGCGATGAAGTCGCCACCTGGCTCGCGGATCGAATGGCCGAAGCGCACGCCGTCGTAGCGCGCCAGGTTGGCCGATGCCTCGGCCGGCGCCACGATGTAGTACGTGGCAAGTCCGTAGTCCGTGTGCGGCAGGTCGATGTCGATGATCTCCGCGCCGGCCGCGGCAAGCTGCTTGACTGCCTCGCGAATGACCGCCTCGACGCCCGGCTCCATGCCCGCGACGAAGTACTGGCGTGGCAGGCCGAGGCGCATGCCGCGCAGGGGCGCCGCGGCCTCGTCGTCGCCGTCGGGCAGCGTCGCGAGATAGTCGGGGACGGCGACCGGCGCGGACGTGGAGTCACGCTCGTCGCGGCCGGCGATCGCCTGGAGCAGCAGGGCCGCGTCGCGGACGTCACGCGCGAACGGCCCGATCTGGTCGAGCGAGCTGGCAAAGGCGACGATTCCGTAGCGGCTGACGCGGCCGTACGTCGGCTTGAGCCCGACCGTGCCGGTCAGTGCCGCCGGCTGGCGAATTGAGCCGCCGGTGTCCGTGCCGATCGCCAGCGGCGCCTGGAACGCGGCGACGGCCGCCGCGGAGCCGCCGCTGCTGCCGCCCGGCACGCGCTCGAGGTCCCACGGGTTGGCCGTCGGTCCGTAGGCGCTGAACTCGGTCGACGAGCCCATCGCGAACTCGTCCATGTTCGTCTTGCCCGGCAGCACGGCGCCGGCGGCCTTGAGCTTCTCCGAGATATGCGCGTCATAGGGGCTGACGTAGCCCTTCAGGATGGCACTGCCCGCAGTGGCCGCGTCGCCACGCGTGAGCACGAGATCCTTGAGCGCCACCGGGACACCCAACAGCGCGGGTAGCATGCTCCTGTCGGTGGCCTGCGCGAAACGCTCGTCAGCGGCGCGCGCGTGGCTCAACGCGAGATCTCGATCCCACCACACCCACGCGTGCAACGCGTGATCGGTCCTGTCCATGCGATCGAGGTGGGCAGTCGCCAGCTCGACCGCGCTGAAGTCTCCGGCGCGCAGGCCGGCCGCCATCGCGCGCGCCGACATGCGCGTGAGGTCGGTCGTCAATTCCCGTGCTCCCCGAGGATCGGCGGAACGACGAAGTAGTCGCCCGAGCGCTGCGGGGCCAGGGCCAGGATCTCGTCGCGCTCCAGGCCCGGGCGGACCACGTCGTCGCGCAGGATGTTCTCGAGCTCGATCGTCTGCGCGGTGGGCGCAATGTGCTCGGTGTCGAGCTCGACCAAAGCGGCGTACTGGTCGACGATGTGGTTGAGCTGGCCCTCGAGCCGTGCCAGCTCCTCATCGGTCAGGCCGAGGCGGGCGAGGTGCGCGACATGCTCGACGTCGCTGCGTGAAAGATTGGCCACGACGCAAGGATACGTAAAGAGGGCCCCGGCCTTTCGGCCGGGGCCCTCGCGCGAGGTGAAGGCTCAGCAGTGCGAGCCCACCTTGTGGCTCTGGCCGGGGCCGGCAGAGTCAGCCTGCTCCAGCAGACCACCCGCCGGCGTGCCGACGTATTCGAAGGTGGCAACGCCGGTCTGCGCCAGCGCGGTCTTGGCTTTGAAGGCCGTGCCGGTGAAGGCAGAGAGCGGTGCCGTGATCGTGATGACGCCATCGGTCGCGTCGACCGTGCCCGTCGCAGTCCCGTCGCTGGTGTACTGCTCGCCGCCGGTCGGCAGCGTCTCGATATGTCCGTAGCTGAACTGGAGGAGCGATGTCGGATTGCTCGGATCAGGCTGGCTGACCGGGTACTGCGCACCCAGCCAGTAGGGCGTTCCGTTGTACGTGAAGCGGACGTACCAGTAGTCGCCGTCGCCGGCCAGCTCGGTGGTTCCACCGGGACCATCGGACAGGCTCTTGACGCGCAGCGCCACGGAGATGTTCGTTGCGTTGCTCTGGAAGCCTGCGGACCGCACGTCGAGCGAGTCGACGTTGTCCGTGGACGCGAGCGGGTGCGAGTCGCCATTGTTGTCGGTCACCGTCACGCAGTAACCGCTGGGCAGGGTCGTCGGCACGACCGGCGGCTGGGGCGGGTTGAGGACCAGCTTGGCCGCCTGGGCGATGTCGAACGAGCCGAGGCCCGTCGCGTAGTCCCAGCCGGGCGTCGCCGGATAAGGGCCCGTGTCACCAAGAGTCACGTCGTGGAACGCAGCCGTGCCCGCCACGTCGTACAGGCGCGGCGCGGCAAAGCCGAGCTTGTTCCTGGCAGCGGTCTCGAGCCGTGCCCAGACGCCCAGCGAGAGCGGAGAACCAAGGCTGGTGCCACCGATCTGCTCCTGGCCGCCGCCGACATAGACGATCGCGCCCGAGTTCGGGTCACTGTCCATGGCCACGTCCGGGACGTTGCGGCCGAGGCAAGCCACGACCTGCACGCACGATGTGCTGGTTGGCGGAGTCGCTGACTCCTCCCAGTAGGGCTCGTACTCGAAGTAGCTGGGTCCACCGCCGCCGGCGGCCCAGGCGAGCTCGTTGTTGTACGTGCCGTCTGCGTTGGTCAGCAGCGTCGTGCCGCCAACCGACGTGATGTACGGCGAGGATGCGGGATAGCTGACGTCCGGGACGCCTGCCGGGACGCCGTTGGTCGGCGCGACGGCGCAGAACCCACCGGTGTCACCGGCTGACGCGAAGACCGTCTGGCCCTGTGCCGCGGCCTCGCTCATGGCCTGGTCGTTCATGACCATGAAGCCATCGAGGTAGGCCGAGTACTCGCACTCGCCGAAGCTGGCGCTGCCGGCGCGCGCGACGTTCTGCGTCACGAAATGGTTGAACTCGACCGAGATGTCGACGTCCGTGAGGGACGTCGTGTCATAGATGTACAGCTTGCTGACGTTGCCGGCCATGCCGGTCGACGTCTGGGTGTCGAGGTCCCACTCGTCCGCGGCGGACGTGTCGGGGCTGCTCAGGCCCACCTTGACGACGCTCACGGGAACCTTGGGTAGCTTGTTGTTCGAGTCTGATTCATAAGTGCGGAGGTCGGTCACGACCTGGGTCACGTCACCAGCGGCGAAGATCGCGATGGGCGTGCCGCTGCCGGTCTTCGTGCTGCCGGCGTCGTAGGCCTTCCAGAGGCCCGGTGCCCAGTAGCCGGTGAGTGTCGGAACCGTGTCGTTCGAGACGTTGTGTGGCGTCTGGAGGACCGCGGCGTTGTTGAGGCCGAGAACGCCGACAACCGTCGCGCTCAGGTTCGCGGGCACCTGGGCCGGCGACGTGTTGGCGAAGACGGTCGCACCGTTCTGCTTGAACAGGCCGATGTTCGTGTTGAAGGCACGCTGTGCGGTGGCGACCGTGCCGTTGGCTGTGACGTAAAGCCGATTGGGTTCGACCGTCACGTTCTTGAAGCCCTGGCTCGACAGGTAGCTGGCCACGCCCTGTGCCTGTGCGGCGCTGGGCGCGAAGTTGTTGCGGAACTGGGTAGCCGTCAGGTAGTGCTGATAAGTCAGCGTTCCGGGCGTCGAGGCGTCCCGGATGAACTGGGTCAGCGCCGCCTGGTTCTGGATCTTGAGTCCAACAGCGATGTGCAATGGCGTGCTCTGTGGCGCGGCACCGAGCGACGTGGCGTTGGCGAGCTTCTCAGCGTGAGTGCCCGTCGTCTGCCAGCCGCTTGCCGCGAACGCGGAAGAGCTCGTGAATACGACCGTTAACGGAACGGCCAGGGCGAGCGCGCTCATGAGCACGCGTCGCAGCGACTTGCGCATGGTTCTTCACCTCGCATGTGCCACCACCACTGTGTGTAGTGGCTACTGCGGAGACATTAGCGACGCCATGACACCCCGACAAGTGGTGTTACCTTGCAGAAACGCGACGAGTTACTGAGAGAGTGCTGTGGAGGCTGGCTCGGATCGACCGGGCAGGTCTCAGGTCTCGGGCGGAGCGAAGACGACGATCAGCCGGAGTGTCTCGGTGATGTCGTGGAAGCGATGCGGCAGTCCCGCGGGCACGAAGATCGTGTCACCCGGTCCGGCGTCGCGCGTCCTGGTGCCCGCCGTGAAACGCGAGTGACCCTCCAGGACAACGTAGACCTCGTCCTCGAAATGCGGCGACTGCTCGTCGACCGCGCCAGCCCCGAGGACGTACAGGCCGACGGACATCGACTGGGAGCGGATGAACTCGAGGTAGGGCCGGCCCCCGACCTCGTGCGCGCGGGCAATGTCGGCCAGGGTTCGGGCGTCCATCATTTCAATCCACCTCCCCGGCCAGCAGGCGCCGGAAGCCATTCTCGTCAAGCACGGACACGCCGAGCTCCTGTGCCTTGGCCAGCTTCGAGCCCGCGTTGTCGCCGGCAACGAGGTAGTCGGTCTTCTTCGACACCGAGCTCGCCGGCTTGCCGCCCGCGGCGCGGATGGCCTCCTCGGCTCCCTGTCGGTCGAATCCAGTCAGCGTGCCCGTGACGACGAGCGTCTTGCCCGCCAGTGGTCCCTCGTCCGTCTCGGCGAGGAGCTGCGCCGCGGGCCGCTCCGGCTCCACGCCGGCATC
>CAYYVV010000043.1:0-5081 GCA_964475245.1 uncultured Anaerolineaceae bacterium | reverse complement strand
AACAGCGGGCGCACTCGTGCACGCTGGATCGACGCGTGCAGGTTCTCCGCGCTCTTGCGCGCGAAGCGCTCGAGCGACTCGAGCTGCTCGACGCTCAGGCGGAAGAAGTCGCCGCGCTGACGGACCAGGCCACCCTCGAGCAGCTGCTGGAGTACCTTCCAGCCGGCGCCGTCGATGTCCATCGCGCCACGGCCGACGAAATGCTCGAACTCCTGCCCCACTCGAGCCGGGCAGGCCAGGTTCGGGCAGTAGTGACGAACGGCCTCGGGATCGCGCACGATCGGCGTGCCGCACACGGGACAGACGGCGGGCATCTCGAACTCGCGCTCGCTGCCGTCGCGCCGCTCGACGAGCGGTCGGACGATCTCGGGAATGACGTCGCCCGCCTTGTGCAGGATGACGTGATCGCCGATGAGCACGTCCTTGCGGCGCACCTCGTCGAGGTTGTGCAGTGTCGCCCGGGCGACGGTCGAGCCGGCAACCTGGGTCGGGGTCAGGTACGCGACGGGCGTCAGCGTTCCGGTGCGCCCGACGTAGGCCACGATGTCCTCGATGAAGCTCTCGACCTGCTCTGGCGGGTACTTGAACGCGACCGCCCAGCGCGGCGCGTGGGAGACCATGCCCAGTCGGCGCTGGAAGTCGAAGCGGTCGACCTTGACCACCACGCCGTCAGTGCCGTACGGCAGGTCGTGGCGCGGCTCGTTCCAGCGCTCGATGAAGCCGACCACGCCGTCGACATCGAGGCCCGACTCACGATGTGGCTCGACGGGCAGCCCAAGCGCCTCCATGTGCTGCAGTGCAGCCGCCTGGGAGTCGGCCGTGCCCTCCTCGATGAGCACGTAGAACCACGACGCGAGGCGCCGGCTCGCGGTGACCTGCGGATCGATCTGGCGCAGCGAGCCCGCGCCGCTGTTGCGCGGATTGGCGTACAGCGGCAGCCCGGCTTCCTCGCGCTCGGCGTTGATGCGCGCAAACTCGGCCTTGGGCATGTAGACCTCGCCGCGGGCCTCGATCGTGACCGCCTCGGCCAGACGCCTGGGCACTGACTCGATCGTCCGGATGTTGGCCGTGACGTCCTCGCCGGTCATGCCGTCGCCGCGCGTCGCGCCCTGGACGAGCATCCCGCGCTCGTAGCGGACGGAGACGGCCAGGCCGTCGATCTTCAGCTCGGCGACGTAGCGCACGTCCTCGGCGCCGAGCAGTTTGCGCACCCGCGCGTCGAAGGCACGCAGCTCGTCGAACGAGAAGACATTGTTGAGCGACAGCATCGGCGTCGAGTGGCGCACCTCGGCGAGCTGCCCGGTCGGAGCGCCGCCCACGCGCTGCGTCGGCGAATCGGGTGTGCGCAGCTCGGGATGGCCCTCCTCGAGCTCGACGAGCTCGCGGAACAGCGCGTCGTACTCCGCGTCGCTGATCTCCGGCGCGTCGAGCTCGTGGTACAGCCTGCCGGCGCGCTCGATCTGCGCGCGCAACTCGGCGGCACGCTGCGCCAAAGGGTCGTGAGTCACGGTCAGCCGAGTATGTCCATGTTGGCCAGCGATGCGAGCAGCTTCTTCACGCCACGCTCGGGGAAGGCGACAGTGACCTCCTCGTCGTCGCGGGTCAGCTTCGAGGTCACGACCGTGCCCTCGCCGAACGCCGGGTGGCGGACACGGTCGCCGTCGCGGAAATGGCGCTCGCCGGGGATCACCGGCCGTTGGGCCGGCGCCGGCCGCTCGACCGGCTGCGCGACCTCGACGTCGGGTGGCTCCGGCTGGCCGTAGTAGATGGCGCGCTTGGCCGACAGATCGCGCGACGGGCTGAAGGTCTCTCCCGCACGTGGAGCGCCGACCGGCGGCGTGTAGCCACCGCCGGGTGGCAGGGCGCGGCCGGCGCGAACCGCCGGCGCTCCCGGCGATTGCATCCAGTTCGGCCGCCGGCCCACGAGGCGTGACGCGGCGCGCGGTCCCAGGATGTAGCGCAGGTCGTAGCCCTCCCCCGCGCGCTCATCGGCCGGACGCTGGTCGTCGTCCTCGGCCGCTTCATCCATGGCGACGAGCCGGGGGCCGTGCATCAGCTCGGGCGGTATCTCCATCAGGAAGCGCGACGGCACGGAGAAGCCGCCTCTGCCCCACGTCGCGCGGGTCGCGGCGTGGGTCAGGTACAGCCGATGGCGCGCGCGCGTGAGCCCGACGTAGGCGAGGCGGCGCTCCTCCTCCATCTGGCGCTGATCGTCGAGAGCGCGCGAGTGCGGAAAGACGCCCTCCTCGAGCCCGGTGATGAACACCGCGTCGAACTCGAGGCCCTTTGCCGCGTGGAGCGTGATCAGCGTGACGGCATCGGCGTCCTTCTCGTACGAGTCCTGGTCGGCGACGAGAGCCGTCTCCTCGAGTAGCCGGTCGACGGCATCCTCCGGCTCCAGGTCGGCGTAGCGCGTGACCACCTCGCGCAGCTCGAGCAGGTTGGCCCAGCGATCCTCGCCCTCCTGCGAGCCGTCGAGCAGCATCTGGCGGTAACCGCACTCCTCGAGAACGACGTCCATCAGCTCCGGCAGGTCAAGGACTCCGATCCGCCGGCGAAGGCGCTCAATGATGGCCACGAAGGCGGCGATCGACGAGCGCGTGCGCGTCGCGAGCTCGCTGCCGGCCTGAGCCGCGGCGAGCGCCTGGAGCGCCTCCCAGACGTTGCCGCTGCGCCGGCTGGCCTCGGCCCGCAGGGCTGCAATCGTCTTCTCGCCGATGCCGCGCGGCGGCACATTGATGACCCGCTCGTAGGCGGCCGTATCGACGTCGCTGCGCAGCACGCGCAGGTAGGCCAGCGCGTCCTTGATCTCGCGGCGCTGGTAGAAGCGCGTGCCGCCGACCAGCTGATAGCGCAGCCCGTAGCGCAGGAAGGCTTCCTCTATTGCCCGGCTCTGGGCGTTGGTTCGGTACATGACCGCGAGATCGCGCAGGTTGTATGTCCGCTCGTCGCCCTCGTCGGCGCGGCGCGCGAGCCACGACCCGCCGGCGCCACGGCCACCGACGAGCGCCTCAACCTGGCGCGCGACCCACTCCGCCTCCTCGTCCTCTGAGTCGGCCTCGAAGCGCTCGATGAGCACGCCACGCGGGTTCTGTGTCCACAGCTTCTTCTCCTTGCGCGCCTCGTTGCGCGACACGACCGCGTGCGCGGCGTCGAGGATGAGCTGCGTCGATCGGTAGTTCTGCTCGAGCTTGACGACCGTGGCGTTGGGGTAGTCGCGCTCGAAGTCGAGGATGTTGCGCAAGTCGGCGCCACGCCACGAGTAGATGCTCTGGTCGTCGTCGCCGACGACGGCGAGGTTCTTGCGCTTGCCGGCGAGATGGCGAATCCACAGGTATTGGGCCCGGTTCGTGTCCTGGTACTCGTCGACGTGCAGGTAGCGCCAGCGTTCCTGGTAGTGGGCGAGCACGCCGGGCGACTCGTCGAAGAGGCGCACAGCCTCGTTCAGCAGGTCGTCGAAATCGAGCGCGCTGGCGGCCTTCAAGCGCGACTGGTACGCCCGATACGCACGGGCGGCGATCTCCTCCTGGTAGCCGCGGGCGGCGCTCTCAGCCTGCTCCGGACCGAAGAGATCGTTCTTCCAGCGCCCGATCTGGCCCAGGATCGCCTGCGGCCGAAGCTCACTGCCCGCGAGGTCGAGGTCACGCAGCACGAGCTTGATCGTCGAGGTCTGGTCGTCGGTGTCGTAGACCGCGAAGCGCGGATCGATCCCGATGGCCGCGCCATCGCGCCGCAGCACGCGCGCGCAGAGCGAATGGAACGTGCCCATGGCGACGTCGCGCGCCTGTTCGCCGACGAGGGCAAGGATGCGCGCGCGCATCTCGGCCGCGGCCTTGTTGGTGAACGTGACGGCGAGGATCTGCCACGGCTTGACGCCACGGACGCCGACCAGGTACGCGACACGGTGGGCGAGCACTCTCGTCTTGCCGCTGCCCGCGCCGGCGAGGATGAGGAGCGGGCCCTCGGTCGTGGTGACGGCGCGGGCCTGCTCGGGATTGAGGCGCGAGACGATCGACTTCGCGAGCTCGTCGCGTGCCTTGCTGTCCGCCTGGTCGTCGCGCTCCGGCTGGCGCAGCCGGGACAGATCGAGCGAGCCACGCGACGAGAACCAGTCCGCGAAATGCGGCGCGTCGTCGGCGGGCTCGGCGACCGTAGCGGCCGCCGCGCGTCGCCGCGCGGCGGGTCGAGGGTCGGCAGAATCCTCGGCTGGCTCGAGATCGTCGCCGGGCGCCTCGTCGGGCGGCGGTGGCAGCGCCTGATCGTCGAAATCAGCTGCCTCGAAAAGCTCCTTCACCGGACCGATCGTAGCGCCCGAACGGCTACGCGACCTCTGCGACGGCACTCTCCGACCGCTGCCTTATGCTCCGCCGGATCAGCTGCTGAGGAGTAAGACCGTGCGCGTCACCAAGCTGGCCACGCTGGCCCTTCTCGCCTTTGCGATAACTGCATGCACGACCGTGGCACCGGTGTCCACGCCTTTCGTGAGCACCCCGATCATGCCACTGCCGGGCACGAGCGCGCTGCCGTCGGCAGGTTTGCCGACCTTGCCAGTCGGATCCCTTCCCGCCGTCGCGTCGCCCGGCGTCACGCCGTCAACCATTGCCCCCGATGTCCCGACACCGACACCTGAGCCGACGAAGACGCCCAAGCCGACCAGGAAGCCGACCCCCACGCCGAGCCCGACGCCGACGCCGATCGCGGGCGACATCGAGGTCAACTTCGAGATGTCGACCATCCCGAACCCCTGGTACGCCAACACGGACTACACGATCCGCGTCTACATCGCCGCGCTTGGCACCCAGGATCTCCCGAACGTGCACGTCAAGCTCGCGGCCAAGAACGAAGGCGTGTCGTACAGGTTCGACGCTGGACCGATCGCGATAACCGATAGCTACTACCACGACATCGTGGTCAACCTGCCCGCGTACGGGCCGTCGACATTGATCCTCAGCGCGACGATGCCCGACGGCTACGCCGACACGAACACGGCCAACAACACCAAGAGCGTCGACATCGTCGTCTCCGCCCCCTGAGGACTGCCTCTCGTTACTTGACCGTCACGTCTATTCCAGCCTCGTTGT
>CAYYVV010000042.1:17390-21230 GCA_964475245.1 uncultured Anaerolineaceae bacterium | reverse complement strand
GGAATGCGGCCTACCGAGCCATTCGCGCGCAGCGATCGCGAGTCCGACGACCACAAGGACAACGCCCACCGCCTCCCAGAGAGGGTTGCCACTCATCGCGCTGCCCTCGATCAGGGCGCTGCCTTGGCCGATCCAGAGCAGTCCGATGATGAGGAATAACGCCGCGACCAGAAGACGGGAACTGCGCATGACGCGATCTCCGGGAACGATGCCTGAGACAGGAATGATGGGGCCAGTCGGGCAAGAACGCTGCCTTGCTCGATACGATCCAGGTAAGTGGCGAGTAAGCCGCAGATAAGTGGCTCTCCATAACGTCTTGGTGCCCGGTTCGGGGGTCGGACTCTGTGTCGGATATTCATCCGGCACGGCCCGCCGATTCCGGCCAGATGGAGGGTCGAGGACATGTTCTCTGGGCTCAGACGACGCGCCTTGGCGTCGCTGCTCGTCGCGGTACTTGCCGCCATGGCTTTGGTCAGTCCCGCAGCGGCTTTTACGCCACCTGTCGACGGCGGAGGATGGTGTGATTTCCAGGATGCCGGATGGGACCTGGGCTACACGGGCACGGCCGCCTGGAATGGCACGCTTCAGTGGCAGCTGTGCCTGAACGAGGTGTCCGGCGGCCAGGTAATCGCCAAGACACAGCTGTCGGCACCCGTGACGACCGACCAGTACAACCGATTTACTGGTCAAGTCCTCGTGAAGCTTCAAATCTGCAACGTGGTTGGTGGCTACACCACCATTGCAGGTCCCGCCGAATACGATTACCTGACGCCCAGCACCTATGACAACGGCCAGGCCGCGGGCGGCAACTACTACTTCGATATCTGGAAGACGTCATCGACGGCGCAGCGTGGCGGCGCCTACCGGGTAATGGTCAAGGTCTGGAACGGCGCCGTAGTCGCCCACAAGTCGATCTTCTCCATTCTTCTGGCGCCGAGCGCCACTGGTGAGGCGGACTTCTACTCAGACTGCAGGGCGCTGTAGACCTCGGGTCCATTCGCTCTGTACCGGGCGAACGCGGCTCCTTGTGGTTCAATGCCACCGGCCCGGGAGCCGCGTCCGCCTCCTACTCGCACTGACCGCGCACACACCGGACGATGCCGTCGTCGGCCATGGACATCACCTGCTGCGGTAGTACGGCAATGCTGAGTTAGATCCGTCAGAAGGACACCGGATCTGTCCGAAAATCAGGACTCCGACCTGGCAGGTGCGAATTCCACGTCTAGCGCGTGATGTCCACGTGCAGTACGGCCGTGAAGGCCATGTGGATCCAGGTGAGCACGGGGTGGCGGGTGACGCCCCACGGGTTGATCAGCGCGCTGATCGCGTAGCCGTCGCCGACGTAGATGCCGGTGTGCTTGTTGTTGCCCCAGATCAGCACGTCGCCCGGTTGCGCGTCGGTAAGCGAGCGTGAAACCTTGCCGTTCTTGGCGAACCATTGATGCAGACCTGCGACGGTTCGTCGCTTGCCGCCGATCTTATCCAGGAGGCCGGCCTGCTTGTAGACGTAGTAGACGAAGCCCGAGCAGTCGAAGGTCGTTGGCCCGGTCGAGGCGAAGGAGTACTTGTCGCCGAGTCGGGACTGAGCGATAGCCAGGATCTGATCAGCCTGTGTCTGCGGGGCGGCCGCGGCCGAGACAGGCGACGGCACGGCAATTACGAAGGTCATCACCATGGCGGCGAGCAGCAGCACCTTGCGGGCCAGGGCGAAGGACACGGCTTTCCTCTCGTTCTCGGGCAGGTGACGGCGCGCAGCGGCCGGCGCCGCGCGCTAGCTCTGGATCTGCGTGTGCAGGTAGTAGCGGAACGGCTCGTTCAGCCAGCCTTTGACCGGGTGGATCTTCACGCCCCATGGATTGATCAGGGCGCTGATCGCCTGCCCGTTGCCGACGTACATGCCGACGTGCTGGAAGTTGCCCCAGATGATCAGGTCACCCGGCTGCGGGTTCGTCTTGGAGACGAGGCCGCGGGCCTTGAACCAGTCGTAGTAGCCCTTCACGCCGCGGTAGCCGCCGATCTTGTCCTGGAGGCCGTACTGGTGGAAGAGGTACCAGACGTAGCCCACGCAATCGAACTTGTTCGGGCCCTTGGCGAAGTGGACCCATGGATCGCCGACCTTCGTCTTGCCCAAGTCAAACAGCTGGGCGAATTGCGTCGGCGCAGGCGTGCTGTCTGCGGCGGCGGGCGCCACGTTGGTAACCAGGACGCCGATCATCAGCGCCACAGGTAGCGAGATGCGCGCAACGGCTCGCGCAAGTGCCACGGCTTCCCCTCCCAATTGTCCGTGCCTGGGGGCACGTGGACCATGCTGGGGCACGGCCTTTGACTGGTTGGATCCCTGTCCGAGTGCTGGGGCACTCAGCAAGAGCATTGTGGCTCGGTCAGTGCTGGGGCACGACCGGCCTTGATGTCGATCCGGAGGTTAGCGTGTCATGCCTTTGAAATGCAACCCCGGACGATCGTCTATGCGCCCTCGGCCGTCGTCTCGGGGGCTTCCTGCGGCTCGGGGCGGAAGCGGAAGTAGGCCCAGAAGCTGACTGAGGCGAGTCCAAAGACCGCGAACAGGACAACCGCGGGGATCAGCGGTGAGACCCGGGTCGAGCCCAGGTAGCCCACGTTGGGCTCGAGCATGATGTAGGCGAACAGGAATGCAGCCGAGCCGAAGAGCACGGCCCACACGCTCTTGCGCCAGGCGAATACGACCTGCCCGCGCAGGAAGCGAAGCGGCACCAGCTCGAACAGGATGCCCTCCAGGCCGGCGACGAAGATCGTCGCCAGCGCCGCCGACAGGCCGATGTCGAGCAGCTGCTGCGTCCCGATGTTCTGGTCGACGAGCGGCAGGCACAGCCACGCCACGATGGACACGACCAGCATCCAAATGCCGGTCCAGACGTGAGCGTGGGCTTCGTCGCGCAGCTCGAGGTGGTTGGCAAAGGCGTAGCCAACGACGATGCCGTACAGGTAGCCCGGCTGGAAGTTGGTCACCCTCGAGGCGACCACGCACAGCACGCCGACCAGGATCGTCATCGGGATCACGCGCACCTTGCCGCGCTCATGGAAGACGCGCCGGTGCGTTATCCAGATGGGCAGCTCGAAGGTCAGGATCACGATCAAGAGCCCTAAGAGGATGCCTGCCAACGAGGCAATCGACTGCGCGTTGAGCCCGAACGACGGACTGAGGAAGCCGTACAGGATCGCGCTCAGGACGATGAAGGTGGCGATCCCAAAGCGCATGTTCCAGAACCTTCCGAGGGCGCCGCGCACCTGCGCGCCGAGCGCCCCGCCGCGCGCGAACCAGCGGCCGATCTCGTCCTCGTGCTCCTCGTAGGTCTTGTTGAAGAGCTGGCCGGGAAAAGCCGCGAGGAGCAGGAAGATGAGCGCCAGAAGCGCGCTGGTACCGACCGTGCCCGCGTCAAATGAAAGCTGGTTGACGGTGGGTACGGACGCCGGGAAGGAGTTCGGAGGCAGCCCGCCACCGACTACGGCGACGACCGCCTGCGTCGGGCCGGGTGACGCCGACGGGGATGGCGTTGGAGTCGGAGTTGGCGTTGGCGTGTCGGTCGGCGTCAGCGTGTCCGTCGGCGAGGGCGTAGGGGAAGGGGTCGGCGAGGGCAAGGGCGACGCTTCAAGGGACAGAGAGGGATTCGATGTCGGTATCGAGGTCGGCAATAGCGAGGGGAGTGGTGAGTCCGTGGCGACCGGGCTGGCGGTGTTGGTCGGCTTGGGGGTTGGAGTCGATGGGGGCTTGGGAGTAGGTGTCGGGGTCGGGATCGGAGTTGGCGTTGGTGTTGGAGTTGGAGCCTTTGTCGGCGTGGGCGTCGGAGCCTTGGTCGGCGTCGG
>CAYYVV010000042.1:0-17290 GCA_964475245.1 uncultured Anaerolineaceae bacterium | reverse complement strand
GTGTTGGAGTTGGAGCCTTTGTCGGCGTGGGCGTCGGAGCCTTGGTCGGCGTCGGAGTTGGTGTCGGAGTAGGGGAAGGGGTTGGCGCGGGCGGCGGGACGTAGCAGAAGGTCAACTGTGAGATCGTCATCGACTCCGCGCCGTGCAGCGGGGGTGCCGGCGCTGTGCTGCCTGGCTTTCCATAACTCGCGAGCGTCGGGTCGTATTGCGCCGTCGTCGGGTAGAACAGCGGACCCTTCGCATCCGTAACGCGAACTCGCGCAACCGAATACGTTGCGTTATCGGCCGTCGCGTTCGAGATCCACTCGGCGACGTAGTTGTCGCCGCGCATCCAGATCGTCACGGAGAACCCGCTCGCGTTCTTGAACGTGCGAGTGTTGTAGCCAGGCCGTCCCGGGTCCGCTGCGGTCTTCGAGTACGGGTTCTTGATGGAGAAGAACTTGCAAGGCACGGCGGCGAGGGTGTCGGCGCCCGACGGCGCGGCGACGGGGCGTGCGAATACGAAGCCGAGCGCGACGACGAGCGCGCCGACGGCAAGCAGCACCGTGCGCCGCAGCTGGATCTGAGATTGAGTCGTGGGTTTGGTGCTCAACGCCTGGATTCCCTCGGGGCTTGAGATTGCGGACTTTAGCGCGTTCGAGTCAAGACGAGCGAGTAGTCGTTTCGGTTGCGTGGCCAGTTCTTTCGGCGGTCGTGGCACTGCTACACTGCCGCCTTCGACGCGCGTCCAGGAGCCGTTACCGAGACGCGCGCGAGATGGGAGGAGCCGTTGCCCGAGGAGGCGCGGACGGTCCTGTGAGGCCGACACGCTGCCAGCGAAGGCTCCCGGACGCCGGGAGCAGCACTCAGGGCCGGACTCTATCCAGCGCAGAAACCGACGCCGCACACGGGCACGGAGCCTGACATGCCGGCGAGCGTCATCTGCGGACTCCAGTGGGGCGACGAGGGCAAGGGCAAGGTCACGGACCTGCTCGCCGCGGATGTCGCGCTTGTCGTGCGCTACCAGGGCGGCGACAACGCAGGCCACACCGTCGTCATAGGTGACGAGACGTTCAAGCTCCACCTCGTGCCCAGCGGTGTCCTGCACCCGCACATCAAACCGATCATCGGGCCCGGCGTCGTGGTCAACCCACGCACCCTGCTCGACGAGATTGCGATGCTCGAGCAGCGCGGAATCTCATGCGCTCACCTGCGCGTCAGCGCCGCCTCGCACGTGATCATGCCCTACCACGTGGCGCTCGACGGAGCACGCGAGAGCGCGGCGGGGGACGACCTGATCGGCACGACCAAGCGCGGTATCGGTCCCGCGTACGGCGATCGCGCGTGGCGCACGGGCATCCGCATGGGCGACCTGCTCGATCCTGTTCTGCTCCACGACCGCTTGAGCGCGGCACTGACCGAGAAGAACGCGCTCCTCGTGGGCGCCTACGACCTGCCGCCGTTCGAGCTCGAGGGTCTGTACGAGGAGGCCCTGGTCTGGGGCGACCGATTGCGCGGGCGGATCTGCGACACGACCGCGATCGTCCAGGCCGCGCTCGAGCGTGGCGAGCACGTGTTGCTCGAGGGCGCCCAGGGGACGCTGCTCGACCTCGATCACGGCACGTATCCGTACGTCACGTCGAGCAATCCGATCGCCGGCGGCGCGTGCACCGGCGGCGGCGTCGGGCCGCTCCAGGTCAAGCAGGTCATCGGCGTGCTGAAGGCCTACTCGACGAGGGTCGGATCAGGCCCGATGCCGACGGAGCTGTTCGACGAGATCGGCGCACACCTGGTCGAAAGCGGGCGCGAGTACGGGACGACCACCGGCCGCCGCCGACGGTGCGGCTGGCTCGACTTCGTCCCGTTGCGCTACTCCGTGCAGGTCAACAGCGTCAGCAGCATCGTCCTCAACAAGCTCGACATCCTGTCCGGGCTGGAACAGATCAAGGTCTGCGTCGCGTACCGCGTGGACGGCGAGACAGTCAGCGAGTGGCCGCTCTCCGCGGCCGAGCTCGAGCGCGCCGCGCCGATTTACGAGACATTCGATGGCTGGCAGGCGGACCTGAGACAGTGCCGTTCGGTCGCCGAGCTGCCCCAGGCGGCGCGGCGCTATATCGCGCTGATCGAGGATCGCGCCGGAGCGCCCATTTCGCACGTCAGCATCGGCCCGGAACGAACGCAGACGATCGTCGTGCGCGACACACCCTCGTTTGCGGGACGCGCCGCATGACGGTGCGCAACGTGCTCGTCGTTGGGGTGGGCGCCCGGCAGCACGCACTGTGCTGCAAGCTGGCCGCTGAGCCGGGCGCCGAGCGCGTCATCTGTGCACCGGGCAATCCGCTGATGAGTGACGTGGCCGAATTGCGCCCCGATGTTGACGCAGACGACCTGGATGCCGTCGTCGCACTCGCGCTGGCGGAACGCGTCGATCTCGTGGTGGTGGGTCCGGAGGATCCGTTGGTGGCCGGTCTCGCCGACCGGCTGGCGGCCGCCGGAGTGCCGTGTTTCGGGCCGACGGCGGCCGCGGCACGGCTCGAGGGCAGCAAGGCCTTCGCGCGCGAGGTGTGCGACGCGGCGGGTGTGGCGATGGCGGAGGGCCGCGCGTTCGAGGACGCCGCGCCGGCCATCGCGTTTGCCGAAGCGCTCGGCGGCAGGGTCGTGGTCAAGGTCGACGGGCTGGCGCTGGGCAAAGGCGTGGTTATGTGCGCGGACCGGGCGGCCGCGGAGGCAGCGATCCGCGAGGTGCTGATCGAGGGCCGCTTCGGCGCCGCTGGGCGACGGGTCGTCGTCGAGGAATGGCTCGAAGGCTCCGAGGCGAGCGTCTTCGCGCTGTGCGACGGCGAACGCTTCGCGCTGCTGCCCGCTGCTCGCGATCACAAGCGCGCGTTCGAGGGCGACGAGGGCCCGAACACTGGCGGCATGGGCGCGTATTCGCCCGTCGACGGGCTGGACGACGATGCGCTGTCCGCGATCGGCGAGTCGGTCGTCGGTCCCATCCTGGCAGAGATGGCGCGCCGTGGCACTCCGTTTCGCGGCGCGCTGTTCTGCGGTCTGATGCTGACCGAGCACGGCCCGCGTGTGCTCGAGTTCAACGTCCGTCTGGGCGATCCCGAGACGCAGGCAGTTCTGCCGCGAATGAACGCCGACCTGGGCCAGCTGATGCTCGAATGCGCGAACGGCCGACTCACGGTCCAGGGCGTGCTGCCCGCGCTGCCCGACGCTACAGTCGCGCTGTTCCTCGCCGCGGACGGATATCCAGAGGCTGGCCGTCGTGGGGACGCGATCACCGGAATTGATGCTGCCCGAGCGGCCGGAGCACTAGTCTTTGGCGCCGGCTTGGCGCGCGGCACGGATGGACAGCTGGTCACGGCAGGCGGACGCGTGCTGACGGTGGTCGGCCGCGGCGCGAACCTCAAGGAAGCCGCCGACGAGGCCTACGGAGCTGCCGCGCAGATTGACTATGCCGGCAAGTGGCTCCGGCGCGACATCGGCCGCCCGCTCGTTGGAGCCACGGCGTGATCCCGCGCTACACCCTGCCTGAGATGGGCGGGCTGTGGACCGACCAGGCGCGCTTCGAAAGCATGCTGCGCGTCGAGATCGCCGCTCTGCGCGCCGTGGAGCGCCACGGGCTGGTGCCCGCCGGCGTCGCGGACGAGGTCAACGCCGGCGCACGGGTCGATGTCGGGCGCATCGCCGAGCTCGAGCTGACGACCGACCACGACGTGATCGCCTTCGTCAGCCAGGTTGCCGAGACGGTTGGTCCCAACGGCCGATTCATCCACTTCGGGCTGACTTCCAGCGACGTCGTCGACACCGCGCTCGCGCTCCAGTGCCGCGCAGCCGCCGACCTGCTGCTGAGCGCGACCGACGCGCTCATCGCAACGCTCATCGCCAAGGCGCGCGAGCACTCCGAGACGGTGATGATGGGCCGCACTCACTCGGTCCACGCGGAGCCGATCACGTTCGGCCTGAAGCTGGCGTCGTGGGCGTTCGAGCTGCGACGTGATCGGGACCGCCTGGCGTCGGCGGCGCAGGATCTGGCGACTGGCAAGCTGTCCGGCGCCGTCGGGACCTACAGCCAGCTCGCGCCTGAGATCGAGGCGGACGTCATGGCTGAGCTCCACCTGGCAGTCGACCCGATCAGCACTCAGATCATCCAGCGCGACCGCCACGCCGCGTTCATGGCCGCGATCGCAGTCTGCGGCGGGTCGCTCGAGCGTTTCGCGACCGAGGTACGCAATCTCCAGCACACCGAGATCGGCGAGGTCCAGGAACCTTTTCGCGCCGGCCAGAAGGGCTCGAGCGCGATGCCCCACAAGCGCAACCCGATCACGTCGGAGCGGATCGTCGGAATGTCTCGGCTGCTGCGCGGTTACGCCGTCGCCGCGCTCGAGGACCAGGCGCTGTGGCACGAGCGCGACATCTCGCACTCGTCGGTCGAGCGCGTCGCGCTGCCCGGCGCGACCACCTTGCTGCACTACGTGCTCGTCCGCTTCCGGCGCCTCGTCGACGGTCTCGTCGTGCGCCCGGAACGGATGCGCGAGAACGTCGAGCGCGGCCTTGGCCTCTTCGCCAGCAGCCGCCTGCTGACGATGCTCGTCGAGGACGGCGGGCTGTCGCGCGAGGACGCATACGGCATCGTCCAGCGCGCGGCGCTGCGCGCTGCGGACGAGCGGCGCCAACTGCGCGAGCTCGTCGAGGCAGATCCGGCCGTGACCGGTGCGCTGTCAGAGGCGCAGATCGCCGCCTGCTTCGACATCGCACGGCTCCTTACCCACGCCAGGACATTGATCGATCGCCTTGAACAGCTGGAGGATCACGCCCATGCCGCTCGCTGAACTCGTGCCCGGTTTCGTTCGATCGGGCAAGGTGCGCGACATCTTCGCGCTCGATGACGCGCGCCTGCTGCTCGTCGCCTCGGATCGCATCAGCGCCTTCGACGTGGTCCTGCCGACGGAGATCCCGGACAAGGGCCGCGTGCTGACGGGCATCTCGCGCCACTGGTTCGCGCAGACGTCGGCGGCCGGGATCATGCCCAACCACCTGCTCTCGACGGACGTGGCCACGTTGCCTGCCGACTACGGCGCGGCAGCAGCGGAGCTGCGCGGCCGGTCGATGATCTGCCGCCGCGCCGACGTGCTGCCGGTCGAGCTCATCGTGCGCGGCTATCTGGCCGGCAGTGGCTGGAAAGATTACGGCCGGACCGGCGCGGTGTGCGGCATCCCGCTCCCCGCGGGCATGCGCGAGAGTGAGCGCCTGCCCGAGCCGATCTTCACGCCGTCAACCAAGGCCGAAGTGGGTCACGACGAGAACATCTCGTTCGACCAGATGGTCGCGCTAGTTGGCGCGCAGCGGGCGGAGGAGGCGCGCACGAAGGCGCTCGAGCTTTATCGCTTCGCTGCGTCGCGCGCGGAACCCGCGGGCATCATCCTGGCCGACACCAAGTTCGAGTTCGGCATCGTCGAAGATGGCCAGATGATCCTGATCGACGAGGTGCTGACGCCCGATTCGTCGCGCTTCTGGGATGCGTCGACCTATGAGCCGGGCCGCGCCCAGGACTCGTTCGACAAGCAGTACGTGCGCGACTACCTCGAGACGCTCGACTGGGACAAGACCTACCCCGGCCCGGAGCTGCCGGCGGAAGTGGTCGGCGGCACCCGAGCGCGCTACGTCGAGGCCTTCGAGCGCATCACGGGTGGCTCGTTCGAGCGCTATCTCGCGCAGGACCTGGTCGGTTGATGGCGGGCTACCGATTCAGCATCTCGATCATGCCGCGCGAGGGCATCCTGGACCCCGCCGGCAAGGCGGTCGAGGCAGCCCTGCCTGAGCTCCACGCGGACAACGTCCACGAGGTGCGCGTCGGCCGCCGCGTTGAGTTGACCGTGGAGTCCGATTCAGCCGACTCGGCGCGCGCCACGGTGGACTCGCTCGCTGCGGACTTCCTGGCCAACCCGCTCATCGAGCGCTGGGAGATCAGCGCCCTGTGAGGGTCGCGGTCGTCGTCTTCCCGGGCAGCAATTGCGACCGCGACGCGCTGCATGCCGTGCAGCTCGCCGGCGCGGAAGGCGAGCTCGTCTGGCACGAGACGACGGACCTGCACGGCGCGGACGCAGTGATCCTGCCCGGCGGCTTTGCCCACGGCGACTACCTGCGTGCAGGCGCTATCGCCCGCTTCAGCCCGATCATGGGCGCGGTCCGCGCGCATGCCCAGCGCGGCGGCCTGCTGCTCGGCATCTGCAACGGCTTCCAGGTGCTGACCGAGGCCGGCCTGCTGCCGGGCGTGCTTCGCCGAAATGCCACGCTGCGCTTCGAGCACCGCTGGGTCAGCCTCAGTGTCGAGCGGCGCGACACGCCGTTCACCTGGCGCGTGCCAGATGTAATCACGCTGCGCATGCCGATCGCGCACGGCGAGGGCAACTACTGGCTGCCCGACGACCAGCTCGACGAGCTCGAGGCGGCCGGCCGCGTCGTCTTCCGCTACACAGGTCCGGAGGGAAACCCGAACGGCTCGGCGCGCGACATCGCGGGCGTGATCGACGCGACCGGCCGCGTGTGCGGGCTGATGCCGCACCCCGAGCGTGCCAGCGAGGCACTGCTCGGATCGGTCGACGGCATGCTCCTGATGCGCTCGCTCGTCGAGAGCGTGGCAGCCGCGCCGGCGCGCGTCCCGGCCGCCGCGTGACTGTGGCCGAGGCGCCTGCGTCGGTAGCGCTCCATCGCCGGCTCGGGCTGACCGATGCCGAGCTCGAATCGATCAACGAACGGCTGGGCCGAGCGCCGAACGACCTCGAGCTCGCCATGTTCAGCGTCATGTGGAGCGAGCACTGCTCGTACAAGAGCTCCAAGAGGCTGCTGCGCACGCTGCCCACCGCGGGCAGTGACGTGCTCGCCGGCCCGGGCGAGAACGCCGGCGTCGTGTCGATCGGCGACGGTCTCGCGGTCGCCTTCAAGATCGAGTCGCACAACCACCCGAGCGCGGTCGAGCCGTACCAGGGCGCCGCGACCGGAGTCGGGGGCATCCTGCGCGACATCGTGGCCATGGGCGCCCGCCCGGTCGCGCTGCTCGACGCGCTCAAATTCGGCTGGCCCGACGATCGGCGCACGCGGGGCCTCGTCGACGGCGTCGTGCGCGGGGTCGGCGGCTACGGCAACTGCGTCGGGGTTCCGACCGTGGGCGGCGAGCTCCTGTTCGACCCGACGTACACGGGCAACCCGCTGGTCAACGTGATGTGCGTCGGCGTCGTCGCGAGTGGCGGCATCGCGCATGCCATCGCGCCCACGCCGGGCTCGCTCGCAGTGCTGTTCGGGTCGCCCACCGGGCGGGACGGGATCGGCGGCGCGTCGGTGCTCGCCAGCGCGAGCTTCGTTGAGGGCTCGGCGGCGATGCGCCCGAGCGTCCAGATCGGCGATCCGTTCGCCGGCAAGCTGCTCATCGAGGTCACCCTGGAGCTCGTCGAGAATGGGCTCGTCGAGGGCATGCAGGATCTTGGCGCGGCCGGGATCACGTGCGCGACGTCCGAGGTCGCCGACCGCGGCGGGACGGGCATCAGGCTGGATCTGGATGCAGTGCCGCTGCGCGAGCCGGACATGCAGCCGTTCGAGATCATGATCAGCGAATCGCAGGAGCGGATGCTCGCCATCGTCCGCCCGGAGCGGCTCGACGAGGTCCTCGCTGTGTGCCGGCGCTGGGCATTGCCGGCGGTCGTCGTCGGCGAGATAACCGGTGACGGCGACGTCGTCGTCGTAGACGGTGGCACCGAGATCGCGCGGATCCCGGCGCGGGCGCTCGCGAGCGATGTTCCCGAGCAGCTGCATCAATCCGCCCCGCCCACCCGACGCCGGCTCGCGCCCGCGCCGGGCGAAACGCCGCTGGCGCACGACGGCCTGCCCGAACGAGGCATGGACCCGGGCGCTGTCCTCGAAGCGCTGCTCGGCCATCCCAACGTCGGTTCGCGAGCCTGGGTCACCACGCAGTACGACCAGACCGTCGGCACCGACACGATCGAGGGCTGCGAGCATGCCGCGGCCGTGCTGCGCATCAAGGGCTCCCGTCGCGCACTGGTCATTGCCACGGATTCCCAACCGGCCGTGGCCCAGTACGACCCGGCCCTGGGCGCGCAGATGGCCGTGGCCGAGTGCGCGCGCAACCTCGCGGTCACGGGCGCGCGACCGCTGGGGCTGACGAACTGCCTCAACTTCGGCGATCCAAACGTGCCCGAGGCGTACTGGCAGCTGACCGAGTCCATCCGTGGCCTGAGTGAAGCGGCGATGGCACTGGGCATCCCGGTCACGGGCGGCAACGTAAGCCTTTACAACGAGTCACCGCTGGGGCGCATCGCGCCGACCGCGCAGATCGGCATGGTCGGTCTGCTCGACGACATCGACACGCTCGTCCGGCCGCAGTTCAGGAACGAGGGCGACATCATCGTCCTGCTCGGCGAGACCGGCCCGGGCATGGGCGGCTCGGCCTACGAGCGTCTTGCCGGCGCGGCGCCTGATGACCGCCCGCCGTCGCTCGATCTCGTGCGCGAGGCCGCACTGCACACCGTGCTGCGTCGCGCCGCGGCCGAGCGCCTGCTTGGTTCCGCCCAGGACGTCAGTGCCGGCGGCGTCGCCGTCGCCGTCGCCGAGTCGGCCATCTGGTCGGGCCTGGGCGCCGATCTCCTTCTGGAAGTGTCCATCTCCCCGGCCGTGTCGCTCTTCGGCGAGAGTCCCGGCCGGGCGATCGTCAGCCTTGCGCCTGAGCACTGGAGCTCGCTCGCCCGGCTGTGTGCCAGCCATCGCCTGGCTGCCCGCCGGCTCGGCGCCGTCGGCGGCAATCGGCTGCGCATCGGCCTCGTTGGCGTCGGTGCGACCGGCGCCGCGGAGGAGCGCGGCGCCGGCGTTGCGGACGAGCTCGACGTCGCGCTCGACGAGCTCAAGCGCGCCTGGACGCAGGCACTGCCGCGCGTCCTTGGCGTGCGGGCGTAGCGCGATGTGCGGCGTGGTCGGCGTTCACGCGCCGGGTCAGGATGCGGCGGGGCTCGCCGCGCTGGCCCTGTTCGCGCTCCAGCACCGCGGCCAGGAGTCGGCCGGCCTGGGCGTCAGCGACGGCCGTGGCGTGATGGTCTACAAGGACCTCGGCCTGGTCGACCAGGTGCTCGACGAGCGCCGCATGCAGTCGCTCAGCGGCCCTTTTGCAATCGCCCACTGCCGCTACTCGACCACCGGCTCGACGACCTGGGAGAACAGCCAGCCGACGTTGCGCATGGGCTCACGCCGCACGGTCGCCGTGGGCCACAACGGCAACCTGGTCAACACTGCCGATCTCCTCGCGCAGCTGCCCGGCGGCAAGGCACGCCTGGTCGGCACGACCGACACGGACCTGCTCACTGCGCTGCTGGCGATGGAGCCCGCCACGGACACGGTTGGCGCGCTACAGCAGCTGCTGCCGCGGGTTTCGGGCGCGTACGCCCTGGTCGTCATGGACGAGCAGCACGTGATAGGCGTGCGCGACCCGTACGGCTTCCGGCCACTCGTGCTCGGCGTCCTGGCCACGCCCACAGGCACGGCGTGGTGCCTCGCATCGGAAACGGCAGCGCTCGACATCCTGGGCGCGGAGTACGTGCGCGATGTCGAGCCGGGTGAGATGGTCGTGCTCGGCGACGGCGACGGGCCGCGCTCGGTGCGCTTCGCGGAGGGGCACGAGCGGCTGTGCGTCTTCGAGCTGATCTACTTCGCGCGGCCCGATTCGTACATGCTCGGGCGCAACCTGTACGAGGCCCGGCGGCGGATGGGCGAGCAGCTCGCGCTCGAGGCGCCGGCTGAGGCCGACCTGGTCATGCCCGTGCCTGACACGGGCGCGCCTGCCGCGGCCGGTTACGCCGAGGCGATCGGCATCCCGTATCGCGAGGGCATGGTCCGTAACCGCTACGCCGGACGGACGTTCATCCAGCCGTCGAACGGGCTGCGCCAGCGCGGCGTCACGGTCAAGCTGTCGGCGCTGCGCGAGCAGGTCCGTGACCGGCGCCTGATCGTCGTCGACGATTCGATCGTGCGCGGCACGACGACACGCGCCATCGTCGGCCTGTTGCGGCGCGCCGGCGCGCGTGAAGTCCACCTGCGCATCAGCGCCCCGCCCATCTTCAACCCGTGCTTCTACGGCATCGACACGCAGATCGAGACCGAGCTGATCGCCGCGTCGAAGTCGCTCGAGGAGATCCGCCAGTTCGTCGACGCCGACTCGCTCTCGTACCTGTCGATCGATGGCGTGCTCAACGCGCTGGACCTGCCGCGCGAGCGCTTCTGCTTCGCCTGCTTCGACGGCAACTACCCCGTGCCCGTGCCGTACGACGTCGTCAACCACAAGCTCCTGCTCGAGCGCGAGCCGCTGGTCACGGCGGGATGACTGACCGACGCGCCTATGCCGAAGCCGGCGTCGACGTGGGCGCCGCCGAGCGCGCCATCGAGCGCGCTCGGCGGAAGTGGCCGATGACGACTGCCGACAGGTTCGCCGGCCTGAGCGAGTTCGGCTCGGTCGCACAGCTGCCCGAGGACATGCGGCGGCCGCTGATCGTGACCTCGACCGATGGCGTCGGGACCAAGACCGAGATCGCGCGCCGGCTGAATCGCTACGACACCATCGGCCAGGATCTTGTCGCCATGTGCGCCGACGATGTCGTCTGCCATGGCGCACAGCCGACGTACTTCCTCGACTACATCGCGGTTGGAAAGGTCCATGAAGAACGCGTGGGCGAGCTCATCGGGGGCATTGCCAGAGCGTGCGAAGAGATCGGCTGCGTGCTCGTCGGCGGAGAGACCGCCGAGCACCCCGGAGTCATGGCCGAGGATGCATTCGACCTCGCTGGCTTCTGTGCCGGGTTCGTCGAGCAGGATTACCTGATCGATCGCGCTCAGGCCCGACAGGGCGACGCGATCGTCGGACTGGCGAGCTCCGGGCTGCATTCGAATGGCTACTCCCTGATCCGCAAGCTGGTCGACGAGGGCAAGCTGCCCCTTACGTCAGACCTGCTGACTCCGACGCGTCTCTATGCCCAGGCCGTCCTGAGCGTGACCGATGCGATCCGTGAAGCGGGCAAGCGCATCGGGGGCCTCGCCCACGTCACCGGCGGCGGGCTGCGGCGCAACATCCCGCGTGCGCTGCCCGACTCCATGGCCGCCCGCATCCGTCCGTCGACGTGGCCGCAGCCGCGGATCTTCGACCAGGTCGCGCGGGCGGCCGGCATGGCCGACGAGGAGATGCGCGCCACGTTCAATTGCGGCATCGGCTTCGCGATCGTCCTCGAGCCGTCGGCCGTGGATATCGCCCTGAAGGTCCTCGACGCGGCCGGAATCGGGGCCTGGGAGATCGGCGTGGTCGCGCCGGCCGACTGGTACGACGGGGAGCGCTACGTAGAAGCGTGAACAGCCGGATCGCGGTGTGCGTCTCGGGCGCAGGCACCAACCTGCGGGCGCTGCGCGCGTACGAGAAGCGCGGCCTGCTGGGCGGTGAGATCTGCCTTGTCCTTGCCGATCGTCCGTGCGACGCGCTCGGTTACGCCGCCGACGAGGGCATCCCGACCGCGCTGATCGACCCCACGGTTCTCGGCGAGCGGGACACGTGGGACGCCGCTGTCGCCGACGCGCTGCGCGCGGCTGACGCCGACTGGGTCGCGCTTGCCGGATTCATGCGCGTCCTGGGCCCGCAGACCCTGGCTCGTTTCCCCGACCGGATCCTCAACATCCATCCAAGTCTGCTGCCCGCGTTCCCCGGCGCGCACGCGGTGCGCGATGCGCTCGGGGCAGGGGTGCGGGTCACGGGCGTGACCATCCACATGGTCGATGAGCAGCTTGACGCCGGCCCGATCGTGGCCCAGCAAGCCGTCCCGGTCCTGGCTACGGACACTGAGGAAACGCTGCTGGCTCGTGTGCACGCAGCCGAGCATCAGCTTTACCCGAGAGTCGTTGCGCTCGCGCTCGCCGGTGCGATAGGCGTATCCAAAGGACGCGTGGCGATCGACTGGTCGAAGGCTGCTGAATTGCCGCGGCCGCGGCGAGCGCTGCTCTCCGTTTCGGACAAGACCGCGCTGGCATCGTTTGCCAGGCGCCTCGTGGGCATCGGCTTCGAGCTCATCTCGACCGGCGGCACGGCGCGTGCGCTGCGCAACGCCGGCCTCGAGGTGACCGACGTCGCGGACGTGACCGGCTTCCCGGAGATGCTCGACGGTCGCGTCAAGACGCTCCACCCGCGCATCTCGGCCGGGGTCCTGGCCGACCTGCGTTTGCCGGAACATTCCGCACAGCTCGCCGCCCAGATGATCGAGCCGTTCGAGCTCGTTGTCGTCAACCTCTACCCGTTCGCGGACGCGGCCGCGCGCGAAGGGACGACCGAGGACGAGCTGATCGAGCAGATCGACATCGGTGGGCCGACGCTCGTGCGCGCGGCCGCGAAGAACCACGCCAGCGTGGGCATCGTCACAGACCCCGCGCAGTACGACGCCGTGATGCTCGAGCTGGGCCACGGTCGCGGATTGACGATGGGCATGCGCCGCGAGCTCGCCGCGGCAGCTTTTCGGCTCACGGCCGGCTACGACGCGCTCATCACCGAAGAGCTTGGCCGGCGCTGGTGGGCGCGCCGGCTGGTGGTCAGCGAGGAGCAGGTCGGGGCACCCACTTCGAGCGCGGAGCTGCCGCCGACGATCCAGCTCAGCCTCGAGCGCGTCCAGGCGCTGCGCTACGGCGAGAACCCGCACCAGGCGGCGGCGCTGTACCGGGTGGCTGGAGCCGATGTGGCGCCGGGCGCCTTCTCGAATGGCGTACTGGTCGTTCAGGGCAAGCCGCTGTCGTACAACAACATCCTCGATGCCTCGGCCGCGTCGGGGCTGGCGCGTGACCTGCGCGGCCCAGCGTGCGTCGTCATCAAGCACGCCAACCCGTGCGGCGCGGCAGAGGCGGCCGATCCGATTGCGGCCTGGGAGCTCGCCCTCGCCGGCGACCCGGTCAGCGCTTACGGCGGGGTGGTGGCCGTCACGATGCCCGTCGACGCGGCGCTCGCCGACCAGCTGGTGCGCATCTTCCTCGAGGTCGTAGTCGCACCGGCCCTGGCGCCCGACGCGCTCGAGATCCTCGCCCGACGACCGAACATGCGCGTCGTGCTGGATCCGGGTCTCGGCGCGCCGCCGCTGGCGGGTCTCGAGTTCCGCAGCGCCGGCGGCGCGCTCCTCGCGACCGATGCAGATGTCGCGGCCGACGATCCAGGAGCCTGGAGGGTCGCGAGCACGCGCCAGCCAACGGCCGACGAGCGCGACGCCCTCGATTTCGCGTGGCGCGTGTGCCGCCACGTCAAGTCAAACGCGATCGTCCTTGCCCGCGGCCGGACTCTCGTCGGCGTGGGTGCCGGGCAGATGAGCCGGGTCGACAGCGCCCGCCTCGCCGTGGCCAAAGCCGGACCGGAGCGGGCGCGCGGTGCAGTGTGCGCCTCGGACGCGTTCTATCCCTTCCCCGACGCGGTCGAAGTGTGTCTCGAGGCGGGCGTCAGCGCCTTCGTCCAGCCGGGCGGCTCGCAACGTGACGATCAGGCGGTCGCGGTGATCGACGCGGCAAGCGCGACGATGCTCATGACCGGAACGCGCCACTTCCGGCACTGACTTACGACTGATGGGCGGCATTGCCCGGCGCACCTAAACTGGTTCGTATGGACGACCAGCACAACGGATTCGACCAGCCGGCGGAGCCGACCGGTCCGGAAACTGACGACAGCGCAAACCCGACAGAAGCCGCGCCAGGCGCCACGGACAAGCCTCGCGCGCCGGCCGGGCGCGAGATGCTGATCCAGCTACAGCAGATGATCGACACCGTGGCCCTGCAGACCGCCCCCGTCATGCGCGAGGTTGCGGCCAAGGCGGCCGAGCTGGCCGGCGTCGCCGGCGAGAAGGCAGGTCCGCTGGCACACAGAGCGGCCGATGTTACCGAGCACATCGGCCAGCGGCTTGCGGCACGTTCCAAGAACATCGCCGCAGACCTGCGCCGGCCGCGCGAGGACGAACCGGCCGCGGATGACGGAAGTGCGGGCGGGGATGGCGCGAACGGCTCTGACGGAGGCGGCGACTCGGCCACGCACGACTAGTCCGGAGCTGACTTCCGACAGACACAGAACCGGCGCCGCCCATTCGGGCGACGCCGGTTCTGGCGTTGAAGGATCGTCGCGTCAGCGGCGCTTCTTGTTCTTCTCCTCGGCCTCGCGCGCCCGCTGCCGTTCGCGGATGTCGCGATCGAGCTCGGTCCGGCGGTCGATGTTGCGCTGCTGGAAGTAATCCTGCGTGGCGAAGATGTTGTGCCCTTCGACGTCCTTCTCGTCGCCGGGCTCGTCAGTACCCTCGCTCTTCGTCTGCTCGTCCTTGGCCATGTGGGCTGTCTCCTTGGGTGCTTCCTGTCCGCGCAGCATCGTCCTTTCGACGCGCCGCGGCAATGCGCGGCCGGACACGACGACTGTAAAGTGGCCGACACCGTGAGCCACGCCCAACGGCCACACTCCTGCTCCTGAATGGGAGTTATTGCGGCTTATCGCCGCGTCCTGAGCAACGGGCCGCTCGCTCGCCTGCTGGTGGGCGAGTTCGTGTCGTCCACCGGCGACTGGCTGTATCTCGTTGCCCTGCTCGTGATCATCTGGAGAATCTCGAACGATCCGCTGGTGCTGGGCATCGTCGGGGCCGCTCGCGTGCTGCCGTATGTCGTGCTCTCGATCCCGGCGGGCATCGTCGCCGACCGGTTCGATCGTCGCGCGATCCTGCTCACGACCGACATCATCCGCGGCCTGCTCATGCTCGTGATCGCCGGCGTGGTCGTGGCCAACGGACCAGTCATTGTTGTCGTCGTCCTGGCCGTCGTCGCCACGTGCTTTGCGACGTTCTTCTCACCGGCCATCGGTGCTTACCTGCCGGCGCTGGTGCGCGATGAATCAGAGCTCGGACCGGCGAACTCCGCTTGGTCCAGCCTCGACAACCTGGCCTTCTTCATCGGCCCGGCTCTCGGCGCCCTGCTCCTGGGGCTCGGGTCGCTGCCACTCGCGTTCGTCCTCAATGCGCTGACGTTCGGCTTCGTCGCCGTCATGCTGTTCGGTCTTCCGCCCGGCCAACCTGGGCGTTCCGCTGCTGTCGCGCAGCAATCCGAGAAGAGTGAACCGGCCGTGGAGGCGGCCCCAAGGCCGAGCTACCGCCGGCCACTCGTCGGCCTGGCGGTGCTCAACGTCGCGACGGGCTTCGTGTTCGGCGGCCTCGGTGTCCTCACCGTCGTGCTCGCACTCGACACGTTCCACGTCGGCGACGCCGGGACCGGGCTGCTGAATTCGGCGATTGGAGTCGGCGGAGTTGTCGGCGCCCTCGTCGCCGGTGTGCTGGTCTTGAGCCGTCGACTCGCACCGCCGCTTGTGATCGGAGCTCTGCTGCTCGCCGGCGGACTGGTTGTCCTGGGCGGAGTCGGCTCCTTCGCCATCGCGCTTGTCGCCATGGCCGTCGCGTCGGCCGGGTCGCTGCTCCTCGAGATCGTTTCGACGACTCTCCTTCAACGCGTCGTGCCAGATGCCGTCCGGGGCCGCACGATCGGCGTGATGGAAACCACTTCCGTGCTGGCCTTCTCGGCCGGATCCTTCGTGATCCCCGTTGTGGGCGCAAACCAGCCAGGCCTGGTGATGGTCGGGTCCGCGATCCTGATCATCGTCGCGTCTATCGTGACCATCGTGCTGCTCGGCCAGTTCGCGGTTCTCGAGCCCATCATTGCGCCTGCGGCGCGGCGCATCGGCCAGGTGGATCTCTTCGCCGGCCTGCCGCCGGCTCGCCTGGAAGCTGCAATGCGAGCCGCAGTGGTTCGTGAGCTCGGCGCGGGGACGGTCATTATTCGCCAGGGCGACACGGCCGACTTCTTCTATGTCATTGATGCCGGACGCGTTGAGGTGACGCAGACGTCGCGCGAAGGAGACCAGGCGCGCGTCCTGCGCCAGATGGGCGCCGGAGAGGTATTTGGCGAGATCGGCATGCTCACCGGCGTGCCCCGTACCGCTACCGTGACGGCAATGACCAAGACAACACTCGTCGCACTAGACAAAGACGCGTTCCTCGAGCTCGTCGCGTCAGGTCCGGGCTTGACTTACGGCCTGCTCGATCTTCATCGTGTCGGTATCCAAACGGCCGAGGGCTGAGCATGGACGCCGATTTCGCCACACAGGCGCTGGCCCGATGTCCACTCTTCGAGCACGCCGACGAGCACATGCTCGATTCGATCGCCAGCCGTCTGCGCGTCAGGCGCTTCCGACGCAACGAGGTCATCTACCACCAGGGCGATCCAGGCGACTCGCTCCATATCGTGGCCGCCGGCGCGATAAAGATCGTGCTGCCGTCCTCGGAAGGGGAGGAGGCGATCATCGCGACCCTGCGGCCCGGTGACTTCCACGGCGAGCTCGCGATTCTGGACGGCGAGCCGAGATCGGCCACGGCGACGGCGGTCGAGCCGTCGGAGGATCTCGTGCTGCCGCGGCCGGTGTTCATCGAGCTTCTCGACACGGTCCCCGGTTTGCGCGACGCGCTGCTTGCCGGGCTATCCAAGGAGCTCCGACGTCTCACCGGTCACGTCGAGGAGCTGCACTTCCTGGATCTGGCGGGGCGCCTGGCGACGCGCCTGGCACGGCTCGCCGAGGAGGCGCAGCGCGACTCGCACGGTGAGGTTGCGCTCGATTGGCCATATACGCAATCCGATCTGGCGGCGATGATCGGGGGCACGCGGCAAAGCGTGAATCGGCTGCTCAGCGAGCTCGTAGAGGAGGGACTGTTGCGGATTGAGCGAGACCTGCTTGTGATCGTCGACGTTCAGAGGCTCGCTCGACGCGGCGAGCGATGACGATCGCGAAGACCCTCGAAAGTGTCCAGAAGCCGACAGTTGGGCTGTCGCATTCAGTGTTGAGTTATGGGCTCCTCCGTTTAGTCTCGCCATAGGCGCTGCGAAACAAGCGGCAATGAGTTAGGGAGGTTCAATCACATGGGCAACGACAAGTCAGGTCAGGACTCGGTCTACCGGATCAATGAGGACGACGTCGAGGGCCACAAGATGTCGGTCCACCCGGCGGCCGGCGACGACGACGACGTCGAGGGCCATCGCCAGCCGCGTACGGCGGCGAGCGGCGGCGACGAGGACGTCGAGGGCCACCGGATGTCGGTCCACCCGGCAGCCGGCGGTGACGACGAGGACGTCGAGGGCCACCGGATGTCGGTCCACCCGGCAGCCGGCGGCGACGACGAGGACGTCGAGGGCCACCGGATGTCGGTCCACCCGGCAGCCGGCGGCG
>CAYYVV010000041.1:14944-21769 GCA_964475245.1 uncultured Anaerolineaceae bacterium | reverse complement strand
GATCGCACGCCCACCTGAACAAGCCCTGGATGTCCACCGACCGGTTCGAGAAGAAATACCGTGGGTATTCATATCGTTTGCCGCCAGCATTCGCGAAATTGATGATCCGACAGCCGTCCGATTCGATCAGCCCCTTGATGAAAGCCCGCGGAAACGTCATGACAAGTTCTGTTTGCCATGCGGCGAGTTCGATCGTGCGCTTGTGCTTCTCACCGGGACCGACTTGCGGAAACACACACGGCCAATGTTTCCAGTAGGCCGAGATTTCGTGACACCCGATCAATGGGGCCGCACGGGCCTGACGGCCGATGACCGACTCCATCGCCGACTTACATGCCGCGATGAGTTCAACGTACCGACTGTCCTGGAAAATGCGCAGGCGCCAGACGTTCCTTGGGTGACGGGACACGACTCCGTCTCCGAGATACATTCCGAGCAGGTACACGTACGCCGCGTCTAGCAAACGGACGTCAGCGCATTGCACCGGATTTGGCGGACTGGCGCGACACTCAATCGGCCGGACAACGTTGAGTTGGTGCGGCGGGTGGGATTCGAACCCACATGCCCTTTCGGACAATGGATTTTGAGGCCATCGCGTAAACCGTTCCGCCACCGCCGCGCACCCCGAATATACCCGTTGTGCCCGACAGTGGGATTATAGAACAGGTGTTCGGTATTGTCTGCAATCAGACTGCTATTCCGCGGCGGCATCTCGAACGCGAGACTTCAGCCGTTCAGTCGCTACGCTGGGGCAAGCGTCTCGCCAAGAAGCGCGGAGGAGAATCATCGGTGGCAAGCCTGCTCTGGTTGATCGTCGTGGTCCTGGTTGTGTTGTGGCTGATCGGCCTCGTCGCGGGCATCGCCGGCGGCTTCATCCACCTCCTGCTGGTGATCGCGCTCGTGGTGATCCTCTACAACCTGCTCATGGGGCGCAGAACCGCCTGAGACTGGCGCGGCCCACTGGGCCGCGTGGAACAAGTCGAACTGATAACCGCTGGCCGGCTGGACTGGCCAGCGGTTAGGCTTGCCCGGCGCCGCGTCAGACGGGCGGCGAGCGGTTTACGGAGGTGAGCGTGTTAGCCGGCCGGGCGTTCGAGATGGGCAAGATGGAACATGGCCACAACGACGGCACATGGCACGACATGGAGCAGGTGTCGGCGGAGGCCGCTCACGAGGACCCCGAGCGCGGCTGGCTACGCGGCGTGATCTTCCGCTGCAAGTCGTGTGAGGAGCAGATCCGCGTCGTCCAGCCGGCCACGGTCGAAACGCCGACAGAGCTGCTGACTGAGCCCTAGTCCAGGAGGCTCAGAAGCCTCACGAGGCGAGCCTCAGCTCGACTGAGCGCGGCCCAAGCCGGCGTTCGATCATCGTCAGCAGCTCGGCGTCGTAGGCGACACCGACACGCAGGTCCATGCGTTGCATGCGGCCGTCCTGGGTTGGTACATGGAGCACGACCCGCGTCGGGCCGGGCCGGCCGTGGATGATCTCGCGTAACGCACCGAACGCCTGAACGACCTGCTCCTGCGCCCCGCGCGCGAATTGAATGTGCAGCGCCTGGTCCGGGGCAGCCTCGACCGGCGCCGTTGGCTCGTTCTGCGCCGCTACGACCGCGGCCATGACCTCGTCCGGAAACGGCGGCTCATCGTCCGCAGCCGAGACCGGCGCGTCGGCCAGCGCCGCGCGCGCCGGCGCGCCGATGCGAACTTCGATCGTGCCGCTCACCTCGCCGCCGCGCAGCGGCGACACGAGGGGAATCGACCGGACCACGGCCGTGTCAGGCACGACGGCGACGGCCACGTAGTCGTCGACCCTCTGCGGCACAGTCGTCGCGTAACCGTTCCCGCCACCGTTGCCGTTGTACGCCGGCGCGCGGCCGGGACGACGGCCGCGGTCAAGCCGCCCGAGCGCCCGCGTGAACTCTGCCGAGCCCATCGCCTGCGCCTCCTCCCAGGTCCAGACCGCGTCGGCGAGCAGCACCGTCTCCTCGCCTTTGTGATCGACCCGACCGGCGACGAGCAGGATGGCGTCCTCGGCCCATGTCGGCTCGGTCTGCTCATAGACCTTCGGAAAGACGATCACCTCGATCGTGCCCTGCAGGTCCTCGAGCGTCGCCACGCCCATCGTCGCGCGCGCCTTGGTGATGACCTTGCGCACCTCGGTGACCACGCCGCCGACGCAGATGCGCTGCTGGTCGAGCTCCTCCCCGAGATCACCGCTGTACGCGGTCACGTACTCGCCGATCACGCCCGCCAGCTCGCCGAGCGGGTGATCGGACAGGTAAAGCCCGAGCAGCTCCTTCTCCCAGCGCAGCCGCTCGCGCGGTGGCGCCTCACTGATGTTCTGGGGCAGTGGGCGCTCGAGGACGTCCGCGTCGGCGCCGGAGTCGAACAGCGAGACCTGGCCGGTGAGCCGGTCGCGCTGTGCCGCCTGCCCGGCGGCGAGGGCGTCGTCCAGGCCAACGAGCAGCTGCGCCGGATGGCCGAGCGAGTTCAGCGCGCCGACGCGGATGAGCGACTCGAGCACGCGCCGGTTAACCAGGCGCAGGTCGATCCGATTACAGAAATCAGCCAGCGACTTGAACTGGCCGCCCTCCTGGCGCGCCGCAACGATCGATTCGATCGCGCCCTGGCCCACGTTCTTGATCGCCAGCAGCCCGAAGCGGATGGCATCGCCCTCGACGGTGAAGTCGAGCCCCGACGAGTGGACGTCGGGTGTCCGGACCTCGATGCCCAGGCGGCGGCACTCGGCGACGGCTGCAGCAACCTTCTCTGTCGAGTCACGCATCGCGGTCAGCACGCTGGTCATGTATTCGACCGTGTAGTTGGCCTTCAGATACGCGGTCTGGTAGGCGATCAGCCCGTAGCACGTGGCGTGCGCCTTGTTGAAGCCGTAGCGCTCAAACGGCTCGAACGCCTTGAAGACGGCCTCGATCGTCTGGGGCGGCACTCCCCTCTCCGCGGCGCGCTGGACGAACTTCTGCTTCTGCGCGTGGAGCACATCGGACTTCTTCTTGCGGATGGCGTAACCGAGCGTGTCCGCCTCCGGCCCGGTGAAGCCGCCGAGGGCCATGGACGCGGCCATGATGTCTTCCTGGTAGACGAAGATGCCGTACGTCTTCTTGAGATACGGCTCGAGCAGCGGGTGCAGGTAGGTGACCTTCTCCTGGCCGTGCTTGCGCCGGATGTAAGCCGGGATGTTGTCCATGGGTCCGGGGCGGAAGAGGGCGACCATCGCGGCGAGGTCGAGCACGGAGGTCGGTCGGAGCTCCTTGACGTAGCGGCGCATGCCCGGCGACTCAAGCTGGAAGACGCCCGTCGTCTCGCCTGACGCCAGCAGCTCGAACGTTTTGCCGTCCTCGAGCGGCAGGTGGTCGAGGTCGATGTGCTCTCCGCGCTCGTGTTCGATCAGCTCGACCGCCTGGCGCAGGATGGTCAGGTTCGACAGGCCGAGGAAGTCGAACTTGAGCAGGCCGAGCGCCTCGACGCCGTGCATCTCGTACTGCGTCATCAGGCCATCTGAGTTCGTGGCGTGCTGGAGCGGCATCAGCTCGGTCAGCGGGTCGCGGCTGATGACGACGCCCGCGGCATGGGTCGAGGCGTTGCGCGCCACTCCCTCGAGCTGCTCCGCGAGCTCGAGCAGCTTGCCCACGCGCGTATCCGCGTCGCGCATCTCGCGCAACGCCGGTGCCATGGCGATGGCCTCCTCGAGCTTGATGCCGAGCTGGTTGGGCACGGCCTTCGCGATGCGGTCGACTTCGCCGTAGCCGAGGCCCAGGACACGGCCGACGTCGCGGATCGCCGCCCGGGCGAGCATCGTGCCGAAGGTGATGATCTGGGCGACGTGGTCGCTGCCGTACTTGCGCGCGACGTAGTCGATCACCTCGCCGCGCCGGGCGTCCTCGAAGTCGACGTCGATGTCGGGCATCGTCACCCGGTCGGGGTTGAGGAAGCGCTCGAAGGGCAGCTCGTAGAGGATCGGGTCGACCGGGGTGATGCCCAGGGTGTAGGTCACGATCGAGCCCGGCGCGCTGCCCCGGCACGTCGTGGCGATGCCCTCCTGGCGGGCGAAGCGGACGAAGTCGGCCACGATCAGGAAGTAGGCCGCGTAGCCCATCGAGATGATCACGCCGAGCTCGTAGTCGAGCCGCTTCTGGAGCTGCTCGGTGATCGTCCCGTAGCGCGCCCGCAGCCCGATCTCACACTCGCTGCGCAGCCACGACTCGACGGTGTGGCCGTCGGGGACCGGGAAATCAGGCAGGCGCGTCTTGCCCAGCGGCAGCTCGAGGCTGGTCATCTCGGCAATCAGGCGCGTGTTCGTTATTGCCTGCGGCGTGTCCGGGAAGAGCGCCGCCATCTCCGCGGCCGACTTCAGGTAGAACTCCTGCGACTCGAACTTCATCCGTCCGGGCGTGTCGAGGTTGGAGGCAGTGCCGACGCACAGCAGCACGTCGTGCGCCTCGGCCTGTTCGCGCCGAACGTAATGCAGGTCGTTGGTCGCCACGAGCGGAATACCGGTCTCGGGCGCGAGGCGCAGCAGCTGCTCGTTCAATCGGCGTTGCTCGGGCAGACCGTGATCCTGCAGCTCGAGGAAGAAGTTGCCCTTGCCCAGGATGTCCTCGTAGCTGCCCGCAACGCGGCGCGCCTCGTCCCACCGACCGGTCTCGAGCGATCGCGCGACCTCGCCGGCCAGGCACGCGGAGAGGCCGATCAGCCCTTCGGAGTGCTGCGCGAGGAAGTCGCGGTCGATGCGCGGCTTGTAGTAGTAGCCATCCAGGTGCGCACCGGTCATGAGACGACACAGGTTCTGGTAGCCAGTCCAGTCGCGCGCGAGCAGAACGAGGTGGTACGGCTTGTCGTCGACCTTGCCCTCGCGGTCGGTCATCGACCGCCGAGCGACGTAAGTCTCGACGCCGATGATCGGCTTGATGCCTGCCGACCGACACGCCTGGTAGAAGCCCACGGCGCCGTACAGCGCGCCATGGTCCGTGATTGCGAGCGAGTCGAAGCCGAGCGTCTTGGCCTGCGCGACCAGCTCCGTGATCCGGCCGAGGCCGTCGAGCAGGCTGAACTCCGAGTGGAGGTGGAGGTGCGTGAAGTCGTTCGGCGCGATGCTCAACCGATGATCCCCTGCGTGACTCCTCGACCGTACGACCGGTAAGCCATGCGCGACCAGCCGCTTATCCCCGAACTTCGTCCACGAACCTTCTTACGGTTTGTGGACGACGTCGGCGCAGACCTTGAAGTTTAGAACATTCGTTCCGTTGCGACAGTCATCGCCCGGCTGCGATCGAGGATGAACGGCGGCAGGAAGGCCGGGATGTTCGACAGCGGCAGGACGTCGGGATGGAGCGCGATGCCGAGCTGGTCGGCCATGAACGCGCGCCGGGCCCGGACGCGCGCCCAGAGCTGCGGGTAGCGCGCGGCAAGCTCCGTGCGCAGTGACTCGTCGGCGATGCAGATGCCGTCCTCGATGTTGGTCGTGAAATAGTCGGTGCCCGTAGCCGGGATGATGTCGACCTGCATTGCCATGCCCGAGCGCAATTCGACGGTCGAGCCAGGCCAGACGGGCGAGTTGACCCATTCGTCGAGCTGGATCTGGTGGCCGGCGTTGAGGAAGATGCCGAAGAACTCGTCGCCCAGGCGGCGCGCGATGATCTCGTTGAGCGCGCCGCCTGTTTGGCCGACGTGGATGGCCTCGAGCCATTCGACGACGGCGCCAAAGTAGGGCGCCACCAGCCGCTCGACGTAGTCGCGGACAGGCTCGGGCAGCTCGTTCGCATGCTCGACCACGAACCCGGCACGGCAGTTGAGCGCGCCCCAGATGCCGTATGCCGTGGTAAACGGATCACCGCGCGCGATCCTTCGATCGGATGGTGAAAGAAGGCCGAACCTCGCGCGCGGCCCGGCGGTCAGCATCACGTGGCACGACAGCGGCGCGCCGTTCCAGCCGAGCAGCGCCACAGCCTCATGCTCCGACATGCCCGGCCGCACTTCGCGCAGCAGCCGCTTGACACCCTCCGACGTGTGGCACGCCGCCCACTCCAGGTAAGCGATCTGCTCCGGCTCGTTGATCACGCGCAGGCCGTCCTGGGCATTCGTCAGCAGGCCGGTGGCGTTCTGGACGTAATCCGGACCGGCCCGCTGGCGCAGCGAGTCGACGATGTACGCGGGCAGGTCGCTCATCCACGACGCCGCATACGTCTTCCAGCCGATCATGCCGACCGTCGAGCCATGCCCGATGCCCTCCTGGCCAAGGATGTCGAGCAGCGCCATGGAGCGGTCGCGCGGCTGATTGGGCAGGCTGAAGTCCTGGAACATGTGCCGCCGCATCGGCAGTGGCGCAGCTCCGGCCGTGCCCCAGCACTCGTTGCCGACCAGGATGGCGGGCTGGCCGTCGCGTCCGACGATGACGAGCGCCTCTTCGAAGCGCGGGTCGAAGCCGGTCAGCCACGAGACGTTCGCGCTGTGCTCGCGATCGGCGTACAGGACGGCGTGCTCGAGACCTCGGGCGTCCATGAGCGCGCGCAGGCGATCGAGGCGCGCCGCGTAGATCTCGGGCAGCAGGTCAGGCTCCGCCTCCGGCACCCCGAACTCCGGCAGCGCAACCTCTGCCAGCCTGGCTGCAGGGCTCATCGATCAATCGCCTGCGGCGCTGTCCCGGGCTTGATCAGGTACGTCCCGTTTGCATCCAAGGTCTGCCACTCTCCCTGGCTGCCATCTGGCCACGATATCCGGACCTGCGCCTGGGTCGCGCTGCCGAGACCGAAATGAAGCGGCTCGAGATCGCCGCTGGCGTGTCCGCCGCCCACGGTCAGCTCGCGCTGCT
>CAYYVV010000041.1:0-14844 GCA_964475245.1 uncultured Anaerolineaceae bacterium | reverse complement strand
AGCGGCTCGAGATCGCCGCTGGCGTGTCCGCCGCCCACGGTCAGCTCGCGCTGCTCCTCCGTGTCTCCGGCCTTGACCTCGACCCACGCTCCGATCGCGTCGCGATTGGCACCCGGCTGCTCCAGCTGGAGCCCGAGCCAGTTGCCAAGGGGCTGTGGCGCGGCGGCCGTGCCGCTGCCCACGTTGCGGTAGACGCGGACGTTCTCGAGGCGCTGGACGACGACGAGGTCGAGCATCCCGTCGCCGTTCAGGTCGACGATGACCGCGCCGCGCGCCTTGCCGAAGTCGGCGATGCCCGCGTCCTGCCCGGACTCGACGAAGGTGCCGTCCGACTGGCCCAGGAACAGATCGCTCGGGTCCTGGCTGGCGAAGGCAGGGTCGGCGTCGATATTGCCCTTCGAGACGAACAGGTCCATTCGCCCATCGTTGTTGACGTCCTGGAACTCGGAGTGCCATGCCGTCGAGGGCAGCGTCGTGTCGCCGACGTACGGCCGCGTGGCCGTGACGTCCATGGCCAGCGCCTTATCCGTGTACTGCGGGCTGTTGGCGCCTGAAGCGAGCATCTGGAGCTTGTTGTCGCCCTGGCTGGTCAGGTAGTAGTCGGGGTAGCCATCGCCGTTGACGTCGTAGTCGGCGATGCCCATGCCCCACACGCGCACCGGCTGCCACCCGTCCGACGCCGTGTACTGGCTGACCGGGCCGGTCGGAGGAACGCTCCACAGCTGCTCTTCCCCGGCGCTCTGCTCGCCGTAGTAGTGCCGGTCGTTGCTGACGCGCAGATCGCGCTGGCCCGAGCGATTCCAATCGGTGAACAAGAGCGATAGCGTGCACCAGCTCGGCGTGAGCGGGATGGATGGGCCAAAGGCCGCGCCCGACGCGTCGGGTCGGAAGAGCTGGTCGTCGAGGCAGGGCTGGACGCCGTTTGCCTCTGCCGCGCCGAGGTAGTTGCCGATGGCGATAGTCGGCCACGTGGCGCCGGCGTCCCACTTGGCACTGAACGCGGTCGACCATTCGTCGCCACCGGCAAAGCCCCATTGCTCGTTCGCGCGTGCGAAGCGGCAGTTGCCGAGACCGCGCAGGATCACGTTCTCGCCTTGTCGCAGCACGACGAGATCGGTCACTCCGTCACCATCGATGTCGATCGGGTATGCGCCAGTGACGTCGGTCAGGTCGGTGGCCGGATCGGGCAGCGGGCTGAACTTGAGCGCGCCGGACGGAGTGCTGTCGTTGACGAAGAGCTGTGCCGGCGCCGTCCCGCCCGCCAGGTACAGCTCGGGCAGGCCGTCACCGTTGCAGTCGAATGCGGCGACGCCTCCGCCGACGTAGTAATCGAAGTCGCCTTCGTAGGAATGGGTTACCCCGGCGGCCTGTGCTTCCTCGACAAAGTGCGGCACGGCCCCGCCGTTCTGGGCGATCAGGTGCGGCAGCGCCACTACGGCCAGCGCAAGCGCGACCACAACTACGGCCGCGAGAGCTACTCCGGCTGCCAGGCGGCGGCGAGTCAATCCGCGCCGCGCGTCTCTGTTTAGGGCTTGGCGGGCGCGGCCGCTGACGCGGCGGAAGGCACTGGCGCTGGTGCGCCGTAGCCGTGTTCGGCAATCTCGGCCGCGCGCTGGCTGTAGACCTCGACGCTCGGCGCGGTGCGCGCGCGGAAGCCGTCGACCATCCGGTTGTACATCGAGAAGGCCGCGGCGATGAGCACGGCCAGCTGTACGTCCGCGTCGCTGGCTCCGGCTGCGCAGGCTGCGTCGGTGTCCCGCGCGGTGAGCTGGCGGGCGTTGGCGCGAACGGTGCGCGCGATGTGCAGCAGGGCCTGCATCTTCGGATCGAAGCCGTCGGAAGAGCCCAGCTTCAGTGTCTCGAGCAGCGGAACCGCCTCAGCGCCGCCCTCGAGCTCGAAGACGGCCGTGGCGTGAGCGGCGTGCGAATCCATGCAGAAGAAGCAATCGTTCGCAGCCGACACAGCCGTGGCGAGCATTTCGCGCTGGCCGCGGCTGATGGTGGCGCCCGGGAACGGGTCGACCAGGAGCTGGTCGGCCAGGCCGCGCAGGTGCGTGCCCAGCTTGGGCGTCAGGCGCATGGCCACGCCGATACCTGGTACGTCGGGCAACCCACCGACGATCGGCTGTTCGAGCGCGCGCAATTGACGTTCTTCGTCGCGAGCCATGGCTTCCCCTGCGAATCGGCTGCCCAACCCCCGCGCTTATGATGCCCCGCCGCGGCCAATTGCGCGACCTATAGTGCGGTCGCGATGGCAGCTCATTCATTGACCCTGGGCCGGCACAGCTATCCGGTCGTTCTGCCCAGCCTGCGCGACCCGCGCCTCCACGTCGCGTCGGTGATCATCACGATCCACGTCCTGGGCCAGGTCGCGCTGGGTTTCCAGGTCAGCGTGCCCCAGATCCTGGCCGCGATCCTGACCTGCGCCGTGATCGAGGTCAGCATCACCTTCTACCAGACACGCTCGATCGTCTGGCCGGCGAGCGCGATGCTCACCGGCAGCGGCGTGGCGCTCATCCTGCGTGTCGTCGGCACGCCCGTCGACGATCACTGGACGACTTACGCATGGTGGCTGTTCGCTGCCGTGGCCGGACTGTCGCTGCTCAGCAAGTACGTCATCAAGTACCGCGGCAGCCAGGTCTTCAACCCTTCCAACATTGGCCTCGTCGTGGTCTTCGTCCTGCTCGGCTCTTCGCGCGTCGAGCCGCTCGACTTCTGGTGGGCGCCCCTGAATCCAGCGATGCTCCTGGCGTACGCGGTGATCCTCGCGGGCGGCCTGTTGATCACGCGCCGCCTCAAGCTGCTCGTCCTGGCGGCTGCGTTCTGGACCGTGCTCGCGGCTGGCCTCGGCGTGCTCGCCGCGTCGGGCCATTGCATGACCGCCAACTGGGCCTTCGCGCCGGTGTGCGGCTTCGACTACTGGCGCGTGATCGTCACCTCGCCCGAGACGATGATCTTCCTCTTCTTCATGATCACGGACCCCAAGACCGTGCCCGGAGGACGCGTCGGCCGTGTCGCGTTCGGGACGCTCGTCGCGATCACCTCGGTCCTTGCCATGGCCACCCAGAGCGACGAGTTCGGGACCAAGGTGACGCTCCTTGGCGGCCTTGTTGTCATGTGCGCCGCGCGGCCGCTTATCGACCGTCTCGTGCCCGCGGCGAAGAGTGCCCAGGATCAGCTCGGACCATTCCTGCGCCGGACGATCCTGGGTGACGCGGACGCCCCGCGCGTCTCGCGCCGGCTGGCCGGGATCGGCGCGGCGATCCTGGCGCTGCTCGTGTTCCCCGTCGCGGTGGTCCTCGCGGGTACGCCCTCGCGTGGCTACGTGGCGCCCGACTCGAGCGAGCTGCTCAACTCGGTGCCATACCACGTCGACACTTCGACGCTGCCGGCGATCAGCGTCGGCCAGGACGTCATCGATTTCGACCACACTCTCGCGGGCGACGGTATCCAGCCGGTGCTCGTCGCGCTGGGCCAGAACCTGGAGGTCGAGAACCAGGCACTCCTGCGCCGCGACGAAGCGCTCCTCGAGGCGGTCGACCACGGCGATCGACTGATCCAGATGCAGTCGGAGCTGAGCGACGCGCAGGCAAGCGGCACGACCACCGTTCACCACTATCGCTTCGACAGCGTCAGCGTGAGACTGCTCGTGCCGTTTGGTAAGCAGACCGGACTGAGCCTGGGTTTCGTGGCCACGGGCACGGTCACTGTCGAGACCTACGACAGTGCGGGCAACCTCCAGGGCACGGCCACGCAGCCGTTCGACACGATGTTCGCGGTCCGCCGCGCGACGGGAGCGCGGTGGCTCAACGTGGGCGAGCTGCCGCCACCGGCCTAGCCCCAGGACTGCTCGGTAACCGGCCTGAAGGCGACCTCGAGGATGCGCTGGTTGCGCGGCCGCGTCAGCACGAACAGGATCGCCTCGGCGACATCCTCCGGGCGCATCATCCCCGCAAGCTCAGGCATGCCCGGGGTTCGCCCGCGACCCATGGCAAAGTCGGTCGCGACGCCGCCCGGGCACACGTTCGTGCAGCGCACGCCCTTTGTGCGCAGCTCGTGGTCGAGTGCCGCGGTCAGGCCAACCTGGGCGAACTTGGACGAGCAATAGACCGCCTCGTTGGGCAGGCCGCGCCGTCCGGCCTCGCTGGCCACGGTGACAACGTCGGCCGCGTCGCTCTTGAGCAGCTGCGGCAGCGCCGCGCGGTAGGTGTAGATCAGGCCCTTGACGTTGATGTCGATCATCTCCTCGATCTGCTCCGCGGGCAGGTCGAGGAACGGCCCGTAGCCACCGACGCCCGCGTTGCCGATCACGATGTCGAGCTGCCCAAAGCGCGCCACGGCGGCATCGACTATCGCCTGGACCTGGGTCGGATCGCGCACGTCGCAGGCCTGGACGAGCGCGCCCTCGACACCCGGGTCCTGTCCGCGCCGCGAGGCGAGGGCGAGCCTGACGCCATGGCGCGCGAGCAGCCGAGCCGTCGCGGCGCCGATGCCAGCGCCCGCACCGGTGATCAATGCGACCCTGCCTTCGAGGCTTTCCATGACACCCTCCTCAAGACAGTTGACAAAGCGACTTGACGTGGCGGGATGAATTGTAGGAGTCTTACACAATCATTTGGCGGAGGGGATTACAAAACCTTTGGATCAGCGGCGAGTGGAACTCGGTCTACGCAGCGAGACGATCCGGCGCGCGAACCTGAGCGCGATCGTGCGTGCGCTGCACTGCGACGGTCCCCTCTCGCGCTCAGAGCTCGGCGCACGCACCGGCCTGACGCGCAGCGCGATCCGCGTCCTGATCGGCGAGCTTGCCGCGGCAGGCCTCGTCGACGAGCTGAACGGTCCGCTGCTCGGCACGCCCGGGCGGCCGTCTGCCGTCGTCCGCTTGCGGCCCGGGCGTGCCGTGGTTCTCGCTCTCGAGGTCGCCGTTGATTACCTTGCCGCCGCGCTCGTCGGCATCGGCGGCCAGGTCCTGCGCACGCGTCGCGTCGATCGGTCACGCGCGAGTGTCTCCGTCGAGGAGACGATCAGCGATCTCGTCGCGCTGGCGAACACACTGACCGAAGACGACGCCGGCGATGCGATCGACGAGCTGGTCGGCGTCTGTGTGGCCTTCGCCGGCATCGTGCGGCGCACCGACGATGTCGTCGCCATGGCCCCGAACATGGGCTGGCGCGAGGTGCCGCTGGGCCTCCTGCTGGCCCAGGCCCTGGGCACGCGACAGCGCGTGATGGTCGCCAACGAGGCCGACCTCGGCGCACTTGCCGAGCAGCGCCGCGGCGCCGGCGCCGGTGTCCACGACATGCTCTTCATCTCGGGCGAGGTTGGCGTCGGTGGCGGGCTGATAGTCGACGGCCGGCCGATGACCGGCGCGACCGGCTACGGCGGCGAGATCGGGCACATGCCCCTAAACCCGGCTGGCGGGGCGTGTGGCTGCGGATCTTTTGGCTGCTGGGAGCTGGAGGTGGGTGAGCTGGCTCTCCTGGCGCTGGCCGGCCACCCCGTTGATGGCGGGCGGAGCGAGGTCGACCGCGTTCTCGACGACGCCCGAAATGGAGACGAAAAGGCACTGGCCGCTTTCGACCAGGTCGGCACGTGGCTCGGCCGCGGAGTTGCGGGCCTGGTCAACGTGCTGAACCCGCAGCTCGTCGTCCTGGGCGGGCTCTTCCAGCGCGTCTATCCGTTCGTCGAGCCAGCGATGCGGAGCGAGGTGCAGCGGCTGACACTGAGGCCGTCCGCTGCGGTCGTTACTATCGGTTCTTCGTCGTTGGGAGTCGACGCGCCGCTGCTCGGAGCAGCTGAACTGGCTTTCGAACGTCTTCTCGACGACCCGGCGTCGCTTGCCGAGAGCACAACTCAAGCGGAATGGAGGGTGGTAGCGTAGGGAAAGCCATCGGTCTCGCGGGGGATCTTTCAGGCATCAGGAGGAGGACGAAGCACATGCTCAACAAGCCAGCCGTAGCGCTGTTTGCGACGATCATCGTCGTCAGCGCGGCATGCGGCGGCAACGGCGCCACGACGGCGCCAACCAATCCACCGGTTGCGACTGCGGCGCCGACTACGGCGGTAACACCGCCGCCGGCAACCACTGTTGCGAGCACGACTGCCGGCTGTTCCGTCGGCGTCTCGTGGAACAACTTCCAGCAGCCGCGCTGGGCGGCCCACGACAAGCCGGGCATCCAGAACACCGTTACCGCCGGCGGCGGCACGTACACCGACGCGGACGCCAACCTGAGCAGCGAGCAGCAGGCGACCGACATCCAGACGATGGTCAACAAGGGCGTGAACGTCCTCATCGTGCTGGCCCAGGACACCACTGCCGCGCTCCCGGCGATCAAGGCCGCTGAGCAGGCCGGCGTCAAGGTCATTGCCTATGACCGCCTGATCGAGGATTCCTCGGTCCTGTACATCACCTTCGACAACGTTGCCGTCGGCAAGGACCAGGCCGCGGCAATCCTGCAGAAGGTGCCGACGGGCAACTACGTCATCATCAAGGGCGACTCGGGCGATCCGAATGCCTCGACGTTCCTGCCGCAGGGCTATAAGGACGCCGGCCTGATGGACAAGGTCGCCTCCGGTGCCATCACCATCTTGAACTCGACTGGCACGACTTACCCGGCCGACTACGGCACATTCACTGATGCCTGGAAGACCGAGAACGCCCAGACGAACATGGAAGCCATCATCGACAGCGCCACGTCGAACTCCAAGACGATCGATGCGATCCTCGACGAGAACGACAGCACGGCACTGGGCGTGGTGGGTGCTGAGACCGCGAAGAGCATGGCCTACGCGCCGCTGTCCGGCCAGGACGGCGATACCGCCAACCTGAACAACGTGGCCCTCGGCAAGCAGTACGTTGACATCTGGAAGAACGCCAACGAGCTCGGCAAGGCCGCCGGCGCTGCTGCTCTCGCGCTTTGCGCGGGTGGCAGCATGGCCAGCCTGACCCTGAAGAGCGGCCTCATCGATCCAACCGTTGCCCCGACGGCCGGCCTGACGGCGCAGCCGTTCACGACCCCGGGCAACAACACGGTGAGCTCTTTCATTCTCCAGCCGACGCCGATCACGGCAGACAACCTGAATGTCGTGCTCGACCAGAAGTGGGTCGCTAAGGCCGATCTCTGCAAGGACGTCGACACGTCGTCAGCGACGGCACCGGCAGCTTGCAAGTAGCGCCCCGAGGCGTGATCTAGCTATCTCAACTGCGCCCCCGGGACGACCCGGGGGCGCAGTCCTTTTAGGGGCTCAGTAGCGCGGAGGACGTTCACGGTGACAAATCTGGCCGAAGCTGCACCGGCCTCGGCTCAGCCCAAACCGCCGACCTGGAGAACCCGCATCCGCAACGCTTTGGCACGCGTGCGCGCGCCTTTCAGCGTCGCCCTGGCACGCATGCGCGCGCTCGTTACGCAAACAGAGATCGACCTGCGCCTGTTCGGCATGCTCGTCGCCCTGGGCGTGATCCTGCTCGTTTTCAATACCGCCAGCAACGGCAAGCTCGTCCAGCCCGCGAACATGATCACCATGGCCGTTCAGGCCTGCGGGATCGCCATCCTGGCCACGGGCATGGTCATGGTCATCGTCTCCCGCAACATTGACCTGTCAGTCGGATCGCTCGTCGGCCTGATCTCGATGAGCTACGCGATCCTGATGACAGACTGGTTCCCGCACATACTCGGCCTGTCATCGAGCGTGCCGCTCCAGTGGGCCCTCGCGCTCGTGCTGGGTATTGGCATTGGCGTCGTGGTCGGCGCCATCCAGGGCTTCATCATCGCCTACATCGGCGTGCCCTCGTTCGTCGTGACGCTGGGTGGCCTGCTCTCGATCCGAGGCCTGATCTGGTACCAGTCGCAAGGTTCGGCGGTGACCGGCCTGGACCCGACGTTCCAGCTCATCGGCGGCGGGGCGCTTGGCTCCGCCGGCGAGGTCGTCACCTGGGCGATCGGCATCGTTGGCTGTCTGGCGGTGGTCGGCCTGCTCCTGAATAACAGGCGGCAGCGCCGGCGCTACGGCTTCCCGCTGCGTCCGATATGGGCCGAGGTGGTCATTGGCGCCGTGGCCAGCGTCGGCATCCTTTTCCTGGCCTGGTTCGCGAACAACAACTTCTGGCCAAAGGGTCTGGCCGACCAATATGCCGCCAGTCACGGCATCACACCGCCGGCCGGCGGACTGCTGATACCGACCGGATTTCCGTTTCCAGTGCTGCTGCTCATCGGCGTGACCCTGGTCATGACCTGGCTCGCCAACCGGCGCAAGTTCGGCCGAAACGTATACGCATACGGCGGGAACCCGGACGCTGCCCTGCTGGCCGGCATCAACACGCGCTGGACGATCATGAAGACCTATATGGTCATGGGCGTCCTGTGCGCGCTGGCCGCGGCCATTGCCGCCGCCCGTTTGAATGGCTCGACGCTCGACATCGGCGTCAGCTATGAGCTGTACGTCATTGCCGCGGCCGTGGTGGGCGGCACGTCGTTCGCCGGCGGCATTGGCACGATCCCCGGCGCCGTGCTGGGCGCGTTCGTCATGCAGTCGCTCGCGTACGGACTCAGCTTCATCGGGGTCAACTCGCCCGGCCAGAACGTCGTGGCGGGCATCGTGCTGATCCTTGCCGTTGGGTTCGATACCTGGAACCGTCGGCGAGCACGGTGAGCGGGAGGAGACAAGAGCAATGACCGGTGCACCAGCGACCCCGCTCGTGGAGATGCGCAACATCAACATCTCGTTCGGCGGTCTGCATGCCGTCCGCGACGTCTCGATCGACCTGTTTCCCGGAGAGCTCGTAGGACTCGTCGGCCACAACGGCGCGGGCAAGTCAACCTTGATGCGTGCGCTCTCCGGAGCCCACCCAGCCGATTCGGGCGAGATCCTGATCGACGGCCAGGCGGTCACCATCCGGAATCCTCGCGAGGCCAAGCACTACGCCATCGAAACCATCTACCAGACGCTCGCCCTCGCAGAGAACATCGACGCGCCGGGCAACATGTACCTGGGCCGCGAGCTGACCACGCGCCTGGGCAACCTGGACGACTCGAGCATGGAGTCAGAGACGCGCAAGATCATGAAGCGTCTCAACCCCAACTTCACCAGCTTCAAGCAGGCGGTGATGACGCTCTCCGGCGGCCAGCGCCAGGCGATCGCCATCGCCCGGGCGATCTACTTCAACGCCAGGATCCTGATCATGGACGAGCCCACGGCCGCTCTTGGGCCCGCAGAAACCGCGCAGGTCCAGGCGCTCGTCCGACAGCTGAAGTCCGAAGGCATCGGGATTTTCCTGATCAGCCACGACATTCATGACGTGTTCGACATGTCCGACCGAATCAGCGTGATGTACCACGGCCGAATCGTCGAAACGGTCAAGCCGAACGAGGTCACGTCGGATGAGGTTCTGGGAATGATCATCCTGGGCAAGCGCCCGGGAGAGGTGACGGCCGAGGAGCTGGCCGAGCTCAAGGTCTGAGCCAAGCGCGCAGAGGAGGTCGCCCGGCGGGTCCGATTTGCGCCGGCCGGTGCGAGGGATGGAGGACTTGACGATGGACAGCGCCTTCTTCGGCGATGTCACGAGCCCGATCAGATTTGGTGGTCTGGACTCGTCCGATCCGCTGACGTTCAAGGTCTACCAGCCGGACCGGATCGTGCTCGGAAAGCGGATGGTCGATCATCTTCGGCCGGGTGTCTGCTTCTGGCATTCGTTCGCCTGGGACGGCCGCGACATGTTCGGTATCGGCACGCTCGACCGGCCGTGGCTCGAGGCCACGGACGACGAGATGGCCGCGGCGCGGACGAAGATGGCCGTCGCCTTCGAGTTCTTCACCAAGCTGGGCACGCCGTACTACTGCTTCCACGATCGCGACGTGGCCCCGGAGGGCGACAGCTTCGCCACGTTCCGCGCGAACCTCGATGCGCTCGCCGACGATGCCGCGGGCTACCAGGAGCGGACGGGCGTCCGCCTGCTGTGGGGCACGGCCAACCTGTTCAGCCACCCGCGCTACCAGGCCGGCGCGGCGACGAATCCCGACCCGGACGTGTTCGCGTACGCGGCCGCCCAGGTCAAGCACATGCTCGAGGTCACCCAGCGCCTTGGCGGCGAGAACTACGTCCTGTGGGGCGGCCGCGAGGGTTACGACACCCTCCTCAACACCGACCTGAAACGCGAGCAGGCACAGCTCGCGCGATTCCTCCATCTCGTCGTCGAGCACAAGGCCAAGATCGGCTTCACCGGCCAGCTGCTGATCGAGCCGAAGCCGATGGAGCCGACCAAGCACCAGTACGACTACGACGTCGCGACGATCTACGGCTTCCTGGTGCGCAACGGCCTCGAGCGCGAGTACAAGGTCAACATCGAGGCCAACCACGCGACGCTCGCCGGCCACAGCTTCCATCACGAGGTCGCGCTTGCCGCGGCCAACGGCATGCTCGGCAGCATCGACGCCAACCGCGGCGATCCCCAGAACGGCTGGGACACGGACCAGTTCCCGAACTCGGTCGACGACCTGTGCATGCCGCTCTACGAGATCGTGCGCAACGGCGGTCTGGCGCCCGGCGGCTTCAACTTCGACGCCAAGCTGCGCCGCCAGAGCTCCGACCGCAACGACCTCTTCTACGCCCATATCGGCGGCCTGGACGCGCTCGCCCAGGCGCTGCTCGCGGCAGCGGCGATGATCGAGGACGGCTCACTCCAGAAGATGCGCGACGAGCGCTACGCGGGCTGGGACGGAGATCTTGGGTCCGCAATCCTGGGCGGCTCGATGTCGCTCGCGGAGCTCGAGCGCCGGGTCGGCGACGGCGAGATCAGCCCCGTCCGGCGATCGGGCCACCAGGAGATGCTCGAGAACGTGGTCAACCGAGCCGTCTGGTCGGCGGGCCGGCCGCCCACGGGCTGAGGGCCGAGCTCATGCTCGTCATGGGCATCGACGTCTCGACGACGGCGACGAAGGCCGTCCTCGCCGACGAGCACGGCGCCGTCGTCGCGATCGGCATCGCCGAGTACGGCTTCGAGGTACCCAAGGCCGGTTGGAGCGAGCAGGATCCTGCCCTCTGGTGGGCGGGTGGCCAGGCCGCGATTCGCAGCGCCCTGGCGGCCGCGGGAGTGGACGGCTCCGCGGTTGCCGCGGTCGGCCTGACCGGCCAGATGCACGGCGCGGTCCTGCTCGACACGGCCGACCGCGTCGTTCGCCCGGCCATCCTGTGGAATGACCAGCGCACCGCGCGTGAGTGTCAGCTCATCCGCGACGCGGTCGGCGCACAGCGGCTGATCGACATCACCGGCAACGACGCGCTGACCGGGTTCACCGCGCCGAAGCTCGTCTGGGTGCGCGACCACGAACCGGATCTGTGGGCGCTGACGAAGCACGTCCTGCTGCCCAAGGACTACCTGCGGCTGTGCCTGACCGGCGAGCACGCCATGGACAAGGCCGATGGGTCCGGGACGATCCTGTTCGACCTGGCCGCGCGCGACTGGTCGCCGGAGATCCTCGACGCGCTCCGGATCGCGCGCGAACTGATGCCGCCGACGTTCGAGGGACCGGTCGTGACGGGCACGGTAAGCGCGACGGCCGCCGCCGCCACGGGCCTTGTTGCCGGCACGCCGGTCGTGGCCGGCGGCGGCGACCAGTCGGCCAATGCGGTCGGCGTCGGCGCGGTCGCGCCGGGGGTCGTGGCGCTCTCGCTGGGCACCTCCGGCGTGGTCTTTGCCTCGACGAATGAGCCACTCCACGAGGAGCACGGCCGTGTTCATGCCTTCTGCCATGCCGTGCCCGGCCGCTGGCACATGATGTCGGTCATGCTCTCGGCGGCCGGCAGCCTGCGCTGGTTCCGAGACGCTCTCGCCCCCGGAGAGGATTTCGGGGAGCTCGTCGCGCCGGCCGCCGATGTCACGGCCGCGGGCAGTGGCCTGTACTTCATGCCCTACCTGACCGGCGAGCGCAGCCCGCACCCGGATCCGGACGCACGCGGCGCGTTCGTCGGCCTGGACGTCACCCACGACAGGCGGCACATGACGCGCGCCGTGCTCGAAGGCGTCGCGTTCGGGCTGCGCGACGGGCTCGAGCTGATGGTCGACGCGGGGATGCCGCGGCCAAGCCAGATCCGCGCGTCAGGCGGCGGACTGGCCAGCCCGCTGTGGCGCCAGATCCTGGCCGACATCCTCGAGGCAGAGATCGCGCTGCCGAGCACGACCGAGGGCGCCGCGTTCGGTGCGGCACTGCTCGGCGCGGTCGGGGCGGGCTGGTTTCCAACCGTCGACGACGCTTGCAACGCCCTCGTCAGTGCCCAGCCGGCGGCCGAGCCCGGTCCGGGCGCCGCGGACTATGCCCACCACTACGCCGACTACGTGCGGCTCTACCCGGCCCTCGCGCCGTGGTTCCATCGCCGGGTGGGCTGACCGCGGTTCAGTCCGAGGCGCCTGACTCGAAGAGCAGGTCGATAACGCGCATGTTGGCGACCGCATCGGCCGGGTCGAAGGGCAGTGGCGTCCCATCGAGCACGGCCGCCGCGAACGCCTCTGCCTGGACCGTGTAGGGATCCGCGGCTGCGAACGTCAGTGTCTCGGTCGCCGGGGCGACCGGCGGGTTGCCGCCCGCGGTCACGTAGATCTCCGTCGCGCGGTCGGGCGGGATGTTGAACGGGATGCCGATCGAGATGCGGCCCGTGGTGCCGTAGATGTGCACGCGCTGGTCGGTCTCCGTCCGTGTCGAGCAGGTGAAGGTCGCCAGCCCGTGGTCGAACTCGAGGATGCCGCTCGTGAGCACGTCGACGCCCAGGTCGGGATCTCGCACGACGGAGCCCTTGATGCCCACGGGCTCGGAGTCGAAGAGCAGGCGCGACAGGTTGACGCAGTAGCAGCCGACGTCGTACAGCGCCCCACCGCCGGCCTCGAAGACGTTGCGGATGTTGCCCGGGTCGTCGTTGAAGTACGAGAACCAGCTCTGCACGGCCATCAGCCTTCCGATCCGGCCGCTGCGGACGAGATCGACCACCTTCTGCCATGACGGGTGGAGCCGGTACATGAACGCCTCGACGAGCAGGACGCCTTCCTGCTCGCTCACGGCCACCATCCGGGCGGCCTCTGCGGCGTTCATCGCCAATGGCTTCTCGCACAGGACGTGCTTGCCGGCGCGCGCCGCGGCCATGGCCCACTCGGCGTGCAGGCTGTTGGGCAGCGGGATGTAGACGGCGTCGACGTCCTTGTCGGCGAGGAGCTCCTCGTACGAACCGTGAACGGTCGGTATGCCCAGCTCCGTGGCGTAGCCCCTGGCCCGCTCGACGTCGCGCGAGCCGACCGCCACGATCCTCGTTCGTGCCGCGCGCTTCATGGCCGGCACCACTTTGCTGCGTCCGATATCCGCGGTCGACAGGATTCCCCAACGAAGCTCGCTCATCGAGCGATTGTAGGAAGGCCAAACCCTGTTAGGTTCTGAGACAGGAATGAGTGCGCACAACCTGGTCACGGTCGGCGGCAGCGACATCGAGGTCGTGCTGCTGCCCGACAGTGGCGCCCGGCTGCATGCGCTGCGCGTTCATGGCGTGGACCTGCTGCGAACGCCCGCAGACATCAGCGAGCACCTGCGCTATCCGTTCTTCTGGGGTGGCTACGTCATGGCGCCGTGGTGCGGTCGGCTCGCGCCCGGGCCAACCGCAGTTGGCGAGCGCCTGGTGAACCTGAGCCCGAACTTCCCCGATGGCAGCGCGATCCACGGCCAGGTCTACTCGGCGCCGTGGTCACAGACCGGCGACGCCAGCTTCGCCATCGACGACGGCGGCGACGCCTGGCCGTGGCGCTACCGGGTGGAGTCGGCAGTGAGCGTGAGCGGCTTGTCGCTGTCCATCGTCCTGCGCTTGACGAACCTCGACGACACGCAGATGCCCGGTGGCATCGGTCTCCATCCGTGGTTCCCGCTGCCGGTCGAGGTCGCCATCCACGGCGACACCGTGTACGCCTCGAACTTGGACACCTCGCCGGTGCCGCAAGCGGTGAGCGGCGACCTCGACCTGCGCCGGCCGCAGCGGATGGCGGAAGGCGTCGATGCGACCTGGCCCGACCCGGCCGACCCACCACTCGAGCTCTTCTGGCCCGAACGGCACCTGCGCGCCACCCTGCGCGCGCCGTTTCCGACGCTGCACATCGTTGCCGCATATGCCGTCGAGCGCGGCGCGATCGCGACCGAGCCCCAGACGCACGCCCCGCAGGGGCTGCGCCGGCTGCTCAACGGCGAGCCGGGCGCGCTGACACTGATCGAGCCGGGCGCCACGATCGAGCTGCCGATCAGCTTCGACTTCTCACCCCTCGCGTGACCGACGAGCCCGCCGATCCATTCGACGAGCTGATCTCACGCGCCCTGGCGAAGCTGCCCGACGAATTCCGGCAACAGCTGGACTCCGTCGCGATCGTCGTCGACGACGAGGCCACTCCCGAGCAGCTGCAATCGACCCACGCGCACGGCCTCTTCGGGATCTACCAGGGAGTGCCCCGGACGGCGTACGGCGCGTCGGACGCGCCGTACGCAAGCAAGATCACTCTCTTTCGCCGGCCGCTCGTGGCCTTCAGCTCGAGCGAGGAGGATCTCGCGGCCCGAGTCGAGGAGACGCTCTTCCACGAGATCGCCCATCACCTGGGAATCAGCGACGCTCGTCTTCGGGAGATTGCGGCACAGCGTCGGCCTGCTCGTTGAGCCACGGCCGCTCGTTGAAGATGTCGGTGAACCAGCGACCGAAGCGACCGGGCGGCGGCTCGTCCTGCACGCCCACGAGCAGGCGTTCCATCGCCGCCTGAAGCTGCGCGGTCAGATCGGCAACAGACTCGCGGTCGGGCCGGCGCCCGGCAGTCGGGATGGCCGGGCCGACGCGCAT
>CAYYVV010000040.1:3756-22019 GCA_964475245.1 uncultured Anaerolineaceae bacterium | reverse complement strand
GCCACCGACCACCAGCACACCACCGAGGACCAGCACGGCACGGAGCACACACACGAGCACGCCGACGACGGCAGGCCGCGCATCGCGTTCATCGGTGCCGGCCGCGTCGGGACCGCGCTGGGCATGGCGTTCGCGCGCGCCGGCTGGCAGGTGACGGCGGTCGCGAGCAGGGACGAGGATCGCCGGCGTGGCTTCCAGGAACGGGTGGCCGGCGCGCGCGCCTTCGCTGACTCGCACCCGGTTCTCGACGAGGCCGACCTGATCTTCCTGACCGTGCCCGACGACGCCATCGCCGGCGCCGCCGAAGAGCTGCAGCTCTACAGCGGCCAGGCGCTCGTCCACACGTCGGGCGCCGTTCCCGCGTCCGTGCTGACGCCGGCGATGGCGGCCGGCACGAGCATCGGCAGCTTCCATCCGCTCGTCTCGTTCGCCCAGCTCGATCAGGCCGTGGCTGACCTGCGTGGCGCGACGATCGCGATCGAGGGTGACGCTTCGCTGCTGCCGCTGCTCGCCGAGCTTGCCGAATCGATCGGGGCGCAGCCGGTGACCCTGCCCGAGGGGGGCAAGTCGGCATACCACGCCGCGGCGATGATGGCCGCCGGCGGCGTCATCGGGCTGTTTGACGCCATTGCCCAGGTGGCCGTCCTTGCCGGGCTCGACGAACGCACCGCGGTCGCCGTCTACGCGCCACTGGCACGCCAGGCACTGGCCAACGCCGAGCGCCTGGGCATTGACCAGGCACTGACGGGTCCGCTGCTGCGCGGCGACGTCGGCACGGTCCGCGGCCACCTCGAGGTTCTGCGTGATCTCGCGCCGGACACGCTGGCGCTGTATGTCGCAGTCGCCCGGCGCGAGCTCGAGATTGCCCGCCGCCGGGGCGATCTCGACGCGGACCGGGCGGGCCAGATCGAGGCCCTGCTCGAGCAGGCAACCGGGTGATTGCAGGCCGGCGGCGACCGATTACCATCTAGCCAGATGCGCATCTCGCAGGCCGGCCTCAAGAGCGGTCTTCCCACTACCCGGTTCACGGCCTCACCCAGTCACCGCCGTGAGCCACGCCTCGGGCTCCACCGTCGGCTTGCGCCGCAGATCACGTCTCACCCCGGCGCCAACGCACGCGTCCCGCTCGTCGATGCGCTGCACTCGGCCGCGCGCGGCGTGGGCGGCACGTCCGCTCAGCGGCCGCCGCAATCCGCGGCTGCTCGCACCGTCCTGCGCCGCGCCGATTCGATCAGATGGTCGCAGTCGACTGACGGCCAGGGCTTCCGGCCCCGCTCGCGCAGCGCCGCGCCGTGGCGCGGCTGAACGAGGCAGCCAAGCCGGACGAAACTCGACGCGCGCGGACTACGCGCGCCACTTCCTGCGGCGGGGTCGTCCTTCGTCGAAGCGGCACTGACGCCGAGCTGTGCCTGGGCATGCGCCGTCGCGAGCGCAGTGGCGTGACCTGGGCGCTGCCCAAGGGCACGCCCAACGCCAACGAGACGATCGAGCAGACGGCCCTGCGTGAGGTTGCCGAAGAGACCGGTCTCGAAGTGCGCATCGTCGCGCCGGTCGGCGCCATCGACTACTTCTTCACCCAGAGCGGCGAACGGATTCACAAGACGGTCCATTTCTTCCTGATGGAGCCCGTCGGGGGCAGCCTCGACGGCCATGACCACGAGTTCGAGGATGTGCGCTTCTTCTCGGTCGCCGAGGCCCTGTCCCTGCTGTCGTTCCCGACCGAGCGCCAGCTCGTCGAGCAGGCGCTCGGAGTGGCCGGACTTTGACCGCGCCCGCGCAGCCGCTGCTCGATACCGCGCTCGTCGACCGCCACCGCGCGCTGGGCGGCCGGCTGGTCGACTTCGCCGGCTGGCAGATGCCGGTCCAGTACTCGGGCATCCTCGAGGAGCATCGCGCCGTGCGCCAGCGCGTCGGCCTGTTCGACCTGTCGCACATGGGCGAGGTGTGGGTCAGTGGCGCCGGCGCCGGCGCGGGTCTCGCCGCGGCCCTGGTCACGGACCCGCCACGGCTTGCCGTCGGCCGTGCCCACTACAGCATGATCTGCGCCCCAGACGGCGGGATCCTCGACGATCTGATCGTCTATCGCGTCGCCGACGAGCGCTTCATGGTCGTGCCCAATGCCTCGAATCGCGAGGTCGTCGTGCGCGAGCTGCGCGAGCGGCTCACCGGCCACGATGCCGCGCTCGACGACGCCTCGCTGCGCACGTCGCTCGTCGCCGTTCAGGGTCCGCGCGCGATGGAGCTGCTCGCGCCGCTGACCGACATCGACCTGTCGGCGCTGCGCTACTACGCGATCGCCGAGGGCCACGTGTGCGACCTGCCGGCGCTCGTCGCTCGCACCGGCTACACCGGCGAGGACGGCTTCGAGCTGTTCGTCGACTGGAGCGACGCGCTGCCCATCTGGGACAGGCTGCTCGACTCCGGCCGGCAGTTCGAGATCCTGCCGTGTGGCCTTGGCGCGCGCGACACGCTGCGCCTTGAGGCGGGCATGCCGCTCTACGGCAACGAGCTCGGCCGCGACACGAACCCGTTTGATGCCGGCCTCGGCCGCGTCGTCAAGCTCGACAAGGCCGCGGACTTCGTTGGCCGTGATGCGCTCGCACAGGTCGCCGCGCACGGACCGCTCAAGCAGTTGGTCGGGCTGACCCTCGAAGGCCGCGGCATCGCGCGCCACGGCAATGCCGTTTACGCCACGGACGATGGAGTCGAGATGGGCGTCGTGACCAGCGGAGCGCCCTCTCCAACCCTTGGCCTGCCGATCGCGATGGCCTATGTCCCGCCAGCGGACGCGGCGCTCGGTACCATGGTCGAGGTCGGCATTCGCGCGACTCGGACCGGCGCCGAGATCGTTCAGCTGCCGTTTTACAAGCGTCCCTAGGAGCCGATGAGTTGCAGGTACCCGACGACCTCCGTTACACACCGGATCACGAGTGGCTGCGCATCGAGGGCGGCGAGGCGGTCATGGGCATCACCGAGTACGCCGCGACCGAGCTGGGCGACATCGTCTTCGTCGAGCTGCCCGCGACCGGCACGATGCTCGAGGCGGCGCAATCGCTCGGTGTGATCGAGTCGGTCAAGACCGCTTCCGATCTGTTCGCGCCCGCGGCGGGCGAGATCATCGCCATCAACGACGCTCTGGCGGACAAGCCCGAGCTGGTCAACGACGATCCTTATGGCGAGGGCTGGATGGTTCGGCTCAAGCTGTCCGACCCGGCCGCGGCAGGTGCCACGAGCGACCATCTGATGGACCCCGACGCGTACCGCAAGCTGGTGGAGGCAGGCTGACTCCAGTCACATGACCTACGGCCCGCACACCCCCGCAGACCGCGAAAGGATGCTCGGCGCCCTGGGCGTCGACTCGATCGACGCGCTCTTCGCCGACATTCCCGAGGCCGTTCGCGCGCACGGCCTCGACGTTCCGCCCGGGCTCGACGAGCTGTCCCTTTCGCGCCGGCTCGAGCTGCTCGCCGGGCGCAACAGGGTCGATCTGGTCAGCTTCCTCGGCGCCGGCGCCTACCGCCATCACATTCCCGCGACGGTCGACCAGATCCTGAGCCGCGGCGAGTTCTACACGGCATACACGCCGTACCAGCCCGAGATCAGCCAGGGCACGCTCCAGACGATCTACGAGTACCAGTCGCTGATCGCGCAACTGACCGGGCTCGACGTCGTCTCGGCGTCGCACTACGACGGCGCGGCGGCGACGGCGGAAGCGGCACTGATGACCGTCCGCGCCACGCGCCGCGACCGGGTGCTCGTCTCGCGGGCGGTGCATCGCCACTTCGTCGACACGACGCGGACCTACTTCGAAGGCGGACGTCTCGAGCTCGACGAGCTGCCCACGCTCGCCGACGGCACGACAGATCTAGCGGCCCTGGAGCGCGAGCTCGCGGACACGGCGCGACCGGTCGCGGGCGTGATGCTCGGCCAGCCAAACGCCTTCGGCATCCTCGAGAACATGGCCGACGCGGCGCGGCTGGCCCACGCCGCCGGCGCGCTTTTCGTCGCGGTCGTCGAGCCGGTTTCGCTTGCCGTCCTCGCCCCACCCGGTGACTACGGCGCGGACATAGCCGTCGGCGAGGGCCAGCCGCTCGGCATTCCGCTTCAGTACGGCGGCCCGTACCTCGGCCTTCTTGCCGCGCGCGCGGACCTGGTGCGCCAGGTCCCGGGCCGCCTCGTCGGGCGCACGACAGACGTCGACGGCCGCCGCGCGTTCGTCATGACGCTACGCGCGCGCGAGCAGGACATCAGGCGCGACAAGGCCGCCAGCAACATCTGCACCAACCAGGCGCTGTGCGCCCTGGCCGCGACCGTGTACATCGCCACGCTCGGGCCGCACGGTCTGCGCGACGTGGCAGCCCTCGGCGCGGTCAAGGCCAAGCAGCTCGAGGACACGCTCACTGCCATTGGCGTTAGCCGCGTTCACTCCGGGCCATACCTGAACGAGTTCGCCGTGCGCATCCCCAACGCCCGCCGCGCCCATGCCTCGCTCGTCGACCGTGGCTTCGTCGCCGGCCTGCCCCTTGCCGACTGGTACCCGGGCGACCCGGCGCTCGAAGACGCGCTGCTGCTGTGCGCGACCGAGGTCACCACGGACGATGACATCGCACGTTTCGCGAGCGCTCTGCGCGAGGTCACGCGATGACCGCGCTGCTCGAACCACAGCCGTCGCAGGCGGAAGCGAATGATCTTGGGCCAAGGCGGGGAGTCGGCGCCACGTTGCAGCCGACGCTCGATGAGCTCTCGCGGCCCGGCAGGCAGTCGCTCAAGGTGCCGCATCCCCCGTCCGGCGCGCTCGAGCGAATCCCGGCAGCGCAGCGCCGCGGCAGCGGCCTCGGCCTGCCAGAGCTGAGCGAGCCCGAGGTCATCCGCCACTTCGTCAACCTGTCCCAGCTGAACTATTCGATCGACACGGGTTTCTACCCGCTCGGCTCGTGCACGATGAAGTACAACCCCAAGATCAACGAGTGGGCCGCCCGACTGCCCGGCTTCGCGGCGCTCCACCCGCTGGCGCCCGACGCGGCGGCGCAGGGCACGCTCGAGCTGCTGTGGGAGCTCGAGCAGTGGCTGATCGAGATCAGCGGCATGAAGGCAGTCACGCTTCAGCCGGCCGCCGGGGCGCAGGGCGAGCTGACCGGCATCCTGATGATCCGCGCATATCACACGGCTCGCGGCGACACGGCGCGCACGGAGGTGATCGTCCCCGACTCCTCGCACGGCACGAACCCCGCGACCGCGTCGATGGCCGGTTTCAGGACGGTAACGGTCAAGTCGACCGCGCAGGGTCAGGTGGATCTCGACGCGCTGCGTGCCGCACTCGGGCCGCAGACTGCCGCGGTCATGCTCACCAATCCCTCGACGCTCGGGATGTTCGAGAAGCAGATCGAGCAGCTGCTCGACGCCGTCCACGGCGCTGGAGCGCTGGCCTACATGGACGGCGCGAACATGAACGCGATCCTGGGCAAGTTCAGGCCCGGACCGGCCGGCTTCGATGTGATGCACTTCAACACGCACAAAACGTTCTCGACGCCGCACGGCGGGGGAGGGCCGGGGGCCGGCCCGGTCGCGGTCGGTGACAAGCTGCTGCCGTTCCTGCCCTGGCCGCGGGTGCTGCGCGAGGACGAAGGATTCCGGCTCGAGCGCGCGGGTGAGCGGCCGGCATCCATCGGCCGTGTCCGCTCGTACCAGGGCAGCGTCGGCGTCCTCGTGCGCGCGTATGCATATCTATTGGCCCATGGCGCGGAAGGCCTGGTCGAGGTCAGTGAGGACGCAGTGCTGGCCGCGAACTACCTGCGCTCGAGACTGGCCGCAACGTTCGAGATGCCCTTCGCGCAGGTCAGCAAGCACGAGTTCGTGGCCAGCGCGAGCGCGATCAAGAGGCGCACGGGCGTGCGCATGCTGGACATCGCCAAGCGCCTGATCGATTACGGGTTCCACCCGCCGACGATCTACTTCCCGCTGACGGTCGACGAATGCATGCTCGTCGAGCCAACCGAGACGGAGAGTGTCGAGACGCTCGATGCCTTCGCCGAGGCCCTCATCTCGATCGTCGCAGAAGCAGACAGCGATCCCCAGCTCCTGCATGACGCGCCGCACGACTCACCGGTCCGGCGCCTCGACGAGGCCACTGCCGCGCGTCAGCCCGACCTGCGTTGGCGGGCCATGACCGGATCAGAGCCGGTCTGCCCCACCTAGTCGGGGCATGCCAGCCACCAATCACTGCGAAATCTTTACAAGGTCGCCATACCCAGCGAGGGAAATAGCGGACAGGCGGACGTCACACGCCGTGCTACCCTCCGCGGATGGTTGCGACTAGACGTGCGCCCGCCGGCGAGGCGGTAGAGGAGCCCCAGCTCGACCAGTCACAGGAAACCGCCGGACGGAGCATCCGCCAGATCGTCTGGGCGCGAGTCAGACGCGACCGCGTCGCAATGGTCTGCTTCTTTCTCCTCGTCTTCGTCTACCTGGTCGCGATCATCGGCCCGTTCGTTGCGCCGCTTTTCGGGTTCGACCCATACAAGTTCGACCGGGCGTCGATCAGCAACCTCGGCGGCGCGCCTGTGCTCCCGTGGGGCGGCATCAGCGCACAGCATCCGCTCGGCGTCGAATGGGGCACGGGCCGGGACATCTTCTCCCAGCTGCTGTGGGGCCTGCGGATTTCGCTTCTGGTCGCGACGACGGCCACGATTCTGACCGTAACCTTCGGCACCGTCATCGGCATCATCGCTGGCTACTCGCGCGGCTCAGCGGACATGATCATCGGCCGTTTGATGGATCTCGTGCTCGCCTTCCCGTTCCTGCTGATCGTGCTCGCTCTATCGGGAGTGCTGACCCAGGATCTGACCGCGCTTGGCGTACCGGAGGGCAACCCATCGCGCATCCTCTACCTGATCCTCGTCATCAGCGTGTTCGGCTGGCCGTACCTCGCACGTATCGTGCGCGGCCAGGTGCTCAGCTTGCGCGAGCGCGAGTTTGTTGAAGCGGCAATCGCCATGGGCGCCGGCCGGCGGCGGATCCTGTTCACCGAGATCCTGCCCAACCTGTGGGCGCCGATCCTGGTCTACACGACGCTGACGTTGCCGGCGTACATCGGGCTCGAGGCCGCTCTGTCATATCTCGGTGTCGGCATTGTCCCGCCCGACGTGACCTTCGGAGCGATGCTCGCCAACTCGGTCAGCTACTTCCGAGTCGTACCGACCTACCTGTTCATCCCCGGGACGATCCTGGTCATCATCGTGGTGAGCTTCAACCTCCTCGGAGACTCACTGCGCGACGCGCTCGATCCCCGTGGGAACAGGTAACACACGACGCACGAGCAAGCACGCGTGAGCGCGCCGTAGCGGAACGCTTGTGTATGATCAGCCCGGAATTTGGCCGGGGCTACCCGGCCCAAGCTCGTTGGAGGAGGAAAGTATGACCAGAACCCAGGGGCGATCAAAGCGCGCCCTGGCGTCCAGCGCGGCCGTGCTACTGCTGATCGCAGCATGCGGCGGGACCACGCCAACTGTGGCGCCGACCGCTCCGCCGGTCGCGACCACGCCGGTGACAGCGCCGACCGGTACGCCGGCGACGCAGGCAACCGGGACGCCCGGAACTACGCAGCCCAGTGGGACACCCATTACAGCGCCGACCGCTACGCCGCTGACTCAGCCGACCGGTACGCCGACGACGACGGAGCAGCCGACCGGTACGCCAAGCGGTCCTGTGACGCCGACCAAGGGCGGCACCATGTACATGCTCGTCACGAACAGCGCCGCAAACGGCGGCGTCAGTTTCAACGACATGGACCCACAGCGCATCTACACCGGCGAGGATCTCGCGTTCTTTGGCGCGACGATGATCCGATCGCTCACCGGGTACAAGTACACGGACGACCCGACGGACGCGCTTACGATCGTGCCCGACGCGGCGACCGATACCGGAACCCACAATGCCGACTTCACCCAGTGGAGCTTCACCCTGAAGGACGGGATGAAGTGGCAGGACGGTTCAGCGGTTAATTGCGAGGACTTCAAGTACGGCGCATCGCGAGTGTTCGCGCAGGACGTCCTTGCAGACGGCCCGACGTATGCGATCCAGTACTTTGACATCCCCACCGACTCCAGCACCGGAGCCTCCAAGTATCCGGGCCCGTATTCGGCTACGCCTGCGCAGCAGGCGCTGTTCGACAAGGCCGTCAGCTGCGACGGCTCCACGATCACCTACAAGCTCAAGGTTCCCGTCGTCGACTTCAACTTCACGGTCACGCTCGGATTGGGCGCAGTGCCGAATCCAACTGACCATCCAGGCGCCGACACGGGCGAGAGCTACACCACCGCGCCGTGGTCCGACGGCCCGTACATGATCCAGAGCTTCAACGCCGGCGTTGGCGGAAGCCTCATCCTGACCCGGAACCCGAACTGGGATCCGGCGACTGACACCTACCGAGGCGCCTACCCCGACACGTGGGAAGTCGATTTCGGTATCGACGCGAAGCTCGCTGACCAGCGGCTGATGCAGCCGACCGGCAACGACGAGATGGCCGTCCAGTACGGCACCGTTCAGCCTGAGAACCTGTCGACCGTCTTCAGTGACGCGCACACGGCGCAGGCGCAGTACGCGGGACGCGCGTTCAGCGACTACGACCCGTATCAGCGCTACCTGTGGATTCGGACCGACAAGATCACGGATCCGCTGGTCCGTGAAGCGATGGCTGTTGGACTCGATAGGGATGCCATCAGAACTGCTGAGGGCGGCGATTTCGTAGGCGATTACGCCGACGGAGCCATCAAGCCGAATATCGGCCAGGACTATGCGCCTACCGGCCTGTGGGATCCCACGACCGGTGCCGCGACGGCCGATAGCCTCTGGGGTCAGGCCTTCCCGGCCTCGGGTTCAGCCGATTTGGCGAAGCAGCTGATTGCCCAGTCGACCGCGGCTGGCACAACGCCACACCTTTCTTACAACTATGTTTCCAGTAGCGCCGTTGCCCAGCAGGTCGCGGCAATCGTTCAGAGTTCGCTCGATGCTGCCGGCTTCGACATCAACCTGGTCGGCGTGTCCGAGCACTACTACAGCTACGTCCTTAATACGGACACGCAGGGCTCATTCGGTGGCGCCGGTTGGGGCCCCGACTGGCCGAACGCGTCGACCGTCATACCCGACCTGTTCACTGACAATGCCGGGTTCAACCTGTCACGCGTCAGCCAGGCTAATCAGCCGGACTTCTATGCCGCGATCAACGCTGCCTTGGCCGAGACCGATCGCACCAAGCAGGCCGCGGACTGGCAGGCTCTCAACGTGACAGCCGCGAAGGACGCCTTCATCATCCCGACGTTCGCCGAGTATGGCCAGACCATCGCAGGCGACAAGGTCGGCAACCTGTACCGCTGGTCTCCGTACGGCTCGTGGCCGTATGCGGAACTGTTCGTTAAGCCGTAAGGGTCTCCCTAACTAGGAACCTGAACGTTCATACGGGGGAGCGGCTCCGCCGCTCCCCCGTAAGTCTCTTGAGCTGGAAACAGGAGGGCAGGTCCGGTTTTCGCCTACGTCGTCCGCCGCATCCTGGGCATGCTCCTGCTGCTGTTTCTGCTCACGCTGGTTACTTTCTTTCTGTTCAATCTGCTGCCGGTCGACCCGGCTCGGTTGACGTGCGGCAAGATCTGCACGCCGGCGCTGCTCGAGATCAACCGTCATCGATTGGGTCTCGACCTCCCGCCGCTGGATCAGTACCTGGCTTACTTCCGTGGCCTCTTCGTCGGCCGTACCTTCTCCGCGGATAGCCCGCAGCCGATCGTCTGCTCAGCACCGTGCCTGGGTTATTCGTTCCTCAGGCACGAACAGGTCCTGTCGATGATTGCGCGCGCAGTCCCCGTCACTTTCTGGCTCGCCCTGGGCGGCTTCATCATCTGGATCATCACCGGCGTCTCGGCTGGGATCTATTCCGCGCTTCATCGGGGCAAGTGGCAGGACCGGACGATCATGGGTATTGCCCTCGTGGGCTACTCATTGCCGTCGTTCTTCATCGGCCTGGTGCTGATCTTCTTCGTGGTCCTGGAATGGGGATGGTTGCCTTTCCCGCAATTCGTGCCACCAAACCAGAATCCACTCAAGTTCCTGCAGACGATGATCCTGCCGTGGATTGTCATCGCCGTCCTCAATGCCGCGTTCTACGTCCGTCTCACACGTAACCAGGTGCTCGAGACACTGGGCGAGGATTACGTGCGAACGGCGCGTGCCAAGGGCTTGCGCGAGCGAGTGGTAGTGGTCAAGCACGCGCTGCGGGCGGGACTGACCCCGATCGTCACCGCCGCCGGCCTGGACCTTGCCTACCTGCTGGGCGGAGCGATCATCACCGAGAGCATCTTCAGCTTGCCGGGCATGGGCGTTCTGGCCGTTCAATCTGTGGTCGACTCCGACCTGCCCGTGATCGCCGGTGTGACTCTCGTGAGCGCGACCTTCATCATCGTCGCGAACCTGATAGTCGACCTTCTGTACGCCGTCGTGGATCCCCGTGTGAGGGTTGGATGATCGGTCGTATTACCAGAACGGTAGATCGCATCTCGACGACCGCCACAGAAGAACGGGATTTCCTCACAGTCAAGAATCTGAAAGTCGCGTTCCCGACCGAGGACGGGCTGGTTCAGGCCGTTGACGATGTGTCCTTCGCGGTCGAGAAGGGCAGCACGCTGGCGATCGTGGGCGAGTCCGGTTCGGGCAAGAGCGTCACCGCTCAGGCCGTCATGGGGCTGCTCGATCGCAGGACAGCGAAGGTCAGCGGCGAGATCTGGCTCAACAACGTCGAGCTTCTTGGCCTGCCATCCTCGGAGATGCAGGCGATGCGCGGTGACGACCTGGCGATGATCTTCCAGGATCCGATGTCCAGCCTGCACCCGTTCTACCGGGTTGGCGACCAGATCGTCGAGGCCATGCGCGCGCACCGGAAGGTGAAGCCCAAGGAGGCCAAGCGCGAGGTCGTCGACATGTTCAAGCGGGTCGGGATTCCGGCCCCCGAACGTCGTGTCGACGCGTTTCCGCACCAGCTGTCTGGCGGCATGCGCCAGCGCGTGATGATCGCAATGGCGCTCATCAACTCACCGGATCTGCTGATCGCCGACGAGCCCACGACGGCCCTCGACGTGACTGTCCAGGCACAGATCCTGGAGTTGATCCAGGATCTCCAGAAGGATTTCGGCACCACGGTGATCGTCATCACCCATGACCTGGGCATCGTTGCCGACATGGCCGACGAGGTCGCGGTGATGTATGGCGCGCGTATCGTCGAGCGCGGACCAACGAAGACCATCTTCGAGACGCCTGAGATGCCCTACACCCTCGGGCTGCTGTCGTCGATCCCGCGCATGGACGTCGAAGCCGGCGGTCGGTTGCTGCCCATTCCAGGCAATCCGCCCTCGCCAATTCGGCTGCCCAAGGGCTGCGTGTTCGAGCCTCGCTGTCGCTACAAGGCAATGACCAATGGCTTGTCCGAGACCGTTCGACCAGAGCTGCTCCCGACTGCGGGTAGCCCCGACCACCTCGTTCGCTGCCACCTGATGCCCGAGACCCGGAAGCGCATCGCGGGCGAAGTCCTAGCCTCGCTCGCTGAGGCGACGAAGGCATGACGACCATGAGCAAAGGGGCCGTCGTGGACGTGCCGATAGCGCCGGACACCGCCTCGAGCGGTTCGGTCGTCAAAGTCACCGGCCTCAAGACGCACTTCCCCGTGAGGTCGCGCGGCCTGCTGCCGCGCGTCGTGGGTTACGTCAAGGCCGTCGATGGCATCGACCTCGACATTGGCGCCGGCGAGACGCTCGGCCTGGTCGGTGAGTCCGGCTCTGGCAAGACGACTGCGGCGCGCTCGATTCTGATGCTGGTCCGGCCCACCGCGGGCACCATCGAGCTCGAAGGGCTCGAGGTAACCAAGCTCTCGACCAAGCAGCTTGTGCCCATCCGGCGCAAGGCGGCGATGATCTTCCAGGATCCATACAACGCGCTCAACCCGCGCCACACGGTCGGCACGATCATCTCGGCGCCGTTCCTGGTCCAGAAGATCACCCCCGAGGGCGGGATCAAGAAGGCCGTCCAGGAGCTGATGGAGCGGGTCGGCCTTAACCCGGAGCACTACAACCGCTATCCGAACGAGTTCTCAGGCGGCCAGCGCCAAAGGATCGGTATCGCCCGCGCGGTCGCCCTGCGGCCCAAGCTGATCGTGTGCGATGAGCCGGTCAGCGCACTCGACGTTTCCATTCAGGCACAGATCCTGAACCTGCTGCGCGACCTGCAGCAGGATTTCGGCCTTTCGTACCTCTTCGTGGCCCATGACCTGGCGGTCGTGCGCCAGATCTCGCACCGCGTCTCGGTCATGTACCTGGGCAAGATCATGGAGCACGCATCACGCAAGGTGTTGTATTCGGCACCGCTCCACCCGTACACCCACTCGCTCTTGTCGGCCGTGCCCATTCCCAACCCGGAGGAGCAGCGCCACCGGACACGGATCGTGTTGCGCGGAGATATCCCGAGTCCAATCGATCCGCCGAGCGGGTGCGTATTCCGCACGCGCTGCTTCCAGGCGCGCGAGAAGTGCGCTGAGGAGGTTCCGCCGCTCATCGAGGTCGCGCCGGGCCACAAGGTGGCGTGCCACTTCCCGGTCACGGTCGACGAGCTGCCAGGCGCGCTGCACGTGGCTGAGGTGGAGCCGAGCATAGGGCCCCAGTCGGCGGGCGAGGCCGTCGTGGACATCCCGGTCGACGCGGCGGTGCCGTCGCAGGGCCAAACGCCGCACGCCTGACGGCCGCGGCCTCGGGTCCGCTCCTATCGAACCATCGGTTGACGGCCTCCCCGTAACATCGCGGAGGTGACAAAGATGCGCATCGGGCTTGGCCAGCTCGCGCCCAGGCTGGGCGACGTTGCCGCGAATCTCGCGCTGCATCACCAGGCGATCGAGGACGCGCGCCGCGAGAAGGTGGATCTGCTCGTGTTCCCGGAGCTGGGCCTGACTGGCTATCTGCTCCAGGACCTGAACTCCGAGGTCGCCATGCGTCGCGACGACGAGCGGCTGCGCGCCCTGGCGGGCGCCGCGGCGGGCATGTCAACGATCGTTGGCTTCGTCGAGCGCTCGGCTGAAGAGCAGCTCTTCATCGCCGCGGCGCTGCTCGAGGACGGTGAGATCAGGCACGTCTACCGCAAGTCGTACCTGCCCAATTACGGCCTGTTCGACGAGCGTCGTTTCTTCGGTGCGGGCACACAGCTGCGTGCGGTGGACTCGCGCCTCGGCGTGCGTCTCGGCCTGTGTATCTGCGAGGACTTCTGGCATCTGCCGGTGCCGTACCTGCTCGCCGAGGACGGTGCCCAGATCCTGATCAATATCTCGTCGTCGCCCGGCCGCGACGTGGCCGCCGTGAATGACGGCGGCCTGGGCACGGCCAACTCGTGGCGGACGCTGATGCGCGCATATGCCCAGCTGACGACGTGCTTCGTCGTCTTCGTCAACCGCGTCGGGGTCGAGGAATCGGTCACCTTCTGGGGCGGCTCCCAGGTCATCGACCCGGCGGGCGACATCGTCTACGAGGCGCCGATGCTTGATAGCGGCCTGTACCTGACTGAGATCGACCTCGACGCCGTGCGCCGCGAGCGCACATCCTTGCCGCTCCTGCGCGACGAACGCCCTGAATTCGTGCTCCGCCAGCTGGAACGCATCACGCGCGAGCGCGCGGGCTTCGCGGATGAAGAGCAATGACGGTGAGCCTGCCGTTCACGCTGCCCGAAGAGCTGTTGATCGACACCGCGATCGCGCGTCGGATCATCTCCGAGTTCATCCGCGGCCAGCTCGCCCAGACCGGCTTCGAGCGCGTCGTGCTCAATCTGTCGGGCGGGCTCGACTCGGCGCTCGTCGCCTCTCTCGCGGTCGAGGCGATCGGCGCCCCGAACGTGCTGTGCCTGATGCTGCCCTATCGCAACTCGTCGCCTGAGTCACGCTCAGACGCCGAAGCGGTCGTCCGGCGACTTGGCACGCCGAGCCGCGTGATCGACATCAGCCCGATCGTCGACGGCTACCTGGAGTCGTCGATCGCGGGCAAGGAGGTCAGCCAGCTGCGTCGGGGCAACCTCGCGGCACGGGCGCGGATGATGGTCGCCTTCGACCAGTCCGTGCCGTGGAAGGGCCTCGTCATCGGCACGGGCAACAAGACCGAGGCCCTGCTCGGCTATACCACGAACTATGGCGACAACGCCTGCGCGTTCAACCCGATCGGCGACTTGTACAAGAGCCAGGTCCGGCAGCTGGCGATCGACGTGGCCGTGCCCGAGCCGATCCTGGTCAAGGCGCCCAGCGCGGACCTTTGGCCGGGCCAGACCGACGAAACAGAGATGGGCCTGGCGTACGAGGAGCTCGACCGGCTGCTGTACTGGATGGTCGACCGACGCCGCTCGCGCGAGCAGCTCATCGCCGCGGGCTTCGACGGCGCCGCGATCGACCGGGTGGCGCGCATGGTCGCGCTCAACGAGTTCAAGCGCCAGGTTCCGCCGGTCGCCAAGCTGACCACGCGCACGCCCGGCGTCGACTACCTGTACCCGAGACGGCGGCCGATCCCGCGCAGCGGTGGTTGACGCGGGCGAGGCGAGCTCAGCTGCAGGGACGCTGTACGTCGTCGCCACGCCAATCGGCAACCTGGGCGACATGACCCTGCGGGCGGTGGAAGTGCTGCGCACCGTTCCGCTCGTCGCGGCCGAGGACACGCGGCTCACGCGCCGGCTCTGGGCACGCTATGAGATCAGGACGCGCCTCATCTCCTATCACGCCCAATCCGGGCCGGCGCGTGAGCAGGCCCTGCTCGAGCATCTCGCCGCCGGCCGCGACCTGGCCCTCGTCACGGACGCCGGCACGCCACTCGTCAGCGATCCTGGCGCGGAGCTCGTCAGTGCCTGGGTCGCGCGTGGTGGCCGCGTCGTGCCGATTCCGGGCGCGTCGGCCGTGCTTGCCGCGCTCGTGGCGGCCGGCCTGCCGGCGGCGCGCTGGACGTTCGAGGGGTTCCTGCCGCGGCGCGGACGCGAGCGGCGCGAGCTGATCGAGCGCATCTGCGCCGACGAGCGCACGTCCGTCGTGTACGAGGCACCGGGCCGGGCCGCCGCGACCCTCGCAGAGCTCGCGACGCGCTGCGGCGGAGAGCGCCGCGCGGCGCTGTGCCGCGAGCTGACCAAGGTCCACGAGGAGATCTGGCGCGGCTCGCTCGGGGATCTCACCGCGCGTGCCGCGGAACACGATCCGCGCGGTGAGATCGTCATCGTCGTCGCTGGTCGTGAGCGTGGGAGCGACGAGCCCAAGCTCGGGCTGGCGGAGGGTCGGTCGGAGGTTCAGAGATTGGTCGACGAGGGCATGAGCCGTTCGTCGGCGGCGCGCGAGGTGGCCCAGCGCAGCGGCTTGGCCCGGCGCGAACTGTTCCGTGAGGCTTAGTAGACTCGCCCGCATGACACAGGACAAGTCGACGCCCGCCGCGCTCGAGGGAACGCCAGCCGATCCGACGCCGCACCAGTCGCTCATCGCCGAGCCGGTGCCCGAGGAGACGCTGGCCGTCCCGCTGGAAGGCCTGGAGCCACGGCCGCAGACGGCCAAGCGCGTGGTCATCGTCGGTGGCGGGATCGCCGGTCTCGTCGCTGCCTTCGAGCTGCGTCGCCAGGGCCACGAGCCACTCGTGCTCGAGGCTCAGCACCGTGTCGGCGGCCGGGTCAAGACAATCCGCGACTTCGCGCCCGGCCTGCATGCCGAAGCCGGCGCTATGCGCATCCCGCGCGTGCACGACCTGACGCTCGCCTACTGCGCGCTGTTTGGCCTGCCGATGCGACCGTTCGTGATGGGCAACCCGAACACGCTCGTGTTCATCGACGGCCAGCGCATGACCATCGCGGACGCCGACGCGCACCCGGACAAGCTGCCGTTCGACCTGTCCGACGCGGAGCGCGGCAAGACCTGGACGCAGCTCTGGAACGAGGCAACGTCAGAGTTCCGCGAGCGCTACGAGAAGGGCGGGCACGACTCGCTCGAGGACCTGCTCCGGGAGTACGACCAGTACTCGATCCGCGAGTTCCTGACCATGCGCGGCTTCTCCGAGGGCGCGTTGGAGCTGTACGGCGTGATGAGCTTTCGCGAGTCGAACATGAACGCGGCCGTGGTCGAGCAGCTGCGTGAGATCGTCGGCAAAGCCTTCGAGGACATGCAGGAGATCGCGACGGGCATGGACTCGTTGCCCAACGCGTTCTACGAGCAGCTCAAGCCCTTCGTGCGCTTCGGCTCTGAGGTCACGGCGATCGACCAGGATCCGGACTCCGTGACGGTCCACTACAAGACCGCCAGTGGCCGCTTCACGGTCCGTGGTGACTACGCGATCTGCGCCATCCCGTTCAGCGTGCTGCGCGACATCGAGATCCTGAACACGCCGTTCTCACGCCAGAAGCAGAAGGCGATCCGCGAGCTGAACTACAACGCCTCGACCAAGATCGTGTTCCAGACGCGGCACCGTTTCTGGGAGCAGCAGGACGGCATCGTCGGCGGCACGACGGTCACCGACCTCGGCATCCGGCGCATCGTCTACCCGTCGTTCTCGGATCCTGACGAGGAGCGCGGCACGCTGCTCGCCTCGTACACCTGGGGCCAGGACGCGCTGCGCTGGGGGGCGATGGACCCGACGATGATGATCGAGCAGGCGCTCGAGGACGTCGCCCAGATCCACCCTTCGATCACCACCGAGTTCGAGGTTGGCGCCGTCCAGGACTGGTACGGCGACGAGTGGGCCCGCGGCGCGTTCGCCCTCTTCGAGCCGGAGCAGCAGACGCGCCTGCAGGGCGCGATCGTCCAGCCCGAGGGCCGCATCCACTTCGCCGGCGAGCACACGTCGCTCTACCACGCCTGGATCCAGGGCGCGCTCGAGTCGGGCATCCGCGCCGCAAAGGAGATCCACGAGGCACCGCAGGCGTTTGCCTCGGTCGACGAAGGCAGCGCGGCCTCGGGCTGACCACCGGCCGGGACGCGCGAAGGAGGGTCAAGTGGCCGACGAGAAGCAGTGGACGTCGAGCGAAGAGATCGAGTCGCTCGCGGCCGAGCAGGCGAAGACCGACCCGAGCGGCCAGCCACCGCCCGAGGACGCGCCGCCGGTTCCCGCGGACGTCCTTGCCGTGCCCCGTCAAGGCCTCGAGCACCATGCCGGCCAGCGCAAGAAGGTGCTCATCATCGGCGCCGGGATGGCCGGCCTCGTCGCGGCCTACGAACTCAAACGGCAGGGCCACGAGCCGCTCATCCTCGAGGCGCAGGGCCGGGTCGGCGGCCGCGTCTACACGCTGCGCGAGCCGTTTGCGCCCGGGCTGTACGCCGAAGCGGGCGCGATGCGCATCCCGCGCGTGCACAACCTGACGCTCGAATACTGCTCGCTGTTCAAGCTGCCCATGCGGCCGTTCGTGATGGGCAATCCCAACGGCCTGGTCTTCGTCGGCGGCCAGCGCATGACCGCGGCACAGGCGAACGCTAACCCCGAGCAGCTGCCGTTCAACCTCTCCCCGTCAGAGCACGGCCGCTCGGCCGACGACCTGTGGCAGGCCGCGATCGCCGACCTGAAACAGATGGTCGAGCACGACGGTCAGGCCGCCTGGACCGAGATCGTCAAGCTCTACGACGAGTACTCGCTCTACGAGTTCCTGCGCCACAAGGGCTTCAGCGAGGGCGCGATCGAGTTCTACGCGGTCATGAACTTCGTCGAGAGCGACCTGCACAACTCGTTCATCGAGGCGCTGCGCGAAGAATTGGGCGGCTTCTACGTCGACATGCAGACGATCGTCGGCGGCATGGACCTCCTGCCGCAGGCGTTCTACCGGGAACTTCAGGACGAAGTGCGCTTCGGGACCGAAGTGCGCTCGATCGAGCAGGATGGGGACGAGGTCAAGCTGCACTGTCGCGTCGGGCCGGATCGGGTCACGTTCCGCGGCGATTACGCGATCTGCACGGTGCCCTTCTCAGTGCTCCGGCCGATCGAGGCCGACTTCTCGCACGACAAGGAGCGCGCGATCCGTCAGCTCAACTACCACGCGTCGACGAAGATCCTGTTCCAGGTCCGCGAGCGGTTCTGGGAGAAGGAGGACGGCATCGTCGGCGGTGCGTCGGTGACCGACCTGCCGATCAGGCGCTTGAACTACCCGCCTGCGGACGACTCGACCTCGCGCGGCATCCTGCTCGCCTCGTACACGTGGGGCCAGGACGCGCTCCAGTGGGGCGCGATGGACGAGGAGATGCGCATCGACGAGGC
>CAYYVV010000040.1:0-3656 GCA_964475245.1 uncultured Anaerolineaceae bacterium | reverse complement strand
GCCAGGACGCGCTCCAGTGGGGCGCGATGGACGAGGAGATGCGCATCGACGAGGCACTCGACGACGTGGAGCAGCTCCATCCCCGCATCCGGCACGAGTTCGAGGTCGGCGCCTCGCACGCCTGGTACAGCGACCGCTGGGCCCGCGGCGCGTTTGCCCTCTTCGCGCCCGAGCAGCAGACGACTCTCGAGGACGCGATCCTGAAGCCGGAGAGGAGGGTCTACTTCGCCGGCGAGCACTGCTCGCTGTATCACGCCTGGATCCAGGGCGCGCTCGAGAGTGGCATCCGCGCCGCGCGCCAGATCCACGAGCTGCCCGCGTAGCGTCGACGACTACTCGACCAAGACAGGCTTTTCGCTGACCGCGCAGGATCTGGACGCCTGGCGCAACACCTGCTGACGGGTCGCCTGAGGCGCGACCTTGGATAGCATGGCCCCATGAACATTCACAGCGTGCGTCGTCCTCGCCGCGTCTTCAACGCCCTGTTCGCGGTCGTCGCCGCGGCCTCACTCGTCAGCGCGCTGCCGGGCGCGGCCGCGGCAGCGAGTCCAGGTTCAGCCGGCCTGGGCGATCGGCTGTATCCGGATCTCGGCAACGGCGGGTACGAAGTGATCCATTACGACATATCGCTGCGCTACCAGTCGCGAAAGCCGGCCCAGCCACTTCTTGGCACGGAGGTCATCCTCGCCCGCGCGACGAACTCCCTGTCGCGTTTCGACCTGGACTTCGGCGGCAAGTCGGTCGGCAACGTCGCCGTCAATGGAAAGCGGGCGAGTTTCACGCGCTCGTCCGAGGAGCTCGTCATCACGCCGGCGCAGCCTCTGCCAGCTGGCCGGCGCTTCACGGTACTGATCACCGATTTCAGGGCGGTGCCGACGAAACCAAACCCCCACAACGACGCCACGGAGGCGTTCTTCACCACCCCTGACGGGTCCGCCACCGCGCCGCAACCGAATTTTGCTCACCTGATCTTTCCATGCAACGACCATCCCAGCGACAAGGCCACGTTCAGCTTCACGTTCAACCTGCCTGCAGGCGAGGACGCCGTTGCCAACGGGATCGAGGTCGAACACCGGACGCGCAACGGCCGGACGATCTGGAAGTACGAGATGCCCGAGCCGATGGCAACGGAGCTGACCCAGCTCGCCGTCGGCAACTGGGACTTCGGCCCGACGACGCGGGACCACGGCATTCTCCTCCGCGACGTGACGGCGCCCAGCCTTACCGACGAGGTGCAGCCGGCGCTGGCGCTCGAGCCCGCTCAGCTCGACTACATGGTCCACAGGGTCGGCCCCTATCCGTTCGAGATATTCGGCAGCTTTGTGCCGGACACGAACCTGGGCTTCGCGCTCGAAACCCAGACGATTTCGCTCATCGACCAGAGCTGGTTCACCTACGGACAGGACGTCTGGGAGCCCACGATGCTCCACGAGGAGTCGCACATGTGGTTCGGCGACAGCGTTTCGCCCGAAACATGGAGCGACATCTGGCTGAACGAGGGCCACGCCAGCTGGTACGAGTTCACCTATGCCGAGGCGAAGGGAGAGCTCGTGGGCGACACGACCGACTATCCCGATCCGACCGGGTATGCCACGCTGGATGACCTCATGCGCGCGGTGTACGCCCACGGCGACCAATGGCGCCACGACTACGGGCCTGTCGCCGAGCCGATCAGCGCCGAGGATCAGTTCAGCTTCAATGTCTATCACGGCGGCGCACTCGTCCTGTACGCCCTGCGTCAGCAGATCGGTGTCCAGTCCTTCCAGGATGTCGAGCGCGCGTGGGTTCAGCGCTACACGGGCAAGTCCGCAAGCACGGCTGACTTCATTGCCCTCGCCTCGCAGGTATCAGGCCAGGATCTGACCGGCTTTCTGAACGACTGGCTGTACGGCACAACAACTCCGCCGATGCCCGGCCACCCGGATTGGACCACCGATCCGGTCACGCTCACGCCAGCCGCAATCTCTCAGAGGGCCGCGCTGACGCTTGGACACTGAGCTGAGGGTCAATAGAGCGATTCGAGCCCGAGCATGTCGCCCAGGCCGAGGGTCGACTCCTCGTTTTCGCACGGGCCGTTGCTGCGCGTGCTCATGGTCAAGTCAGGATGGCGTCGCTCGCTGACGTGGCCCAGGCCGAAGGCGTGTCCAACCTCGTGCGTCAGAGTCGGTTCGAGCAGCTCAGAATCGACGCACGTGTCCTCTGACAGCGCCCAGTCCAGGTCCTCGCCGATGACGATGTCAGCCTCCGCGATCTCGCCCGAGCCGCGGTATGTAAACGGGCAGGTGTAGGCGATCGCGTCGGCCGAGAGATCGGCGGTCGGCGGCCCGAAGGCGACGACGTTCGTGCCATCGCCATCTGGCGTGCACGGTTGGAGGTCCGTTTCGCCCATGTAGACCGCCGTCGCGCTGATCGTGTCAGGGCGGCCGCAGTCGTTGGCCTCCGAGGTGACGTTGTCGAAGGCGCGTTGGATCACGGCGAGCACCGCGTCCGGATCGTACTGGGCAGGGACAGAGCCGCGGTTGAAGTACCACTGGAAAGGCTGCGTCCAGGCGAAGCCCTCGAGCGTGTAGGCGGGATCGAGGCACGCCGGATCGTTGGGATCGGCGGTGATCGCAGGTTCGGTCGGCACGGCGGTCGGAACAGGAGCCGTGGTCGGACTGCTGGTGGGCTCTTGGGTGCCCGGAGGCGGCGTTGCGGCGGGTCGCGCGGTCGGGGTCTGATGGACGGGCGAGGGCGGGGGAGGCGTGGGCGCGACGGCGATGGCGGTGCCCGGAGCGGCAGACGGTCCGACAGTCGGCTCCGCGACCGGCGTGATGGTCACGCACGCCGAGGTCACGAGCAGGACGGCAAGCGAGATCGCAAGTAATCGCCAAGTCATTGCGTGTTGAGGGGCAGGTTATCGCGCGATAAGCGTTGCTCGATAAGGTCCGTCGCGTTGAGTTCCCGCCGCCCGCCGATGACGCAGGCCGAGCCCACGGAAGATGAGCCGGCCAGGAGGTGTAACGGCATGAATCAGGTCCTGCTCACGGGTCGTCTTACGCGCGACCCGGAGGTGCGCAAGCTCGCCAACGGCAAGACCGTCACGCAGTTCGGCGTGGCGACCAACGACTACCGTGGCGGCTCGGAGCACAGCGAATATCACACGGTCGTCACCTGGGACCGGCTCGCAGAGATCTGCGGCCAGTACCTGGGCAAGGGTCAGCTCGTCTCGATCGCGGGACGGATCCAGACGCGCCAGTGGGAAGACGACGAGAAGAAGCGCCACTGGAAGACCGAGATCGTCGCCAACACTGTCGAGATGCTGTCGGGCAAGAAGAAGAAGGATTACGCGGCCGAGTCGGCGGCTCAGGCTCTCGAGGCGCAGGCCGCAGCGATGGGTCTGACGCCGGAAGAAGGATCGTTCACGACCTCTGCCGCGGCCTTCGAGACCGACGATGATGACGACGAGTCTGAGATCGCCACGGAGGACGAGCTCGTCGCCGCTTGACGCCGAACCCGCCGCCAAGACAGGCGCCCCAGCGCACCCGCCGCGAGACACGGACGTGGCGAGCGGTCCCCCCTCCCTCCTCGGACCGCTCGCCGCGTCCCCCGTTTAGCTCCTGGAATGCGGCCTACCGAGCCATTCGCGCGCAGCGATCGCGAGTCCGACGACCACA
>CAYYVV010000039.1:20764-22869 GCA_964475245.1 uncultured Anaerolineaceae bacterium | reverse complement strand
TTAAAAGTCCCCTGCTCTGCCGCTGAGCTACCGGCCCGAAACACAAGTCTGGCATAGCCGTGGCTGTCGATCTCGCCGCGACTCGATGTGACCGGTCCGTGCCCGGTCGCACCTACGCGCCCTCACTCGAGAGCGGCGCGCAGGTCGGCGAGCGAGATGGTGCTGAACGTCTGTGTCCCGAAGCTATCCCTGGAACCCTCCACGTAGGTCCACGTCAGCCAGCCACCACCTGCGGAACTCAGGAAGTCGTCCGTGTTGCCGGTGTGCTCGACATCGCCGAAGCCGAACATCCGCGCTGCCTGCCGCGTCGTGACGTCCCACACCGACAGGTAAGACCAATCCTCGTACTGCGCATCCCACGAGACGAGGCCATCGCCAACCGCTGGGAAGCGATCGAGTGCCGACTGCTCCCCGGAGGAGACGTCGGTCGCCGCGGCCTCCGAGTAGGTCTCCGTCCACAGGCCCGGCGCAGCCATTGACTGGTCGAGCCCGTTCCAGACCATGCGCTGGTTGTCCAGGCCGACCTGGAAACCTGTGGGGCCGATCAACTTGGGTTGAGGCGAAGTCGCAGTCGACAGATCGACGGCGGTGTCAGTGATCTGTGTCGACACTTGGTCGCTGGCACCCTGTGAGAACAGAACGTCGCCGTTGGAAAGGGCGAGGTCCCAGACCGAGGAGTCCGAGTCGAACGTCCGGACTGTCATCCCGTCGCTTAGGCGCTTGACGACGATTTGCTCCGCGAAGGGATGGCCACGGCGCGTCTCCTCTTGCGTGTACGCCACCATCCCGGAGTCAACATCAACGATCGGCGTGTCGGCCGAGCCTGCGTCGAGTCGGGTATTTGTGCCTTGAGCGACCACGTCCATCACTCGCGACGCGAGGTCGTAGTGCATGACCTTCCACTTGACCGACTCATTCGGCCCGTCCGCGGCAGTCACCCAGACGACGTCGCTGCCACTGATGCGCGGAAAGAGGGTGACCACCCCGCGAGCAGCCCCATTGAGCGCGCTGACCTGTCCACTTGCCAGATCGACGTGCCAAACCTGCTGACCGCGTCCAGCTGTGGGACCGTTCAGCTCGACGTAGACCGCGTCCTCGCCGTAGGCGTCGAAGTCATTGACCTCATTCTCAGTCAGGAAGGCCTCGGGCAGAGTGACGCTGCGGATCGCGTCGACCGGCACCTCGACGATCCTTGGGCCGGGCGGAACGTCCTTCGCCTGCGAGGAAGGCGAGGCGGATTGAGGTGTTCCGACCGCTGACGGAGAGGGATGCTGAGTCGCCGCCGCTACACCAGGTGTCGGCAGTGATCCACTCGGGGTTGATGTCGCTCTCGCCGTTGACGACGGACTCGGTTCGGGCGCGATGCCACCGCACGCACTAAGCGCCCAAACGAGACACAAGCCCGCCGTCAGCGTCTTGCCTAGTACCAAATCGGTTCTCGCGGGCTGATCTTCCAGGTCCAGCCAGTTGTGCCACCTTCTGAGAAGGGGTTGGGTTGCTTGCACAAGCCCTCCGGCGTGGCGCCGCAGCCAGCCAGAATGAGGATGAGCGTGGCTTGGGCAAGAGCTCGCATGGCGCCCAGAGTCTTGTCGCGTCCACCGAAGGCCACATCTGCCGTTGGTCACCATCGGTCTGGCTACAGCCGATAACTGTACGGCTTACGCTCGCATCGCCACGATCAGTGCCACAGCGCATAGCCCGGCAGGCTCAAGAGTCCCCTGCTCTGCCGCTGAGCTACCGGCCCCGAACCCGTATCTTCCCACGCTAGCGCGAGCCGACTCCGCCCCACACCGATGCAGGCAGCGGATCACTCGCTGATCTCTGCCAGAACGCCAGCGAACCGAGTTCATGTGCCGATTGTCACGACGCATTCGAGCCACACGCCCGTGGCACTGAGCGTCCTGCGGCTTAGCGTCCGCTTTGAGTTCGAGCCGCTCAGACTGCCCGGTTCACGAGCGGCGGCGCGGACCCACCCGAGATAGGCGATGCGTCCAGCGCCCAAGGCCATCCGGCTCCTCGTCGTCACATTGTCCGTGCTGTCCGTTGGATGCGGGACTGCCGGGCCATCGGTTGGGGGCTCTGCGGCCCCACCGCTGCCGACGCCC
>CAYYVV010000039.1:0-20664 GCA_964475245.1 uncultured Anaerolineaceae bacterium | reverse complement strand
ATGACCTTGCTCGTAACCTTGAAACCATAAATGTTTGTGATCGAATGTGTCGATGTCTGGTTGCTGCCATAAAGGCACTCGGCCATCACTGGCGTGGAGCTGGCAAGGAGCGATACCGACGCCACACCCGATGCCATCGCAAGCGCAAGCGTCAATCCGACGAGCCGTCTCATCATCATCGTCTCCCATTTGCTTGTGACTCGGGTGTGTCCGCGGCATGATGCCGCAGAGTCTTGCTCAAGTCACCGCAAGCATCATTCGTAACGTGCGTGCATACAGTGCCAGGCAGCCCTATCGCGCGATGCCGACGGGCCTGTGTGCCAACAATGATCAACTCATCAAGACGGCTCATACGCAGCGCGGACATCATCAATCCGTACCGCTTCGAAATGTTTGCGTGCCGGGGTTTGTAATTGAATGGGTGACGAAGGTCTACGTCAGCCAGCCGCTCCCGAACGCGCTCCTGAAGAAGTCTGTGTTGTCTGTAGATCGATGATCCCTGCGTCGGGCTCAGGCGAGAAGGCCACGCCGAGGTGCCTAGCGCGCCGTGGCCATCTTGTCGCTGACCCAGGTTGCGAGTTTCGTGCCGGCGACCTCTGCGTAACCCATCCAGCCGCCGACGACATCCCGATTTCGGCCGTCGATCTCGCCCCAACTGTTCACCGCAACGAGGCGGGGGCCAGCCGGCGTGTTGATCACGGCCGGACCGCCGCTGTCGCCGCCGCCGAGCGACACGCCACTCGTTTTCGTACAGATCTCGGTTGGCCGATTGATACCGCCCATCGCCCGACTGCACGCTGAATCGCTCACCACACGTGACGGAGCCGACTTCAGGTGGTCCCCCTCGCACGACGTCGTCTCGCGAGCGCACGTGTATCCCCAACCCAGAACGAGAAGCTTCTTTCCCGGCGCCCATTTCGCTGAGAGACTGCTGCTTGCGATCGGCGCCGTCGCCTCCCCGGCCACCCGGGCGAGGTGGATGAGCGCAATATCGTGACCGGCATTGCCCGAGCGTCGGTAGCCAGGCTGGATGAATTGCTCGTCGGGCGGAATGATCTCGCCGCCCTGAGCAGACAGTGTCGTGCGGCCCAGGACGATCTCGTACGAGCTCAACCGCGTACCGGTCAGACAATGCGCAGCTGTCAGTACCCACTGGCGGTCAATCAGAGTGCCCGAGCAGAACTCGCGGTCGGCCGCGCTGCCCCGGTAGCTCGCAGCCCTGTAGGTCAGCGCCACGGCATAGCCCGGGTTGGTCGTTTCATTGCCACCGATGAGCGCGTAGGCAGGCGACGGCGACATCGCCGCTGGCACCGCCAGACTGGCCGACAGCGCGAGAGTGAATTGCGCGACCCGGCGGAGGTCCATGCTGTCTCTCCTTAACGGTGGCAGCGCGGAGTTAGGTGATCCTTATCGCGAGGCCTACTGCCTGCAGCCGTAACGAGCGTACTCGGCCAAGAGCCGGACGTGGCCGGAGAACACGACCGCGGCGGCTCGAAACGGACTTGTTCGCACAGCCGATGACTATCGGCATTTCCTGCGGTCCGACGCTCATCGGCGCAACCAATGGACTTGGGGAACAGGTTGTCATCCCGTGCCCCTCCTTCCGTGGCCGTGGGCAATGATGCCGGCGAGCAGGCCGGCGACCGCCCCGACCAGGATCCACGTGATCCTGCGCATTCGTCCTACTTCTTGGAGTCGCGCACGGCGTCCTGGATATTCCCGACGGCCTTCTGAGCGTCGCCCTGGAGCTGCTTGGCGTTGCCATGCGTCTCCTGGGCCTTGTTGCCGGTCACCTTGCCGGCGGTCTCCTCCACCTTGCCCTGAGCATGGGTGATGGTTCCCTTGACGTGCTGATCGGTCATGTCCGTACTCCTTCGTTCGCTAGCCGCCCCAGTTGATGTCAGGACACCGTGTCCCATCCTCTGGGCGCTGTCATGACTGAGCGTCATGTGGCAACGAGATGACGGACCGTCATGACGCGGCACGGCCGGGACCACACAGTGTCGTTACATCCGAAGGAGACTGTCGTGAGCTTTGAGAGCATCGTCATCGTCGTCGTCATCGTCCTCATTGTTCTGTTCGTGTTGGGTTACTTCGGGCGTGGTCGGATGCGCGGCTGAGACCAGCGTTCGACCTCGCTTATTGGCGTCCCCGCCCCTTCGGGCCCGAGCCGGGCCACAATCGCTGCAGAACCGCGCTGAAGTGACGAACGGCATGCGCGGTCTCGGGATCGTCCTCGTCGCGCTGCTCTTGACTGCCTGCGTTGGCGTTCAGCCAGCGACAACTGCTGTGCCTTCGGTCCCCTTCCTGAGCGTCGCGACGACCCCCGAGCCAGCTCCGACGCTGACCGCCGCGATGCCGGCGCCGGCGACGCCGTCTACTCCGCCGACGCAGACATCAGCGCCGACATCGGCGCCGGCATCAGCGCCGACAGCCACAGCCGCTGCCCAGCCACCGTCGTCGCCCAGTCCGACCGCACGACCCAAGGCCGTCTTCATCGTCGGGCCGACGGACGACCAGACCGACGGCAACCTGGCTTCGGCCGAGACGATGGCTGAAAGGGCCGAGTCGGCGGGCATGGATGTGTACCGGGTGTTCTTCCCGCACGCGACGTGGGACGAGGTGCTCGCGACCGTGCAGGGCGCCAGCCTGGTGGCGTACTTCGGCCATGGCTACGGCTGGCCCAGCAACACGGTCAAGCTGACTGAAAACCGCCAGGACGGGATGGGCCTTAACTCGTTTGACGGCAGCAGCCCGGCCGAGGTCAACTACTACGGCGCGACCCTGATCCGGCAGGACATCCGCCTCGCGCCTCACGCGCTGGTGTTCCTGTTCGGTGGCTGCTACACCGCCGGTAACGGTGAATTGGGCGCGCCCATCCCAACGTTGGACGTGGCACGCCAGCGTGTCGACAACTTTGCCAGCGGCTGGCTCGCGGCCGGCGCCGCCGCGGTGTTCGCCCTCCAGTGGGGCACGCGGTTCAACTACCCGGATGCATTGGCGAACACCGACTCGACGGTCGACCAGTTGTTCGCGAGCCCGCGCGAGTACGTCGGTTGGAACGAGCTCGACTTTGACTCTCAGCGCACCGCCGGCGCGGTCAGCCATCTGGACCCGGATCCGAAGCTGGGCTACCTGAGGGCAGTTACGGGCGACCTGGCGATGACGACTGCCACCTGGCGCTCAGGCGCAGGTCAGATCGCTCCGATCGCCAGCCCCGGCCTCTGAAGAACGCGAAGGGTCAGCCGCCGATGGCCGGCCCCCACCAGACGCTGGCCGCGATGATGAGATAGAGCCCGATCAACGCGACGCCCTCCAGCCAGGTCGACTCGCCGTCGATCACGACGAGCGCTGCGAGGACGACCGATAGCGCGAGCGCACCTACCAGCAGTGGCGCGACAACGAGCGTGAGCGGCGCCGCGCCGATCACGAGACTGAGCAGGACGAGGGCCGGCGTGAGGGCCAGGGCTACCTGCAGGCTGGAGTTGAGGATCAGGCTGACGGCGAGATCGGGCTGGTTGCGCATGGCAGCCTGCACGCCGACCACGTTCTCCACGGCGTTGCCCGCGATCGCGACGACGACGAGGCCGGCGAATGCCTCGGACATCCCCAGGGCCGCCATCGCCGGCCGGAGCGCCGCCACGAACCAGTCGGACACGAATGCCGCCGCGACACCCGCGACGAGCAGAGTCCCGACCGCCAGCCAGATCGGCCAGGCCGAGCCCTCGGCCGCCTCCACCGCGGCAGCATCAGGCGCGCCGTCCACCGACTTCTGACGAAGGAAGAACGGAACACTGGCCGCAAAGACGACCAGCAGCACGAGCGACACGATGACGGAGAGGTCCCGGGCGTGGCCCTGGTCCGGTGCGCCCGGCGCCGTCGCCAGGACCGGGATCGCCAGGGCTGCCACGGCGAGGACCAGCAGCAGCGCCATCATCCGCGTCTGCGAACCCCTGAACCGCTGCGTCCCGTGGCGCAGCCCGCCGAAGAGGAAGGCCAGCCCCAGGATCAACAGCGTGTTGGCGAGGATCGAGCCGATCAGGGCCGCCTGGACGACCACGACCAGCCCGGCCTGAAGGGCGAAGATCGAGACGAACAGCTCGGGCAGGTTGCCCAATGCCGACTGGAGGACGCCGGTAGCCCCGGACCCCAGATGGCGACCGAGCTGGTTCGTTCCCTCGCCGACCAGACCGGCAAGCCCGCCCAGGGCGATCGCGGCCACGACGAAGACGGCGACGCTGTCGGCTCCGGCGGCCTGCAGGACCAGTGTGATCGCCGTGGCGGCGCCGGCCACGACCGCCAGGATGATCGTCCGGCGTCCGACGACGACTGGCTGTCTCACGGGCCGCCGATCGCGATCAGGCCGGCCATCCCGAGCAGGTACAACAGCAGAACGACCGCGGAATCGAGACCGAGACGGGCGATCGTTCGTGACGGTCGGAACAGGATCCCGAACATGTACACGACACTGAGCAGCGCGCCAAGGCCGGTCAGATAGATGTCCGTGACCTGCGCCTGGGGCACGACCGCCTGGCCGGACAGCAGGCCGGCGAGCAGGAACAGGACCGGCAGGAAGGCGTTGCCCCCGAAGATGTCACCGAAGGCCAGCTGATAGTCGCCCATTCGGACCGCGGCCAGGCCGGTCGAGACCTCCGGCAGCGAGGTGGCCGCGGCGAGCACCGTGGATCCGAAGATGACCCCGCTCAGATGGATCTGCGTGGCGATGCCTTCGCCGCTGAGCTCGAGCAGGGCGCCCGCTGCCAGGGTGACCAGTGCTCCGACCGCGAAGATGAACGCCGCACGCCTGGTGCTCATGCCGCGCTCCATGGCTTGCTGGACTCGGGCCTTCTTTGAGTGGCCGCGCGGCTTGCTCTGGCCGTCCGGCGGCTGCCCTTGGCCATGCCAGGGCAGCCCCTTGCGGGCGCGATTGACGAGCAGAAGTCCCGCTACCCAGACCACGACGATGAGCAGGGCGGCCGGGTCGATCCGAAACAAATAGAGGCTGGCGGGGAGCTGGCTGCCCATCACCGTGATACTCAAAACCGCCACGACCATGCCCGCCTCGAGCAGCACCAGCAGCGACGCCCCGAGATAGCTGAGGGCCTTGGTGCCGGGAACTGCGACGGCGTCGAGGATCACCAACACGACGGTCTGCATGGCGATGCCGCCCAGGATGTTGCCAACGGCGATGCCCACCTGGTGGGTCAGCGCCGCACTGACCACGATCGCGATCTCAGGCAGGTTGGTGACGATCGCGAGCAGGATGAGCCCGCCGAACGCCTCGCCGAGGCCGAGCTTCGTGTCGAGTACGTCGGTGGCCATCGACAGCCGGCTTCCGGCCATCCATACCGCGGCGCCGGCGGCCACGAAGATGACCAGCAGCAGCGGCAGCGGCAGGTCGTTCATGAGACGGACGTTATCGCGGGTGCAGCACGCATCGTGTTGCCGTCCTGTCTATCACGCCGAGCGGCGAAGGATCAGCCGGTTGGGACCGTCCGCATCATGGCCAGGACCTCGCCGAGGTCGGCAGTGACGAGCGCGATCGCCGAGTCGCCCGCACCGTAGTAGATCGACAGCTGCTGGGTCTGCGGGTCGAGCACCCAGCCAGTCGGGAAGACGACCTTGTTGACGTCGCCGCTGCGCTCGTAGGGCGCGGTCGGTGCGAGGACCCACTCGTCGGTCCGGCGCAGGATCGTACGCGGCTCATCGAGGTCGAGCAGCGCCAGGCCGACCCGATAGATCGGTCCGGAGGCCGTCATGTGGACGCCGTGGTAGCACAGGAGCCAGCCGTCGCTGGTCTCGAGCGGGGGTGGCCCGAGGCCGATCTTTCCGGCGTCCCACCATGCTCCATCGCGTGCTTCGAGCAGCAGCTCGTGGTCGCCCCAATGGTGAAGGTCGGGCGAGTACGAGATCCACATGTGCGCGAAACCGCGCAGCGGCGACGGACGATGGATCATCGCCCAGCGGCCACCGAGCCGGCGCGGAAACAGTGCGGCGTCCTTGTCCTCGGGCGGCATCGCCGGGCCGAGTTTCCTGACCTCCGTGAAGTCACGGCTCAAGGCGAGCGAGACGAGCGGGCCGCGCCGGCTGAACGCCGTGTAGGCGATCGCCCACTGGTCCAGCTCGGGCAGCCAGGTGAGGCGCGCGTCCTCGCAGCCCCAGATCTCCTCGGGGTGTGTGTCGGGCTCCGGCTTGATCAGCGGCGCTGGGTCAAAGCGCCAGCCGGTCACGCCATCGCGGCTGCGCGCGGCGAGCAGGTGGGAGATGCCGCGCAGGTCCTCGACGCGCAGGAGCAGGAGCGTGTCGTCGCCGACTCTCCCGGCGCCCGGGTTGAAGACGGAGTTCGCACGATATGGAAGCTGCTCGACCAGGATGATCGGGTTGTCGGGGTGGCGCCGGAAGATGTCCGACGGCGTGACCGGGTTCATGCGCGGAGCTCGACCACGACTGGGGCGCCGCGCAGCACGCGCGGGCCCTGGAGGGGCATTGCGCGCGTGCGCAGCGTGCGCATTGTTTCGATCGCGGTCAGCCACATGAGCGTCGATTCGGCGCCCTGGTTCTCGCTCACGTGGTCGGCGGACAGACCATCGCCGCAACCTCCGATGGCCACATCGGCGACGGGAAGTCCGACGTCGTTGTCACCCAGGAACCACGCGTAGGCGGCCTCGGCCGACCGACGGTAGCCGGCATCCTGCGTGGATTCGTAGGCGGCGGCCGCGGCGAGGATGATGGCGGTGGCCTCGATGGGCTGCTGATCGAACTGGCTGCGCGTGCCTCCGTGCGTCCACCAGCCGTCGTTGCCGATGGGCGTGAACGTTCCGCGCCGCGACATCTGATTCTCGATCAGCCAATCGAGGACGTGGAGCCCGACGCTGCGCAGGCGCACGTCGGACAGCCGCCGACTGCCGACGATCAGGGCGTGAGGCAGCAGGGCGTTCTCGTAGGTCAGGGTCTCCTCGGGCCACGGCCAGTCGCCGTCGAGATCGAGGTAGGAGAAGGCCTTGCGCAGACGTCCGACGAGCAGCGCGAACGTGCGCTCGGTTTCACCGACCATACCGCCGCTGAGCGCTGCGTCGCAGGCCAGGATCACGGACGCCACTGCCCGCGGGGAGGTCAGGCGCGCCGCTGCGGGCAGGGCCGCCTGGAACAGAGCCTGGGCCTCGTGGCGCAGCGCGACGTCTGGAGCGTCTCTGCCACAAATGGCAATGCCAAGCAGAGCCCGGCCCTGGGTGTCCTGCGATCCCTCGTCGTCGAGCCAGGCACCGTCCGTGCCGCGGAAGTTCCGGAAAGTCCCGGTTGCCGGATTGAGCGCGGCAACGAGGAATGCCATGGACCGCCGAGCCGAACGGCTGACCGTCTTCCAGCCGAGGGTGCGTGCGTGGAGCAGGTCGACGGCCAGGGCACGGGCGACATCGTCCGTGCACACGCCGAAGGATTCGTCGGGGACGGCCCCTCGCGCGTGCTGCCAGATACCGAGCGGGCCGGTCAGCTCATCGATGTGCCGGCGTTGTGCCGGGTAGAGCGGCCGGTCAGGCACTCGCGACCGCGAGTGCCGCTATCGGGACGCCCACGTGTTCGGTCTTTGCGCTCAGCCCGGCTACGCGGGCGAAGATCTTGCGATAAGAGGCACCGACTTCCGGCCAGAGCATGCCCCGGCTGTGGGCGTACGCCTTCCGACCGTGCTCCGCACGCAGCTCGCTGTTGAGCGCCAGCTCGATCAGGCCGTCGGCGAGCGCATCTACGGAGCCTGCGGCCACGAGATGGCCACGGCCGTCGGCGAGGCGCTCATTGGCATAGGCGTAGGGCGTGGAGACGATCGCCTTGCCAGCGCCCATCGCGTAAGCCAGCGTTCCTGACACGATCTGTTCGAGGTTGGGATAAGGCGTCACGAAGATGTCCGCGGCCGTCAGCCACATGCCCAGCTCCGTCGAGTCAACGTAGCGCCCGACGAAACGGACGTGGTTGGCGACGCCGCTCTGCGAGGCGAGATTCACGAGCTTCTGCCTGTACGACTCGCCTTCGCGCCTGATCATCTCCGGGTGGGTGGCACCCACGATCACGTAGATCGCGGTCGGATCAGCTCGAACGACGGCAGGCATCGCGGCGATTGCCGCTTCGTAGCCCTTGCCCGGACCGAGCAGCCCGAAGCTCAGGATCACCTTGCGTCCCTTGAGCCCCAACTGCGGCTTGACGGTGTCGGACGGGACGAAGGGCAGGTAGGGCACGCCGTGCGGCACGATCTCGACATGCGCCGGATCCGTGCCGTAGGAACGGGTCAGTAGCTCCGCGGCCGAGTTGGACATGACGACCGTCGCCGCGGACGCACGCACCAGCTCACTCAGGATGCTCCGCTGGGACGGGCTCGGGTGCTGCAGGACCGTGTGCAGGGTGGTGACGATCGGCGTCTTCAGGCCGTCAATGAAGTCGAGAACATAGGCGCCATCGGGGCCACCCCAGATGCCGTATTCGTGCTGGACCGACACGATGTCGAAGGAACGCGAGTCGACCCACCGCGCCGCACCCGGATAGTCGGCCCGCACGTCCCGCGCGATACGACGGCCGACCTCGGACGGATAGAACCCCGTCTTTTCGGGCGGCTGGAGAGCGACGATCTCCCTGTGTCCGACGGCCGCAGCCAGGTCGGACGTGAAGGTGGCAATACCGCATCGCTGCGGCGGGTAGGTGGAAACGAAGGCGGTGTTTACGATGGCGTGCAGTCCTCTCGTGGAGCGACAGTCCCAAACCGAATGACGGGCGCACGGCCAGGTTCAGGATCTGGATCGACCACGCGGAGGGTCGCCACGGAAGTGGGGACCTACCCACCCTAACCCAGATCGGCGGATCTCACACGCTGTCGCGCGTGCTCGGCCACAATTAACGGTCGACGGACACGCGGCGGCCGTCGTGCTCAGCATGGACGGAGGGCGCACCCTGGCTCGATACCTCATCGCCCCATGACCATGCGCGCGGTCGCGGCTCCCTCAAGAGTGGCGCGCCAGCCGATGGATCCCGGCGTCGACACATCAACGCGCCGAACGCTGTGGCGCTACCTGGTGCAGCATCGTTGGTGGCTCGTCGTCGGTGCCGTCCTGACCGCCGCCGGCGCTTACGTGTCGACCGTGCCGCCGGTGCTGATCGGCCAGATCGTCGATGACCTCGATCGGCCCGACTTCTCGACGATCGCCCAGCTTGGCCTGGCGATGGTCGCGCTGACCGTCGTGCAGGCGCTGTTCCAGGCGGTGGGCAGGTACCTGATCATGATCACCGCGCGCGACGTCGAGTACGAGATGCGCGACGACCTCTTCCACCACCTCCAACGACTCGACCTCGCCTATTTCCAGCATCACCGGATCGGCGACCTGATGGCGCGCATGACGAACGACCTCAACGCCGTCCGGATGATGCTCTCGATGGGTGTCGTGAACCTCGTCGCGACCCTTGCCGTGGTCGTGTTCACGGTCGTGGCAATGCTCAGCGTCAGCCTCCAGCTGACGCTCATCTCGATCGTGATCCTGCCGTTCGTGATCGTGACCCTCGCTGTCGTCGGCCGGGCTGTTCACCGACGCTTCGAGGACCTCCAGGCGCAGTTCAGCGATATCTCCGCGGCGGCCCAGGAGAGCCTGTCGGGCATCCGCGTGGTGAAGGCTTTCGCCCAGGAGCACGAGGAGAACTCGGCCTTCCGCGACGTTTGCAACCGCTACCTGTCGAGCGCCGTACACCTGGCGCGGGCTCAGCAGCTCATCTGGCCGGCGATGGAGGGCATCCTCAGCCTGGCGACGCTGCTCGTGCTCGTCGTCGGCGGACAGCAGGCGATCGGCGGCCAGCTCAGCCTGGGCCAGCTCGTCCAGTTCGTGGCCTATCTGCGCCTGCTGTCCCTGCCGCTGGTCAGCCTGGGCTGGGTCTCGAATGCCTTCCAGTCGGGCTGGGCTTCGCTCAACCGGCTGCGCGAGCTGTGGGACGCCCGACCGACCATCCACGATCTGCCCGACGCGACCACAGAGCCCATCCGCGGGAAGGTCGAGTTCCGCGGCGTCACGTTCACGTATGGCGACGTGCCCGTGCTGCGCGACGTGAACATCACGGTCCCGGCTGGTTCGTCCCTTGCCGTCGTCGGGGCCACTGGCTCGGGCAAGTCGTCGCTCGTCAACCTGATCCCGCGTCTCTTCGATGTCACCGGCGGCGCGGTGCTCATCGACGACATCGACGTGCGTCGTCATGCGTTGTCCGTGCTGCGCCAGGCGATCGGCTACGTGCCGCAGGAGACATTCCTGTTTTCGATGGCACTGCGCACGAACGTCGGCTTCGGCCACAGCCATGAGCTGTCAGAGACGGACCTGAACGACGCCGGCGAGATCTCGCAGCTCAACGCCGACGTCATGGCGTTTCCGGATCGCTACGACACCGTGATCGGTGAGCGCGGCGTGACGCTGTCCGGCGGCCAGAAGCAGCGCGCCGCGCTCGCTCGGGCGATCGCCAAGAACCCGCGCATCCTGATCCTTGACGACGCGTTCTCCGCGGTTGACACGCACACCGAAGCCGAGATCCTGCGCCGGCTGGCGCACGTCAGGAAAGGGCGCACGACGGTCCTCGTGTCGCACCGCATTTCGACCGTCAAGGACTGCGACCAGATCATCGTCCTGGCCGACGGCCTGATTGCGGAACGGGGAACGCACGACGAGCTCCTTGCCAAGCGCGGTCTCTACTACGAGATGCACCGCCGGCAGCAGCTCGAGGAACAGGTCTCCGCCGAGGCCGTGGCATGACCGCCGGCCTCGACGCGTACGCGCCGGACGAGATCTTCGGCAAGGCGTACGACGCCCGGCTGGTCAGGCGCCTGGGCGGCTATCTCGTGCCCTACAAGGGTCAGGTCCTCATCGCTCTCGTCGGGCTTCTGCTGCTGACGATCACCGCCGTCGCCCCGGCATTGCTGACCAAGTTGATCATCGATACGGCCATTGCGCCGGCCATCCAGGGCACGGTCAGCCCGGCGGACGGTTTGACGAGCCTCATCTGGCTGGGCTTGCTCTACTTTGTCGCGCTCTCTGCGCGAGCGCTCCTCAGGTACGGCCAGAACATGCTCGTCATGGTCATCGGCGAGCGCGCGATGCGCGACCTGCGCGCCGAGCTGTTCGCGCATCTCGAATCGCTGTCGTTGTCGTTCTTCGACCACAACCCCGTCGGCCGCTTGATGACGCGGCTGACCAACGACGTCGATGCGCTCGCCGACCTTTTGACCAACGGCGTCGTGGCCATGCTCGGCGACGTGCTCCTGCTCGCCGGCGCCGGCGTGCTGCTCCTGGTCCTCGATTTTCGACTCGCGCTCGTCATCTTTGCCTCGCTGCCGATCGTCGGCGGCCTGACGTTCTACTTCAGGAGCCGGATGCGGAATTCCTTCGTCAACCAGCGCATTCGCCTGGCGCGCATCAACGCCTACCTGAACGAGAACCTGTCGGGCATGGCCGTGGTCCAGCTCTTCACCCGAGAACGAACCACATACGTGGCATTTGACGGGCTCAACGACGACTATCGCCAGGCGAACCGCAACGCAGTACGCATCAGCTCGACGTTCACGCCGCTGATTACCGTCACCAGGGCAGCGACCACGGCTGCGCTGTTCATCGCAGGCGGTGCGTGGGTGCTCGGCGGCAGCCTCACCGTCGGAACCCTGGTCGCCGTCTGGCAACTGCTCGACCAGTTCTTCTCCCCGATCGAAGACCTGTCCGACAAGTACAGCCTGCTGCAGGCCGCCATGGCTTCGTCGGAGCGCATCTTCCGCATCCTCGACACACGCGCACTGATCACGGACCCGGCCGAGCCGCGAGAGTTGAAGAACGTGCGCGGAGAGGTCGTCTTCGACCATGTCACGTTCGCCTACGACGACAAGACCCTGGTCCTGCGCGATGTGAATTTCCGGATCGCGCCCGGCGAGAGCGTCGCCATCGTCGGCGCGACCGGGGCGGGCAAGACCTCCATCGTCAGCCTTCTGGCGCGCTTCTACGACATCAAGAAGGGCCACATCCTGCTCGATGGCGTGGACATCCGCGACCTGCGCCTGGCAGACCTGCGGCGCCACGTCGGCATCGTGCTCCAGGATCCGTTCATCTTCGCCGGGACCGTCGCGTCGAACATCCGGCTGCGCGACGAGTCGATCAGCGACGAGCGCGTCCGTGCGGCGGCGGAGTTCGTCAACGCCGACAAGTTCATCGAAGCGCTGCCGGACGGCTACGACGCGGTGCTCACGGAACGCGGCTCGATCCTGTCGGTTGGCCAGAAGCAGCTCATCGGCTTTGCCCGCATCGTCGCCTTCAACCCGGAGATCATGCTCGTCCTGGACGAGGCAACGTCGTCGGTCGATTCAGAGACGGAGCGGCTCATCCAGGATGCGCTGCCGAAGCTGATGGAAGGACGCACGTCCATCGTCATCGCCCACCGACTGTCGACGATCCAGCACGTCAACCGGATCATCGTCCTGCGCGGCGGCGAGGTCGTGGAGACCGGCTCGCACGCTGAGCTGCTCGCCAAGGGCGGCACCTATCACCGACTCTACGAGCTCCAGTACGGGCTGCGGACCTGAAGTTAGGTTTGACAAGTGATAGCTAACGCCCGATCGACCGTTCAATGAGGTACACGACAGGATCGGTCATCTCCCGCGACGGCACGACGATCGGCTTTCGCGAGTTCGGGCACGGACCTGGGATCGTCGCCATTCACGGCGCCGCGCAGGCTGCTCAGAACTTCACAAGGCTCGCCGAGGCGCTCTCCGATGCCTTTACCGTCTACGTGCCAGACCGCCGTGGCCGCGGGCTGAGCGGTCCTCAGGGCGACCACTACGGCATCACGTCGGAATGCGAGGACGTCGACGCCATCCTCTCATTCACCGGGTCACACAACGTCTTCGGCTTGAGCTCGGGAGCAATCATCGCGCTCGAGTCGGCTCTGAGGCTGCCGGCGATACGCAAGGTGGCTGTCTACGAGCCGCCCCTGTCAGTGAACCACTCGACGCCGATCAATTGGCTCGCCCGCTACGACAGGGAGGTCGCCGAGGACAGGCTCGGATCTGCCCTCGTCACCGCGATCAGGGGGACCCAAACCGCGCCCTTGCTCATGCGCTTGGCCCCACGGTTTGTTTTGGACCCGCTGCTCAACACTGCCGCGCGGGCGAGCTCCCCCGACGCCGGCAAAGCCAGGACGGCCACCGGCGATGAGCGGCCGACTCTGCGTCGTCGAGCCCTGCGCGTCCTGCTCTGGCCAGTGCGGCGAGCGAGCAGCGGGAACGACCGGAATAACGAAGCCGTCGCACAGGGCGACGATGTCCCACTCGCCGAGCTCGTTGCGACGATGCACTACGACGTGCAGCTCGTCATTGAAACCGAGGGCACCGTGGAGCACCTCAGGAAGATTCCGGCCGAAGTGCTGCTGATGGGCGGCTCCAGGAGCCCTCTTTACCTCAAGACTTCCCTGCGCGCGCTCAGCGCTGTCCTCCCCAATGCTCGACAGGTGGAACTCGCCGGTCTCGACCACCTGGCCCCCGACAACGGCGGGAGGCCAGGGCAGATCGCCGCGGAGCTGCGTCGTTTCTTCGCCTCGCCGGCGAGGTAGCCGTCGAGCCTAGGCGACGGCGGCCGGGGCGGGGCGATGCGCTCGGGCCACGATCGGCGCGAGCAGGTCCTCCAGGGATGGCCCGGAAATCGGCTTGAGCTCGTAGCGCACGCGCGTGATCGGCTTGTTCAGCGTCAGCACGCGGGTGAGGTCGATCGGCGTCGCTGCCAGCACCAGGTCCGCGTCGCAGGCGTTGAGCGTCGCCTCCAGCTCGCGTATCTGGTCGATGCCGTAGCCCATGGCCGGAACGAGCGGCTCGAGCTTCGGGTAGCGGGCGAGAACGTCGGCGATCGAGCCGACCGCGAACGGCCGCGGATCGACGAGCTCCGCCGCGCCGAAACGACGCGCAGCCACGACGCCTGCGCCAAAGGTCATCTCGCCGTGAGTCAGCGTCGGGCCGTCCTCGACGACCACGACTCGCTTGCCCTCGATCGGATCGCCGACCAAGGTCAGCTCGGACTGCGCGCGGATGATCGGTGCCTTGGGATTGAGCGTGCGGAGGCTGACCTCCAGCGCGTCGACCGCCTCAGGGGTCGCGGTGTCGACCTTATTGATAACGAGCACGTCGGCCATGCGCACGTTGAGCTCACCCGGGTGATAGCTCGACTCGGTGCCCAGCCGGAGCGGGTCGGCGACGACGATGGACAGGTCGGGCCGATAGAACGAGAAGTCGTTGTTGCCGCCGTCCCACAGGATGACGTCGGCCTCTTCCTCTGCCTGGGAGAGGATCGCCCCGTAGTCGACGCCGGCGTACAGGATGCGGCCCGCGTCGAGGTGCGGCTCGTACTCCTCGCGCTCCTCGATCGTGGTCTCGTAGCGCGCGAGGTCGTCATACGTCGCGTAGCGCTGGACGCGCTGTGCGACGAGATCGCCGTACGGCATCGGATGGCGGATGACGACCGGCTCGAGGCCATCCTTGGCCAGCAGCGCGCACACGTAGCGCGTCGTCTGGCTCTTGCCGGAACCTGTCCGCGTGGCGCACACCGAGACGACCGGTCGGGTCGACTCGAGCATCGTGGCGCGCGGGCCGAGCAGCTCGAAGTCAGCGCCGGCGGCCATTGCCCGCGACGCGGCATGCATCACGGTCGCGTGCGCGACGTCGCTGTAGGCAAAGACCACGAGCTCGACGTCGCGGTCGCGAATGATCGTCTCGAGATCTGACTCGGGCACGATCGGAATACCGTGCGGGTAGAACGGGCCGGCAAGCTCCGCCGGATAGATTCGGCCGGCGATGCCCGGGATCTGAGTTGCGGTAAAGGCAACAACTTCGTACGCGGGATCCCCGCGGTAGACGACGTTGAAGTCGTGGAAGTCGCGCCCTGCGGCACCCATGATCACGACACGCTTGCGGTCCATCTGGCCCTCCTGTTGGGGCGTCAGACTCGTCCCCATTTGGTGGCCATACATCGGCCGTTAGGTGCGCGCAGCCGTGCCAAACGGCTCTACGGAACGGGCCACGCGGGGCCCACTCTTGACGCAATGGTTGATGTGCTGCCGCCCCCGGTAACGTCCGCGCCTCGAAACGAGCCTCCGGGCATACGGACGCCCGAGCTGCGTGCACCACGTGGCCAGATCGTCGTCCGCCAACGCGGGCGGGAGCTGATTGCACATCGGCTGCTCAACAAGGACACCGCCTTCACCGAACGTGAACGAGATGAGCTTGGCCTGCGCGGACTACTTCCCGCCCGCGTGACGACGATCGATGAGCAGGTATCCCTCGAACTCGAGCACGTCCGGCGCAAGGCCGACGAGCTGGAGCGCTACATCGGCCTCGCCGCGCTCCAGGATCGGAACGAGACGCTCTTCTACCGCCTCCTGACCGAGAACCTCGAGGAGTTCGTGCCGATCGTCTACACGCCGACCGTGGGCCGCGCGTGCCAGCAGTTCAGCCACATCCTGCGCCGGCCGCGCGGCGTGTGGCTGACGCCAGACGACATCGGGCGCATGGACCGCGTCCTGCGCGACGCGGCCGACGGCGCCGACGTGCGCCTGATCGTGGTCACAGACAACGAGCGCATCCTGGGCCTCGGCGACCAGGGCGCCGGCGGGATGCCCATTCCGATCGGCAAGCTGTCGCTGTATACCGCGGCCGCCGGTCTCTACCCGGCCTGGACGCTGCCCATCTCGCTCGACGTTGGCACTGATCGGGCAGAGCTGCGCGAAGATCCGCTCTACCTTGGCTACCGCTCACCGCGCCTGCGCGGGCGCGCCTACGACGAGGTCCTCGAGGCATTCGTCGAAGCCGTGCGCAGCGTCTTTCCACAGGCCGTGCTCCAGTGGGAGGACTTCAAGCAGCACAACGCGCTGCGCATCCTCGATCGATATCGCCACCGGCTGCCCAGCTTCAACGATGACATCCAGGGCACCGGCGCGGTCGTCCTCGCCGGTCTGCTCGCGGCGCGCCGCGCGCAGGGCGGCCTGCGCAACGAGCACGTCCTCTTCGTCGGCTCCGGCGCGGCCGGCATCGGCATCGCGCGCGCGGTCATCAGCCAGCTTGAGAGCGAAGGGCTGTGCCCCGCCGACGCGCGCGCGGCGATCTGTCTCATGAACCGTGGCGGCCTCGTCCACACGGGCCGGACCGACCTGCCCGACGACCAGCGGCCCTACGCCGTCGACCCGGCCCCGTACTACGCCGCCGGTCTGACCGACACCGACCTGGGCGAGCCGCTTGCGGTCGCGCGGGTGTTCAAGCCGACCGTCCTCGTGGGCACGACCGGCCAGCGCGGCGCGTTCGGCGAAGAGCTGATCCGCGAGGTCGCCCGTCACTCCGAGCGGCCGATCATCCTGCCGCTCTCGAACCCCGACGTGAACGCCGAGGCGAAAGCCGAGAACGTCATCGAGTGGACCGACGGACGGGCAATCGTCGCCACCGGCGGCCCGAGCCGGGACGTCGAATGGGGCGGCGTGCGGCACACGATCGGCCAGGCCAACAATGTCTTCATCTTCCCGGGCGTGGGCCTTGCCGCAGTCGTGGCCGAGGCGCGCGAGCTGACCGACGAGGCATTCCTGATCGCGGCACGCACATTGGCCGGCCTCGTTTCAGACGAGCGGCTCGCCCAGGGAACGATCTACCCGCCGATCAGCTCGCTGCGCTTCGTTGCGCGCGAGATCGCGCTCGCGCTGACCACGCGCATGCGCGATGCCGGCTACGGCCGCCAGCTGCACGACGAACAGATCCCGGAAGCCGTCGACGGCGCCATGTGGCACCCGGAGTACCTGCCCTACGAGCCTGCCTGATCGCAGACGCGGCTAGGGAAGGCCGAAAACGGGCAGCTCGAAGACGAACTCACTGCCGCCCTCGACGCGGTTGTGGGCGGCCATTCGGCCGCCCATCGCGTTGACCAGCTGGCGGCTGACGAAGAGGCCGATGCCCGCACCGGCGGCGCGCCGCATGACGGTCGGCGAGCGATAGAAGAGGTCGAACAGGCGCCCGCTCTCATCTTCCGGAAAACCCGGCCCGGAATCGCACACTGCGACCGCGACACTCTTGCCCGTGTGGCGGGCCGTGACGGTGACGGGGCCGTCGCCGCCGTATTTGGCCGCGTTGCTCAGGAGATTGCGCAGCACCTGTTCGATGTACGTCTCCTCGGCGGCGACGGGCGGCAGGTTTGATGGCAGGTCCGTCTTCCACACCGCGTTCGGCCAGCGTGCCGCCTCGGATTCGACGACGCGCGGGATGAGCCGCTGGATGAGCACGGGCTCGGTGTCGATCGTCAGGCCCTGGCGCTCGACACGGCTGATGACGAGCAGGTTCTCGACGAGCCTGTACAGCCGGTCCGCCTCGGAGCGGATGTCGTCGTAGACCTCGCGCCGGCGCTCGTCGGACATCGCGCCGGCCGACTTGCGCGACAGCAGCTCGCTGGAGCCGTAGATCGTCGTGACCGGTGTGCGCAGCTCGTGCGAGAGCACTCCCAGAAACGCGTCGCGCACGGCACGCGCACTGCGCGACGCGGTCACGTCGCGCAGGACGAGGATCGTGCCACCGGCGCCGCCGTTGTCAACGTCGGAAAGGATCGGGAATGCCGAGAGCTCGACCCACGTTTCCGGGTCGAGCGCGTCGTCGAGGCGCAGCTCGAGGCCCTGACCGGGCGCCAGCTCGCCGGCCTCCCGTCCGGTCGGCCAGGCAAACGCGCGCATGATCCTGGCCAGCCCGCTGCCCAGGTGCGAGCCGAGCAACGCGTCGGCGGCCGGATTGGAGAGAACAACGGAGCCAAGCGCGTCGCACACGACCACGGCGTCGCCGATGCTCTCGATGACGCCCTTGAGCTGGGCCGCGCGTGCCTGCTCGGCCATCGCGAGTGCGGTCAGTCGTTCGTCGTCGTCCTGCCGCTCGCGGGTCGCGGCGAGGACGTTGGCCACCGCCTGCAGGAAGTTGACATCGTCCTCGGCGAACGCGCGGCGGTCGGATGTGTGCGTGCCCAGCACGCCGTATGGATTGGCCGGGCTGCCGATGACAACCGTGACGCCACTGACCACGCCGTGGTCGGCGAGCAGCGGCGGCGGCGTGAAGCGAGTCTCGGCCATCAGGTCTGCGACGAGGACCGGACCGACGGTCGCCAGGGTGTAGCCGCCCTGGGAGCCCAGACCCGCCTTGACCGTGGCATTGCCGATCTGTCCTTCGCGCCAGCCGACGCCGGCAACGAGCAGCAGCTCGCGCCGGTCGGGGTTCAGGTCGAGGACCTCGACGAAAGGCACATCCATCACTCGCGCCAGCGCTTCGGCGGCCATCTGCGCCAGCTCGTGATAGCCCGTCCAGGCGAGCGCCTGCTGACCCAGAGTGGCAAGGGCAGCCTGGCGAACCTCGGCTCGCTCCACGGCGCGATAGAGCAGCGCGTTGTCGAGCGCCAGTGCCGCGCGCCGCGCCAGCTCGCGCAGGAGCCCCAGGTCCGTCGACGCGTAGCGCCGGTTGCCCTCGCCGAAGCCGACCGAGAGAACGCCCAGAACACGGCCACGAACGGTCAGCGGCACCCAGATCGCGGAGCGCAGACCGAGGCGGCGCAGCATCTCGAAGTGCTCTTCGTCGCGGGCCAGGGAGCGCAGCTCGGCGTCGTCGACGTCGTACAGCGCTATCGGCTCGAGTGTCGCGAGCACCCTGCCGCGCAGGTGGCCCTCGTTGGCGCGCAATGGGTACCGGTTGTGCAGGTCGCGCAGCAGGCGCGCTCCGTCGGGATCGACATGGGCGACGCCGACACGGCGGAAGGTCGCGTGGTCGTCGAGGACGTCGACCGCGGCCCAGTCGGCCACCTTGGGCACGACCATCTCGGCCAGTTGGCTGAGCGTCTTCTCGACGTCGAGCGGCGAGCCGAAGAGCTCGCTCGACAGAGCGAGAATGTCGCTCGCGGTCTGTGCCCGGCGCTGGTCGGTGATGTCGCGGAAGAGCCACATCCGGCCATTGGCGTTGCCGGCATCGTCGGTGACCGGTCCGCTCCACCGCTCGAGCACGCGGCCGTCGCGAAACGCGATCTCCTCGTGGCTCTCGTCGAGCGGGTGGCTGTAGAGCCACGCGACACGCTCCTCGAACTCACGACCGTCTGCGACCTGGTCGCGCACGAACGCCACCGCGGCCGAGCTGAGGCCGGTGGCCATCACCTCGACCGGGATGCCCCACATGTCGACGAAGCGCTGGTTGTGGTCCACGATGCGGCCGTCGAGCGACACGACCAGGATCGCGTCGGTCGTCGACTCGAGGATCGCGTCGACGACGCGGCGGTGGTGGTCGAGCTCGAGTGAGGGAGCCTGGCGCGCGACCTGCTCGCGCGTCGTCAGGGCCATGAGCGCGTGAGCAGCAGGTTCCTTGTCATCGGCACGGAATTCTTGCACGCAGATCGGCCGCGGCGATCAGTCGCGGCCGATCTGCAACGGAAATGAGAGGCACTAACAAGGGCCGCCGACGAGGGTCACGGCCGGCGGCCCTTGCTCACGAGGCGAGACTCCGCGCCCGGTATTGATGCCTCGTGTCGCGGCACCACAGCGGACCCCGGTGTGGCACCGCCCAGATGATCGCCCACCATTCCGTCGGGCCGGCATCACGGGACATGAGCGGCCCATAGCGCGCGCACGACAAAACGAACCTTGGAGGGTTGGCAAACGGGCGCCGGTATGCAACACTGCCGAGGCTCCGCCATGAGAGGCCAGGCGGGGCCAAGAAGACAAAGGCCGCTTCGAGGCGAGGGTCGGGCGAGCCGAGGAGGGACACCCCCAGGTGTCCTGGCTCGCAGGTATTTCAGCGGTGGGACGCCCCAGCGTCACTGCCCTTGTTGCCCAAGTCCTGACCTGACTCGTGCCTTGCGGGGGATCGGCCGCCTAGCGATCTGTCATCGGCGCCCCAGTGCCGTGTCCGATCGAGGAGATGTCAATTGGCAAATGCCGTCCAGGGCGCTGTCATCGCGCCAACTCACCGTCGGTCGAGATTGCCTCGACCATTCAGACTCGCACTCCTGGCAGGCCTGCTGGCGTTCGCCGCCGTCGCTACCGAGTCACCTGCGGTAATCCAGGCGCACTCGACAACGGGCAGGTATGGCCGAACTGAAGCACAGCGCATAGTCAGGATTGCGGCAAGTCACATCGGTGCTCGCTTTCGCATCGGATCGACCGGACCGCGCTACTTCGACTGCTCGGGACTCGTCTACCGCGTCTACAAGCAGGCCGGCCTGATCAACAAGATCGGTGGAAAGCGCCGCCTGGCCGCTGGCTATTACCACTGGTTCAAGAAGCACCACCAGGTCAGCCGCAGCCACCCCCAGGTCGGGGACATCGTGATCTGGACCGAGAAGGGCCGCATCGCGCACTCCGGCCTGTACGTCGGCCACGGTCACGTGATCAGCGCGCTGATCAATCCGTGGGGCGTCAAGCGGACGCACATCGGCACCCTGCACGCCCGGTTCTTCGCCTTCCTGCACGTTCATCTGAAGCAGTAGGCGGAAACCTCAAGGCAACCCGTCCAGAGGAGGCGGCCGGCTGACAAGCCGGCCAACTCCGCGGGTTATTTTGCGCGGCTACACGCCGGGGGTCAACCAGTTGAGGATACGGAATGGATCGGGGGTGTTGTAACACGAGTAAGGGGCG
>CAYYVV010000038.1:0-23079 GCA_964475245.1 uncultured Anaerolineaceae bacterium | reverse complement strand
GCGAAACCTAACCCAGTTGCATGCCGCGCGGGCTATCCAGTTTGCCAACAGCGAATGTTGAGTGAAGAGGTTGGGCCGATCGTGGCCGATTTCGAGACGATCAGCCACCTTTACCGCTCGATCGAGGACGGCCTGGAAAGCAACTAGGGGCACGTCGATGGCAACTCGGCGATGGTTTCTGAGCGTGGCCACGCTCGGGATTCGATCAACGAGTGACACGAACGCGCTTCTTGGCCGGAAATTGCTGCTTAACCGAGCCGCGGCCGGAATCCGAGAAGAAACTGAGGCCGCGGATGCTGCCGGCCGGCGTGGTCACCCATCGGGCCATCGAGGTCAGATCGGCTCCTTGACGGCGGTCATCTCGCCACCCGTATTGCCCGTGTTCACCGTGTCAGTCGGCTCGATGAGGAGCGCCTCGGCGCCTCCATCTGAGCGCGGACAGTGCTCGATGCCGCGCGGGACGACGAACAGTTCGCCTGGGCCAAGCTCGACATCTCCAGCGCGCATCTGGATCGTCAGCCGGCCGCTGACAACGAGGAAGAACTCGTCCGTGTGATCGTGCTGATGCCAAACGAACTCGCCCTTGATCTTCACGACCTGGATGTCGTAATCGTTCAGCCGCGCGACGATCTTGGGGGCCCACGCCTCGTCGAGCATCGAGAGCTTCTGGGCAAGGTCGACCTTGTCCATCAAGCGATGATCACGAACGCGTCGACGCTTACCTGTGGACGGCCCTGCGTGGCGAGCACGACCAGCTTGATCGTGTGCGACGCAGAGGAAGCCCAGTTCCGAGTAAACAGAACCCGCTCGTCTGCCGATGCGGTCGACCCGAGATCAACCGTTTGCACGAGCGCGCCGTCGATGTAGACCTGCGCGAGCCCCGATCCCGAACCGACCGAACCGATCCAACTGACGCTTCGTCCCGTGAACGACAGCTGAGCGCTCGCGCCGTTGACGGTGGACACGGCTGCGCTTCCCGCTGACAGCCCTGTCCGACTGACCGTGGTCCAACCAGCGCTGAGGCTGACGGCCGTTTGCTGCTTGAGGGTCACGTGCAGGAGCGGCCCCTTGATCCATGCACTCTTGTTGCCGACCGCGTCGAAGGACCTGACCCGGAAGCGATACGAGCCCCTGGGCTGGAGGTGGGCAACAACGCTCGTAGCTGTTGGAGATGGCAGTGCCACGCTCCTCCAGGACCCGCCGTTGTGGCTCATCTGGAGCTGATTCTTGCCAACCCCTGTGTTGACCTCTTTCTTGATCGGGTCGACCGCCGTCCAGGTCACGGTCGCCGGCACGGTAGAGGACAGGCTCGTGCCGACTGTCGTCTGCGGCGCAGTAACCGACGGCGGCGTCTTGTCGGCCGCTGGGTCGAATTCGGCTCGCAGGTATTCCTCCGTCTTGCCGAAGTCCTCCCATGTCCAGCCTGTCTCCCATGGCCCTTCGCAATCGGGCGTATAGGTAAAGGTTCGGCTGGCCGTCGGATTGTTGTCGCCGACGTTGTGCTCGCAGATGTTGTTGTCCGCCCAGAAGTAAGCCTTGGCCGGTGGCGCCCAATCACTCGGACCCGAGAACTTCAGGTCGTACGTGACCGGATCGCCCGGTCGTACCTCCTGGGCCTCGGGGAGGAGGTAGGCGATGCCCATCGTGGAGTAGGGGATGCCTTGTTCGTATGTGCCAACCGTTGCGTGGAACGTGGTCACGTTCTGGTCGCCCCCACCCCGGTTGTGGACACCGTAGACGACGCTGTCGGCCCAGTCCTTTGCCACTGCAAAGGTGAAGTTGTACGTGAGACCCGGCGAATACGGCAGCGTGAAGGTCCACTCATTGCACCCGCCGTTCTTGTACAGGTGCGAGACCCAGATCTGACGGTAGTCCTGGTTCGGAAGGCTGAACATCTGGCCGTTGTCGCCCCAGGTCAGAACCCAGGAGCACAGCGTGCTGTCCGGGAACGTCGTCGGCCAGTCCTGTGGAAAGACAGGGCGGATCGTGAACAGCTGGCCAGTCACGGCAGGCCTGGGGAACTCGAAGCGCACGTCGTACAACGGGCCGCTGGTGGATGAAACCTTGTCGGGAATACTGAGGTTGTACGTGTTGCACACGGGCTCGCTGACGTTGCCCGCGGCATCCCAGCGGCGGACGCATACCGTGCGATTGGTGTCCGTCCAGCTGCCGCCCAGATAGAGCGCGCGAAAGTCGATTCCACCGGGCCACATGTCGTCGGTGTTGGTCCAGGGACCCAGATCGAGCTTGAACTCCATCGGCCCGAGACCGTAGGTGTCGCCTGAGCCACCAAAGCATGGAGTCGGTGCGATCCAGCCTCCCGCGTAGTTGCACATCGGATTACTGTCGAAGACAACCGGTGGCGTTCGGTCGAGCGTGATCGTCCCGGTCCCTGCGTCATGCCAGTTGCCGGTGCCGTTGTCGTACTGGACGTAGACGGTCTTCGTGCCGTCGGCGCTCGATCCCCCCGTGGTCGCGTCAGTCAGATCCCAGGTCATGGACGGCAGCCAGGGCGAGGCAGGACTCCAGGAAGAGTCGTCGTTCGACAGGCGGACAAGGCTGGAATCATCAGGCGGATACGCCAGTGTGAGCGTGGCACCCGGTTGGTTCGTGAGTGCGCTGCCGTCGTCGATCACGACCTGCGGCGAATCTGCGAATGCGTTACCAGCGAAAAGGATGAACGCGCAGGCGAGCAGACCAAGGCTCGCGACACAAGCTCGCACGAGCGGCATTGCCGGGTCCCTTCCGCTCCCGCGCGCCCGGGCAGGACAGTCCGCGAGACGGTACGGACGCTAGCCAGCCCGAATGAGCGCGGCCAGTGCCGTTGGTCACGCGACTCCGGCGGCGCATTGCCGCGCGGCTACTCGAACTGGTCGAGGAGTGGCTCCGCCTGGTAGAGGTTGATGCCGCTGTTGACGAGGTCGAGCAGGCCCTGGGCCTTGCGCTCCTCCTCGACCTGCTCGGCGATGAACCACTGCACGAACTCGAACGCACGGTGGTCGGCTTCCTCGGTCGCGGCTTCGGCGAGCTTGTTGAACTGCTTGGTCACGGCCCGTTCGCTCTCGAGTGCCTGCTCGACGGCCGCGGCCGCAGACTCGAAACGGGTCGAGGACGCCTTGAGCGCCGGCAGGTCGAACTCGACGTCGTTGTCGACGAGGAACTCGATGATCTTCGACGCGTGGCCGGCCTCTTCGACGGACTGGTCGTGCCACAGCTTCGCCCAGCGCTTGAGGCTCTGGCGGTCGAACCAGATCGATACCGCGAGATAGAACTGATGTGCACGGAGCTCACTGCCGATCTGCTCGATCAGCAGCCGGCTCACCTTTTGGGAGATCATGCCGGCAGTTTAGGCTTCGGCCATGGAATGGCAGCGCGGCGAGTACGTGGTCTCGACGGATCCGGTGCGGATCGACATCGAGTCCGTGCACCGGTTCCTGAGCGACGAGGCGTACTGGTCGCCGGGCGTGCCGCTGGACGTCGTCAGACGCGCCATTGCCGGATCGATCGTCTTTGGGCTGTACCGCGGCAGTGAGCAGGTCGGCCTCGCCCGGGTCGTGACGGATCGAGCGACTTTCGCGTGGCTGTGCGACGTGTACGTGCTCAAGGAGCATCGCGGCCACGGGCTCGGCAAGTGGCTGATGGAATGCGTCAAGGCGCACCCGGATCTGCAGGGCCTGCGTCGGTGGCTGCTGGCCACGCGCGACGCGCACGGCCTCTACGCGCAGTTTGGCTACGAGCCGGTCGATCCCGAGCGCTTCATGGAGATCCGCGACCCGGACGTCTACAAGCGCTAGCCAGCCGGGGCAGTCGGCTCCTTGGCGGTCTGCTCCTTGGCGGCCTGTTCCGGTCGCGCGTGAGTGAGGTCGATCGTGCGCACGTGGCGCGTCGCGCCGCTCGCGGTCCGGACTACCGCCGAGGGGATGACGCCGGTGTTCAGCTTCTCGATCGTGGCGATCTCACCGGAGTAGGTGCCGCCGCCCTCGATCAGGACCTTGTCGCCGACTGCGAAGCCGGCCCGGCCCGCGCCCGCCTGGACGTTGATCGTGGCCAGGTTCGGGCGCTCGTACGAATCGTCGGAGCCCACTGGTGTCGGGGCTCGCTTGTTGACCTTGGGCGGGAAGAATTGCTTCTTGCGCTTGGTCATCTACTGAACCGCTTCGTGCGAGTCGGTTCCTTCTTCGGCTTGGGCTCGCGGCCGGGCGCCGGCGGGTTGGGCCTGGTGCCGGGGGCCATGTCGGGCGGCGGTGGCAGTGGGCCGCGCGCGCGGGCCGCGGCTACTTCCTTGGCGAACTCATTCGCGCGCGCGGTCGGGATGCTCTGCTGCCAGGCAGCCTCGATCCGGGCGACCGCCTCGTTCTCTGCCGTGCGCTTCGCACGTTCCGACTTGGAGCGCTTGGTCATACCTCTCCTGAGCTGTGTAGGTACGGCCTCTGGCGCACCATCAGCCGACAGTATCCACCCTGCCCCTTATTTGAGTCCGCGATAGGTGCCCTCGTCGCGGGCAACAACGCGCACGACGCGGATGAAGCTCGCGCCGTCGTCGATCTGGTAAACGATCCGCCAAGGACGGCCATCAATATGGATTCGGACGCGCCACAAGTCCAGGCCACCCGTCAGCTTGATCGCACCCGGTGGGCGTGGGTCGTCGCCCAGGGCCAGGATCGCTCCGTGAAGCGCGATCGAGAGTGGGCCGCGCAGCTTTTCCAACTGCCGTTGCGCCGCCGGCCGAACAACGACCTCGTACTCCAAACCGGCCTATTCCGACGAAGCGTCGCCATAGTGCGCGCGTCCCTCGGCGACCATCTTCTGGAAGAACTCGCGGGCGTCGATGTCCTCGCCTGGCTCCGCAAGGGCGACGGCTGCCGCTGCCAGGTCCTCGGCATCCTCCTCCGCTGTCAGCCACATCTCGAGCGCTTCCTCGACGATATCGCGGATCTGTCGTCCGCTCCGGGCGGCGCGCACGCGAACAGCCCGATAAACCTCGTCGTTCGCGAACGAAATCGTGACCTTCATCCGTGAGCCATCCTACCATCCAGATGTCTGGATGGATCAGTCACAAGGGGAGATGCCAGAGGTTTCGAACCTGGCGACTTCCCCGGGCATAGGGCACGGGCGTCGTTATGCTTCGGGCCGTGGTATGTCCTAGCTGCGGGACGCACAACAACCCGGGCGCGAAGTTCTGCCAGGAGTGCGCCACTCCGCTGGCGACGACCTGCCCGAGCTGCGGCACGCCGGCCAACCCGGGCGCGAAGTTCTGCCAGGAGTGCGCGGCGCCGCTGACGCAGACGGCTCCACAGGCAGCGGCCGCCCAGGAAGACACGGCCAGCACCTCTGAGCGCAAGCTCGTCACGGTCCTGTTCGCGGACCTCGTCGGCTTCACGCCGTTTGCCGAGGAGCGCGACGCGGAGGACGTGCGCGACACGCTGAGCCGCTACTTCGATCTCGCGCGCGACGTGATCGAGCGCTACGGCGGCACGGTCGAGAAGTTCATCGGCGATGCCGTGATGGCCGTCTGGGGCGCGCCCGTCATCCACGAGGACGACGCCGAGCTCTGTGTCCGTGCCGGTCTCGAGCTGGTCGAGGCGGTCACCAGCCTGGGCGACGGGATCCAGGCGCGCTGCGGGATCCTGACCGGCGAGGCGGCCGTGACCATCGGCGCCACGAACCAGGGCATGGTCGCGGGCGACCTCGTCAACACCGCCAGCCGTCTCCAGTCGGTGGCCGCACCGGGAACCGTGCTAGTCGGTGAATCGACCCAGCGTGCCGCGGCAGCGGCGATCGCCTTCGAGGCCGCCGGTGACCAGACGCTCAAGGGCAAGCAGGCTCCCGTGCCCGCGTGGCGCGCCGTGCGCATCGTCGGCGAGCGCGGCGGGCGCAACCGCGCGGGTGCACTCGAGGCGCCGTTCGTCGGGCGCCAGGAGGAGCTCCGACTGCTCAAGGAGCTGTTCCACGCGACCGGTCGGGAGAAGCGCCTGCGCGTCGTCAGCGTCGTCGGACCAGCCGGCATCGGGAAGAGCAGGCTGTCGTGGGAATTCAGCAAGTACCTCGACGGCGTGGTCGAGACCATCTACTGGCATCGCGGCCGCTCGCCCGCGTACGGCGAAGGCATCACCTTCTGGGCGCTCGGGGAGATGGTTCGCGAACGCTGCGGGCTGGCCGAGTCGGACGACCCCGCGACCACGCGGGCCAAGGTGCGCGAGCAGGTCGAACAATGGGTCACCGATGCCGACGAGCGGGCCTGGATAGAGCGCGCGCTGCTCACCCTGCTCGGGGTCGAGACGGGCATGGCCTCCGACCAGCTCTTCGGCGCCTGGCGCACGTTCTTCGAGCGCATCGCCGAGCAGGGCACGGTCGTGCTCCTGTTCGAGGACATGCATTTCGCCGATGCGGGCCTGCTCGACTTCGTCGACCACCTGCTCGAGTGGAGCCGTGGCCTGCCGATCTACGTCGTCACGCTGGCGCGGCCGGAGCTCATCGAGCGCCGGCCCGCGTGGGGTGCCGGCAAGCGCAACTTCGTGTCGCTCTACCTCGAGCCGCTGAGCGCGGCGGACATGCGCGAGCTGCTCGCAGGGCTCGTGCCCGGTCTGCCCGACAGTGCCGTGTCGGCGATCGTGGCTCGCGCCGACGGCATCCCGCTGTACGCGGTCGAGACCGTGCGCACGCTCGTGGCCGACGGCCGCCTGGTCGAAGAGGGCGGCATCTACGTGCCGCGCGGCGATCTCACGACCCTGTCCGTGCCGGACACGCTGACTGCGTTGATCGCAGCGCGGCTCGACGCGCTCGACGAGACCGACCGGCGCATCGTCCACGACGCGGCCGTCCTGGGCCAGAGCTTCACGCCCGAGTCGCTCGCGGCAGTCAGCGGGCTGTCGCAGGCGGATCTCGAGCCACGGCTCACAGGGTTGGCGCGCCGGGAGCTGCTCCGGCGCGAGATGGATCCGCGCTCACCTGAACGCGGCCAGTACACGTTCGTGCAGGCGCTCATCCGCGAGGTCGCCTACAACACGCTGTCCAAGAAGGACCGCAAGAAGCTGCATCTCGCCGCGGCGCGCTACTACGAGTCGCTGGGCAGCGACGAGATCGCCGGCGCCCTGGCAGCGCATTACCTGGCGGCGCACGCGAACGCGGGCGAGGCGGCCGAGGCGGACGCGCTCGCCGGTCAGGCACGCATCGCCTTGAAGGCCGCGGCAGCGCGTGCGTCCTCGCTGGGCAGCTACGACCAGGCTCAGAAGTTCTACGAGGACGCCCTGGCGGTCACGACCGACGGATCGGAGCGACCCGAGCTGATGATCCAGGCTTCTGGCGCGGCGCGCGCTCAGAACAAGTACGAACGGGCCCAGGCGCACCTGCGCGACGCGATCGACCTGGCTGCGAAGCAGGGCAACCTGGATCAGCGTCTGAGGGCCACCGCACGGCTCGGCTGGCTGCTTTCCCAGACGCTCCACGCACAGGCAGCGCTCGATCTGCTTCAGCCGGCCGTGGCGGAGGCATCCGGAGTCGACGAGGCCACGATCGCGTCTCTGAAGTTGGGCATAGGCCGTGCCTACTTCACGATTGGCGGCGACAAGGTCCAGCTCGGGGCGCAATCCCTTGAGGACGTGCTGCTGATCGCCGAACGGCGCGGGTTGCTCGATACGTTGGGCCTGGCATTGATCTCGAAATCCAACGTGCTCTTTGCGCAGGGACGGCGGCGCGAGGGTGCCGGTCTATTGAGCGTCGCCTATGAGATCGGCCGCGCCAACGACATCGCGGAGGTAACGCTCCGTTCCGGCAACAACCTCGCATCGATCATGACCGAGGAGGACCAACAGGCCGGCATGGCCATGTACGACGAGCTCATGGCCATGGCCCGCAAGGTTGGCCGCCGAGACGCGTTGCTCGGCCTGGTGTCCAACTACGCGTATACGGCCTTCCTGGGTGGCGAGTGGGACGCGGCGATGGCCGTGATGGAGGTCGAGCTGGCCGAGGACATGGCCGAGCGCGAGCGCATGATCATGCTCAACAATGCGAGCATCATCCGGGCCAATCGCGGTGAAGCCATCGCGGATGACCTTGCACAGATGGCCGACCTCGCCCGCAACATGGAAGGCGAACTGCCCGATCTGTTCCGGGCCGACCCAGAGGCCAACCTGGCGATGGCGAGCGGCGACCTGAAGACGGCCAGCGCGAGATTCTTCCGGATCGGGGACGAGGATCCGGCGCAGTTGCACGAGTATGCCTATCGAGCGGCCCGGCCGATGCTCTGGGCCGGAGACGTGGAAGCGGCGCGCCGCTACTACGAGCGGTTCGCTGAGCGCGGGTCGTTCGGCCCGGTTGCGGCGGCGCGAATTGCCACGATTCAGGCCGGCTTGGCCGCGCTGGAAGGTCGCGCGGTGGATGCCATGGCGCTCTACCGCGAAGGGCTGCGCGGCTGGCGCGAGACGCACTCGCGCTGGGACGAGGCACTGACCGGCATCGACATGGCCACGCTGCTCGACCCGACCGATCCGGAAGTTGCCGAGGTCATCCGCTCGACCCGCGAGATCCTCGAAGGGCTCCGCGCGACGCCATACGTGGCCATTCTTGATCGCGCGGCCGCGCGCCCGTCGCCAACGCCCGCACGAAAGCGACCGGCGGCGACGGAGGTCGCCGTCAGCGGTTAGGGCATGTCGGCCGGGAGCATGACGAAGGCTCCGCCGCTCAATGGCGCGATGGCGCGGAACGCCCGTTCGTCGAAGGAGATCATCCGATTCGTTCGGAATCTGGCGGCGAGGATGATGAGGGATGCATCGGTCACGCCAAGCCTGAGATCGCGATGATGCTCGACAATCGCACTCGCCTGCTCAATCTCCGCCGGGGTCAGGCAAGCGACCTGAAAAGCACCCGACGCCAGGTCGGCGAGAAATGCGAGCTCGACGTCGACGCCCAGCCGGTCGAGGATCAGGTAGTCGGCTTCCGCGACGGCGAGCTCAGAGGTGACCAGGTCTTCTGTGGCGCTGCGCAGCAACTGCGCGACGGCTTCATGACGTGGCTCGTCGGCGTCCGCCTGCGCGTACAGGGCGCCGGCGTCAACGATGAGAACCATCGTCGCCGCCGAATGCCTTGTCATACAGCTCTTGCGAACTCCACGGCAGGTAGGGCTGTCCGCCGCCGCGGCCCTTGCCCAGGCTCTTGAACTCTCTTGCCCGTGGCTCGGCCTCGCCGATCACGCGGCGGATGCCGTCGCGGATCAGCTCGGCCTGGGAGCGTCCGTCGCGCACCGCCAGCCGTCGTAGATCGGCGGCCTCTTCCTCGGTCAGATAGACAGATGTCTTCTTCATACCCTACGTAGGGTATCACCTGCCCTCAGGGAAGCAGGTGAAAGGATTGACCTCGGCCTCGACGAACCGTTCGAAAGTGCCGTTCATCGAGGGTAAGAACGTCCGAGACGTCGTGGCGGTCAGCCAGCACGACGATCGAGGCGTCGGCCAAGCCGAGCGCGATATCCGCGTACCTCTGGACAACGGCGAGCGCTGCGCTGACGTCGTCGCGATCGAACGGCTCGAGCTGGTATGCGCCCGCGGCGACCTCCTCGAGGAGGGCTACCTCCGCCTCCGACCCGACTCGCGTGGCCAGGAAATAGTCGAGCTCAGCCAGCACGAAGGGCGACAGCAGGAACGGCGGCTCAGCGGCTTGAAGTGCTCGGGAGGCTGCCTGATGGTCGCGCTCGCTTGAGTCGATCGCGGCCAGGAGACCACTCGAGTCGAGCAGGATCAAGTCTCTCCGAAGCCCTTGAGGAGCTCATCGAAGTGGGCGGCCAGGTCGGGGTTGCCGCTCTCGAACAGTGGCAGGCGTGGCGTACGGGGCTCATCCCGCGTGACGGCAATTGCGATTCCCTCGCGGATTAGCTCGGCTTCACTTACCCCGCGACGTCGAGCCGCGGCGGTCAGCGCTTCCTTCAACGGCGCTGGTAGGTACACCGTCGTCTTGTTCATGCCATACATTATGCCATACGTTCCTCGTCGATTGAACCATGACATTCTCACCACGGCCGCTTATCACGGACTCAACGGCTGGTTGTTTCGTCGGAAGCCGCGTTGCAAGCAGGTGGTAGAGCTCGTCGACCCTCGCGCGGTCGAGCACCATTTTCGCCGTGAGCAGCTTCTGGCGCGAGTCGCAGGGCGGCGAAGTCGGGCCGCCGGAGGTGGCTAACCTCGACGCATGCAGTACGGGAAGGGAACGGCGCAGGTTTCAGCCCTGCTTGAGCAACTACGTGCGTTGACGCCCGCCGATTGGAAGCGACTCGAGAGGGCTCATTCGAGCTGGAAGCTGCGCGATGCGGCCGAGGACGCGCTGGCCGAGGTGCTGACACGCCAGGGCCTGCGCGACGCCTGGTTCGAGCTGCGCGCGGAGGCGACCGGGATCGCGCGCTCTGCGGCCACGGCCTACGCGACGCAGACGCACGAGGCCGCGCGCACGATCGAGCACGTCGCTGCCGTCAACGCCTGGGACGGCCAGCACGAGGCATCGAAACTGGAGGTCCTGGGACCGGCCCACGAGCTCGGCTTCATCGACGCCGCGTGCGACGCACTCGGCGTCGTGCTCATGCGGCCGTACATCCCAGCCGCTGACTTCGACCGTTTCTGGGCTGTCTTCCAGCCTGTCCTAGGCCCCGCTCCCGGCGTCTGACCCTGAGCGACTCCCGAATGATCGCCTCGGCCTCGGGCGCCTAACGTGCTTCGTGCTCAGTCAGGTAGCACGTTTGTGCTATCGTGCACGAATGGCGCGTCCGATAACTCTCCGTCGAGTGGGGGGCTCAGTTGGCACGACGCTGCCCAAGGAGATGGTCGATCGACTGGATCTGGCCCCCGGCGACCGCGTCCTCGCGGTGGAGACCGAGCTGGGCATCCTGCTGACCCCATTTGACAACGAACTCGAGGCCGACCTGGCGACAACGAGGCGGGCAGCCAAGCGCTACCTGTCGGCACTGCGCGAGCTGGCTGGGTGAATCGACCCGAGCCGCGCTGGCTCGGGCGATTGGTCATCGACGAGGCTCATTTCAGGCAGGTTCGCGCGCACGGTGGCGCTTATGGGCTGCGTGACGAGAACGGGCTCGAGTCTGCGGTGGCGCGTCCGCGGCAGCGGTGGCATGACGACGAAAGCGTGCGCGTCTCCGATCTGGCCGCTGCATACGCCTACGGCCTCGCAGCTAACCACCCATACGTCGATGGCAACAAGCGCGTCGCACTCGTCGCGATGGTCGCCTTCCTTGATCGCAACGGGGTTGAGCTCACGGCGACCAACGCGGATGCCCTGTCGACGATGCTTTCGGTCGCGGCCGGCCAGTTAACCGAAACGGGCCTCGCCGCCTGGATCGACGAGCACTCCTCTGCAGGGTGATCAGGCTCCTGGCTGCTACGTGTATCGCTAGCCATTGGTGGAACTTTCCGTCACTTGCTGCCGCGGAGGGCGGTGCCGTCCAAGTTGCGCGACTTGGCCGAGGCGTAGCTCTGGAAGTACATCTCCCTCGCGGCCGCAGGCGCCATGGGCGTGGCAAGCTGCTCCGCCTCCACGTCTAGCTGCGCAACGAGTCCGCGCATCAGCGAGTCGCGGCCGGCGTACGAGCGGATCCGCTTGGCGACATTGGCAAGCGCGGCCTGCGCCGCGGGGAAGTTGCCCGCGCAGTTGAGCTGGCTGGCCTCCTGTCGGGCGCGTGAGGCGAAGACCTGGGCGACCGCCCGGTCGACCTCGGCGTCGCGCTCCTGCAGGTCGTTGGCCTTGCCGCCGGCGTATTCCCACGTCAGCGACTGGGACGCGTCATCGACCGACGCGCCTCCCGTTGAAACCGACACGACCGCGCCGGTCTCGCGGCCCAGCTCACCGAGCGGGAAGTTGAGCCGCAGCACGACCTGGACGATCTGTTCCGCGACCATCGAGCCGAGCGAGATGGCCGTCCGGCCGCCGCGCTGCTCGAGCGGGAACGGCGTCAGCGACTCGACGACCACGCCCTCCGGCGTGACGACATCGAGCGTGACGTTGCGCGCGACCACGTCGAGCGCCTCGCCGACCTCGCTGGTGATGTAGTCGGCGATCGACTTGCTGTCGGCGATGTAGTAGAAGTTCCCGCCGCCGGCGGTCGCCATTTGTTGCAGGAGCACCTCGTCAAAGTCGGCGCCACCCAAAGGTCGACGTCTGGACGCCGCGAGTGCGCAACTCCGCGGCGTGGCGGGCCAGCTCGTCGCGGTCGGTGATGCCCACGTTGGCCAGGCCGTCTGTGAGTAGCAGCGTCCGGTTGATGCCCTCTGCCTGGAGATGGAGCGCGACCTGCTCGACGCCGCGCAGCCAGCCTTCCACGAGGTTGGTCTGGTTGCGCGCGTCGATGCGCGACAGGATGGTGGCGGCGTCGCGCCTGGCGTCGGGCGTGGCCAGAGTGGAGGGGATGACGACGTCGATCTGATCGTAGTAGACGACCACGGAGAACCGATCATCCGCCTGGAGGCGCCCGATCGACTGCTCGACCGCCCGCTTGGCGAGGGCGATCTTCTCGCCCGACATGGAGCCCGACCGATCGAGAACGAACGCGAGGTTGACCTGCGGTCTCGCGCGCGAGCTCGTGGTTTCGGCGTGCTGGTGCGGCGCCGTGACCTCGGCCAGGATGAAGCGGTTGCTGCGGTAGGTCGAGCCGATGAAGCGCCGATCGGTCTTCGCGCGCAGAGCGAGCTTGGTGCAGGGCATGACTATTCCTCCTCGAAGAGTTGGCGCGCGATCTCGATCAGGCGGTCTACGCGCTTGCTATCGCAACGCCTCCTACAGTCGCTCCGACACCCGGTGCTCGGCCGACGAGCTCATTTGGGGGATCGCAGTGGGCCCCCTGCGTTGCTAGGCTGGCGAGGATGGGAAGATGACTGAGCCGCGCATTGAGCGGAGCCCGGCCTACGAGGCAGCCTCGAGTACGCCTCGGTCGTTCATGCGGCGCAGATTCGCAAAGGCGCCGACTCACCCTACTTAGTGCACGTCGTTTAGGTCGCCGAGCTCGTCATTCGGGACGGTGGCACGCGGCCTAGTCGGACCGGTCCCGCTCCTAGCCACAGGAAACGACCTAGCAGTCAAGGAGGAAAGTAGGCCGCATGGTCGACACCGCCGCCAACGTCGGCTTCGAGGCGAAGCTCTGGCAGACCGCCGACGCCCTGCGCAACAATATGGACGCGGCTGAGTACAAGCATGTCGTCCTCGGCCTGATCTTTCTCAAGTACATCTCCGACGCCTTCGAGGCGAAGCACGCCGAACTCGAGGCGGACCGGTCCCAGGGCGCCGACCCCGAGGACCCCGACGAGTACAAGGCAGCGAGCATCTTCTGGGTGCCCAAGGAGGCCCGCTGGTCCTACCTCAAAGCTCAGGCGCCCCAACCTACGATCGGTCGGATCGTCGACGACGCCATGGACGCCATCGAGCGCGATAACCCGGTTTTGAAGGGTGTGCTCCCCAAGGATTTCGCCCGCCCCGGCCTCGACAAAGACCGCCTGACCCAGCTCATCAATCTCGTGTCCGACATCGGGCTTGGCAGCCCGGCGGACCGTGCCAAGGACATCCTCGGCCGTGTGTACGAGTACTTCCTCGCCCAGTTCGCCAGCGCCGAGGGCAAGAAGGGCGGTCAGTTCTATACGCCCTCGCGCGTCGTCCGCGTGCTCGTAGAGATGCTGGCGCCCTACAAGGGGCGCGTGTACGACCCATGCTGCGGTTCGGGCGGCATGTTCGTCAGCAGCGAGAAGTTCCTGGAGGCCCATCAGGGTCGGCTCGGCGACATCAGCATCTACGGCCAGGAGTCCAACTACACCACCTGGCGCCTGGCCAACATGAACCTTGCGATTAGAGGCATCGGCGCCAACATCAAGCACGGTGACAGCTTTCACGCCGACGCCTTCCCGGACCTCAAGGCGGACTATGTCCTGGCCAACCCGCCCTTCAACGACAGCGACTGGCGCGGAGACCTACTCAGCAACGACAAGCGTTGGGCCTACGGTACGCCGCCCCCGGCAAACGCCAACTTCGCCTGGGTCCAGCACTTCATCTACCACCTCGCGCCCACAGGCATCGCCGGCTTCGTGCTCGCCAACGGCTCAATGAGCACAAACCAATCGGGCGAAGGCGAGATCCGAAAGTCGATCGTGGAGGCCGATCTGGTCGACTGCATGGTCGCCTTGCCCGGCCAGCTCTTCTACTCGACACAGATCCCGGTCTGCCTGTGGTTCCTCGCCCGCGACAAACGCAACAGCGGCTTCCGCGACCGGCGTGGTGAGACGCTCTTTATCAACGCCCAGAAGCTCGGCTCGATGACTGATCGGACCCACCGCGAATTGACCGACCTCGATATCGCCAAAGTCGCCGGCATCTACCATTCCTGGCGCGGCGATCCCGGGGCCGGCGAATACGCGGATGTACCCGGTTTCTGCAAGGCCGGCAAACTCGATGAGATCCGAAGCCAGGGCCATGTCCTCACTCCTGGCCGATATGTTGGTGCCGAGGCCGCCGAGGAGGACGCCGAACCTTTCGACGACAAAATGCGGCGCCTGGTTGCTACCCTCCGCGAGCAGCAAGCCGATGCGGCCCGCCTCGACGAGCTGATCAACGCTAACCTGCGGGAGCTCGGGTATGGGGAGTGACTGGCGGATCATGTCGCTGCGGGAGGCTCACGTCGAGCTGATCGACTGCGACCATCGGACTCCACCACCCGCACCTACCGGCTATCCATACATTTCGATTCCAGATCTTAGGGACGGTCGCATCGATGTCTCGCGCGCTCGTCGGATTACGGCTGAGCACTTCCGTGAATGGACCCGCCGCGCCAAGCCTCAGGCCCATGACGTGATCCTGTCCAGACGCACCAATCCTGGTGTGACTGCCTCCGTGCCCAGCGACCTGAAGTTCGCGCTCGGTCAGAATCTCGTGCTGCTTCGCACCGATGGATCCGTCGTCGACCCTCGGTTTCTCCGTTGGCTTGTTCGCGGACCGGACTGGTGGGCGCAGATCCAACGGCATCTGAACGTGGGAGCGGTGTTCGACAGCCTCAAGTGCGCGGACATCCCGGACTTCCGGCTCAGGATTCCACCGTTGTCTGAACAGCGCCGCATCGCCGAGTTGCTCACGGCCCTCGACGACAAGATCGATCTGAACCGCCGTACTTGCGAGACACTCGAGTCAATGGCCCGCGCCGTCTTCAAGTCGTGGTTCATCGACTTTGACCCGGTCCGTGCCAAAGCTGCAGGCCGTGACCCCGGCCTTCCGAGCCACGTCGCCGACATGTTCCCGGACTCGTTCGAGGACTCAGAACTGGGCGAGATCCCGGCGGGGTGGCGTCAAGGCCGTCTCGGGGACGTGCTCAAGCAGCGAATTGAGCGATGCGAACCCTCGGCCGACACGGAGTCTCGCCCGTATGTGCCGATCGAGTGCATCTCCTCAGGAACACTCGCCTTGGGCGATGCGCGACCGGGCGAGGACGCCAAGAGCAGCCTGATTAAGTTCGCCAGGAGTGATCTGCTGTTCGGGGCGATGCGACCGTACTTCCACAAGGTCTGCATTGCTCCATTTGACGGCACGACGCGTACGACCGTGTTCGTTCTTCGGCCTCGGCGCGATGGCGACTTTGCCTTTGGCACTCTTTGGCTGCACCGCCGAGAGACAATCGACTACGCAACGCAGCATTCTACCGGGAGCACGATCCCTTACGCGGTATGGAGGGGGTCACTGGAAGACATGCTCGGCGTTCTTCCCCCTCCGATGGTGCGGGACGCGTTCGATGTGGTCGCTCGCCCACTCCTTGGGCAGCTTCAGGAACCCTATTTCCAGAACAAGGCTCTGACGGCGACGCGAGACACGCTTCTGCCGGCCCTCCTGTCCGGGACGCCGGAGTAGATACGATCGAATGACCGAGGAGAACCCAGTCATCACAAGCGCGGACGTGGCGAACGTCTTCGCAATGTATGGAGCCCGCGGAGCCGTGGCGGGAGGCTGGTTGCACATCGAGAGACAGGTCGGCGCAATCGAGCGGGCGACAGCGGACAACCCGAGCTTCGCGTTTGATCTCGCCAAGACGATAGTTGAGAGTGCATGCAAGACCATCCTTGACGAGCGCCATCTCGTTTTCGGATCGGATGATGATCTGCCGAAGCTCTTCAAGTTAGCGACAAAAGCATTACCCATGTTGCCGCCTGATGCGCACAGCGAAGCTCACGCTCGCAAGAGTCTTGCTCAAACGCTCAACGGGCTTCACACAGCCCTGCAGGGTGTTTGCGAGCTGCGCAACGCGTACGGCTTCGCTTCGCATGGTTCCGGTGAAGAGCGGCCAGCGATGGAGACCGGACAGGCCTTGCTGGCGGCACAGGCGGCCGATGCCATTGTGGGTTTCTTGTTTCGGGTTCATTCACAATCACGACTGGTCGCTGCTAGCCCAGAGCCTGAGTTCGATGACCACGAGGCGTTCAACACCTTTGTGGACGACCTGAACGATCCAGTCCGGATCTTCGAGCTTGAATACCGTCCGAGCGAAGTCCTCTATGGAATCGACAGACAGGCATACCTGGACATCTTGGCGGGGTTTGGCGCCGAGCCACTGGAGGATGGATCCGCCTCGAGCGAAGACGTGGTCAGAGCGAGCAAATGACCGGGCTCATGTTCAAGGAGTCCGTAGTTGAGGGCGCCTCTCTCGCTTGGCTGGAGGCATCTGGCTACGAGGTGCGCCACGGTCTCGACATCGCCTTCGGCCAGCCGGGTGCCGAGCGGTCCGACTCCACTTATCGCGACGTAGTGTTCGAGTGGCGCCTCCGCGAGGCGCTTGTCCGGCTGAACCCAGACCTGCTGCAGGAAGCTCTTGATTCTGGCTTTCGGAAGATCGTTCGAGCAGATGGCCCGTCGCTGATCGAGCGCAACCGGGCCGTCCATCGGATGCTGGTCGATGGCGTGACGGTCGAGTACCGGCGAGCGGATGGGTCAGTCGCAGGCGCGCAGGCGCGCGTGATCGACTTCGACGATCCGGACAACAACGACTGGATGGCAGTAAATCAGTTCACTGTCGTCGGGCCTCAGGGGCATAACCGGCGGGCGGACGTCGTGATCTTCGTCAACGGGCTGCCGCTCGGCGTGATCGAGCTGAAGAACCCGGCTGACGAGAGGGCCACGATCGGATCCGCGCTCAATCAGCTCCAGACATACCAGTCGCAGATCCCGGCGCTCTTCGACTACAACTGCGCGCTCGTGGTGTCGGACGGCACGGAGGCGCGTATCGGCGTCCTGGGCGCGGGCAAGGAGTGGTTCAAACCCTGGCGCACGATCGATGGGCTGAGCGATGCGCCTAGCGGGATGCCGCAGTTGCAGGTGCTCCTGGAAGGCGTCTTCGACAAGCGCCGGTTCCTCGATCTGCTCCGCTACTTCATCGTCTTCGAGGACACGGGAGGCGGCGTGCTGGCCAAGAAGATGGCGGGCTACCACCAGTTCCACGCCGTCAACTTTGCGGTCGAAGAAACGCTCCGAGCGGCCGGAAGCAAGCGCATCGCTGAGGCAATCGGTCGATACGAGTCCGGCCGGCAGCCTGGCGGCGACCCTGGCGACCGGCGAGTCGGCGTCGTGTGGCATACCCAGGGTTCCGGCAAGAGCCTGAGCATGGCCTTCTACGCCGGGCGCCTGATCCTCCATCCCGCGATGGAAAACCCGACGATCGTCGTTATCACCGACCGAAACGACCTGGATGACCAGCTCTTCGGCACCTTCGCCCGCTGCCACGACCTTCTGCGCCAGGATCCGGTCCAGGCCGCAGATCGGGCCGACCTGCGCGAGAAGCTCCGCGTCGCCGGCGGTGGCGTCGTCTTCACTACGATCCAGAAGTTCATGCCCGACGAGGCGGGCGACCGCAACGCCGTGCTCTCGGACCGGCGCAACATCGTCGTGATCGCCGACGAGGCCCACCGCAGCCAGTATGGGTTTGAGGCGAAGGTCAACAAGAAGACCGGCGCTATCTCATACGGCTTCGCGACACAGGTCCGGGAGGTACTACCGCAGGCCTCATTTGTCGGCTTCACCGGCACGCCGGTCGAACTTGCCGACCGCGACACGCGAGCCGTCTTCGGCGACTACATCAGCATCTACGACATCCAGCGCGCGGTGGAAGACGGCGCCACGGTGCCGATCTACTACGAAAGCCGGCTGGCGAAGCTGGAGCTCTCCGAGGCCGAGCGGCCAAAGATCGACCCCGACTTTGAAGAGGTCACCGAAGGGGAGGAGGTCGAACGCAAGGAAGGCCTCAAGAGCAAGTGGGCGCAGTTGGCCGCCGTCGTAGGTTCGGAGAAGCGGCTGAAGCTTGTTGCCGCCGACCTCGTCGACCATTTCGAGAAGCGCCTCGAAGTCATGGACGGCAAGGCGATGGTGGTCTGCATGAGCCGCCAGATCTGCGTGGAGCTGTACCGCGAGATCGTGGCGCTCAGGCCGGCGTGGGCAGGAGAGGGCGACGACGCCGGCTCGATCAACATCGTCATGACGGGCTCCGCCTCTGATCCGCTGGAGTGGCAGAGGCACATTCGCAGCAAGTCGCGACGGGAGATGCTGGCGCGCCGTTTCCGCGACCCGGCTGATCCGTTCCGAATGGTCATCGTCCGCGATATGTGGCTGACCGGCTTCGATGCCCCGAGCCTTCACACGATGTACGTGGACAAGCCCATGCACGGGCACGGGCTCATGCAGGCGATCGCGCGAGTCAACCGCGTCTTCAAGAACAAGCCGGGCGGCCTGGTGGTCGACTATCTGGGCCTGGCGGACGAGCTGCGCCAGGCGCTGGCGGTCTACACCGAGAGCGGCGGACGGGGCAAGGTCGAGCATAGTCAGGCCGAAGCCATCGGATTGATGCTCCGCGAGTACGAGGTTTGCTTGGGGCTCTTTCACGGTTTCGACTGGAGCCGCTTCATGAGAGGCTCGGCGGCCCAACGGGTATCCGTGTTGCCGGCGGCGCAGGAGCACATCCTCTCGCTCCAGGATGGGAAGCAGCGACTCCAGGACGCCGTGTATTCGCTGTCTCGAGCGTTTGCCCTGGCCGTTCCCTCGGACGAGGCGATGCGGATCCGCGACGACGTGGGCTTCTTCCAGGCCGTTCGGGCGGTCCTTCTGAAAGGAGCCGTCGGAGAGCGCCAGCCGGGCGAGGATCTCGACCACGCCATCCGCCAGATCGTCTCCCGGGCGATTGCCTCCCACGAGATCGTCGACATCTTCTCGGCGGCCGGCCTGAAGAAGCCGGACATCTCGATCCTGTCAGACGACTTCCTCGCCGAAGTCCGTGAGATGCCGCAGAAGAACCTGGCCGTGGAGCTGCTCGCCAAGCTGTTGAAGGGCGAGATCCGGACTCGCTCGCGCCGGAACGTGGTTGAGTCGCGCTCCTTCGAGAAGATGCTGGACGAGGCGGTTCGTCGCTACCAGAACCGCGCTATCGAGACCGCGCAGGTCATCGAGGAACTGATCGCGCTGGCAAAGCAGATGCGCGAGGCGAATGCGCGTGGCGAGGAGTTGGGCCTCACGGAGGACGAACTGGCTTTCTACGACGCGCTCGAAACGAACGATAGTGCGGTGGCGATCTTGGGCGAGCCCGAGCTCCTCGCCATTGCCCGCGAGCTGACCGCCTCCGTCCGCGCCAACGTCACCATCGACTGGACCATCCGCGAGAACGTCCGCGCGCAGCTTCGGGTCCTGGTCAAGCGCATCCTCCGCAAGCACGGCTATCCGCCGGACAAGCAGGCGAAAGCGACACAGCTCGTCCTCGAGCAGGCCGAGGTCCTCTCCGAGCTATGGGCGGCTGCGTGACCTCCGGGTTCGCTGCCCCGGCGGGACTCCGGACGCGCGCTGCTAGCCATGGAGACGGTTGCACGTTCCAGCAGAGCTGAGCATCTCCGCACGAATCAATCTGCGCCGGCGAGGCTGGCCGCGGCCCAGCGGGCCAGCTCGACAGTGCGGGCCGAGGGCCCTCTGAGTGATAGTCTATGCGCTGTAAGTGATCCTGGGAGTCATTAACTGCTCAATGGATATCACTCAGACGTCTGGAATCAGTGAAGCGGGTCGAGCTCGGCTTGGACAACTCGTTCGCACGATCCGAGGGCCCTTCCGTGTCGCGGAGGCCGCTCGAGTCTTGGACCTCGATCCGCAGAAAGCTAGCTGGCTGCTCTCCGCTTGGGTTCGTCGCGGTTGGCTGCAGAGGCTCGCTCGTGGGGTGTATGTCCCGGTCTCAGTCGAGACGCAAGCTGGCACTCGGCCAGCTGCGGATCCGTGGGTTGTGGCAGCGGCAGTATTCGATCCTTGCTACATCACCGGCTGGAGTGCTGCGGAACATTGGGACCTCACCGAGCAGCTCTACCGCGTCACCTCCGTCGTAAGCGCGCGACGGCTCCGAAAGCGGCGGCCGAGCGCGGGCGGGGCGGAGTTCTTCGTGATAACCCGACCACTGCCCAGCGAGGGAAGAGCCACCGCCTGGCGCGAGGAAGTCCGCGTCGAGGTGGCAGACGCGGCTCTTACCGTCGTCGACATGCTGGATGACCCTCGACTAGGGCCAGGAATACGTGAGGTGAGCCGGACGGTTGCTGCTTATCTCCGAAGCGACAGACGCGATGACGGCTCGCTGATCAGGTACAGCGACGCCCGCAAGAACGGAGCCGTGTACAAGCGGCTGGGCTTCTTGGTTGAGCGGATTGCGTCGAACGAAGCGGAACTTCTGAGTACCTGTCGAGATCGACTAACCGAGGGCTACGCGCAGCTCGATCCGGCAGTCCACGCGCCCGGTACACGCCGGAAACGGTGGCGAATCATCGAGAACGTACGTGTCACCGCCGATCAGCGTACCTAATCGATGATCACCGCCCTCGATATTCGCGAACGCGCCGGCGAGTGGGGCCTAAGTCCAGATGTTGTGGAGAAGGACTACGTCCTCGGCTGGCTCCTGGCAGCGATCGGCGGCGACCGGGTTCTCGGCCGCACCTTCGTCTTCAAGGGCGGGACCTGCCTCAAGAAGTGCTACTTCGAGACCTACCGCTTCTCCGAGGACCTCGATTTCACACTCGTCGACGGTGCGCCGATGGACGCTGAAGGGCTGACAACGGCGTTCTCGCGGGTTGCACAACGACTTCAGGACGTCGCCGGTTTGGAACTGCCGCCCTCTCAGTTCCGGTTCGAGGTCTACCAGAACCCGAGAGGTAATCCTTCGATTGAGGGCCGGCTGTATTACCGCGGCCCGCTACCTCGTGCGGCCGGCAACATGCCGCGCATCAAGTTGGATCTGACCGCTGACGAGATCGTCTTTCGGCCACCTGTGCTTCGTCCAGTCTGGCATCCATATCCCGACGCCACGACGATGGGACGAGCGACCGTCCGGTCTTATTCCTACGACGAACTCTTTGGAGAGAAGATGCGTGCGCTCATTGAGCGGACGCGGCCCCGTGACCTCTACGACGTCGTGAACATGTTCCGATACGAGACGGAGCGACCCACAGCAGCCGCAGTCGTGGATGCATACCGGGCAAAGTGCAGTTTCAAAGGCATCGAGGCGCCGCTGACGGTCGATGGCCTGCTTCCCGAGCGACATATGCAGGATCTCGAGGCTGACTGGGGGCCGATGCTGTCACACCAGTTGCCCGAGCTCCCCACTCTCGACCAATTCGTCGCTGCGCTCGGGGAGGTTGCTGCCTGGCTCGGTGGAGCCCCATTGCCGGTCCTGCAGCCAGTCCCGGTCGGTGAACCAGTCTCTAGTTGGACGGCGCCGCCAATGATCGACACATGGCGTGGGGGTTTCGCGGTCGAGCCGATCAGGTTCGCAGGCCGCAACAGGCTGTGTGTCGATCTCGCCTACGGCGGCCGAACACGGCTCGTAGAGCCATACTCCTTCCGGCGAAGTCGGCAGGGCGCGCTTCTCTTCTTTGCCTGGAACGTGCCGGAAGGAGGCATCCGCACATATCGCGCGGACCGCATCGCAGGTGCCCGCGTTACCAACAGGCCATTTGCGCCGCGGTTCGCCGTCGAGTTTTAGCGCGGAGACGGGCAAGGCAGGGGCGACCAGCCGGCACGCGGCCTACCGGACATCCGCTTCGGTGTCGTTGGCGGGCCTACTCGAGCTGTGGGTGGGCGACGCACATAAGACCGGAGGCGCGGACTGGCGCCGATCCCAGTCACCCTGCGTCGGCGAGGCTGGCTGCCGCCTCGCGGGCGAGTTCGATGTCGGCTTCCTCTGGTAGGCCGCTGACGCCGATCGCTCCGATCACCTGGCCGTCGACGATGATCGGGACGCCGCCACCCCAGCCCACGTAGCGCGGGTCTCCGAAGTTGGTGATCGGAAAGCCCTCCGTTCGGGAGCGCTCTCCGAGGACGCGTGACTCGGTTCGTTCGCGAGCCGCGGTGAAAGCCTTGTTGATCGCGATGTTGATTGACGCCAGGCCGCAGCCGTCGGTGCGCAGAAACGCGACGAGCTCGCCGTGCGCGTCGACCACGGCCACCGCCGCGCCCTGCCCACCAGCGTCAAGCCTGTCCGCGACCATGGCGATGAGGCCCCGCGCCTCCACGGATCCGACCTCCCTGCGTTCAGGCATCACGACTTCTCCTCGAGCGCCAGCGTTGCGCCAGTCCAGGCACCGTCGGCGCGGCTCGACGCCACCGCTGCATCGACGAACTTGACCCCTATGGCGCCATCCCGTTCGTTCGGGAACCACAGCGCCAGCGGATCCACCTCCCGACCGGTCCGCCGGGCGGCGATCGCCTCCGCCGCGTCGGAGTAGATGTTGGCGAAGGCCTCAGGGAAGCCCTCCGGGTGCCCTGCGACGAGCCGGCACGCCCGCGCCGCGGCCGGCAACGACCCCGGCCCGTTCGGCGTGTAGACCCGTGCCGCCCCGACCAGCGGCTTGAACGTCAGACGCGTCGGCCGTTCCTGCTGCCACTCCAGCGTGCCCTTCGTGCCCGATACTCGGAACCCCAGGCTGTTCTCCACGCCGGCCGCGGTCTGCGTGACCCAGAACGAACCGCGCGCGCCGTTGGAAAAGCGCAGCATGGCCGAGCCGTAATCGTCGACGAGCCGCTCCGGGATGACATGCCCGATCTGCGCCGCAACCTCCGCGA
>CAYYVV010000037.1:0-23543 GCA_964475245.1 uncultured Anaerolineaceae bacterium | reverse complement strand
CTAAGCCGAGGACGAAAGTCGTAGGCGATGGACATCCGGTTGATATTCCGGAACCACCAGAGATCGTTTGCACCGCAAGGTGTCGCCTGGAGGATGCGATCCGCAGCTGATCTGGCGAAAGTCAGGTCGAAACGGTGAGTTGAGACCAGGTGAGAGCAAGGGCATGACCCAGCATGGTAGTTCGAGCGCGTTCATGGCAATACGCGTCTAAGCCGGTAGGCGGGGAAGACAGGTAAATCCGTCCTCCCATTCAACGCCGAGCAGCGAATGAAAGCGACATCTGTTGCAATTCGAGTGAGCCAAGCTGGCAAGAAAAGTGTCTAGCGAGATCAAAGGTGTCCGTACCGCAATCCGACACAGGTAGGCGGGTAGAGAATACCAAGGCGATCGGGAGAACCCTCGTTAAGGAACTCGGCAAAATGGCCCCGTAACTTCGGGAGAAGGGGCGCCTCGCAGCCCGGAGCTTGCTTTGGATTGATCGAGGCCGCAGTGAAAAGGCCCAGGCGACTGTTTAGCAAAAACACAGGTCCGTGCTAAAGCGAAAGCTGACATATACGGGCTGACGCCTGCCCAGTGCCGGAAGGTTAAGAGGAGGGGTGCAAGCTCTGAATCGAAGCCCCGGTAAACGGCGGCCCTAACTATAAGGGTCCTAAGGTAGCGAAATTCCTTGTCGGGTAAGTTCCGACCCGCACGAATGGCGTAACGATCTGGGCGCTGTCTCAACGAGGGATCCGGCGAAATTGAAGTACCTGTGAAGATGCAGGTTACCCGCGATAGGGCAAAAAGACCCCGTGGAGCTTTACTACACCCTGACATTGGATCGGGATTTGGTTTGTGTAGGATAGGTGGGAGGCTGTGAAATTGGGGCGCTAGCCTCGATGGAGCCAACGTTGAAATACCACCCTTGCTGAATTTTGTTTCTAACCGCGACCCGTAATCCGGGCGCAGGACAGTGTCAGGCGGGTAGTTTGACTGGGGCGGTCGCCTCCTAAAGTGTAACGGAGGCGCCCAAAGGTTCCCTCAGGCTGAATGGAAACCAGCCGTAGAGTGCAAAGGCATAAGGGAGCTTGACTGCGAGACCCACAAGTCGAGCAGAGACGAAAGTCGGGCTTAGTGATCTGGTACCTCCGAGTGGAAGGGGTATCACTCAACGGATAAAAGCTACCCCGGGGATAACAGGCTGATGGTGCCCAAGAGTTCACATCGACGGCACCGTTTGGCACCTCGATGTCGGCTCGTCGCATCCTGGGGCGGAAGTACGTCCCAAGGGTTTGGCTGTTCGCCAATTAAAGCGGTACGTGAGCTGGGTTCAGAACGTCGTGAGACAGTTCGGTCTCTATCCATCGCGGGCGTAGGAAACTTGAGAGGAGCTGCCCCTAGTACGAGAGGACCGGGGTGGACGAACCTCTGGTGTGCCAGTTGTCCTGCCAAGGGCATCGCTGGGTAGCCAAGTTCGGTTGGGATAAGCACTGAAAGCATCTAAGTGCGAAGCTCGCCTCGAGATGAGGTTTCCCACCGGGTTAACCGGGTAAGACCACAGGGAGATTACCTGTTTGATAGGCGGCAGGTGGAAGCTGGGCAACCAGTGCAGCTGAGCCGTACTAATGGTCGAGGGCTTGACCTCTTTCAACAGCTGACCCAAGTGGCCGGCTGTGGCAAGAAGATCCGGTCAATTTCATCGCTGTCGCGTAACGCGGCGGAAAACGAAGATCACTGATCACGTCGTCACTTCATAAAGGATCCTGGTGACTCCAGCGGAGAGGCCACACCCGTTCCCATCCCGAACACGGTAGTTAAGCTCTCCAGCGCCGAAGATACTCAGGGGGTAGCTCCTCGGGAAAATAGGTCGTCGCCAGGATCCTTTTGATTCTGTTTGAGCGCCGCTGGCAACCGCCACGCGGCGTCTTTTGATTCCTAGCGTTGGCAGCCGCGACAGAAGGTCGTGTCGAAACCGCCAGCTGAGACCTGCGACAACTTGGTGCCGCAGCGCGGGCAGGGCTGGCCGCCCTTGCGGTGGACCTTGAGAAACTCGCGCTGCTCGACCTCGAGGCGCGGCGGCACAAGATCATGGAGCTGTCCAATTGCCCACGGCAATACCGCGCGGACCGCGACGTACAGGTCGTCCACTTCGTCGGCAGCAAGTGACGAGCGCTTGCGAAACGGAGCGAGGCGGGCGGCCCAGAGGATCTCGTCGGAATACGCGTTGCCGATGCCCGCAACGAACACCTGGTTGCGCAACAGGTTCTTGAGCTCCCCGCTGTAGCGGCCGATCCGCGTCCGCCAGTCGCCGAGCGTCAGCTTGGGATCGTCCGCGTCTGGGCCCTGCTCTTCCCAGCCCGCGATCGGGCGGGCGAGGCCGGCCGGCGCGAGATAGATCTTGCCCATCCGGGTCGCGTCTCGATAGCGCAGCTCGACGCCCAGGTCGCGGCGCGGCAGCCAGTCGGCTTCCGGCCCTGGCCACTCCGGCGCGACGCGACCCGTGCGCGTGTCTTCTCGCATCGGTCCGAAGAACAATGCCGCGGCCCATTGCGGCCACGCCTTCGATCCCGCCACGGCCAGGCCCAGGCGACCGGTGAGCATCGGGTTGAAAACGATCCGGTCACGCTCCAACTGGAAGACCAGGAACTTGCCGCGCCTCCGGACTGAGGCCAACAGCTGGCCCTCGATTGCCTCAAGCTCGGCGGCCGTGCCGCGCAGCACGAGCGACTCTTTGATCTTGCTGCCCACCAACGGCCGGCTCGCGAGCGCCTCGTCGAGCGCGTCGGCGAGGATGGCGAGGTCGGGTAGCTCGGGCACGGCGCATCGAGTCTACCGAGCAAGACCCGCGGGCCCGGCGCGCACCTCCAGCGCTAGGTCACTAGCCCGGTTCCCCAGCTCCCGCCACTGTCCGTGCCCGGCGGGCAGGCGAAGATGGCGCTACCGGTGTGGCGGATGTACTCAGTGAGCGCGTCGGCCTGTGTGAGGCGGGTCTGGATGGCACTGAAGCCCTTCCGCGGATCCTTCTGGAAGCAGATGAAGAAGAGGCCCGCATCGAGCTCGCCGGTCACCGGGTCGGTTCCGTCGGTGAACGAGTAGCCGCGGCGCAGGATGCGCTGACTGGCATTGAGTGCCGGTGCGGCGACGCGAATGTGGGCGCCGGTCGGAACTACCGGCTGGCCGCCAGCAGCCGCGGCCAGGTCCACGGTGTCGTGCTCGGCCGAGCCACCGAGCGGCGCACCGCTGGCCTTGTGGCGCCCGATCACGCGCTCCTGCTCACCAAGCGACGTGCGATCCCACGACTCGATGCGCATGGCGATCCGCCGCGCCACGAGGTAGCTGCCACCGATCATCCACGGCTGGTCGGTCTCGCCGCCGACCCAGACGTAGTCGTCGACGGCGCTCGAATCCTCGGCGACGATGTTGTTCGTTCCATCCTTGAAGCCCATCAGGTTGCGTGGCGTGACCTGCTGCGAGCTGGTCGACGACGTGCGCCCGAAGCCCAGCTGCAGCCAGCGCACGACGGCTGTGCCACGGCCGAGCCGCGCCAGATTGCGCACGGCGTGGAACGCGACCTGCGGATCGTCGGAGCATGCCTGGATGCACAGGTCCCCACCGGAGCGGGCAGGGTCAAGGGCGTCGCCCGGAAATGCCGGCAGGTCGGCCAGCGCCGCCGGCCGCCGGGCGCTGAGCCCGAAGCGGCCGTCGAAGATGCTCGGCCCGAAGCCGATGGTTACGGTCAGCCGGGCAGGGCTCAGCCCGTACGCCTCGCCGGTGTCGACCGGCGGCGCCGCCTCGTCGCCGCCGACATCGCCGACGGGCAGGCCGGCGGCCATGAGCCGTGCCGCGGCCGTCCAGGTCGCGAGCAGGGCGGCCAGGTCGGCGCGCGAAGCCGTCGTCAGGTCGAACGCCGCGAAGGTGAGCCGGTCCTGGGCCGGAGTCACGATGCCCGCTTGGTGGGCACCGTCGAATGCGACCGTCGACCCTGTCGCAGCCGGCGTTTGTCCGGCGGCGCGATCGGCCGTGCCAAGAAGAGCGAGCTGGTAGCCACCAAGCGAGCCCAGCGCCGCGGCACCGGTCGCGACGGCCGCGCCCGTAAGCAGTCGCCGACGCGAGATGCGCATACGCGACGCGTTCGGGCCGGCGTCCTTCGCCACGACCCTTTCGAGCGGCTCGTCCTCGCCGGCCATCAGCCCACGAGCTTGGCCGCCACCTCGGACATCGGCTCCGCGAGCGAGTCGACTGCCTGACCGAGCGCGCGCGTCTGGTCCTGGTTCAGCTGCGCGTACGCCACGAAGCCGTCGCCGGCGCGGTGCTCATTGAGCGCCTGCTGGACCGCGTCGAAGCGTGTGGCGATCGTGCCCGAGAGCTGCGCATCGACCTGGTCGAGTGCCGGGCGGAGGAAGTCGAATGCTGCTCGCGCGCCATCGAGGTTGGCCTGGAAGTCGATCAGGTCGAGGCCGGAGTAACGCTCCTCCTCGCCTGTGATCTTGGACGCGCTGATCTCATCGAGGAGTTCGGCCGCACCGTTCGCGAGCTGCGCCGGCTGATAGGTCTCGGTTGCGACCAGCGTCTGGAGCTGGCCGACGTCCACGATCAGCTTCTGGGCGATTGGCGTCATCCCGTCGAGGTTGCCCGTTTGCCAGAGCGCCTGCTCGAGCCGATGGAACCCGGTGAAGTCGTCGGGCGTGGCGGCGCCGTCGACGCGCCCGTCAATCTCGTGGTCGAGGTCGCCGAAGCTCTCCGCGACCGGCTCGATGCGCTCATAGAAGACGCGCGCTGGGCCGTAAAGCGACTTGGCGCGCTCGATATCACCCGCAGTTATTGCGCCGCTGAAGTCATTCGTCGCCGCGACGAGCTGGGCGGTCTGATCGCGCACGTACCCGGCATACCCGTCCGCGGCCTGCTCGAGCAGATCATCCAGTGCGCCGGCCGGGGACTGTGCTGCTGCCGCCGGGGTGACCACGAATGTCGTCTGTGGCGTCGTCGCGCCCTCGCACTCGAGCAGATAGCTGCCAGGCTCGAGTTCCAGCGTGAACGTTCCGGACAGCCCGGGGGCGAGGTTCTCACGCTCGCCGAGGATCCGGTCGTTGGACGTAAGCTCGACCTCGGACACGGCATCGCCGCCCTCGTTGATGACGCTGAAGGTGATTGCGCCGGCGGGCACGGAGCTCCGATCCGGGACGCACCCGTCATTGGTCAGAGCCACGTTCACAGTTGTCATACCGCTGCCCGGCGAGCTTGATGGTGGCGCCGACGCGGGCGTGCCACCGGAACAGGCGGCCAGCAGCACGCCGAGCGCGAAGACGAATCCCTGCACAGCGTGGGCAGGTGTTTTCAGCTGGGCGCGGAGCTTCAACATGTGAAGGTCAGCTCTCGGGCGTTGCGACCGCCGGATTCGATGCCTCGCGCGGCGCCACCGGCCGGTGCGGCGCAGGCCACAGGACGACGAGCAGCATCGGCACGATGTACAGCGCCCAGCCAAGCGCCTCGACCGCGGTCGGTCGCGGCTGGATGCCGAGCACGCTGGTCAGCAGGGCCGAAACGACAGATCCGGGCTGCATCAGCCAGGAGAGATCGGCGACCTGGTTCTGGCCGACAACGATCAAACCGGCCTCGTGCGCGGTGTGGATGGCGGTCGCAACCAGGCCCGCGGCAACCAGCACCAGCACGACGCCCGTGACGCGGAAGAAGCGGCTCAGGTTGATGCGCACTCCGCCGCGATAGATGCCGTAGCCGACGACCGCGGCGACGGCCACGCCCAGCACGGCGCCGATGCCGGCGGCAATCGGCGAGCCACTGGCATTGAACGCAGCGAGCAGGAAGACGGCCGTCTCGAAGCCCTCGCGCAGCACGGCCAGCACGGCCATCGCGATCAGTGCCCAGGCCGTGCCCGACGCGAGCGCCGAGCTTGCCGCGGCCTCCAGGTCGTGACGCAGACCGCGCGAGTTGCGGCGCATCCAGACGACCATGTACGTGACCATGGCTACGGCCACGCTGCCGACGACGGTCTCCAGGAGCTCCTGCTGGGCCTGCGGCAGGCTGGCCGAGAACATCTGCAGTCCGACAGCCACGAGCGCGCACGCACCGACGGCGAGGATGACTCCGATCCACACGAGGCGCAGGGCATCCGACCGACCACGCTGGCGCAGGAAGGCAGCCACGATGCCGACGATCAGCGCGGCCTCGAGCCCTTCGCGCAGGCCGATCACGAACGTGGGTAGCAAGCAAGCCTCCGCAGCGAAATCCGAGTGGTCAAGTCGGTGATGGCAGCGTAACGAAGCTCGATCTCTCAGTCAAGGCGCCTTGACGCGAACAATAGGGTCACCTGTGTCCGGATGCCAAGGATGCTTGGCTTTAGGCCCACCTCGCATGCATTTTCGGGACCTTTGTCCCTGTGGCGCGCCAGTGGCCAGGGTCAGGCTCTATACGAGATGACGCTTCTGGAGGCTGCGATCGGTGTCCCGCTCGTGCTCGAGCGCGTGCCTGAGCTGGAGATCTCCCGGCTCGGTGTTCACGGTCTGTGCGCCGGGCGCGAGCTGATCGTGGAGCAGGACGCTCCGCTCGGCGGGCCGCGCATAGTCCGCGTCGGATCGCGCCGGCTGTCCGTTCCGCGCACGATCGCCGGGCTGCTGATCGTCCGGCCCGTCGGTACCGGCAGATGACTGTCCTCGCCGATCAGGCGGCGTTCGAGTCGACGAAGCGCCTCGCACGACAGGCAGTGGCGCTCGATCGGCCGCCGGTGATCGCACTGGTCGGCCGGCCCAACGTGGGCAAGTCGACGTTCTTCGCCGACGTCAGCGGCAAGTTCGCCGAGACGTCAAACGCGCCGGGCACGACCGTCTCCAGCCACAGGCGTGAGGTCGTGGTCAACGGCCGGCGGGCCGTGCTGGTCGACCTGCCGGGCACGCTCTCGATGACCGACCAGAACGAGTCCCTCGCGCCGTTCTGGAAGCTGCTCCTCGAGGCTAAGCCGGATGCCATCCTGGCCGTCATTGACGCCGGCGACCTGGCCCGCCATCTGCCGCTCGTACTCGCCTGCCGCGACCTCGGCCTGCCGCTCGTCGTCGGTGCGAACCTGGCCGACGAGGCCGCTGCGCATGGTGTCGAGCTCGACCTGGGCCGGCTGTCGCAGCTCCTGGTCGCGCCCGTGGTGCGTTGCGTCGGGCGGCGCGGCGAGGGCACCAGGCAGGCCGTCACGGCCGCGATTGATCGCGCCACGGCCCTGCGTGCGAGCGGCGGAACGCGGCGCACCGCGCCGGCGACGCCGTACCCGCCGCTGATCGTGGCTCGCGTGAACACGCTGGCGCGCTCCTTCGCCGGCGCGCCTTCGTCCGCGGATGCGGCCGCCGACAGCGACACGATCCTGCGCGACGCCGTTGCGGCGCACGTCCTGCCGCCCGTCGGCGCGGCTTCAATCGCCGCGTCTGCCGCGCTCGAGCCCGAGCGCTGGGATGTCGCGGAGCGCTGGGCACACCAGGTCGAGCGCCGCGAGAACGTGCGCGAGCCCGCCGCCGACCGGCTGGCGCGCATCGTGACCTCGCCATGGCCGGGACTGCCGCTCTTCGCCGGGGTCACGGTCGCCGCACTGCTCATCACGGCCACGCTCGGAACCTGGCTGGCGTCGCTGATGAGCGGCGCGTGGTCGACCTACGTCTCGCCGCCGATGACGACGATCGTGCAGACGCTGATCCCGGTTCCCGCGCTCAGTGGCGCGACGCTGTGGGCGCTCGACAGCGGGCTGCTGGCCATGCTCTCGGTCGGAATTCCGTTCGTGCTCGTCTTCTACGTCGTCCTCGCCGTGCTCGAGGACTCGGGCTACCTCGCGACCGCCGCGGTGCTGACCGATCGGATCTTCAACGCCGTCGGCCTGCCCGGCCGTGCGGTCATTCCCGTCTTTGCCGCGACCGGCTGCAACGTGCCGGCGATCTACGCCACGCGCGTCTTCGACACGCGCCGCGAGCGGCTCCTGGCGTCGTTCCTGATCGTGCTCACGCCGTGCTCGGCGCGCTCGGCCGTGGTCGTCGCCGCGCTTGCCCCGTTTGCCGGCCCGGTCGCGACGCTGGCCGCCTTCGGCGTGGTCCTGGGCGTCACCGTCGTCGCTGGCACGGCCGCCAACGCGCTCGTGCCCGGACGCCAGTCACCGGCCGTGCTCGAGCTGCCGCCGCTGCGCATGCCCATCGCGCGCCAGGTCGCGGCGAAGTCGTGGTTCCGCTTCCGCTCGTTCGTGCGCACCGCGGCGCCGTTGATGCTGATCGGCTCGTTCGTGCTCGGACTTGCGTACGAATCGGGCGCCATAACGCCCATCGAGCGGCTGCTCTCGCCGGTCACCGCCGGCCTGCTCGGCCTGCCGCCGGTGACCGGTGTCGCGATCGTGCTCGCCTTCCTGCGCAAGGAGCTCGCGCTCCAGCTGCTGCTCGTGCTCGCCGTCGGCGAGCTCGGTCCGGCCGCGGCCAGCCTGGGCACTTTCATGAGCCATGGACAGCTCTTCGTTTATGCGGTGATCACCGCGCTCTCGATCCCGTGCATCGCCAGCGTCGCCAGCCTGGTCGACGAGTTCGGCTGGCGGCCGACGCTCGCCATCTGTGGCTCGGTGCTCGGTCTTGCCCTGGGCGTAGGCACGGTGCTCGCTCACATCGTCGGTTGACAAAGCGCACACACAGGAGGACTCAATGGCAATCGCTCATCTCGAAAGCAAAGTGGTCAAGGTTCCGATCCAGGCAGCATTGCTCCAGCAGACGCTGGTCGAGCTGATCGATCTCAGCCTGCAGGGCAAGCAGGCCCATTGGAACGTCGTCGGCCCTACCTTCAAGCCGGTGCACGAGTTCCTCGACGAGCTGGTCGGCGAGTATCGCGACTGGTACGACATGGTCGCCGAGCGGATGACGGCCATCGGTGTCGCGCCCGACGGTCGAGTTGCCACGCTCGCCGCAACCACGCCACTGTCCAGCCTGACCGGCGGGTCACTACCCGAGCGAATCGTGTTGTCGGCCTTCGACGAGCGTGTCTCGAGCGTCGCCGGCAGCATTCGCACGCGAGCAGATCAGGTCGGCGACACGGACCTCGCGACCCAGGACCTGCTCATCGAGATCCTGCGCGGCCTCGACAAGCAGCGCTGGATGATCCGCGCACATCTTTCGTAATTCGTAAGAGGTACGCGCGCGCCGCCTGCAGCGGCGCGCGCCGTCAGCCCGCCGGCAGGCGGTGGAAGAGGGCCGCGTCCGCCTTGCCCGGCACGACCAGGATCAGTGACGCCGGCCGCAACCCGAGCGTGGCGGTGCCGCGCGGGCCGGTCAGCGTGATGGCGTCGAGCGATTCGCTGCTCGCCTGGACGACGATCTCGGCGCCCGGGCGCAACCCCCGCGCCTCCAGGTACGAGAGCAAGCCGGCGTCTTCCTCGGCTTCCTCGGTGATGCGGTAGATCGTCGCCCGGTCGCCTGACTGGAGGCTGCTGAGCGCCACGCCCGGCGGCCGGCGCCGGGCGCTCGCGGCATCGATCGGGTTGCCGTGGGGGCAGATCTCGGGATGACCCAGGAACTCGTCGAGGCGCGACTCGACGTTCTCCGAGATCGCCGACTGGAGGCGGTGCGCCTCATGATCCGACTCCGCCCAGCCCATGCCGACGACGTCGGTCAGGAGCCATTCGACGAGCGCGTGGCGCCGGAAAATGGCATCGGCCATTGTTCGGCCGCTGGTGCTCAGGCTCAGCTCTCGGCTGTCGCCCTTGACGAGGCCCTCGCTGCGCAACCGGCCGACCATCTCCGATGCGGCTTGCGGGCTCACTCCGAGCCGGCGGGCAACCGTGGCGACTGTTGCGTGCTGGCCGCTCGCGATCAGGTTGCGCAACGTGACGAGGTATTCCTGCGTGGCCTGGGTCGTGTGCGCTGGCCGGGGTGCGGACATGAAGCGAGGATAGTCCGCCGCCCGGGTGCCGATTGTGGCCGCGTAAGAGTGCGTGGTAACATGCCTCGGCCCTACGGGGAGCATCAGGAAGAGCCCGCGCGTGCCTGCGGTACGGAGGAGTCTGAAGAGCCCACTAACGGACACCGAAGACATCCAACTCCGACGGAGGCCCGGGCGTGCTGCTCGGGTCTTGTTGTTTGCCCGGGGAGCTTCGGATCGGAGGAAATCTTCAATTTGACCGTAGAGCGCATGCAGGGAACCGACGAGGCGGACGCCGCCCAGGCGGATACCGCGACAGCTGAGGTCGAGCAGACCGCAGAAACCGCGAGCGAGGCCCAGGTTCCGCAGACGCAGGCCGACGAGGCGACCGCTCAGACAGAGGCGGTCGACACGGCCGACACAACTGCACCCGCCGACGCTGCCGACGACACCGCGCAGGCCAGTCTGAGCACTGCCGATGTGACCGACGCGCCACCCGCCGACGCCGACGCCGACGACACCGCGCAGGCCAGCCTGAGCCCGGACGACGTGACCGACGCGCCGCCCGCCGACGAAGCCGCATCGGATGAAGCTGAGGCTGCGTCCGACATGCCCGAGGTCGCCCTCGATTCGACCGAAGAGTCCGACGGGCGACCGCTCGGAGCGGCCGACGCGGTCGCCGAGCAGGTCGAGGAAGCGGTCGAGCGCATGGAGGAAGCCGCGGCTGTGGCCGAGGCCGGATCCGCCGATGGAGCTGCTGCTGACGTCGCCGAAGAGGCAGTCGTGCCTCTGGCGCCGGCACGTCCGGCCCCGCGCGTCTACGAAGGGCCCGAGCCGACGACGATGGAGGAGCTGCTCAACGAGCAGGCCACCGAGATCCGCTCGCTCAAGCACGGCGACGTGGTCGAGGGCGCGATCGTGCGCATCGACAAGGACGAGATCCTGGTCGACATCGGCGCCAAGTCAGAGGGCGTCATCAGCAACCGCGAGCTGTACGGCCGCAACGCCGAGGCGCAGCCGCAGCTGAGCATCGGTGACGTCGTCCTCGTGTACGTGCTCCAGCCCGAGTCGCCGGAAGGCCACGCAGTGCTCTCGCTCCGGCGCGCCGGGCTCGAGCGCAAGTGGCGCGCAATGCAGGAGCAGCTCGACGCGGGCGTGATCATCGAGGCGCCGGTCATCGACCATAACAAGGGCGGCCTGATCGTTGACTGTGGCATTCGCGGCTTCGTGCCCATCAGCCAGATCGTCGACTTCCCGCGCCGGCCGCAGAACGAGCAGCCGCGTGACGCGGCGCAGGAGATCGCCGAGAAGCTCCAGCCGTACGTCGGCCGCAAGCTGCGGCTCAAGATCCTCGAGGTCAACCGCAAGGCCAACCGCCTGATCCTGTCGGAGAAGGTGGCGCTGTACGAGGAGCGTCGCGAGAAGCGCGACGAGCTCTTCAGCAGCCTCCAGGTGGGCCAGAAGGTCACCGGCACCGTCCGTTCGATCGCGCCCTTCGGCGTGTTCATCGACCTCGGCGGCATCGACGGCCTCGTCCACAAGAGCGAGCTGTCGTGGAACAAGGTCAACAACCCGGAGGCCGGCTACCGCGTCGGCGAGGAGGTTGAGGCCGAGGTCATCGACATCAACCACGAGCGCGGCCGGATCAGCCTGTCGATCCGCCGCCTGCAGCCGGATCCGTGGAGCTCGACCGTCGCGGACCTCAAGGTCGGCGACATAATCGACGGCACGGTCACCAAGATCGTCAACTTCGGCGCTTTCGTCCGCGTCCGCGACGGTCTCGAGGGCCTGATCCACATCAGCGAGCTGTCGCATCAGCGCGTGGCCCATCCGGGCGATGTCGTCCACGAGGGCCAGACGCTCAAGCTCAAGATCATCTCGCTCGAGCAGGAGCGCCATCGCCTGGGCCTCAGCCTCAAGCAGGCCGAGGAGGCCCCGGCACGGCCGGAGCGTCCGGCGGCGCCGCGCGAGCGGCGCGGTGGCCGCAGTACGGAACGTGGCTACGACATGAGCCAGGCCGTGCAGGAGCCTGAAGGCGGCATCGACAACACGCTCGCTGCGGCATTCGCCCAGGTTCGAGCGCAGATGGCCGAGACAGAGGCCGCGCGCGCGTCAACAGATACTGACGCCGAGCTAGCGGCCGAGCCCGAGGCCAGTGCCAAAGCCGAGCCGGTCGCGAAGGCGCCCAAGGCGGCCAAGCCCGAGCCCGAGGCGGAAGCGAGTGCCGCCGACACGGCGGAAGCCGCGGTGCCCGATGCGGAGGACGCCAAGCCGGCGGCCAAGCGCGCGACGAAGGCCAAGGCCGAGCCGTCGGACGCCGAGCCCGCTGCCGAGCCTCAGCCCAAGGCGGAGACGGCCGCTGAAGCTGAGCCCGCCGCCGAAGCTGAGCCCGCCGCTGAACCAGAGCCAGAGCCCGAGCCGGAGCCAGAGGCCACGACGGCTACTGCTGACGACGAGGCACTGCCGGAGACCGGATCAGATCCTGCCGAAGGCGCGGCCGAGCCGACAGGGGAGGCGCTCCCGGAGACGGGTGACGAGCCCGCCGAAGGCGCTCCCGACACGGCGCCCGCAGCCGGCGCAGATACGGACCCGACGGCCGAATAGGCGTCCCGTGCGCGGCTGGCCAAGTCGCGCGACAATAGCCGGGTCCACGAACCGGAACGTCAGCGGCGCCGCACAGCGACGCCGTGGATTGGCGTTTCTTCAGCCATTCACTGCACCAAACACGGCCTCGGAATCGGCCGCAGCGATGATCATTGGAGTGCACTTGTGCACCAACCGGCGCCGTGTTTGAACGGTACCGGAGAGGGGTCGGCGGCCCTGTCGCCGGTGTTAGCATTCGAAAAAGGGCGCGTCCAGCGCCCTCTGGGGACGCGGAATGGATCGCTTCGACAAGTTCACGGACCGCGCGCGCAAGGTCCTGACACTTGCTCAGGACGAAGCGCAGCGGTTCAACCACAACTACATAGGCACGGAGCACCTCCTGCTCGGCCTCGTCCGCGAGGGCGAGGGTGTAGCCGCGCGCGTTCTCGAGAACATGAACGTCGAGCTGCCCAAGGTGCGCACGGCGGTCGAGTTCATCATCGGTCGTGGCGATCGGCCGGTCGTCGGCGAAGTCGGGCTGACCCCGCGCGCCAAGCGCGTCATCGAGCTGGCGATCGACGAAGCACGCCGCCTGGGCCACAACTACATCGGCACTGAGCACCTGCTGCTCGGCCTCGTGCGCGAGGGTGAGGGCATCGCCGCCGGCGTGCTCGAGAGCCTGGGGGTCAACCTCGACAAGGTCCGCCACGAGGTCATCCGCGTCCTGTCGCAGTCGTCCAGCGCCGGACCAACGACCGAGACGAAGCGCGCCAGCAAGACGCCCACGGTCGACCAGCTGGGCATCAACCTGACGGACGCCGTGCGCGCGGGCAAGATCGACCCGGTCATCGGCCGCGAGAAAGAGATCGAGCGCGTCATCCAGATCCTGTCGCGCCGGACGAAGAACAACCCGGCGTTGATCGGCGAGCCCGGCGTGGGCAAGACCGCCATCGCCGAGGGCCTCGCCCAGCGCATCGTCGCCGGCGACGTGCCCGAGACGCTGCTCAACAAGCGCGTCCTGACGCTCGACATCGGCTCGCTCGTCGCCGGCACGAAGTACCGCGGCGAGTTCGAGGAGCGGCTAAAGAAAATCATCGAGGAGCTGCGCTCGACGAACGACGCGGTGCTGTTCATCGACGAGCTGCACACGCTCGTCGGCGCCGGCGCGGCCGAGGGCGCGATCGATGCCGCCAACATCCTCAAGCCGCCGCTCGCGCGCGGCGAGCTGCAGTGCATCGGGGCCACGACGCTCGACGAGTACCGCAAGTACATAGAGCGCGACGCGGCGCTCGAGCGGCGCTTCCAGCCGGTGATGGTCGAGGAGCCCACGCTCGAGCAGACGGTCGAGATCCTGTTCGGCATTCGCTCGCGTTACGAAGACCACCACAAGGTCAAGATCACCGACGAGGCGTTGCGCGCCGCGGCCGACCTTTCGATCCGCTACATCACGGACCGCCACCTGCCCGACAAGGCGATCGACCTGATCGATGAGGCCGCCAGCCGCGTGCGCTTGCGCACGGCCAGCGCGCCGCCTGAGCTCAAGGAGGCCCAGCGCGAGCTGGAGCGCGTGACCAAGGAAAAGGAAGCGGCGATCAACGACCAGGACTACGAGGTCGCCGCGAACCTGCGTGATTCTGAAGCGCAGGCCAAGGAGCGCATCGACACTTTGCGCGCTGCGTGGCATGAGTCCCGCCAGCAGGACGCCGCCGAGGTCGGCGAGGAAGACATCGCCCAGGTGGTGGCGATGTGGACGGGCATCCCTGTCACGCGCATCGCCCAGGAGGAATCCGAGCGGCTGATGCACATGGAGGACGCGCTGCGCGAGAAGGTCATCGGCCAGGACGAGGCCGTCGACATCATCAGCAAGGCAGTTCGCCGTGCGCGCGCCGGGCTCAAGGATCCCAAGCGGCCGATCGGCTCGTTCATCTTCCTGGGACCGACGGGCGTCGGCAAGACATGGCTGGCCAAGGCGCTCGCCGAATTCCTGTTCGGCTCAGAGGACGCGCTGATCAAGATCGACATGTCCGAGTTCATGGAGCGCCATAACGTCTCGCGCCTGGTCGGTGCCCCTCCGGGCTATGTCGGCTTCGACGAGGGCGGCCAGCTGACCGAGGCTGTCCGGCGCAAGAGCTACAGCGTTGTGCTGCTCGACGAGATCGAGAAGGCGCACCCCGAGGTCTTCAACATCCTGCTCCAGATCCTCGAGGACGGGCACCTGACCGACGCCAAGGGCCGCCGTGTCGACTTCCGCAACACGGTCATCATCATGACCAGCAACGTCGGCGCGAAGTCGCTGCTCAAGGACACCAGCCTCGGCTTCCGGCCGGTCGCGGTCGATGAGGCGCGGGCCGAGCAGCAGCAGTACGACCGGATGCGCGAGAAGGTCCTCGAGCAGCTCAAGACCCAGTTCCGGCCGGAGTTCCTGAACCGCGTTGACTCGGTTGTCGTCTTCCGCTCGCTGCAGATCGAGCAGATCCGGACGATCGTCGACCTGCTGCTTGACCGCGTGCGCGATCAGCTCAAGGCGCAGCAGATCGACATCCAGATCACTCAGGAAGCCAAGGACCACATCATCAAGCTCGGCTACGACATCGACTATGGCGCGCGCCCGCTGCGCCGAGTCATCCAGAACATGGTCGAGGACCAGCTCGCCGAAGCGCTGCTGATGGGCACCTTCTCAGCGGGCATGACCGTCGTCGTCGACAAGGGCGAGGACACCGGCCTGTCGATCAAGCCTCTCGAGGAGAAGATCCCGGTCGAGGCAAGCGCCTAGTTCCGTGGCGCGGCTCGAAACCCGCTACGTGTGCGGCACGTGCGGCGCGACGAGCCTGCGCTGGGAAGGCCAGTGCCGTTCGTGCGGTAACTGGAACACGTTGGTCGAGACCGCCCTCGAGCGGCCGCGTGCGCAGGCGCGGGCGCATCGCGCCGCCTCCGCGGCCGTTCCCAATGTCACGCCGCTGACCCGGCTGGCTGCCACAGAGACTGATCGGATCCCGATCGGAATGCGCGAGGTCGACCGCGTTCTGGGCGGCGGCATCGTGCCCGGATCGCTCGTCCTGCTGGGGGGCGAACCGGGCATCGGCAAGTCGACGCTCGTGCTCGCGCTGTGCGGCGCGATCGCTGCCGGCTCGGACCGGGATGAGCGCGTGCTGTACGCGAGCGGCGAGGAGTCCGCGGCGCAGCTGCGCATGCGCGCCAACCGCCTTGGCCTGAACGATGGCGTGCGCGCCGGCGAACAGATCGACGTGCTGCCCGAGACGTCTGTCGAACGGATCGTGGCTGCGGCGGAAGCCACTGCGCCGGCGCTGCTTGTGGTCGACTCGATCCAGACGCTGACCACGGACGAGCTGGAGGGACCGGCCGGCTCGGTCGGCCAGGTGCGCGCGGCCACGGCGCGGCTCCAGGCGTATTCGAAGGAGAACGGGGTGCCGACGATCCTCGTCGGACACGTGACCAAGGACGGCACGCTTGCCGGGCCAAAGACGCTCGAGCACATCGTCGACGTGGTCCTGACCCTCGAGGGCGAACGATTCTCGGGCCTGCGCCTGCTGCGCTCGAGCAAGAACCGCTTCGGCTCGACCGAGGAAGTAGGCGTTTTCGAGATGACAGCGGACGGCCTGCGCGAGGTCGCCGATCCTGCGGCCGCGTTCATCGAGACCGACTCGATCGGCGCGCCGGGCGTCGCCATCGCTGCCACGCTCGAGGGCAGCCGGCCGTTGCTGGTCGAGGTCCAGGCCCTCGTCGCGCCCCAGGCCCACGGCTCGCCGCGCCGGACCGCGGCCGGTCTCGACAGCCAGCGCCTGGCGCTGCTGATCGCCGTGCTCGGCCGCCGCGCAGGCATGAACCTCGCCAGCCACGACGTCTACGCGAACATCGTCGGCGGCCTGGCCGTCGAGGAGCCGGCCATCGATCTGCCGCTCGCGCTGGCGCTCGTCTCTGCGCTGCGCGACAGGCCGCTCGTCCCAGGCATCGTGCTGTGCGGTGAGATCGGCCTGACCGGCGAGCTTCGCCCCGTCCACGGCCTGTCGCGCCGGCTGCGCGAGGCGGCCAGGCTCGGCTTCACGCGCGCCGTCGTGCCGGCGCGCTCCGGCCGTGGCGAAGACGCGGACAATGGCGGCATCGAGATCGTTCGTGTCGCCACCCTGCGCGACGCGATCGCCGTGGCACTCACCGAGCAAGTGCCGCGGCTGGCGATCCCGGTGGGAGAGAAAACGCCGTGAACGACGTACGCATCAACACATTTGTCCGCCTCTTCGGCGGCGGGCTCGTGGCGCTCATCGCGATTGCGATCACGACCGCGGCGGGCGTGCCCAACCTCGATGCGTCGTCGCTGGGTGGCGCAGTCCTGCTCGCCGGCTGGATCGGTGCCTGGTTCGTGATCGGCTTCTCGATCCTGCCCTACGTAACGCTGGTGCCGGCGCACTGGCTTATCCGCCACGTGACCGACCTGTCGACCGACGAGTTCGTCAGTGGCGTAGTCGGCCTTGTCCTTGGCCTCGTCATCGGCATCCTGCTCGGCCTGCCGCTGACGAACCTGCCCGACCCGTACAACTGGCTGCTGCCCGTCGGCACGGTCCTCGTCACCGGGCTCGGAATGATGGGCCTGACCGTTGCCAAGCGCGCCGACCTCGCCGAAAGTCTCCGTTCGGCGGGACTGATCCGATCGCCGACGGTGGACCGACCGCTCGCCCAGATCCAATCCGGGCCGACCACCTACGTCGACACCAGCGTGCTGATCGACGGCCGCATCACCGACGTAATCGCCTCGGGCTTCATCTTCGGGACGCTTGTCGTGCCGCGTTTCGTCGTCGCCGAGCTCCAGCACATCGCCGACAACCGGGACCAGACGCGCCGAGTGCGTGGCCGGCGCGGGCTCGAGGTTCTCGCCGTGCTCCAGAAAGACCACCGCGTCGCGGTCGAGCTGAATGACGAGGATCCCAAGGGCATCGACGCCGTCGACGCGAAGCTGGTCGAGCTCGCTCGCAGACGCGGCGCCGGCATCCTGACCAACGATTACAACCTGAACCGCGTCGCGCAGCTCGACGACGTGCGCGTGCTGAACCTCAACCAGCTCGCGAATGCGCTCAAGCCGGCGTTCCTGCCCGGCGACCAGCTCCAGGTCAAGGTCATCCAGCAGGGCCGCGAGCCCGGCCAGGGGTTGGCCTACCTCGACGACGGAACGATGATCGTCGTCGAGGGCGGCGGCCAGCTGCTCGACAAGGACATCGAGGTCACGGTCGTGCGCGTGCTCCAGACGGTCGCCGGCCGAATGGTCTTCGCCCAGCCGCGTGGCTGAGGGCGCCGGGGGGCAACCTGCGAGGTTCGCCGACGCGGTCGTGGTCGCTGCGGGCTCGAGCACGCGCATGGGCGGCGCGGACAAGAACGCCGCGCTGATCCTGGGCCGAAGCATGCTCGAGTGGTCCGTGGCCGCCATGGCCGGAGCGTCATCTGTTGCGCGCGTGATCGTGGTCACGCGCGCGGATCGCGTCGATGACCTTTCGGCCGCCCTGAGCGACGTGACCGTCGTGGCCGGCGGCGAGGAGCGCTCGGACTCTGTCCGCAAAGGTTTGGCCGCGACCTCGGCAGAGGTCGTGCTCATTCACGACGCGGCCCGGCCGCTCGCGACGCCGGCCCTCGCAGATGACGTGGCCACGGCGGCCGCCGAGCACGGCGCGGCCGCGCCGGTCGTGCCCGTAGTCGATTCACTCAAGCGGGCCGTCGGCGGCAGGATCGAAACATCAGTCGACAGGGCCGGTCTCGTTCGCACCCAGACGCCGCAGGGCGCCCGCCGCGAATTGCTGCTCGATGCGTTCGCCGCGGCGGGCGCCACGACGTACACCGACGAGGCCGCGCTGCTCGAGAGCCGGGGAGTGGCCGTTGCGGCCGTCGCCGGCGAACAGGCCAACATCAAGGTGACCGAGCCGGCCGATCTCGAGATCGTGCGCGCGATCGCCGCCGCGCATGCCGGCGACGGCGGGCTGCCGGAGTCGCGCCTTGGCCTTGGCCAGGATGCACATGGCTTTGGGCCGCGGATGGGGCTGCGGCTGGGTGGCGTCACGTACGACGAAGCGCCGCGCCTGCACGGCCACTCCGACGGCGATGTCGTGCTCCACGCGCTGGCGACCGCAATCCTGTCCGCGGCCGGGTTGGGCGACCTGGGCCGGCTGTTCCCGTCCTCGGATCGGGGAACTGCGGGCGTCGCGAGCACGGAGCTCCTCGCCGAAACCGTGCGCCAGGCGGCGCAGGCTGGCTGGCGCGTGTCGAACGTGCAGGTGTCGCTGGTCGGTGCCCGGCCCAAGCTCGGCGCGCAGCGCATCGACGCCATGCGCCGCACGATCGCGCATCTTCTCGACCTCGACGAGCACGCCGTGGCGATCACCGCCTCCACCGGCAACCTCTACGGCGCAGAGGGCGCGGGCCGTGCAATCAGCGCAACCTGTCTGGTTGCCGTGCATCGGCGATGATTGGCCCTGTATGAGCCTGAGATTCACGAATACGCTCGGGGGGAAGATCGAGGCTTTCCAGCCGCTGGAAGCCGGACACGTCCGGATGTACAGCTGCGGGCCGACGGTCTACGGGCCCGCGCACGTCGGCAACTTCCGCGCCTTCCTGCTGGGCGACCTGGTGCGCCGCTTCCTCGAGTGGTCGGGCTATCGGGTGACGTGGGTGATGAACATCACCGACGTCGACGATCGCATCATCCGCGACGTCGGCCAGAAGGGCGGTACCCTCGACGAGCTGACCGCGCCGCACATCGCCAACTTCATGGCCGATCTCGAGCGGCTGCGCATCGGCCCACCGAACATTCTCGCCCGTGCGACCGAGCACATCCCCGAGATGGCCGCGATTGTGCGCAACCTGATTGACAACGGCCACGCTTATGCCACCGACGACGGATCGGTCTTCTTCCGCATCTCGACCTGGCCTTCGTACGGCGTGCTGGCCAAGCTCGATCCCGACCAGGCGCGCTCGACCGAGCGCGTCGCGGCCGACGACTACGGCAAGGACGACGTTCGCGACTTCGCCCTGTGGAAGGGCGCGCGCGAGGGTGAGCCGTCGTGGGATACCGAGGTCGGCAAGGGCCGGCCGGGCTGGCACATCGAGTGCTCGGCGATGAGCATGAAGTACCTGGGCGAATCGTTCGACATCCACACCGGAGGGGTCGACCTGATCTTCCCGCACCACGAGAACGAGATAGCCCAGTCAGAGGCCTCGACCGGCAAGCGCTTCGTCAACGTGTGGCTGCACAACGCCCACTTGCAGCTCGGCGGCGAGAAGATGGCTCGCCGCACGGGCAACATCGAGAAGCCGGCCGAGGTCTACGCCGCGGGCTACTCGCCGTCCGAGCTGCGCTACGCGCTGAGCGCCACGCACTACCGTGCGCCGCTCGAGTGGGGCGATGGCACGCTTGACAACGCGCGCGCTGCCGTCGAGCGCCTCTCGACCGCGGTCGCCACTCTCGACGCGTACAAACAGGAGCAGGGCGACGATGCGACATTGGATGGCGTGCTGACCGCGGCGCATGAATCGTTCAAGGCGGGTTTGGACGACGACCTGAACGTTTCAGGAGCGCTCGCCGCAGTCTTCGACCTGGTCCGCGAGCTGAACCGGCGGATCGACGCACGCAGCCTTTCGACGTCCGACGCAGGCCGCGGTGCGGCCGCGCTGCGCGACTTCGACCGCGTGCTCGGGGTGCTCGATGTGCCCGATGCGCTGCCTGAGGGCGCGCAACAGCTTCTCGATCAACGAGCCACGGCTCGCGCGACGCGGGATTTCGCATCTTCCGACCGACTGCGCGACGAGCTCGCTGCCCTGGGCGTGGCGGTCGAGGACACGCGCGACGGACAGCGCTGGCGAGTGACTGCGCGGCACACCAGTGCCTGAGCGCGACCGGCCGGGCGGGGATCGGCCGCGCGGCGATCGTCCGCGCGACAGCAATCCGCGCGGCGGCCGTCCCGGTGGTGGCCAACCGCGCGGCCCAAGGCCGGGGGGAAGCCGACCCGGTGCGGGCGGCAGCAAGGGCGGCGGCTTCCGGCGCGACGACTTTCGTCCGAGCAACCGCGAGGATCGCCCGCGACGCGATTTTCCCGACAAGCCGCGAGGCGATTCTCCCGACCGACCGCGAGGCGATTTCTCCGACCGCCCACGCCGAGATCCGGCCGACGGCCCGCGGCGGGAGTTTCCTGAGCGGCCGCGGCGCGAGTTTCCTGAGCGGCCTCGACGCGAGTTCTCCGACCGACCGCGAGGCGATTTCTCCGACCGCCCACGCCGAGATCCGGCCGACGGCCCGCGGCGGGAGTTTCCTGAGCGGCCGCGGCGCGAGTTCACGGAGCGGCCGCGGCGCGACCTCGGCGACAGACCGCCTACGGGTGATCGCGACGCGGCCCAGCGGCCGAGCGACTATCGACCACGTTCCGATCGGCCCTACCCGGGCCGAGCGCGGCCGCCTTTCGACGCGCGCCGGCCGTACACACAACGGCCGCCGCAGTACCAGCCGCGGCCGCATCGCGAGACAGCCGTCGACCGCGACAGCTACGTCGAGGAAGGGGAGGAGCTCATCTGCGGCCGACGGCCGGTCGAGGAAGCGTTTGCCGCGCGCCGCGATGCCGTTCGACTGCTGATCGTGCCCGAGCGGCGCGCGGCGCTCGACGCCCTCGCGATCCATGCCACGACGCTGCGCATCCCGGTCGTCGAGGTCGAGGGCGGGACGCTGACGGCGCTCGCGGGCTTCGACGGTCACCAGGGAGTGGCACTCGTCTGCCGGCCGCGTCCTGCCGGCGATGTCGACGCGATCCTTGTTCGAGCCCACGAGCGCGGCGAGGCGCCGTTCGTGCTCGTGCTGGACTCGCTCGAGGATCCGCAGAACTTCGGCACTCTCCTGCGCAGCGCGGAGGCGGCCGGCGTGCATGGTGTCATCTACCCGACGCGTCGCTCGGCGCCGCTCAGTCCGGCCGCAATCAAGGCTTCGGCCGGCGCAACGGAGCATCTCGTCCTCGCGGCCGTGGACGACCTGGCCGGCACGCTCGCCGATCTGCATGGCGACGGATTGCGCATCGTCGGTGCCGATGAAGAAGCATCCATGGCCTTCGGTGACGCGGACCTGCGCGGTCCGCTGGCGATCGTCGTTGGCTCGGAGGGCCGTGGCATCTCCGGCCCTGTCCGGCGGCGGCTCGACCTGGTGCTCCGGATTCCGATGCGCGGCAAGATCCAGTCGCTCAACGCCGGGGTCGCCGGTTCGATCCTTCTCTTCGCCGCCGCCGGCCAGCGTCCAGGGCCGGCGCCAGCTGCCGGCGGATCGAAGCCCATCGAAGCGTCGGAGCCGGATGCCAAATCGGAGCCGGAGGCAGCGGAGCCAGAATTGGCGGAACCGGCCGTCGCAGAAGAGGAGCTCCTGCCCGGCGATCAGTAGGCCCTGTTCCCGAATGGGAAAGCCAATTCGGCGGTTACTGTATCCTTAGCAGTCGCGCCGCCGTAGCTCAATTGGTAGAGCAGCGGTTTTGTAAACCGCCGGTTCCGGGTTCGAGTCCCGTCGTCGGCTCCAACGCGAATAACGCCCGTTTCCCGATCCACCGCGGGCCGCAGCCCGGTCGGGGACGTTTCCATGGGTAGGTTGAGCAGGTGGTGAGCTCCGCTGACTGTAGATCAGCCGTCTTCGACTGTGGGGGTTCGATTCCCTCCCTGCCCACCATCAATCTGATCGACGCAAGCCCGTCAGGGCGCGCAGCAGTGGCACGAAGTGCCACTGCGGAGAAACAATCGACTAACCTTCCGGCAGCGACCGGGCCCACATAGCTCAGCTGGCAGAGCACTTCCTTGGTAAGGAAGAGGTCTTGGGTTCAAGTCCCAATGTGGGCTCCACCTCTGCCGCGGCCCCACTCTCGAGAGGAATAGGAACCAGCACAAGCATGGCCAAGAAGAAGTTCGAGCGCACCAAGCCGCACGTCAACATCGGCACCATCGGCCACATCGACCACGGCAAGACGACGCTCACCGCCGCCATCACCAAGTACCTGAGCCTGAAGGGCGGCGCCGAGTTCCGCGCCTTCGACTCGATCGACAACGCGCCCGAGGAGCGCGAGCGGGGCATCACCATCGCCATCGCCCACGTCGAGTACGAGACCGACGCGCGGCACTATGCCCACGTCGACTGCCCGGGCCACGCCGACTACATCAAGAACATGATCACCGGCGCCGCGCAGATGGACGGCGCGATCCTGGTCGTCGCCGCGACCGACGGGCCGATGCCCCAGACGCGCGAGCACATCCTCCTGGCGCGCCAGGTCGAGGTGCCCTACATCGTCGTCTTCCTGAACAAGGTCGACATGGTCGACGATCCCGAGCTGCTCGAGCTCGTCGAGCTCGAGGTGCGCGAGCTATTGACCAAGAACCACTTCCCGGGTGACGAGACGCCCATCATCCGCGGCTCGGCGCTGAAGGCGCTCGAGGCGCCGAACGACGTCAACGACCCGGCCTACGTGCCCATCCAGGAGCTCATGGATGCGGTCGACAGCTACATCCCGACTCCCGAGCGGCCCGTCGACAAGCCCTTCCTGATGCCCGTCGAGGACGTCTTCGGGATCAAGGGCCGGGGCACCGTGGCCACGGGCCGCGTCGAGCGCGGCATCGTCAAGGTCGGCGAGGAGGTCGAGATCGTCGGCATCCGGCCCACGCGCAAGGTCGTCGTGACCGGCGTCGAGATGTTCAAGAAGCTGCTCGACGAGGGCCGCGCGGGCGACAACATCGGCACCCTGCTGCGCGGCATCGAGCGCGACGACATCGAGCGCGGCCAGGTCCTGGCCAAGGTCGGCTCGGTCAAGCCGCACACCCGCTTCCACGCCCAGGTGTACGTCCTGACCAAGGAGGAGGGCGGCCGCCACACGCCCTTCTACAACGGCTACCGGCCCCAGTTCTACCTGCGCACGACCGACGTCACCGGCGCCATCGGCCTGACCAACGACGCCGAGATGGTCATGCCCGGCGACAACGTCGAGATGAAGGTCGAGCTGGGCAGCTCGATCGCGCTCGAGACCGGCCAGCGCTTCGCCATCCGCGAGGGCGGCCACACCGTCGGTGCCGGCGCCATCACCGAGATCCTGGAGTAG
>CAYYVV010000036.1:5258-24157 GCA_964475245.1 uncultured Anaerolineaceae bacterium | reverse complement strand
CGTCCACGGCGGTGGCGCCGCGGACGTCACCGGCAACGAGGGCAGCGTCCAGTCGACGACCGGTTCGTTCGACGGCTCGATCGCCTCATATAGCTTGGGAGCGGGAGAGCCAGGGACCCTCGTCGACAACGGCGGCGGCTCATGGACGTGGAGCTACACGCCGGCCGACAACTTCGGCCCGACGACGATCGACGTCACCGGCCACGGCACGAACGGCACGACGGCGACGGATTCGTTCAATGCTTCGGCCACCAACGTCGCGCCAACGGCGACCTTCACCGCACCGGCGAGTGCGCTTTACAGCACGAGCTTCGGCATCAGCCTGACCAGCCCGAGCGATCCGTCCAGCACGGACACGACGGCCGGCTTCACCTACGCCTTCGACTGCGGCTCCGGTTACAGCTTGGCGTCGACCACGACCAGCGCGACGTGCAATCTACCGGCCGACTCCGGGACGGTCACAGTCAAGGGCAGGATCTTCGACAAGGACAGCGGCTTCACCGAGTACACGGCCAGCGTCCAGATCACCCAGCCCAAGGTCCAGCTGACGCCGACGGCGCACAACTACGGCACGCAGCTCATCAACACGACGTCGGCGTCGACGACGTACACCGTCCAGAACATCGGCTCGTCCGACCTGGCGATCGGCAGCGTTGACCTCGCCGGCACCAACCCGGGCCACTTCGGCATCGACACCAACAACTGCGACACGGCCGTTCTGCACGCGAACGACACGTGCACCATCCTCGTCTTCTTCCGGCCGACCACGTCCGGGTCGAAGACGGCGCGGCTCGAGGTCAACTCGAACGATCCGGACAGCGCCACCGCGATCTCGAACCTCTCGGGCACGGGCGGCGTGGCGTCGAACGGAACGATCACCGTCAACCTCGACGCACGGCCTGACGGGCCACAGTCGTTCGCCTTCACCGGCACCAACGGCATCGGCTCGTTCAACCTGACCGACAACGGCACGTCGGCGAATACGGCGTCGTTCAGCGCCGCGGCCGGCGACTACGTGGTCAAGATGACCCAGGTCGATGGCTGGTCGCTCCAGTCACTGACGTGCACCGCCAACGAGACGATCAACAAGACCAAGGGCAAGGTGACCATTCATCTCGCGGCTGGCCAGAACGTCTCATGCACCTACACCCAGACGCAGCGCGTCCCGGACGGCTCGATCGCGCTGAGCAGCGGCGGCCCCTACGTGGGGGTCGGCGTCTACTCCAACGCGGCACAGCCGTCGCAGACCCAGAACCAGGCCATCGCGAAGGGTCACACCTTCTCGTTCTACGCCCAACTCACCAACAACGGCCTCGACTCCGACACGTTCAACGTCTACTCGACGCTGTCCGGATCGACCAAGTTCAAGGTCAGGTTCTTCGTCGGATCGACTGATGTCACCGCGCGCGTGAACGCCGGCACGTACAACGTCACGTTGGCTGCCGGATCGCAGGTGACGCTCCAGATCCGAGTCACGACCAAGTCGGGCACGAAGGTGAGCGCTACGCGCAACATCGACGTGACGATGAAGTCCAAGTCAAGCACGTCCAAGGACGTCGTACGGGCGCACGTCACGCGCGCCTGACGTCACGTTCCGGGGAGAGGGACGCGGGAGCCGCCGAAAGGCGGCTCCCGCGTTTGTTATGAGCGCAGCACTTCGGCCTGCGTGACCAACAGCCCTCGCATTACCCGGTCCGACCGATCATCCTTTGCTCGGACAAACGATCCGCGTAAGGAATGAGTCATGTCGCCGACTGCCCGGTCTGCTGTCATCGCGCTCGTCATCGCGACGTGCGCCACCCTGTTCGTCTTGGTCGGATCTGCCACTTTGACTCACAACCCGCCAACGACCAGCGCTCCCCGTCCACTGGACTCTTCGGTCTCCACCACATCCAGTCCGCTTGCCAAGGCCAAGACAGCATCCGCGCTTCCTGAGGCGCCGGGCCCCAATCCTCAGACGCCAGCCCCTCACCCTCCCGCGCCGGCGCCGCTCGGGCAACCAAACATCGTCGTGCTCTTGATCGACGACTTTGCGGCAATGGATGACCGCGTCTTCCAGCGGCTGCCCAACATCAAGTCGACCTTCCTTGACCAGGGCATCTCATTCACGAACTACTGGGGCAACTTCTCACTGTGCTGTCCGGGCCGCGCCGCGCTCCTTTCGGGCCAGCGCGACGATCACAACGGCGTCATGAAGAACGAGGCCACGCTGTTCGATCCGCGCGAGACGATCGCGACCGAGCTGCAGGGCGCCGGTTACTACACGGGCATCGTCGGCAAGTACTTCAACGGTACATCGGCGCTGACGAGCAAGACACCGCCTGGCTGGGATTACGTGGCGATCAAGGACGATGGCCCCTACTACAACTACCCAGCCTGGGTCAACGGTGTCAAGGAGATCCATGGAGCGACCGACGCCGACTACTCGGTCGACGTCATGGCCTCCAAGAGCGTCCCCTTCTTCGAGAATGCCCCACCGGACAAGCCGATCTTCGCGTGGCTCGCGCCGAACGCGACGCACGGGGGGTCGGACGAGGATGGAGTCAAGATTCCCACCCAACCGGTGCCGCCGGCCCGATATCGCGGCGATCCCAGATGCGCAGACATACCGCCCTATGACCCGGCCAGCTTCAACATCCTGAACACCGGGCCCAAGCCGGCCTACGAAAGGAAGCTGCCGCTCGTGCCGTATGCGAATGGATGGGACCTCACCCTCGACTGCGAGTCGCTGCTCGCGGTCAATGACTGGTTCGGTCAGGTGCTCGACGAGCTGAAGGCGGAGGGACGATACGACAACACGATCTTCGTCCTGGCTTCGGACAACGGCATGGGCTGGGGCGCTCACCACATCCCGGGCAAGATCGCGCCCTATACCGCCCAGATGCCGCTCTACATCAGCTGGCCGGCGGTGATCGACGGACCCATGAGCCAGGACGCGAACCTGGTGTCGAACATAGATGTCGCGCCGACGCTGTGTGAGATCGCCGGCTGCCAGATGGGTCCGTACTTCAACGGCTACGGAGTTGACGGCCAGAGCTTCGCGGGCCTGATCGATCCGGCACGGTACTCGTCCGTGCCGCAGCGTGATTCGATCGTGATCGAAGGTGTCGGGGGCGGCGTGCCGTTCTTCGAGGCAATCATGACCGGAGCCAACAACCCACTTGGCCAGTGGCTATTCGTGCACTATGCCACAGGCGAAAAAGAGCTCTATGACGTCTCGGGCGGCCCTTGCGCGTCCTGGTCCGTCGGCGATCCGGGCGACCCCTGCATGCTCCATAACCTGACCCGGTTGCGGCCCCATCTGCGTAAGACACTGGCCCTTGAGCTGACCGTGGACTGGGGCGCCAGCCCGATCTCGATGACGAACCACCCCGGTGCCGGACAGGTCGATCCGGCAGGCGAGCAGTAACCGCGAGCCGAGGACCCGCCGACAGGCGATGATCTGACCGTGACAGAGAACAAGGTCGCGACGATGCGCGACGCGATCGCCGAGCTCGTACGCGACGGCGACAGCGTGGCGATCGAGGGCTTCACCCACCTGATCGGCTTCGCCGCGGGCCACGAGATCATCCGCCAGCACAGGCGCGACCTGACCCTGTGCCGCCTGACGCCGGACCTGATCTACGACCAGATGGTCGCCGCCGGCGTCGCGCGCAAGCTCGTCTTCTCGTGGCTGGGCAATCCGGGTGTGGGCAGCCTGCACGCCATTCGTCGGGCGTGTGAGCAGACTCCGCCGGCGCTCGAGCTCGAGGAGTACTCGCATTTCGGGATGGTCTGCCGCTACACCGCGGGCGCGATGAACCTGCCTTTCTTCCCTCTGCGCTCTTACGAAGGCACCGACCTGCCCAAGGCGAACCCGCTCATCCGCCCGATCAAGTCGCCCTACTCCGACGAGGAGCTGTACGCCGTCCCGGCGCTCAAGCCCGACGTCGCGATCATCCACGCCCAGCGCGCCGACGCGGCCGGGGACACGCAGGTGTGGGGCCTGCTCGGCTGCCAGAAGGAAGCGGCGTTCGCGGCCGAGCGCGTCATCGTCGTCGTCGAGGAGCTCGTTGACGAGTCGGTCATCCGCGCCGATCCGAACCGAACGATCCTGCCCGGCCTGGTCGTGGACGCGGTCGTCGTCGAGCCATTCGGCGCGCATCCGTCGTACGCCCAGGGCTACTACGACCGAGACAACGCGTTCTATCTCGAGTGGGACGTGATCTCGCGCGACGCCGACTCCCTCCAGCGCTGGCTCGACGAGTGGGTGCACGGCGTGAGCGGCCGCGCGGAGTATCTCGACAAGCTTGGCGCGCCGCGGCTCGCGGCGCTACGGCCCGCGCCGGCGCCGTCGGGCTCCGTCGACTACGGCGAGTACAGATAAGACCTGCCCATCTGCTGCCAAACGGCACTCAGCAGGGTCTTGGCCCGCACATAGAATTCGCGCGCTTCTCGATCGCCGGGTTCCGACATTGCCCGCGGGAACGGACGCTCGGGAACAGGAAGGGGATCCATGAACGCAGGGAGGACCGCGCGAGCGGTCGGCGTGCTTGCTCTTGCCGGGGCGACGTTCGCCTCATTTGCCGCTCCGGTCGCCGCGGCGCCGCGCCCACTCCAGGCGATGCTTGGCGTCGGTGACGAGTGCATCGGCGGCCAGGCCAAGCCGAACACCTTCGTCAAGGTCATCGTTCATGACTCGACCGGTGCGCCGAAGATACGCGACGCAGCAACGGTCGACGCACAGGGCTCATGGTCGGCCTGTATCGACTACTTCGCCGAACCGCTCGGCGCCGGCGACAAGGTCAGCCTCGCCGACTTCGAGACCGGCCAGGCACTCAAGTTCACGGTCCCGCGCGTCACGATGACCGTGAACCGGGTCAGCGACGTGGTCTCGGGCACGGCTCCGGCCGGGATGAAGCTGGCCGTCGAGGCCGCTGATTCGCAGGGCATCCTGTTCGGCGACCAGCCCTACGACCTGACCAAGCACGTGGTGGCCGCGAGTGACGGAACGTGGTCGCACGACTTCGGCGCGGATGGCATCAACCTCATTTTTGGCTCCCAGCTCGAGGTCCGCGCGTCACTCAAGGGTGGCGACGCGCTGGTCTATCGCGACATGTACGTACCCGGCGTCCAGATCACTCTGGGATCGTCGGAGTTCGAGGGCTTCATTGCGCCGTACAGGCACATCGGCATCAAGCTGACCCAGGGCGGCAACAAGGTCGCCACGGGCGATGCCGTTGGAGGCGACACGGGCTACGGCTTCGATGGACGATTCGTCGACGCCCAGGGCGAGCTGTACCAGGTTGCGGGCGGCGAGTGGTTCAGCGCGCCGGCGCTCGGATCGGACGCCTCGTGGCGCATCCCGGCCATCGACGGCACGGCCAACGTCAAGAGCGACGTCGTCACGGGGACTTGCTTCCCGAACAACCCGTATGTCGTCGAGGCTGGCGTCTTCGCGTTTGACTTTGGGACGTCTGATTCGAACGGCCAGTTCAGCGTCGACCTGACCGATAGCGGCGGCATTGCCCATGGCGATGCAGTCCTGATCGCCTGCCTGTCCAGCGGCGGGGACGCTGTCATCCAGCAGTTCACCGCGAACTGAGCGGCAATAACTCTCGGGCGCGCTAGGCTCGTCGCGTGACGAGCTTCAGCGCGTCCGAGATGATGATCGTCGCGGCGGCGCGCGAGCTGGCCGGCACGCGCGTCTGCTTCGTCGGCGTGGGCCTGCCCAACATCGCGGTCAACCTCGCCAAGCGCACGGTCGCACCGGACCTCGAGCTGGTCTACGAGGCCGGCGTGTTCGGTGCTCGCCCGCGCAGGCTGCCGCTGTCAATCGGTGACCCCACCATCGTCACCGGCGCGACCGCCGTGACGAGCATGTTCGAGCTCTTCGGCTACTACCTCCAGGGCGGCCTGATCGACGTGGGCTTCCTGGGCGCCGCGCAGATCGATCGGCATGGAGACATCAACACGACGGTGATCGGGCCGTACGAGGCGCCCAGGACGCGCCTGCCGGGTTCTGGCGGCGCGTGCGAGATCGCCCAGAATGCGCAGTCGATCTTCGTGATCATGCGCCAGTCGCAGCGCTCCTTCGTCGAGCGGCTCGACTTCCGAACTTCAGTTGGCACGCGCGTGCGCGTCGTCGTAACCGACCTCGGGATATTCCATCCCGACGCGGACGGCGAGCTGCGCCTCGACTCACTCCATCCCGGAGCCGACCTTGCGCGGGTGCGTTCCGCGATGGGCTGGGAGCCGCGCGTCGCCCCTGCCCTGGCGGATACGCCGGCGCCCGGTGACGCCGAGCTGCGCCTGATTCGCGAGGAGCTCGACCCGGCCGGCGTGTACACGAAGTAGTCGCCACAAACAGAGGAAAGCCGGCCGGGCTTGCGCCCGGCCGGCTTCCTGCTTTCAATCGCGGGGCAACCCCGCAGCGTGGGTTTGCCTAGCTGGTGATCGCCTGGTGGAGCACAGCGCTCACGGCCGCGTTGAACGGCGGCTTGCCGAGGTAGCGCGCCGTCACGTCGAACGTGCCGGTGCCGAGCTTCCACTTGAACGTCCAGCTCGCCGCACTGTGGGTCAGCTTCTTGGAGGTTTTGATCGCATGGCCGTTGACCAGCAGGCGGACCTTGCCTGACGGTCCCGAGGTCGCGTTCGGCATAGGGGCGACGGTGACCGTGAAGGTCACCATTGTTCCATTCTGGGCAGGATTGCTACTGCTGGTGAGCGTCACGATGACGTTGGCCTTGGTCACCGTCTGGCTCATTGAGCCCGTGCTGGCCGCGAAATCTGTGGTGGCCGCGTAGACGGCCGTCACCGAGTGCGAGCGGACGGTGAGGCTCCAGGTCGACGGCGATGTCACCATGCCGCCACTGAGCGTCACCGGTGCGCCGAGGTTGTGGCCGTCCACCTTGAACTGCACGCTGCCGGTTGGTGTGCCGGCGGTCGAGCCGACGGTCGCGGTGAAGGTGATGAATTGGCTGTAGACGGATGGGTTGCTGTTCGAGCTGACGCTCGTCGTCGTGCCCGCCTTGGCGATGTGGAAGCTGTGCTCGACGTCGGGCGCCGGGTTGTAGGAGCCGTCGCCGGCCTGACTGGCAGTGATGTTGCACGTGCCAGCGCCGGTCAGGTGGACCGTATCGGCGTCTGCCATCTGGCAGTTGCCGGACGCCCCGAACGTGACCGTCAGGCCCGAGCTGGCGCTCGCGGAGACGTCGAAGTCGGCGTCACCGAAGCTCTTGTCGAGGAGTGGCGCGAAGTCGATCGTCTGATCCTGCGACGCAGGCGCGTTGATGACCAGCGTGTCGCTGATCGGGGTCGCCTGGTAGTTGGGATTGTCGAGTGAGGCGGCCACCGAATAGCTGCCCTGGGCGCTTGGCGCGGCGGTCGTCGGACCGCTGCCGTCGTCGTAGGTGATGGTGACCGTGTCCAGGCCGGCCGGATCGGTCGTGACCGTCACCGACTTCGGGTTTCCGTCGAAGGTCTGGCTCAGCGATCCGGCGTCGAAGGCCAGGGTCGCGGTCGCCTTGTCGACCGTCAGCGAATTGCTGCCCGAGCTCGACTGCAAGCCGGTGACCCCCGCGAAAGAGGCACTGACGCCGGTCGGATACGAGCCGGCGTTGATGCCACTCAGGCTGACGCCGCTGAGCGTGGCGATGCCACTGCCGTCGGTCGTGGTACTGCCCACGCCGGTGCCGTTGAGAGTGAACGAGACCGACTGCCCCGGGACCGGGTTGGCGCCTGAGGTCAGAGTTGCGGACAAGTCGCTCGTGCCACCGTATGTGCCCGTGGCCGGGTCGACGGCGAGCGAGGTCGGGTTGGTGATCGGAGTGTCGCTGAAGCCGATCGTCACGTCGGACAAGATGGGCGTTTGCGAGGTGTCGCTCGTCGTCAGCGTCGCCCTGTACTTGAGATAGCGATAGGTGTCGAACATTGCGAGCGAGCCGCCGTTGTCGAACGTCGTGGCTGTCGTGTTGTTCGGACCGACGAAGCTGAACGGGCCGTACTGGCTGTTGCTGGCCGCGACCTGGAAGGTGACGCCTGTCGAGGCAGGCGTCGTTGCAGTCCAGGAGAGCGTGCCCCACTCCGAATCGGAGCCCGGGGCAGGATTCGCATCCTTGAGCGACGAGGTGAACACACCGGGCGAAAAGTAGCCGGCGTGGATGTAGACCCGGAAGCCGGCGTCGGTCGACACGCCACCGGTCAGCGGAACGGACCACACCGTGCCGCTGGTCGCGCCCGCGACCCGCGTTCCTCCGGCGTAGACGTCGGAGCCCGCAGTCGAGGTGCCGCTGCGTGTCAGCGCGTAAACACCCGGCGATGGGTTGGCGGTTGGCCGAATGACGATGGCGTATTGGGTGCCACTCGTGACCGTGAACGACGGCGAGAAGCTCGCCGTGTAGTAGCCGGAGGCGCCGCTATTGAAGCCTAGGACCGTCGCGCTCGCCAGGTCGGCGCCGGCTGGAAGCCCGCCCGACGTTGCCCTGATCGAAAGCGTCAGGTTTGGAGTGGTGCCCGTGCATCCGGAGCAGAACAGGTTGACGTCGATCTTCGACAGCTGGCCAGTGATGGACGGCGTGAACGTCTGGCCGCCCCACGTCGTGACCGTGATGCCGACGCCGCTCGTGCCGAGCGTCGTGTTCTGCTGGTTGATCTGATCGGGAGAGGTGAGCGTCACGTCGCCCGCGCTCGTCGTGATGTCGACGTTCGACAGCACGCCGCTCTCAAAGTGCGCCTGTGTCGTGTCGACGAACGAGCCGCTCTGGGCTGCGGCGCTGAGCGCGAAGTTCTGTGTCGTGGTGCCGCTGTCGGCGACGGCGAGATCGCTGATCGACTGGGCGTCAAAGCCGGCTGCGCCGGCGGTCAGGCTCGGGTACGTGCCACCGGGCAGCGCGCTGAACGAGTACTGCCCGCTCGCGTTCGTCGTGGCCGTGCGACTGCCAAGAGAGACGATCGCGCCGCTGACCGGTGAGCCACTGGCCGTGACCGTTCCGGACAGCACGCCGCTGTCCGTCAGCGGCGTGCATGACGGGTAGGCGAACGAGCCGATACGCGTGTGGTCGTCAAGCCCGTTGGCGGTGTAGTACTCGTTGCTGATCCAGAACGTGCAGCCGTCCGGGTCCAGGGCCATTCCGCTGTAGTCGCCCCAGCGAACGCACGGCGAACCACCACAGCTGCCGCTCTGGGTACCCGCGCCGGCAATAAGCGTCTGCTCGCTCTGACCGAGCGTGCTGGCGGGATCCGTGACGAGCCGCCCCGCGTACTCGATTGATGGATTCGTGGTCGAGTTGGACATGGAATAACCCATCGCCATATCGCCGTTGCGGTCGATCGCGAGGCTGGGCAGGTAGCGGTAGTTGATGTTCGCGGCGTCTGGATCCCACGTGGCTGCCTGAGTGGTGTTCGCGGCCACAGTTGCGCCGCTGACGTCGACCTGGTACCAGCGCGGCGCGGCGAAGCCCGTCGTGTTCTGGCGGCGAACGGTGTGCGAGACCCATAGCGATTCCGCGCCGCCGATGTTGCTGTACTGCGCCTCTGCCATGGCCCGGATCTGCAGCACGTCCAGCGAGTTTGCGGTCACCGGCGTCGGCGCGTTGGGAACGTTCGCGTTCGGCCACGAGGTTGGTGCGAGCGGGTTGAACGGGCCGCTGAAGGTGGCACTCGAAATGTTGCTCCAGTCGACGTTGAGCTTGTAGACGTCGAGCGCGTTGAGGAACTCCCAGGTCGATACGAAGTACTCGGGCGTCCCGGTCGGCGGAGTGCCGGCTTCCAAGCGGGCGTTCGCGGGCAGAAGCGTGAAGTCGGCCGAGGGTGCGTCGAAGCTGACGACATCGACCGTCGGCGAACCGGCATACATCTGGGCCTTGTTCAGGCCCCACACGCGGGGGTTCTGGAAAGAAGCACCCGCGGCGTAGCCGAACATGTTGGCCGACCAATAGATGCCGTTCGGCCAGATGCCGAACTTGGGATAGTCACCGAGACCGCCGACGGTCTCCATCGAGTAGTAATTCCAGCCACCGTTGACGGGGTCACCCGTTTTCGAGGCGGCCATGCACTGGTAGACGTGCTGCGGGCTGACGTTGCTCGATCCGTCGAGCTGGAAAGCAAAGTCGCTCACGAACCAGCGATCCTCGAACGAGTCGTACAGGACGACCGGGTCGCCGAAATTGTTCGTGTCGCACAGGTTGCCGTAGTTGCCCTGGCTGAAGAAGGTATTCAGGTCAACGCCGGCGACACGCGTGCCGGTGGTCTTGTTGTAGATGCCGATCGCGGTGTTGACCACTTCGACGTAATAGGTCGGGCCGACGTCGCCGTTGGTGTCCGGCGGATGGCCCGCCCCGCAGGGGGTCCCGTTGCAGTCCTCTGTGAAATGCATGCCGTCGAACGAGGTCGTCGCTGCTGGCGCCGGGTCGTTCTCGCTCGGAGACGTTGCGATTTGGTCGGGGTCGATCGATGCCGGGAGCTGGGAGTCCGAGCCTGGCTGGTCCGAGTCCGGCTGGTCCGAGTCAGGCTGGTCGGAGTCTGGCTGGTCGGAGCTCTGCTGATCCGAGTCTGGCTGGTCAGCGTCCTCGTCCTCGCCATAAGGGTTGTACTCGCGCTCGACGCCTTCCTGGGTGACGCGGTTGGGGAATTTGGTGACCAGGCTGCGCATGTCGAAGACCTTCGGCGTGGCCGCGGTCAGCTTGAGCTGCGTCGGCTGCGTGATCGTCTTCGACAGGTCCTCGCCGTCATAGACCTTTGGCTGCAGCTGGGGCTGGCGGACGTCCGCGCCGCCCTGGACGTCTCGCTGCGGTCCGGGATCGACCTGGAGCGAGGTCATCGGCTGCTGGATCACGGCGAACGTGAGCACGGCAGCAACACAGGCAAGGATGGCCGCGACCACAGCGATGCGCGGCGACGGAAGACGCGACATGGGACCCCTCAATCGGATGGCCGGATCGCCGCAGGACGATCAGTTGGCCCGGGTACGCGGACAGTGACGTTCAGCGGACCCGGCAGCGGGTGGAGACTAGTCGACGGCCGTCTCGAATAGCAACGACGAGTTTGAGACTGCCGTCCGATCGGCAGCCCTGGTCTACTGCGGCTAACGAGGCGCGCGGCGCCGCGGTTGGCCGCCGCGCGAGTTCACGACGAGGATCAGGCCGATGACGATGATCAGCGCCGGCCAGAGTCCGCCGAAGTCGGGTACGGACGCGAGCCGGCTCGACACCTCGACGAGGCCGATCAGGCCGAAGATTGCCACGCCCCACAACGGCCAGGTGGGCCGGCGGCCGCGCGCGGCGAAGATCAGCCACATGACGCCGAAGGCCGCCGCCAACGAGAGCGAGGTCGTGCCCGGGCCGGTGTAGATGTTGAGCTCGACGATCAGCCGCGCGACCGCCAGGGCGAGCACGATCAGGCCGGGAACGAGGATGAACCTCGAGCCGCCGAAGATCCAGCCCGCGAAGAACACGGCCGCCAGCGCGAGGAGCACGAGCGTCCCGATGCTGACAGCGGGCAGGAAGTAGTTGACGAGCAGGACGACGCCGACCATGACCAGCAGCAGCCCGAGCCACGGAAAGCTGCGATTGCGGTCGGACGACCACGCCCAGGCCAGCCATTCGGGCGGCGTGGCGCTGTCGTGGTTGGAGCCAAAACCGCTGCGCGGGAAGCTGTCCGGCCCGGGAGGCTGGCTCGGCTGCGTCGGCGGCTGGCCCTGGTCGACGCCCGGCGTGACGTTGATCGGCTCGCTCATGAGCTCAAAGCCTAGCGCGTCAGTCGTCGGCGGCCGGGGCGATGCGGATGGCGCTGATGAAGGCGCGGAAGAGGGTGATCGCATCGTCGGTCGAGTACGTCACGGAACGGTCGCCGATACGGTCGAAGCCGGGGATCGTGGCCACGAAGTCGGCCTGTGATGGCGTCGTGAACTCGATGCGCAGGTCGAGCGGCGGATCCAGGATGAGCGGCTGAAGGGTGTTGCCATCGCCGCGCGCCCGCTCGACAGAGCGGCGCGCGGCGTCGCGGATGAGCTCGCGCGCCAGGGATGGATGAACCGAGTCGGCCGCCTGGTACGAGATGGCGTGCTTGACGACGACCGTCTCGGCCCACGGCATCCAGTCGTCGAGCTCGGCCGCGAGCGCGTCGTCGCCGGTGACCATCGCCACGGGCACGCCCAGCGCGCCCAGGTAGAGGCCGTTGATCGCGGCTTCAGTCGCGGGTCGGTCGCCGATCTCGACGAGGACGGCGCGCGGGTTGTACGTATGAGCGATCACCCCGGTCGGATGACCCGCGCGCGCGTGGTAGCCCACGAACAGCGCCAGGTCGAAGTCAGAGTCCCCGGCCGCCTCGACCATCGACAGCGGCTTCTTGCCCGTGACCAGCCGCGCGCGGCGATCGAGGGCCTCCGGGGTCAGGTTGTACATGCCGCCGTGACTGTCATTGACGGTGACCTCGGTCGCCCCGCCGTCAAAGGCGCCCTCGATCGCCGCGTTCGCCTCACCGACCATGAGCGCGACGGCCTCGGGATAGCCGATATCGCCGCGGCGGGTCGGGTTCGCGTGGCTGATGCCGGCCACGCCCTCCATGTCGACCGAGATGTAGACGCGAACCATGTCGACGAGATTATCGACAAAGAAAGACGCCGGTCGGTTGCCCGACCGGCGTCTTTACTGTCTGAGACTTCGACCCGGGGTCGAAAACCTAGATCTTGTTGCCGACGTTCGACAGGATGGTGTTGATCTGGCCACCGAGGAAGGTGACCGCCGCGATCGCCAGGACGGCAATCAGGGCGAGGATCAGCGCGTACTCAGCGAGGCCCTGGCCACGCTCGTCGCGATTAATGAGGCTCACCAGGTACTGGATCATGTTTCCGAAAACCCTCCGATGTTTTGATGAGTGCGAACCGATGTCGGCAACGTATTCGCGTATCGGGTCGATAGAAATGGGACGACAGTGCCGGCTCATCGGACAGAGGTACTGGACGCAGATCACACAGGCCGCCGGACACGCGGCCGGCGTTCAGCCTGGCGGGTTTTCGGGGGGCGCATCGCGCGGCGGAGCGCCGATCCAGACCGATCCGTCGGCGTACTGCTCGCTCTTCCAGATCGGTGCGCGTGCCTTGAGCTCCTCGATGCCATAGCGCGCCGCATCGAACGCGGCGCTGCGATGCACGGCCGCGGCGCAGACGACGACGCTGGCCTCGCCCAGGGGCACCTCGCCTGAGCGGTGGACGATCGCGAGCCGCGTCACCCCGAAGCGCTGCTCGATCTCGGACGCGATCGTGCGCAACACGTCGAGGGCCATCTCCTCGAAGACCTCGTACTCCAGCGCAACCACGGGCTTGCCGGTGTGCCGGGCGGCCTCGTGCTCCTCACCGGGCGACGGGGTGCCAGCCGTCTCGCGCGTCTGGCCGAGGAAGCAGACATAGGCGCCATCGGCCGCTGAGGGCACCTCGCGTCTTAGTTGCGCGAGCAGCTCGTCGCTGATCGGTCTGGGCGTTATCTCCAGCCTGACGAACGAATCGGAGCCTCCGGCGACGGGTGGAATGAGTGCCAGCTCGTCGCCGTCGCGCAGCTCCTGGTCGGCCGTGGCGTATTCGCGGTTGCGCGCGAAACGGACGATCTCGCGCTGCGCGCTGAACGCAGGGACCTCCTTCTCCATCGCGCGCCAGGCGTCGTCGATCGTGGCGCCTTCCGGCAGCTCGACCTCGCGCTCGCGCCAGCCGGCCTGCTGGCGGAGCATGGCGAAGAGGCGGACCCGGACGTGCATCGTCATTGCCTAGACGAGGATGCCATTCGAGATGTACAGCGCAGCCGCGCCGATCGTGCCCGCCATCACGGCCGCGAGATTGATGTACAGCAGGCCGGTCGCCGATTCCATCGAGCGCGTCAGGGCCGTTCGCCAGGCCATCGCCGCGAGCGGGATGGGAAACAGGATCGTGACCAGCAGGCGCAGCACGACGAGCAGCACGGGGCCGCTCGTGAACGACGAGAAGGGCGTCTGGCCGGGGCCGCCCGCAATCGTCGTCCAGGTCACGAAGAGCAGCGCCTGGAGCGCGAGGATGGCCAGCACGAGGCGCGCCTGGAGGACGAGCGGGTGCTCAGAGATGCCCGGCGTGACGAGATACCAGTGGCCGAGCACGACCGCGGCCAATGAGCCGCCGGTGATCGCGGCCAGCATCGCCATCTGGACGATCAGCGGCACCGCGTCCTGGTTCGTCGGCGCCCAGCCGAGCGCGGCCACGGCCAGCGTGCCTACTGCGGCCCCTATCGCGAGGGCACCGACGATCAGCGCGGCGTCGCGCCTACGAATGATCACGACATAGACGACAGCGAGGACGAGGAAGGCCACCAGGGCCTCGGTGCGCAGCGTGGCGGCGGCCGCGGTCGAGCCGTGAACCGTGAGCGACGTCAACGGCGTGGCCGGCGCGCCGGGATCGGCAAAGAGCGCGAAGAGGCCGATGAGCGCGGCTGAGGCCGCTGTGAAGCGGAGGTAGCCGATCGTCGCGTCGGTCAGCTGGCGGGTGATGAGGACGAAGGCGAAGGAGCCGAACGACAGCGACACGAGCAGCATCCAGGCCACGTAGGGCAGCGTCTGGACGATCGGTGGCGGTGGCGGACCGAGATCGTTCACCCCGCTCCGTCGAGCGCGCGCAGGATCGGAGCGCACTCCTCGATCGACGCGACCGTGATCGGGTCGAGCACGAGCTGGACGTGGCTGATGCCGACGTCCGCAAAGCGCCTCAGCGTCGCGGCCGCCATCTCCGGCTGTGTGCCGTCGATGGGTGGCCTGGGTTTCGCGTACGACGAGCCACGGCCCCTGCCACCGGTCAGCTGGACGAGTGCGGTAACGGTCCGCGTTACCTCTTTCGGGTCGCGCCCGACTTCGCGGCAGGCTTCGTCAACCATGGCGCTGTAGGTCGCGGCGCCTTCGACCGTGTTGCCGAAGCGGTCGTGCCACTCGTTCCAGGCATCGACATATGGGATAGCGATGCTGAGCATGCGCGGGCTGGTCGAGCCGATCATCAGCGGCGGCCCGTTGGGGTGGATGTCCGGCGCGCCACGTGGGCTGAGCTCGCAGTCGGCCGCCTCATAGAACTGGCCGTGGAAGTCGATCGCGCCGTCGCGCAGCAGGGTGCGGATGATCGTGAACGCCTCTTCGAAACGGCTCACGCGGTGGTCGTATGCAAAGCCGTAGGCCGTATAGTCGGGTTCGTTCCAGCCCGCGCCCAGGCCGAGGATCAGCCGGCCGTGGCTGATCTCGTCAACCGTGGCGGCCATCTTGGCCAGCATCGGCGGGCTGTGGAAGCTGGTCGACGCGACGAGCGGGCCGAGCTGGATGTTGTTCGTCGCCTGCGCGAGGCCCGCCAGGCTCGTCCATACCTCCCATGGCCCGACGTTGCCCGATTCGCGTCGGTACAGCAGGTGGTCGCCCAGCCAGAGCGAATCGAAGCCGACGCCCTCGGCCGTCTGCGCCATGTCGCGCAGCTCGGGCCAGCGGACGAGCCGCTCGACCTCCGGCAGCTGAACCCCGATCTTCAGCGCTCGTGTCATCGCGGCCGAGTGTATCGGCCCTAGCGCGGGACGAGGGCCATCTGCGCGGGGTTGAAGAGCTCAGCTTCCACGGCTTGACCACCTCCTGAGATAGCGCTCGACCTGGACGACGTCGCCCAGCGTCTCCAGGTACTCGAGACCAGCATCGAGCTCCGCCTTGTCCCCATCCAGGAGGGCAATCTCACACCGCGTCCGGGCGACGTACGGAGCGGCGCTCGACGTCTGGAAGATGGCGTGCGCCGCTTCAAGCTTCGATCGATCGCGATTGGACAGGCCCTGTGCGCGCAGTATCTCGGCCTCGAACAGGACGGCGCCCGCAGCACGTGCACCCTCCAGGCCGCGCAGGAGTGCCTCGTCGGTAATCCTCTCGTCGGCGTCATTGCACACCGCAACCATCATCTGCTGGCCTTCGCTGCCGATCGGAGCACCCAGGCGTGCCTCAGGCTTGCCCAATGCGGCGGCCGCGGCCGGGAGGTCGTCGCGCTCGAAATCACGCACCGCGTCGAAGCGCGGGTCACGTGCGAAGTTGCTATCGATCGCGTCGACGACGGCGAGCATGCTCGACATGTGTCCGGCGTCGCGCCGAGAGCGGGCGATGATCAGTCCGGCGATGAACCCGCGCGCGGCGTAACCGGCTGACGGACGGCCCATTTCGATCCATATGCGCCTGCCCTGGTCGATGGCGCTCAGCGCGGCGTCCCACTTGCCATTCAAGAGGAGTGCAACCGAGCGCCATGCAATCAGGTGCAATGTCCACTCCGGTGCCTGGCCGGGCTGGACGACACCAAGGCCGGCCTCGGAGATCTCACTCGCCGTCTGCAGGTCGCCGGCGATCGTCGCCGCCCAGGTGGCTACCGCGTAGGCGTCCACCTGCTCGGCCAGCGCCAGACGATTGCCGAGGGCCAGCCGTTGCCTGGTCATGTCGACCGTTTCGCGCCACTCGCCACGATCGAGTTTCAAGGACGCGAGCGCGTCTAGCGCCGCGCTCTGTGTATTGACGTCGTCCAGCGCCTGCGCGAGCTCGACTGCCGTGTTGGCCGCGTCCATGGCGGCGGCGACGTCCGCCTCGGTCGTGCCTCCGCCGGTGACGCGCCGCCAGAACGGGTAGAACGCATCGGCCGCGAGGAACAGCGCGCGCGGGGCAGGATCCCGCACCTGCTCGAACAACGCCCATCCTTCCTCGCGCATCAGCGCGACCTGCTCGTGAGATCTCCGTGTCGCCACGGATCCTTGAGAGCGCATCTCGACCATCAGCTCCTTGGCGATCACGCGCAGCACGAATTCCGCGGGTCGGCCCTGGGCACGACCCACCTCGAGCGCCTTGTCGTACAGCACCAGCGACGGATTGCCGATGATCTCGACGTCGCCAAACAGCTCGTACAGCTCGGGCAGGTCCTCCGGTCGGGCGAACTCAATGGCCGCCGCAACATGAGCGCGCGCCTCGACGCTGGCCGCGGCCGAGCGAGCGACCTGGGCCGCCAGGACGAGCCACTGGCGTGCCTTGTCGCGCAGCATTTCGGCGTCTTCGAGGTCCATCGCCGACGCGAGCGCGGCCGCCTCCCGGTAGTGGTAGGCGACGAGCTCAGCGAGTGCCTCCTCGCGGCCGGCCGCGCGTTCCTCGAGCCACGCGCCGGCCGCACCGTGCAGCCGCGCACGCGCGGCGCGCGGCAGGGTCGAGTATGCGACCTCGCGAATCAGGATGTGCCGGAAGGTGTAGCCGTCGGCGCCCGACGGGCGGATCAGGTCGCGCTCGGACAACCTTTCGCAGGCCGCGGCGGCGTCGGACGCTCCTGCTGCGGCCGTGTCGATCGATCCAGCGCGCTCGGCCAGAAGCGCCGCGACCCCCGCCGGTCGGAAGCTGCGCCCGAACACCGACGCGACGCGGAGCACCTCGCGCTCGTCGTCGGGCAGGGAGTCAAGTCGGGCGAGGACCGTCGCCTGGACCGTGTCAGGCAGGCGCGCCAGCGCGGCGTCGATCTGCCCTGGATCGTCGAACGAGCGCAGCCGTTCGAGCACGGCGTTGACGATCTCGCCGGCAAAGAACGGATTGCCCTCGGCACGGTCGACGATCGCGTCGACGAGCGGCTCCGGCGCGCCCTCGGCGAGCGTCCTGACGAGCTGGGCCGTGGCCCGGTCGTCGAGTGGCTCGAGCTCGATCGAGGTGTGGTTGCGCCGGCCCGCGCCCCACGTCGGGCGGCGATCGAGCAGCTCCGGCCTGGCCAGCGCGATGAGCAGCGCGCGCGTGTCGCCGCGCGGCTGGAGGATGTACTCGAACAGGTCGAGCAGCGTGTCGCTCGACCAGTGCAGGTCCTCGACGGCCACGACCAGGGGCGCCGAGCGGCTGGCTATCTCGACGAAGCTGCGCCACGCAGCGAAGAGGGCGCCGCGGTCGGCGATCTCCGAATCTCCAGCGCCGACTGTCGAGGCGAGCAGGTCGCCGATCTGGCGCGCATCCTCGGCGCCCGCCTCGGCGAGTCCCGCCTCGGCCAGCCATGAGCCGATCCGCGCGCGGACCTCCGTCGCCGGCGCGTCCTCGTCGAGGCCGAGCGTGCGGAACAGGACGGCACGCAGCGGCCAGTAGGTCAGCCGCTGGCCGTAGGGCAGGCACTGGGCGATCGCGACACGCGCGCCGGCGGCGGCGGTTGGCAGTCGGGCGAGGAACTCCTCGAGCAACCTCGTCTTGCCCGTGCCCGCCGGCGCGATGATCGTGACCAGGAACGGCCGCCGCTCGTCGAAGGCGCGCCGCGCGACGAGCTCCATCTGGGCCAGGTCGGCGTCGCGGCCGAAGATCGGCGTGTGGCCGGCGGCGCCGTTGCTGCGCGCGAGCACCTCGCCGGCTTTCAGCAGCTCGCTCTTGCCCTTGGCCTCGATGTGCTGGTCGGGTCCGAAGCGGAACTCGCCATGCGCGGCGCGCATGGTGCGCTCGCCGGCGAGCACCGACCACGACTGGGCCTGTTGCTGGAGTCGCGCCGCCACGTTGACCGCATCACCCGTGACGAGGAAGTCGTCGCTCTCCGCATCGCGACTGGCGACGACGTCGCCCGTGTTGACGCCCAGCCGGATTGGCATGCGCTCTCCGAGACGGGGATCCGACTTGACTCGATCGCGCAGCTCGAGGGCGGCCGAGAGCGCGCGCACGGCGTCGTCGCCGTGCGCGCGGCGCAGGCCGAAGACGGCCATCACGGCATCACCGATGAACTTCTCGACGGTCCCGCCGTGGGCGTCCACGACTTCCTTGGCAATCGCGTAGTAGCGCGACAGCAGGGCGCGCAGGTCCTCCGGATCGAGCGTCTCACCCAACGCGGTCGAGCCGGTGACGTCGGCGAACAGGACGGTGACGACGCGGCGTTCGTCGCTCATTGCGCCGGAGTCTACGGGTGCTGCAAAGCG
>CAYYVV010000036.1:0-5158 GCA_964475245.1 uncultured Anaerolineaceae bacterium | reverse complement strand
CGGAGTCCGTGGTTGGGCAAGCATCACGAACCTGATGGTCGGTGTCTGGTCCGCCGAACTGATCGAGCAAGTGCGGCGCCACATGGCGACATTCCGAGCGTTATGTCCGGACGTTCCCGACGGCTTCATCTCCTGGTGGCACGGCGAGGCGCCCCTGCGTGGCACGAGATCGGAATTCGTCTTGCTCGACCCGATACCCCGTCGGGGCACCATCTCGATCGCAACGCTCGACGAAGCCCTCGACAAAACGCCGAGGCACGCGCGGTACGGGGACATCATGCGCAAGCTCGACCGCTGAGGCCAACACGCGGTGCGAATTTGCGGTATCAGCGAACAAAATCGCCGACTCGACCCCGGCTGGTCGGTGATCGGGTTCAAGTGCCGTAGCCCGAGCGACCGGAATCTCGTCCGTGTGTGGGGGCGACACGGCCATTGCGCGGAAGCGGCGCTGCATCTGCCGATCGGAACGGCGATTTCGGAGCGTGCACCGCGACCGCTGTTCGGTGATGCTGGAAATTGCGGGCGGGGCGGTTGAGAGTCGCCGGGCGGCGCGGGGCGAAGCTAGGCGTGGGCGACGTCGGGCGTCTGGCGCGGCTGGGGCAGGCGCCGATCGAGGATCGCGCCACCCTGCTCGAGTGACTGGAGGTCGATGCTCGCCAGGTCGGGGTGGGCCATGGGTCGGGCGAGCAGGTAGCCCTGCCCGGCGGTCACACCCAGCTCGCGGACCATGCGCAATTGGGTGGCTGTCTCGAGGCCCTCGGCGATGACCGATGCGCCCCAGCGCCCTGCCAGATCGCGCAGCGAGCGCAGCACCGCGCGCGACGAGTCGCGCTCAGCACCCTCCTGGACGAGCGACAGGTCGATCTTGACGATGTCGAAGCGGAACTGCGAGAGCAGGCGCAACCCGGCATTGCCCGCGCCGACGTCGTCGGCCGCGATGCGCAATCCGGTGCGCTGGAGATCCTTCAGGGCCGCCTGGAGGCGGGTGATGTCCTCGACCTTTTCGCGCTCGGTCAGCTCGACGACGACGCGCTCGGGCGCGATGCCGTGCCGTCCGAGGATGGCCAGCAGCGCCTCGGTCGAGAAGTGCGGCGCCTCGATCGTCCGCGGCGAGATGTTGATCGTGAGGAGCTGGTCGGCCGGCATCGAGCGCGCGCCCGCGATCACCGCATGCAGGCAGGCGAGGTCGAGCTCAACCGTCCGACCGACCGTCTCGGCCGACGTGAACATGGTGCCCGGATCGGCAAAGCCCGATTCGGGCGCCGGGCGCGTGAGGCCCTCGAAGCCGAGCACGCGCCCGGTGGCGAGATCGACGATGGGCTGGTAGACCGGACGCACCAGGCGCTCGTTGACGACGCGCGCGATCTGTGCCGAAAGCTCGTTGCTGGCCTCCTGGCTCGCGGCCCGGTCGCGCATCGCATTGAAGACATCAACTGACGCCCGGCCGTGGCGCTTGCACCAGTACAGTGCCGCGTCGGCCTGGGCGTAGAGCTGCGTGCGTGTCGTGGCGTACTGCGGACACGACGAGATGCCGCCCGAGAACGGCAGCGCCCGGCCGCCGGCGCCCGGCTGGAGGCCGCGTTCGAGCAGCCGATGGGCAATCTGCATGGCGCCGTCGGCATCTGTATGGGGCATGAGGATCGCGAACTCGTCACCGCCGATGCGGAAGGCCCGGTCGGCATAGCGCGTAACGTCGCCGATCAGGCGGCCCAGCTCGCGCAGCATCTCGTCGCCTGCGGCGTGGCCGTCCGAATCGTTGGTGAGCTTCAGATCGTCAAGGTCGATCAACAGCAGCGCAACGGGCACGCGATAGCGCTGGTACCACTCGAGCTCGCGGTCGAGCTCCTCCTGGAACGCGCGATGGTTGCCCAGGCCCGTGAGCGCGTCGCGCAGTGAGTCCTCGCGCGCGAGCTCGTACATCTCGCGGATCTCTTTGCGCGAGCGCTCCAGCTCCTCGGCCGGGCGCAGGATCTGGCGCGCCATCCACACCGTCAACGCGACGAGCACCAGCGTCAGGACGAGCATCAACGCCATGATCTGCAGCTCAACCGTGGACAGGGCGGGGCCGAAGAACGCGCGAAAGAGCGTCATCGACATGAGCATGGGCAGGATCGCCATCGTCAGCAGGCAGAGGCGCAGGCGCAGGCGCACGAGCCGCAGCGGGTTCGCCTGGGGCTTGCCCCCGTCCGTGTGCGTGACGGAGATGTTTTGATTCGGACGTGCGGAAATGACCTTCATCCGACGCAGTAATCGCAGGTTGCGCGCTGGCACCGCCATGACCCGATCGTCCCGTCCCCATCCGTCCGGGGCGCCGATTGTGCGCACGCTGGTCTCAGTCGCGTCGACTGGTGACTTCTGGCACCGGAACCATGGGTCTCACGTACCAAAGCACGACTAGCGCGGGGGCTTGACAATGCGTCCTGTGAACAAGACCGCACTCGTGACTGGCATCACCGGCCAGGATGGCTCCTATCTGGCCGAGCTCCTGCTCGAGAAGGGCTATCGCGTGGTGGGCATGACGCGCCGCTCGTCGACCGCGTCGATGGAACGCATCGCCCACATCGAGGACCAGATCGAGATCATCCAGGGCGACCTGCTCGACCAGGCCTCACTCGTCGAGGCGCTGCAGAAGGTCCGGCCCAATGAGGTCTACAACCTGGGCGCCCAGTCGTTCGTGCCCACGAGCTGGAACCAGCCGGTGCTCACCGGCGAGGTGACCGGCCTTGGCGTGACACGCATGCTCGAGGCGATGCGCCAGGTCGATCCGTCGGTCCGCTTCTACCAGGCGTCATCGTCTGAGATGTTCGGCAAGGTACGCGAAACGCCGCAGAACGAGTGGACGCCGTTCTATCCGCGCAGCCCGTACGGGGCGGCCAAGGTCTTCGCCCACTACCTGACCGTGAACTACCGCGAGAGCTACGGCATCTTCGCCGTCTCGGGCATCCTGTTCAACCACGAATCGCCGCGCCGCGGCCTGGAGTTCGTGACGCGCAAGGTGAGCGACGGTGTCGCACGCATCAAGTTGGGGATGGCCGAGAAGATCACTTTGGGCAACCTCGACGCGGACCGCGACTGGGGCTTTGCCGGCGACTACGTCAAGGCGATGTGGCTCATGCTCCAGCAGGATCAGCCACGCGACTACGTCATTGCCACGGGCAAGTCGCACACCGTGCGCCACCTGTGCGACACGGCGTTCCGCCACGTCGGGCTCGATTACCGCGATCACGTCGTGACCGACCCGACATTCGTTCGGCCCGCGGAGGTCGATCGCCTGCTGGGCGACCCGAGCCGTGCGCGGGAGGACCTCGGCTGGCGACCGAACGTCAGCTTCGAAGAGCTCGTCGCCATGATGGTCGATGCGGACATGGAGAGGTTGTGGGAGCACAAGGGATCGTCGCGCAAGAATTCGAACGTCAGCTCCAAGCGAGCATCGACGTCAAGCAACGGCTCCTCGCGGAAGCACGTGCCTGCGTCGACGTCGCACAAGTCCTGATCGCGGCCTACCGCGCCGGTAACGCCCTCTTCGTCTTCGGCAACGGCGGCAGCGCGGCCGACGCGCAGCACATCGCCGCGGAGTTCCTGGGCCGTTTCTACATCGAGCGTCCGCCGCTCGCCGCGACTGCGCTGACGGTCAACACCTCGGCCCTGACCGCGATCGGCAACGACTACTCGTTTGACGAGGTCTTCGCTCGGCAGCTGCGCGCGCTGGGCAAGCGCGGCGACGTCGCCCTGGGGATCTCCACGAGCGGCAACGCCGCGAACGTCGTCCGCGCCCTCGAGGCCGCGCGCGAAGCGGGCCTGACGTCAGTGGCGCTGACCGGGTCGCGTGGCGGCCGGGCGAAGGAGGTTGCCGACTATTGGGTCGGCGTGCCCAGCGACGACACTCCGCGCGTCCAGGAGGCACATATCACCATCGGCCACATCTGGAGCGCGCTGGTCGAGTCGGCACTTTTCGGCGAGATGGCAAAGGCCGACGCCGATGCCGCGCAGGTGGAGATCAGCGCGAGAGGCTGATCAGCCGGTCGAAGACGGCTGCGTCGAGCTGCGCTCGGGCGTAGTCGGCGGGAACGCCGATGTCGACGAAGTAGCCGTCGAACGGCTCGCCGCGCAGGCCTTGACCGACCAGCTGGGGAAGCACCTCGCGCTCAAAAGACACAGGACGATCGGCTGGTATGCGGTGCACTAGGGAGCGCTCGATGATGTACAGGCCGCCGTTGATGCGGTTGGGTGCGGTCGCGTCCGACTTTTCGGCGAAGGCCGTCACGCTGCCATCGGCGGCAAGCGTGACGCTGCCGTATCGGGTTGGGTCGGCGACGCGAGCCAGAGCGAGCGTCGCGGGCGCGGGACGGTCAATGTGCCGGGCAACGAGCTCGGCCAGGGAGATGTCGAAGAGTGAGTCGCCGTTGAGCACGAGCCACCTGTCGCCGACGAGGAGCCCCTCGGCGAGCTTCAGCGCGCCTCCGGTGCCCAGCGCCTCTCGTTCGCGCGAGTACCTGACGCGGACACCGAAGCCTGCACCATCGCCGAAATGGCGCTCGATCGCTTCCGCGCGGTATCCGACCAGGAGCACGACCTCCGGCACGCCCGCCACGGCGACCTGCGCCACGAGGTACTCGAGGAACGGCCGGCCGTCGATCGGTGCCATCGGCTTCGGGATGTCGTTGACCACCGAGCGCAGGCGAGTGCCCGCGCCGCCGGCAAGGATCAGCGCCTGCGTGGGCGGCTCCAGCCGCGCATGGCTCATGGCGTGATGATCGGCCATGGCGGCGGCGCTCGCCGGCCGCGGATCGCGATGGTCTCGGCCAACGCCTACCCGGTCATGGGCGGCGTCGAGACGCATATCAACGAGGTCGCGCCGCGCATCGCTGCGGCTGGATTTGACGTCACGCTGCTGACGACCGACCGGAGCAGGTCGCTGCCGGCGCGCGAGTCGGTCAATGGGGTGCCCATCTTCCGCGTGCCTGCCTACCCCAAGGCGCGCGATTACTACTTCGCGCCGCGCCTCGCGCGCCTCGTCGCCCACGGCCGCTGGGACCTCGTCCACTGCCAGGGCTACCACACGTTCGTGCCGCCACTGGCCATGCTCAGCGCCGCGCAGGCGAGCATCCCGTACATGCTCACGTTCCACAGTGGCGGCCACCCGTCGACGACGCGCAAC
>CAYYVV010000035.1:0-24425 GCA_964475245.1 uncultured Anaerolineaceae bacterium | reverse complement strand
CGCCAAGAAGGATGGCCTGGCCAACATCGGCGGCTGGCTGGCGATGAACGACGACTCTCTCGCCGAGCGCTGCCGCAACGTGCTCATCCTGACCGAGGGCTTCGTCACCTACGGCGGCCTGGCCGGGCGCGATCTCGAAGCGATCGCGCAGGGGCTCGACGAGGTCGTCGACGAGGACTACCTGCGCTACCGGATCCGCTCGACGGCATACCTGGGCGACGCACTCGACGCGGCCGGCGTGCCGGTCGTGCTGCCCATCGGCGGCCATGCCGTCTACCTCGACGCACGCGCCCTGCTGCCGCACATTCCGCCGCTCGAATACCCGGGCCAGGCGCTGGCCGTGGCGCTCTATCGCGAGGGCGGCATCCGGGGCTGCGAGATTGGCACGGTCATGTTCGGGCTCCATCCCGACGGCACCGAGACGCCCGGTCCAACGGACCTCGTGCGCCTGGCGATTCCACGCCGGACCTACACCCAGTCGCACGTCGACTACGTGATCGAGGTCGTCAAATGGGTCGCTGCCCGATCCGACCAGTTGCGCGGCTACCTGATCACGTCACCACCGGCGGCGCTGCGCCACTTCACCGCGACTTTCGAGCCGCTCCCCCGCCACTGACGACTGACTCGGCCAGGGCCACGGCCGCCTGGATGGTCATGGCCTCGGCGTCCGAGACGGCCCGGCTGAAGTCAGCCTCGGACATTCGTGGTTTGACCTGCACGATCGGCCGTTCTACACCAACGATGTCGACCGATGGTCCGCCACCGGCCTCGCGCCGCAGCTTCTCGGCGGCCGCGGCCAGTCGGGCGGCCGTGGCGAGGTCGCCGCGGCGCAGTGCCACTACCGCGAGCGCATCGAACGACAGGGCGAGCCCGATCGAGCTCTGGACCTGCGCCGCGCGCTCCAGGCCCTGGCTGAACAGCGCGACGGCCGCGGGCTCATCGTCGGAGCCGAGGGTGATCATGCCCAGGGTCAGGAAGTTCATCGCTCCCGTGTGGTAGTCGCCGATGCGCTCGCTCATCTCGATCGCCTGCAGGGCGACCACGCGTGCACGGTCGGGCTCGCCGGTCCGATATAGAGCCAGGGACAGGCCCTGGAGCGTGCCCATGACCCAGACATCGTCCTCGAGCCCCCCTCTGACGGCAAGCGACTGCTCGAACGACCGACGCGCCACTTCGGGCTGCTCGAGCAGGGTCGACCAACCGACGCCGGCGAGGGCGTCGCCGAGGCGGCGCTTGTCGCCGATGGCTTCGAACATGGCTACGGCGCGACCGCTCAGCTCGCCTGCCCGGGCATAATCGGTGTGCCACGCCGACAGCTCGGCCGCGGCGGCCAACGCATCCCCGAGCTCGACGCTGGGTCCCTCGCTCGCAGAGACGCGCAGCAGCTCATCGACCGCGGCACGCGCCTCGGCCAGGTGGCTGCGCGCGCGCCAGAAGTCCTTCAGCCCGGTGGCCATTCGAAACCCGGAGCGATGGTCGCCACTCGAGGTGGCCCAGGCGAGCGCGGCGCGCAGATTGCCCCGTTCCTGGTCGAGCTTGTCCAACTGACTTTCGGTGTCTGGCTTGCCCAAAACGCGGGCGGCTGCGTCGGCCAGTGTGCAGTAGAAGGCAAGGTGTCGATCGCGCGTGGCTTGCTCCTCGCTGGCCTCGGTCAGCTTCTCGGCGGCGTACTCGCGGATCGTCTCGAGCATCTCGAAGCGCGCTTCAGCGCCGTCCTGTACGGATCGGATCAGGCTTCGGTCAACGAGCGCGCCGAGCAACGTCAGTGGATCTTCGTCGAGGTCGCCGGCGTCGACCACGGCCAGGACGGCATCGAGATCAGCACCGCCGGCGAAGACCGAGAAGCGCCGGAAGAGAGCGCATTCGGCCGGAGTCAGCAGCTCGTAGCTCCAGTCGATGGCGCCACGCAAAGTCCGTTGCCGCTCCGGGAGGTCGCGCCGGGTGCTGGCGACAATGCCCAATCGGTGGTCGAGGCGATCCATGATCTGTGCCGGCGCGAGCAGGTTGACGCGCGCCGCGGCAAGCTCGATGGCGAGCGGCAGACCATCGAGGCGGCGACAGATTGCCGCGATCGCAGGCGCGTTGGCGTCGTTGAGCTCGAACCCGGGTCGAGCGGCACGAGCGCGCTCGACGAACAGCTCGACCGCATCCGAGTTGGCCAGATCGCTTGCGCTCGGCCGGCCGGGCTCCGGCGGCAATCCGAGCGGCGATACGGGATAGATACGCTCGCCGGCAATGCCGAGCTGCTCGCGACTCGAGCACAGGAGGCAGACACGCTCGGTCGCGCTGACCAGCGTTCCGATCTGGGGCGCCACGTTGACGACCTGCTCGAGGTTGTCGAGGACGATCAGCGTTCGAAGAGACTTGAGATGCTCGGCGAGCAGATCGGCGATGCTCCGGCCGGGGCGCTCGGCGACGCCCAGCGTCTGGGCGATCGCGGGGATCACCAGGGTCGCGTCGCGAATGATGTCGAGCGGCACGAACCAGACGCCGTCGCGGAAGGTCGTGCGCGCATTGCGCGCCGCTTCGATCGCCAGGCGCGTCTTGCCTGTGCCGCCCGGGCCGATGAGCGTGATCAGGCGCTCTGTTTCGAGGAGTGCCAGTAGCTCGGCCAGCTCCCGTCTGCGGCCGACGAACCTGGTCAGCGGCGTTGGCAGGTTCGTGGGCGCCGCCGCGGACTCCGTCCGCGGCGGCGGAAAGTCGGCGCGCAGCCCGGGCGCCACGACCTGGTACAGCCGCTCCGAGTCGGCAATATCGCGCAGCGAGTGGGCGCCCAGATCGTGCAACGTGACCTCGTCGTCCAGCGCGTCTCCGACGAGCGCTGCGACCGCCTGCGAAGCGATGATCTCGCCGCCCCACGCAGCGGCCATGATGCGGGCCGCCTTGTGGACATCGATGCCCGTGTAGTCGCGTCCGCCGAAGACGGCCTCGCCGACATGAATGCCGATCCGGACGCGCAGCTCGAGCCCGGCCGGCCAGGCATGTGCCCCGAGCTCGCGCTGTGCTGCAACGGCGGCGCTGATCGCGGCCCGCACTGTCGGGAAGACTGCGAAGACTGAGTCGCCCTCAGTCGAAACGATCGTGCCCCGTTGGTCGCCGACGGACGCCCTCAGGAGGGCGAAATGGTCGTCGAGCAGGGCCGGAAACCTGTCTCCGGCCGCGCCTACGAGCCTGGTCGAACCCTCGATGTCGGACATCAGGAACGCGACTGTTCCGCTCGGCAGGCTGGTCACCGCCACAGATTACGTTGCGCCTGCGCATGTCTTCAGGGGGGTGCCGCGAACCTCGGCCTGCTGACGGTCGCGCGATGGCAACCGCGCTCGAGCCGGCAGAATCGCCGCGGGCCGGTCGGGGTGCAGAGTCGACAGCTACGCCGCGGCTGGTGTCGGATTCAGGCTGTCCGCAGTGGTCGGCTGCCAGTGTGCAGTCGGCTGCCGCTCCGTTGGAGGCGTGTCAGCCGTCCCCACGTCGAGGCGACGCAGTGCCGCCTCGTGCATCTGCGGTTCGTACACGGCGTAGGTGCCGGGTCCGCTCGTCTTGGCCGAATACATTGCAAGATCTGCCTCGCGCATAACGTCGTCGGCCTCGAACTCGGCGTCGTTGGAGTCGACCGCGACACCGATAGAAACGGTCACCCGAACGTCATGTTCGCCAATCGTGACTGGCGCACCGAGCGAGCTCAACAGCCTGTCCGCAACGTGGCGCGCGTGTTTCTCACTGGCCCCCTCGAGTAGAACCGCGAACTCGTCGCCACCGAAGCGGGCCGCTGTATCTGCCGGCCGGAGGGACGAACGCAGGCGTTGGCCGAGGGTTATGAGCAACGTGTCACCGGCGCTGTGGCCAAGGTTGTCGTTGACGACCTTGAAATCGTCGACGTCCAGGAACAGGACGGCGAACGACTCGTTGCGATCGCGCCGGCGCCGTGCCAGAGCGTGTTCGAGACGGTCGATGAACAGCGGCCGATTGGCCAGACCAGTCAATGCATCGCTGAACGCTTGCCGGTGGAGACGGTCCTCGAGCCCCTTGTGCGCAGTGATGTCGCGGTAGTTGAGGACGATGCCATCAACGATCGGATCGTCAGTTCGGTTCGTCACGGTCACGTTGAGCCACCGCCAGCGGCCGTCGGCGTGACGGACGCGCACTTCCATCTCTTCTTGGGCGCCCCGTTTAGAAGCCACGCGGTCGAGCACCGTCTGCGCCAGCGTCCGTGCCTTGGGATAGACGAAATCGAGCGGAGAGTGGGTCATCGTCTCGCCGATCGGGTAACCGAGCACGCGCTCCGACGCCGGACTGACGTAACGGAACCTGCCATCGCCAGACACCACCGCGAACGCGTCTGATGCGTTGGCCAGGAGCGCCGCGTAGCGTCGCTCGGCCCGGCCCAGGACCGCGCCGAGCTCATGCATGCGGAGCAGGGTCGCCAGGATGGTTATGGCGCCGGTTACGCCGATGAGGGCAAAGTCGACCTGGTTGGTGAAGAACTTCTCGTACAGGGCGAACGCCGGCAGGACGGCGATCGCGCCACCGACGAGCAGCAAACGAGCATTGCTCTCGGGCCTGAGCGACGCTTCAGATGGCTCGCCGATGTCGCGCATCGAGGGACCGAGCGCGGCGAGCCCAAACAGCGCGTAGCTCGACAGCATCAGTGCGTCGGGCGCTGCGGTGATCGTTGTCGAGCCGACCACCGCGCTAAGGACATCGGCAGCGAGCAGTGCCGCGATCGACGCGACCAGCAGATAGAGCGACCGCCTGCCGTTGCGGCCGATGAGCACGAGGTAGGCCGCCGCCGACAGGACAAGCACATCGCCGATCGGATACGCGGCCTCCACCACGCGCTGGACGAACGGGATCGTCTCGTCGTGAACGATCCCGTCGATGGAGACCAGCCACAGGACCAGCACGGCGGCGATGCCGATGTACATGGCATCGATCGCGGCAGTCAGCTGGAAATGCGGCTGACGCCCTCGGATGAACATGATCAAGCCGATCGCGAGCAGCGGATAGCCGGACAGATAGAAGGCGTCGGCAAGTGATGGCGCAGCGCCGGACGGCGCGTTCCCCAGGGCGTTGGCGTACCACAGGGCGTCCGCAACCAGGAACGCCAGCTGCGCCGCGCCGAGGACCAGCCACGGCCGCGCGTCGCGCGGTTTGAAGAGCCTCAGGCCGACAGGGACGGCTAGCAAGGCGAGCGCCGACATGGCCAGGTAACAAGCCGCGGCGGGTAGTGGACCCAGGGCGAAGTAGCCCAACGTCGCGAAAAGCGAGACGATCAGGAACAACGCGGCGACAGGAAGCCGAACCATGTCCAGCAAACCTACCAACACTTAACGATTAACCCAGCCGGACAAGGGTCCGGTGCGGTTAGCCCTAGTGGGGTAAAGCGAGGGACGTTTGTGCGCGCTTGGTGCCTAGAGCGGCGAAGTCGTCCCGAGGTGGCGCGCACTGAAGTCGAGCATCTGCTCCTGCTGGCGGATGCGCTCGTCGTTGCGTTGTGAGCCGTGGCCCGCGTCGAAGCGGAGCACCTCATGAGGCCGCTGCAGATCCTCGAGTCGAGCGATGTAGTTGTCGATCTGGCGGATGGGGCAGCGCGGATCGTTCTCGCCGGCGAGGATCATCAACCGTGCGCTGACGTTGTCGACGAAGGTGATCGGCGAACGATCGATGTAGCGCTGCGGATCCTCCTGCGGCGTCGCGCCGAACAGGGCCCGGTCGTACGCCTTGAGCGGGTCCATCTCGTCCTCGTACGCCGCGATGTAATCCGCCACCGGAACGCCGGCGATGCCCAGCGCCCAGCGTTCAGGCTGCAGGCCCAGACCGAGCAGGGTCAGATAGCCGCCCCACGAGTTGCCGTGCAGGATGACGCGCTCCGGATCGGCAATGCCGTCGTCGACGAGGCGGTCCCAGACGGCCGCGATGTCCTCGAGCTCGGTCAGGCCGGGGTTGCCGGTCAGCGCGTCGCGCCACGTCCGGCCATAGCCGGTCGAGCCGCGATAGTTGATCTGGACCACGGCGAGGCCATGGTCGAGCCACGCCTGGACCGGCGGCGAATACGCGTCGCGGTCGTGCGCCTCAGGGCCGCCGTGGATGACGAAGATCGTCGGATGCGGGCGGCGGCCGGCGACGGGCTCAGCCACGAACGCATGGACCTGCCCGACCCAGAGATCTGTGTAGCGCACACCGGACGGAGCCTCTTCCTCCGTCGCCGGCCGCAGCAGCGCGTCGCCGCCACCATCGGCATCGATGACGCGAACCTGTTGCGCGGACGCGGAGTCGCTCCAGAGATACCAGACCTGGCCATCCGGCCGCGCCGCGGCCGCGGCGATCGTGCCCGGCTGGGTAGGCAGTGCCACTAGTCGCTCGGGCTCGAGCTCCAGCCGGTAGAGCTGCGACCGGCCGGCATGCTCGTGTCCGAGCAGGATCGCCTTGCCGTCGGGATACCACGATGCGTCGACGTCGCCGGGCAGGTCGAGCTCGAACGTCCGCGTCGTGCCGCTCGACGGCCACCAGATCAGCGGCCGCTTGAGATCGTCGCGCTCGTGAAGCACCAGTACGCGCTCGTCGCCCTCGACCTCGCTGAAGCCGTGCGACTCGAGCCCGAGCCCGGGCCCATCGGACAGCTCGGCGATCCGTTTGCCTTCCGGGTCCACCGCACGCAAAGCCGGATGTCGGCTGTCTCCGTGCTCGGAGTGCTGGATCACGAGCATGTCCTCGGCGCGCGACATCCCGCCCAGCCATGCCTGCTCATGGTGGCTGTAGATGAGCTTCGGCTCCGACTCACCGCGTAGGATGTGGACCGAAGATGTCTCCTCGGTCGACCGACCGATCACGACCAGCTTGCGGCCAAGGTCCAGGCCCGAGTCATACGCGCGCCCGAGGCTCTCCGCGGCCGGTTTCGCATCGCCACCGTTGAACGGCTGGATCAGCCAGCGGCCGAACTCGTCACCGTCCGTGTCGTCGAACCACCAGACGTTCTCGCCCGACGGCTCGATCGTGCCGTGCAGAGTGCCCTCGCGCCGGTCGGTCAGCTGGCGATGCTCGTCGGCCGTGCGGTCCCACGCGAATAGCTCCCATTTGCCGCCGCGGTTCGAGGCGTAGACCAGTCGCTCGGGCGCGTCGGTTGCCCATTCTGGGAGCGTGGTCCGCGGCGCATTGAAGCGTCGGCGCCAGGCCGCCTGAGGAGTGGATGGATCGGTCTTTTCTTTGTCGGCCATCCCATCAATCATCGGCCACTCCACAAATGTCGGCAGGCGCGAGGTGATCGCTTGTGCGCCGGCCTACGATTCCCGGCGAGGGGACGTGGGGGCAGGTATGGGAGGTGGCTCATGTTCCATTTCATCGTGCTCGGCACACTGACGGCGCAGGGGACCGCTGCGAACGCTGACACGCTCAAGCGCGCGGACGGGGTCGCGCAGGGCGCGCAGGCGATGGGCGGACGGCTCATGGACATCTATTGGACGCTCGGCAAGTACGACTTCGTTTGCCTGTTCGAGATGCCCGACGCGGAGTCGATGGCCGCGCTTCTGATGCGCGTTGGCGCTCAGGGCTTCATCAAGACGATGACCATGCGCGCCTTCGACCGGACCGAGATGCCGGCGATCCTGGCCAAGGCAGGCTAGCTCCGGCCAGCGCCGCGTCAGCGACGCGGGCTGGCGGCGCGCACGCTCTCGCTGACGCGGTCCTCGAACTGCTTGAAATTCTCGACGAACATGTCGGCCAGCTGGCGTGCGCGCGCGTCGTAGGCATCCTTGTCCGCCCACGTGTCGCGCGGCCAGAGAACTTCCGCCGGTACGTCGGGAACGCGGGTCGGAACCTGGACACCGAAGGTCGGATCCGTGCGCATCGGGACGCCGTCGAGCGCACCGGAAAGGGCCGCGCGAACCATCTGCCGCGTCCAGGTGATGTTCATGCGCTCGCCGACGCCGTACGGGCCGCCCGTCCAGCCGGTATTGATCAGCCACACCGGGACGTCGTGGCGGTCCATGCGCTCGCCGAGCATGTGCGCGTAGACACTCGGGTGGCGGGGCATGAACGGCGCCCCGAAGCACGTCGAGAACGTGGCGCTGGGCTCCTTGACGCCCACCTCGGTGCCGGCGAGCTTGGCCGTGTAGCCACTGATGAAGTGGTACATCGCCTGGTCGCGCGTGAGGCGGGCGATGGGCGGCAGGACGCCGAACGCATCGGCGGTCAGGAAGATGATCGCCGACGGGTGGCCGGCCATGCCCTGGTCGGAGCTGTTGCTGATGAAGTTGAGCGGGAAGGCGGCGCGCGTGTTCTCGGTCAGCTCCTCCGAGTCGAGATTCAGCTCGCGCGTGGCGGGATCGATCGCGACGTTCTCGAGGATGGTCCCGAAGCGCTGCGTGGTCGAGTAGATGTCGGGCTCGTAGATGTGGGACAGGCGGATCGTCTTCGCGTAGCAGCCACCCTCGAAGTTGAAGACGCCCTCCTCGCTCCAGCCGTGCTCGTCGTCGCCGATCAGGATGCGCTCAGGATCGGCGCTGAGCGTGGTCTTGCCCGTGCCCGACAGGCCGAAGAAGATCGCCACGTCGCCGTCGCGACCGACGTTGACGCTGCTGTGCATGGGCAGCACGCCCTCTGCCGGCAGGCGGTAGTTCATGATCCCGAATGCGCCCTTCTTGATCTCGCCCGCGTACTCGGTGCCGCCGATGAGGATCTCCTGCTTGGCCAGGTTGACCAGGATGACCGTTTCGCCGCGCGTGCCGTCACGCGCCGGGTCGGCCTTGAACGACGGCGCGTCGATGATCGTGAAGTTGGGCGTGAAGCCCTTGAGATCGTGCGCGTGGGGCCTGATGAACAGGTTGTCGACGAAGATGCTTGCCCAGGCCGTTTCGGTGTAGGCCCGGACGCTGCGCTGGTAGCGCTTGTCGGCACCGACGAAGGCGTCCTGGACGAAGACCTCGCGCTTGTTCATGTGCTCGATGAAGCGCTGGCGCAGCGCGTCGTAGCGTTCCTGGCTGATCGGCGCGTTGAAGCCGCCCCACCAGACGCCGTCGTGCGCGTCTGGTTCGTCGACGATGAACTTGTCCTTGGGCGAGCGGCCGGTGTGCTTGCCGGTGCGCACGACGAGCGGCCCAGCTGCTGCGAGCAGGCCCTCGTCGCGCCGGATCGCGTGCTCGTACAGCTCCGCGGGCGCCAGGTTCGCGTGGCGCGTCTTGCCCAGCAGGGGCATGTCACTCGCGCGACGGACGAAGCCCTTCGTCGTCGCGGTGGTATTGCCAGGCTTCTCGAGCGTCGTCGCCACGGTCCGGTTCTCCTTGCTCAGTGGCTGGGTGCGCTCCGTGGCGCACGCACACTTCCATCTGGCGGACCGGCCGCGCGTGCCCGGTCATGCAGCTCAGTCGAGCCCGGGAGTCGGCTTACTCAGTTCGTCGGCCGCGAATTGTACGCCCGACTCTGCGTAGCCTGCCTAACAATCGTTAGTACTGCCCCGACCTCGCGATCGGCAACGGCTCGCAACCGGAGTGTTGCCTGACTTCAGCCACAACGCGCTTAACCGGCTCCGAGCCGGATTCCTCGCCGGTCTTCAGCCACGGCGTTCTTAGGCCGGCCGGCGCCCTCCGAGCCGTCCACAGCCTCCGGCCCGTCGGGTGGCAGCGGCGAATCCATGCTTGGATCACGCTCGAACGCGTCCGGTTTGGGCAGTCGGACCCGCCGTCGAGCGGCAAACGACCGCTTACTGCTGCTGTGGCTGAATTCCGAGAAATAGCTCAAGCCGGCAATGGATCCGCTCGGTGACCGCAGCCAGCGGCGCATCGTCGAGCCGTCTGCCGGCAGCGCCGAACGCAGCAGTCCCGCAAAGCGATCGACTCGATGCCTGTTCGTGCTGCCCTCAGCCACGACCAGCCAGGTCGCTACCGTCTGTGACTGCCAACCACGATCGCGTCCGATCCGTCGCGCAAGTCGGGTTTTCTTGTCCAGTGTCCCGATCAGACCCTGTGGATCGACGATCTCCGTCTTCAACTCGATGACCAGCAGAGTTCGGGTTGGCGCGTGCCAGGCCAGGATGTCAATGACGCCGCGCTCGCCGTAGATCGAGAACGAGACCTCGGGCGCCACCTCCCAGCCACACTTCTTCAGGTATGCGGCGACCGCAACTCCCAGCTCGTTGTGCCTCACGTTGAGCAGCCGGTCCATTTCAGCGCCGCGCCAGTGCGGAACGAGATCGAGGTTGACGTCGAGGGCGGCCGCGACGCGCCTCAGCGACTCCAGCGTCACGGCCGCGACCCGGCCCTGCTCAATCTCACAGACAAGCCCGACCGACACGACCGCAAGTGCGGCAACGTCCTTTTGGCGCAGGTTTCGCCGAAGACGTACCGCGCGCAATGCGCTTCCAAGCCGTCGATCGTCCACCCGCGGGATCATGACCGCGCGTGCTTAATCGGCGCTTACGCGCGAATTCGCAACCAGTGGCAGACTCCGCGGGTTGAGGAAGACGTGACCACGCACCGCACGAACTGGCTGCTGTTCATCGCGCTGGGCTTCTTCTGGGGCAGCAGCTATCTGTTCATCAAGATCGGTGACGACGCCGGGCTGACGCCGTTCACGCTCGTCACGCTGCGCCTGATCGTGGGCAGCATTCTGCTCGGCACAGTCGTAGCCGTGGCGCGCGAAAAGCTGCCGCGCGACCCCGGCATCTACGTCCGCATCGCCATCCTCGGCTTCTTCGCGATTGCCCTGCCCTTCGTGCTCATCACGGTCGCCGAGCAGCGCGTCCCGTCGTCGCTCGGCGCGACCCTGACTTCGCCCGTGCCGCTCTTCGCCATTCTCTTCGCGGTGCCCATGCTCGGCGAGCGGCTGACGGTCGCCAAGATCGGCGGCATCGTCGTGGGCCTCGCCGGTGTGGCCATCCTGATGGGCTTCGACTTCGCCGAGGTTGGCCGGACGGACCTGACGCCACAGCTGTTCCTGCTCGGCGCGACCGTCTCCTACGGTTTCAGCGGGGTCTTTGCCCGCCGGTACGTGACCGGCCTCCGGCCGATGGTGCCCGCGTTCATCGAGGTAACCCTGTCGATGCTCATGGTCGCCATTTGCGCGCTGGTATTCGAGCACCCGTTGACGCTCATCCCGACGCTGCCCGCAAACGCGATCTTCGCGGTCGTCTGGCTGGGCATCTTCGGCTCGGGCCTCGCCTACCTGTGCTTCTTCCGGCTGATCGCGCACTGGGGACCGACGCGCACCACGCTCGTCGCGTACCTGCTGCCGATCTGGGGCATCGCGCTCGGCTTCTTCGTCCTCAACGAGCCCATCGGCCAGGGTCTGGTCCTCGGCACGGCGCTGATCATCGTGGGCATCGGCTTCGTCAACGTCGATCGCAGAACGTTCGTCGCCAACCTGGGAGCAGCCCGCTCGCGTCTCAGCGGGGCGCCTGCCCAGACGGCTGTTCCGGAGTCCGTTCCCGACACGGCCGCGGGACCGCGCTAGCCGGTGCGCCTGACGGTCAACGGTAAAGCGAGGACTGTCGACGCGCCTGACGAGCACAGCCTGCTCCACGTCCTGCGTGAAAACCTGGAGCTGACGGCCGCCAAACCCGGCTGTGGCGAGGGCGCGTGCGGGGCGTGCACGGTGCTCGTCGACGGCAAGCCCACGCGGTCGTGTGTCACGGCGGCGACGAGCGTGGCTGACTCAAGGGTCGACACGCTCGAGGGCCTGCGCGATGACGGCGTTTTCGCCCAGCTCGTCGCCGCTTTCGCGGACGTGCGTGCGTTCCAATGTGGCTACTGCACGCCCGGGATGATCGTCGCGGCCGGCGCCCTGCTGCGCGCGAACCCCTCGCCCACCGTCGCGGACATCATCGAGGCACTCGATGGAAACGTCTGCCGCTGCGGCACGTACCCGCGCATCATCGCGGCCGTTCAGCGCGCGGCCGACTCGGCGCGGGATGCCCGACACACTGCGCCTGCGAACCGCGATCAGGGTGCCGGGAGCGACACGCGCTTCGAGAGCGGGGCGGCGACGCCATGGGATCTGGCCGAGCCAGATCGGCGCGACTGGTTCGGTCGGCTGGGTGATGGGCTGGTCGTCGTTCTGTCGCCCGAAGAGGCACGCAAGGTCAATGGCGAACGCGGCGGCGCGTGGTCCACGCCAGGCGGCGCCTGGCTGCACATCGGCGTCGGCGGCGCGGTCACGGCTTTCACGGGCAAGGTCGACGTCGGTCAGGACAACACGACGGCGCTGCGGACGCTCGTTGCGCACGAGCTGGGCGTCGACCCGGACAGGGTCGACCTGGTCATGGGCGACACCGACTTCTGCCCGAATGACATGGGCACGTTCGGCAGCCGTTCGACCGAGGACGCGGGCGGTGTTCTGAGCGCGGCCGCGGCGAGCGCGCGCGAGCTGATCGAGGCCGACGGCGGCCACGTTCCACCGGGCACGCGCCTGGTCATCGCCGCGCACGCCGACGCGCAACGGCGCGGCGCGTCACGGACGCGAGACGATATTCCGGCCGAGCGCCGCGCCGCGCTTGCCATTGCCAGCGGCCGTGCCACGTACACGTCGGATGTCGCGCTGCCCGGCATGGCCCACGGCCGCGCCGCCCATCCGCCGGTCGACGGCGCCAAGCTCGTCAGTGCTGATTTCTCGGCCGTGCCCCAGGGCTCGGCCATCGCCACTGTCCACGAACCGGGGTTCGTGGGCGTCGTGGCGGCCGATCCGTACAGCGCGGACGCGGCCATCGCGGCAGTCGACGTGCGCTGGGATGCGCCCGAGCTGCCATCAGAGGACGAGCTCGACGGCTATCTGCGCAGCCACCCGATCGACGAAGGTGGCTGGGAAGGCGCGTTCGAGGACGGCCACGGCGATGTCGAACGCGCGCTCGAACGCGCCGCGTTGACCTATGACGCCTCGTTCACGACCGCGTATCTCGCCCACACGCCGCTCGAGACGCGTTGCGCCGTCGCGACCTGGGACGGGAAGCGCGTCACGATCTGGACCGGCACGCAGGTCCCGTTCGGCGTCCGCGGCCGGGTGGCTGCGGAGCTGAACGTCGACGAGAGCGACGTCCGCGTCATCGTCCCCCCGACCGGGTCCGGGTACGGCGGCAAGCACAGCGGCGAGGCGGCCGTCGAAGCGGCCAGGCTGGCGCGGGCAGCCGGCCGGCCGGTCAAGGTGCGCTGGAGCCGCGCCGACGAGTTCGCCCATGCCTACTTCCGGCCCGCCGCACTGATCGACATCCGCGCCGGCCTCGACGACCGTGGCCGGGTCACGGCCTGGGACCACATCAACATCAACTCGGGCCCGATGGGCATCCGTTCGCCGTACGAGTTCCCGACTCATCACGTTCGCTACCAGCCCGCGGACTCGCCGCTGCACACCGGCTCGTATCGCGCGCTCGCGGCCACGGCCAACAACTTCGCGCGCGAATCGGCGATGGACGAGCTCGCCCACCTGGCCGGCGAGGACGCGCTCGACTTTCGGCTGCGCCACCTGAAGGACGATCGGCTCGCCGACGTGCTCAAGCAGGCTGCCGATCGTGGGGGGTGGGCGGACCGCGGTGAGTCGGGCGCGCGCGGCGTCGGTATCGCGTGCGGCTTCGAAAAGGGTGGCCGCATCGCGACCTGCGTGGAAGTCAGCCAGCCCAGCGTCGGGGAGTTCAGGCTCACCCGGATCGTGGCCGCGTACGACTGCGGCCGAGTGATCGATCCCGACAACCTGCGCAACCAGATCGAGGGCGCGCTGGTCATGGGCCTCGGCGGCGCGCTGTTCGAAGCCGTCCATTTCGAGCACGGCCGGATCTCCAACGGCGCGATGAAGAAATATCGCGTGCCGCGCTTCAGCGACATCCCGCCGATCGAGGTGATCCTTGTCGACCGCCCCGGCGAACCTTCCGTCGGCGCGGGCGAGACGCCGATCATCGCCATCGCGCCGGCCATCGCCAACGCGATCTTCGCCCTCACCGGTGAGCGCCATAGGTCTCTCCCGCTCTTGGGCTGACCGACCAGCCGAAAACACGGGCGCTGGACATACCGACTTTCGGCTGGTAGCCTTCCGCGCATGACGACCGCCACGCCCGCACACGAGACTCCCGCAGCCCAACCGATCTCGCTCCGGACCCGACTAGCCGCCTGGTCCGAGATCATGCAGACGGCCAACGCGCCGCTCGAGCTGCCGCTCGACACGATCGGCAAGTGGCTTGTCATGACCCGCGCCGCGGTCATTCCGATGACGCTCTGGTCGGGCATGATCGGCCTGCTCCTCGCGGTCGATGCCTCGCGCACGACACCAGGTCTCGTGATCAACTACTGGGCCGTCGTGCTGGCCGTCGTCGGCCTCGTCCTGGCGCATGCCACGAACAACCTCATCAACGACTACTTCGACATGACCGGCGGCGTAGACACCGAGGGCTACGTGCGCGCGCTGTACGCGCCACATCCGGTGCTCAGCGGCTGGATCACGAAGGCCGTGCTGCGCAACACGATCCTGCTCCTGACTGCAATCGACGGCCTGATCATGCTCGTGCTGGCCGCGACCAACCAGCAGCCGTGGCTCGTGATCGCCTTCGCGCTAGCCGGCCTGTTCCTGAGCGTGTTCTACGTTGCGCCTCCGCTCAACCTGAAGCGCCACGGACTGGGTGAGCTGGACGTGTTCCTGACCTGGGGGCCGCTGATGATCGGCGGCACGTACCTGGTCGCGACCGGGACGGTGCCCACCTGGGTGCTGGTCTTCTCGCTGCCCTATTCGCTGCTCGTGACGAGCGTGCTGTTCGGCAAGCACATCGACAAGATCGTGCCCGATACCGCGCTCGGAATTCGGACTGTGCCGGTGATCCTGGGCGAGCACACGGCCCGGCGCGTCAACCAGGCGATCATGATCCTGTTCTACCCCCTCATCCTGCTCACGGTTCTCGCCGGCTGGGTCGGGCCGTGGGTCTTGCTCGCCGTGCTGGCAATCCCCAACCTCTATGGCGTGCTGAAGGTCTACAACCAGCCCAAGCCGGCCGAGGCACCGTCCTGGTACCCGCCGCGCGGCTGGCCGCTGTGGTTCGTGGCCTTCGCCTTCCGCCACGTCCGCCTCGCCGGTGGGCTGCTGACGGTTGGCCTGTTCCTCAACATCGTCATCCCGGTCAAGCTGCCCTGGCTCTAGTGGCGTCCCGGCCCGAGCGGTCGGCCGGCGCTAGAACTTGGTCGGATCGAACGGCGCCCATTTGCAGGTTGAACCGGTAAAGGTGGCCTTGTATGCCGCGTCGGCGCCGGCGGCGAGAGTGATCGGCTGATCGCATGTCGCACCGCTTGGCTGCGGAGCGCCAGTCAAATAGGCGTGAAGCACATAGTCGCCAGCGTCGACCGCAATCGGTGGCGTGCCGATGTTGAGCACGTCGTCCGCGAGCACGGTCGTGCCATCGAGTAGCTGGAAGTGCGGATCAGTGTCGGCCGAATTGTCCGAATACTGGGAATCCAGCACGAGCCGCGCCGGGTTGTAGTCAGCGGCCACGGCGAGCGGAAGCTCATCGACGACTGATCCGTCAGCGTCGCTGATGAGCCGGACTGTGCCAGCGGCCGTCTGATCACTGCCGGAGACGGGCTGGGCCACCCGCACGAGCCAAACGATGCCGCTGCCCTTGCCCATCAGCCGTGGATCGACGTCGCTCAGACTCGTGGCCAGCAGCGGATAGGCCGTTATCAGCTGCTCGCCAGGTTTCACGCCTGCGGATACAACCTCGTCGAGCGACAGCTTGGGCGACACGGCGGACGGGCCCGAGTCGACGATGGACAGTGAGGGTCCGTTCACCCAGGCGACATCGTCGATGACCATCTGCTGCCTGCAATTGATGTTCGGGTCGTGCGCGCACTGCCACGATCGACTGTCATCGGCGTGGACGATCAGGACGACAAGAACCGGCGCGTCCGATGCGTCCGACCAGAGCACGTCCCCGTTTGACGTTTCAGGCATCGCCACAGGTGTGTTGTCTCCACCAACACCGCCATTCATGTCAGTGCCGGCGGCCGTGTCGGCAAATTTGCCACCCGCGCAGAAGCCCTCGATGTCCGGCATGTGCATCGCGAACGCACACGGCAACGCGTACTGCCGCCAGTAGCCGCCCACGGCTGCGAAACGGCCGTCGAGCTGGCCCGCGGCGAGCGCTGTATCGGCGGCCGCAACCGTCATGACCGGCAGGCCGAGCATCGTCGCGGGGAAAACGCCTTCGCTCGCCGGGGCGGAAGCAGTGGAGGTCGGCGTCGAGGTCGGGGCAGGCCCGCTTGGTTGAGTGATGGGTGACGCCGAGGGCACCGCGTCCGATGAGGCGGCGGGACTGGGTGTCGGTGGGCCGCCGGTGCACGCGGCGAGGATGGCAACAAGGACGAATCCGAAGCTGGCGTTAAGGGCCCTCTGCATGTCCCTCCGACGCGGGCCGCGGCCATTCGGTTTCGAAGACGTATTCGAGCCCGTCGATTTCGTCCATCTGCTCGCCGATCTTGTGGAAACCGAGCTGCGCAGTCAGGTTCAGCGAGGCCTGGTTCCACGGGCCGACCGAGGCGATGAAACGTGTCGTCCCATAGCGCCGGTGCGCCCAGTCGAAGAGGGCACGGACGGCTTCGAGCGCAAACCCGCGGCGTCGATACGGCGGATCGACGCTGTAGCCGACCTCGAGCCGGCCCTCCCCGTCGGGCGCGCCATGGAAACCGAGCGAGCCGACGGCGTGCCGCGCGCCATCCGCTTCGGTGTACACCATTGCCCGGCCCAGCCACTCGCGAACAGACGGATCCTGGCGCAACTGACCAAGCCTGTAGTTGAGGAAGTCCTGGAGCTCGTCGGCCATCCACATCGGCACGGCGGCGCCAAGCTCGCGCGACGCCGCCTCGACATCGCGGCGCTGCAAGGCCTCCATGAACGGCACCGACATGAGCATCAGCTCGAGCCGCGGCGTCCTGATGACGTCGACGCCCGGATCCGATGGCGGCTGGATCACGCGGCGCCCCGATGAGCGAGGAACTCGAGCAGGTCGAGCCTGGTGACGACGGCGGCGGCGCGCCCTCGCTCGACAACGACTATCGCCGGCGCGCCGCCGGTCAGCAACCCGAAGGCAGTGTCGAGCGAATCCGGCGCATCGATCGTGGGCAGCGGCTTGTCCATCACCTCGCCAACGGTTCGCTGCACGACGGACGGGTCGCGGTAGGTCCTGTCGAGCAGCCCCTTCTCGGTCACGCTGCCGACGACCGATTCGATCGTGTCGCCATCTGGCGCCTCCGAGACGGGCATCTGCGAGATGCCGTGCAGCTGGAGCAGGTCGATCGCGGCGCCGACGCGATCCGTGGTTCGTGCCAGGACCACGGACGGAAGCTCGCGTCGGCCGTGGCCGTTGCGCAGCACGTCGGCGACGCGCGTCGCGCTCGTCGCGGATCCGAGCATGCCGTTGGCGCGCAGCCACTCGTCGTTGTACAGCTTCGATAGGTAGTTGCGTCCGCCGTCCGAGAACAGGACGACGATCACGGCATCGCGCGCGGAACCAGATTCAATCAGTTCCCGCGCCACGGCCAGGGTCGCGACCACGGCCGTGCCGCACGACTCGCCGGCCAGGATCCCCTCCTCGCGCGTGATGCGCCGGGCCATGGCAAACGAATCGCGATCCGAGACGCGCACCCAGCGATCGACGACTTTGGGATCGTACGTGCCCGGGATGAAGTCCTCGCCGATGCCCTCGGTCAGATATGGGCGCGCCGTGTCGCCCGAGAGCACAGACCCTTCCGGGTCGGCACCGACGACGACCACGGACGGCTTCTGCTCCTTGAGGTAGTGGCCCATGCCGCTGATCGTGCCGCCCGTTCCTGATGCGACAACGAGGTGAGTCACCTTGCCCTCGGTTTGGTGCCAGACCTCGGGCCCCGTGGTGCGGTAGTGCGCCTCGGGGTTGTTCATGTTCCAGTACTGGTCGGGCTGGAAGGCACCCGGGATATCTCGGGCAAGGCGTCGCGCGACCGAGTAGTAGGACTCGGGCGATTCGGGCTCGACGTTGGTCGGGCAGAGCACAACCTCCGCGCCGTATGCGCGCAGCAGCTGCTGCTTTTCGGCCGCCTGCTTGTCGGCCATAACGAAGATGCACCTGTAGCCCTTGAGCGCGGCGGCGATCGCCAGTCCGTGGCCCGTATTCCCGGAGGTTGGCTCGATGATCGTGCCGCCCGGCTTGAGCAGGCCGTCACGCTCGGCCGCCTCGATCATCGGCAGTCCGATGCGATCCTTGACTGAGCCGCCCGGGTTGAGCATCTCGAGCTTGGCCAGGATGAGCGGCTGGCGGTCGTGCGCACCCAGTTCGCGGGTTACGCGCGTGAGTCGAACCAGCGGCGTGTTGCCGATCAGGTCGCTGATCGACTCGGCGTACTCCATCCGCGGCCGAGTATAGGTTGCCGTCTTCGCGTCCCAGGGCGCCAGGTCAGCTGCCGCGGCTCCATGAGGAGTGGGCGTCAGCATCCTTCGCCGGATCGAAGCTGTCGGGATCGGCGTCAGAGGCTGGCTCGGAGTCCGTGCCGGGCGGCTCGCCTCCGTCGGATTCCTCCTCGTCGTCGTCTTCGTATTCGTCGTCTTCGTATTCGTCGGAATCGTCATCGTCCTCGCCGCCGCCGGCAGCCTCACTTTCAGGCGTCCACGGCGCCATATACGGGTAAGGTGCCCTGCCGCGGGGATGGTTGTAGATGAGCCAGACGACGCCGATCAGGGCGAGCGCCACACCAATGAGCATCGCGGTCGGGATGCCACCGAGCTTCCAGTCCCAATCTGTGCGCAGCGACTCGAGGCCGGCCCGCGACAGGCCGTACCAGATGCCCCAGAACGCGGCCAGGTCGCCGGGCTGGATGCGGCGCAGGTAGCGGCGCGAGAGGTACAGCACGATCAGTCCGCCCAGGATGTCGAGCACCGACTCGTAGAAGAACAGCGGCTGGAAACCCGTGCTGAGGTCGAACGTGCCCTGCGGCGGGCAGAACCACGGCGCAACGCGATGAGCGCAGTCGATCGCGATGCCCCAGGGCAGGTTCGTCGGCGGCCCGTACAGCTCCTGGTTGAAGAAGTTGCCCCAGCGCGCGATGCCCTGGGCGAAGAACGCGCCGGCGATGACCGTGTCGAGCGATAGTGCGATCGGCAGATGCTTCCAGCGCGTGTAGATGAATATCCCGAGGGCCGCGCCGGCAACGCCGCCGTACAGGCCGAGTCCCGCGTAGGGCGGCAGGATCGCGCGCAGCGGGTCCTGGCTGTAGACGGCGCCCCACTGGTCGATCACGTGGTACAGCCGACCGCCGGCCAGAGCCAGGACGCCGACCAATATCAGCGCGCTCCAAACGTGGTTGGGGTTGTAGCCGCGCCTGACGGCCTCGACCTGCGTGACGTACAGCAGCGCGGCGAGGGCCACGACGTAGCCGATGCCGTACCAGCCGATGTTGATCGGCCCGATGCTGAACAGGATCGGGTCGGGCGTGATGTTGATCAACGCCTCGAGGTGGCTTAACGGGAACACGCGGGCAGGATACCTATACTCGGCCCGATGACGGAGCAGTACATCGGCTGGGCGCTCGTCCTTGGCCTCGTGGTGGGTGGCGCGCTCGTCTGGTTCGCGGTCGGCCGCATCCCACGCAGCGCCGAAGAGGTTCCCGAGGAAGAGCTCGCCTCGGAGGCGGCATGGATCAGCGCGACGGTCGATTCACGTGGCGGAAAGGCACCGGCCGACCTGGTCCAGGAGGTACTCGAGCTTCACCTCGAGTACGCCAAGCGCGCCGACGAGCCGTTCTAGCTCCGACCAGGAGCGACGAGCCCGACTACCAGCCTCGCACGAGATGGCGCGGATTCACGCCGAGCGAGCCGGCGGGCAGGTGCGCCTCGAGACAATGGACGCCATGCGGGCCGACCGTTGCGCCATGAACCGTGCCCGCCGGCAGCTCCAGCCGCTCGCCAGCGTCGAGGCTGACGTCGCGGCCAGGGTCGATCAGGTGGAAGACGACCGAGCCGCTCGTCGCGACGAGGATCTTGTCGTAGCCGTGGCTGTGCGGGGAGTAGATGTCGCCTGGGCCGTTGGACCACTCGTAGGCGTCAAGGCCCTCCCGCTGGAGGCGCGCCGCGAAATCAGGGCCCTGGCTCAAGAGACGGTCGTGCCGATGACCGTGCCCACGGCGTAGGTGACGGCCGCTGCCGCGGCGCCGATGGCGACCTGGCGGATACCGCTGAAGAGCATGTTGCGGCCGGTGACGATGCTGACCGCGGCGCCGACGACGAACAGGGCGACGAGGGCAAGGACGATGGCGGCGACGAACGCCGTCTGGCCGCGGCCGAGCAGGAACGGCAGCAGCGGTACGGCCGCGCCCACGCCGAAGGTGATGAAGGAATAGATCGCCGCGCCCGGGGCCGAGCCGAGCTCGGTCGGATCGAGGCCGAGCTCCTCGCGCACCTTGGTGTCGAGCGCCTTCTTGGGATCGGCCATCAGGCCGCTCGCAATGCGCTTCGCATCGGCTTCCGGGACGCCCTTTGAGACGTAGATCTGGGTCAGCTCGTCTTCCTCGACGTCGGGCATGACGCGCATCTCCTCGCGCTCGATCGAGATCTGGTTCTCGAACATCTCGCGCTGGCTCTGCATGCTGATGTACTCGCCCGCGGCCATCGAGAAAGCACCCGCGAGCAGGCCGGCAATGCCGCCCAGGACGATCAGCCGGTTGTCGGCCTCGGCGCCGGCGATGCCCATGATCAGGGCTAGGTTGCTCACCAGGCCGTCGTTCGCGCCGAAGACCGCCGCGCGGAGGGTGCCCGAGCGGCCGCCGCGATGGAGTGCCTCCTCGGACAGGCCGCGCCGTACGCCACTGTGGCGCGCCAGCCGGTTGTTGCCGGTGATCTCGTCCCAGAACGCGGCGTGCTGGCGCTCGTCGGCGGCGATCGACTCGGTCTCAGGTGTCTGCTGTCCGGCGTAGGCCGCCTCTTCGTCGCCCTCGAGCGCGCGCACGAGCTCGGAAACGCGATCAGTGCCGAGCCAGCGGGCCAGGAAGACGATGAAGCGGATGCGAGCGCGCGGCGCCGACGGCGCGGGCACGGACGCGCCGAGCTCCGTCAGGCGCGTCGCCCAGATCGACGCGTGGCGCCGCTCGTTGCCACAGATGCGCTCGAAGACCGCCGCGCGCTCTGGGTCGCGCTCGACCTGCGCGAGGTGGTCATACAGCCAGATGGCGTCGCGCTCGAGTTTCAGGTTGGCCAGGCTGCGCTTGCGGTCATCGGCGGTCATCTCGAGCGCTGGCTGGGAGGCGGGCTCCGAGGCGTGCTCCGAGGCGGGCTGGCTCATGAGGCCAAGAGTAGTCACCGCCAATGGCCGGCGGCCTCGGGCACGTGGCTCCTGCGCGTCGGGCCGGAGGGCCTAATCTGTCGCGGCCGATGCCCATTCCGCCGCTTCGCTATCTGTCCGCGGATGACGTGCGCGCGGCGATGCCCGGTGTCGAGCGACGGCTCGAGCTCGCGCGCACGACGATGGTCGCGCTGGTCGACGACGCCGAGCTGCCGCCCAAGCTTGGCGTCCACCCGCGCGCCGAGTCCTCGCTCAGCCACGCGATGCCGGCCCTGCTCCGTGGCCGCGACACATCCGGCAGTGACGATCTGCTGGGCATCAAGTGGGTCACCGGCTTCCCCGCCAACCGCGGCCGTGGCATTGACGCGATCCATGCCACGGTCATCCTGAGCGACGCGACCACGGGTATGCCGCTGGCGATCATGGACGGCGGCCCGATAACCGCGCAGCGCACAGCGGCGGTCAGCGGCGTGGCGCTGCGCGAGTGGTGGCCGGAGAACGGCGCCACGGCGCCACGGGTCGGGCTCGTCGGTGCAGGCGTCCAGGGCGCGAGCCATCTCGAGGTCCTGGCGCATGTCGCCCGCGGCGCCGCCCTCACGATCGCCGACCGCGACGCGGATCGCGCCCAGCGGCTGGCTGCCACGGCGCACGATCTGGGCTGTTTCACGGACGTCGAAGCCACGGCCGACACCGTGGCCGCGATCAGCGCCGCGGATGTCGTCCTGACGATGGTCTCGTTCGGCCCACTGCGCCAGACCGTGCCGTCGGCGGCCTTCGAGCGCGCGGCGCTCGTCGTCGCGGCCGACTACGACATGTCCGTGCCAGCCCAGGTTGTCAACGGCGCGCGCTTCTTCCTCGTCGACGACATCGCCCAGTTCGAGGACACGCGCAGCGAAACGGTCTTCGCGGGCTATCCGCAGCCCGACGGCTCGATCGGCGAGGCGCTCATCGGCCGGGTGCCCGCGCCGCGCGCCCAGGGTCCGGTTGTGGTCAACCACCTCGGCGTGGGTCTGGCCGACGTGGTCTTCGCCGACGCGATCTATCGCCGGGCGACCGAGCTTGGGCTGGGCACCGAGCTTCCGCGATGAGCTTTCCCCGCGAACAGGATCCTGTGCCAGAGCTGTCCACAACGCGCATCGGCGGCGGCGGACGGGCATGGCTCATCGCAATCGGTGCGCTGGTCGTGCTCGGGAGCGTCGTCTACGTTGGCCTTGGCGGGCAGTCGGCAAGCCCCGGCTCCTCCCGGGCACCCGCAGCGTCAACCCTCGTGGCCGCGGCGACGGCGGTGCCAAGGCCGATCTCGACTCCGGATCTGAGCCAGGTGCAGTCGATTCGCGCCGACCCGTCCGCGCCCGTTCTGTATCAGTACCTGGGGACGGGTCTGACACTCAACGGCCACGGCACCCTGGCCATCCTCGATCAGGTCGCCGAGGACCAATACCGGGGCATGTACCGCATCCCCTATTCGGCCGGTGCGCCAACCGCGCATCTCGAGTTCGACGCTGTCACCTCATCTGTCTCGCACGACGACCTCGATCGAATCGGGAGCTGGAACTTCCCGGTTGCGCAGCTCAGCACCGGCGTCTGCTGTCCGTCCGTGACCGTGCTCGACATCGCCGCGCCGCCGCAGGACATGACCATGTCGGACCCTGACTTCGCGCGAATCGCGACGAATGGCTATCGCATGACGGTCACGGCCCAGAACGAAGCCGATGCCGCACTCATGACGATCGACGTGAACGTAAACCCGGACCAGATCGTCCCCGACTACCCGACAACGGTGCCGGCAAGTCAGGGGCCCCCTACTCGTTGACGGGAATCGGTCCCTCGGGCAGCTCGAGGATGATCTCGCCGCCCTCGATCGTCGCCGGGTAGGTCGCGAGAGGCAGCTCCGCTGGTGGGTCGAGCGCCTCGCCGGTCTCGAGGTCGAAGCGCGACAGGTGCAGCGCGCAGGTCAGCGTGTCGGCGGTCAGGAAGCCGCGGTCGAGCTCGAAGTACTCGTGCGAGCACACCCCCTGCGTCGCCCGGATCGTGCCGTTGAGGTTGACGAGCAGGATGTCCGTGCCGTCGACCTGGACCATGAACATGGTCCCCGGCGCAACCTCTTCGAGCCGCGCGACGGGGACGCGGCGCACGGCGCTGTTCAGGCCGCTTTCTGGGTTGACGCCTGGGCCTGAGGCCACTTCTCCTCCAGCCGCGCGCGCAGCCGATCCTGCGCGGGGGCAAGCGGAATGCGCGCGACAACCGGCTCGAGGAAGCCCATCACGATGAACTTGCGCGCGACGTCGCGCGGGATGCCGCGGCTCATCAGGTAGAAGATTTCGTCCTCGTCGATCGGTCCGACGGAGCTCGAGTGGCTGGCCCGGCGCACGTCGGGCTGGTCGATCTCCAGGCTGGGAATGGTCACGCTGCGTGCCTGCTTGGTGAGCAGCATCGCGAACTCGCCCAGGAAGCTGTCGGTGCCCTTGGCGCTGCGGTCGATGGTGATCATGCCCTTGAAGTAGCCGCGCGCGCGATCGATGAAGACACCCTTGCTGAGCAGGTCGCCGGTCGTGTCGTGGCCGATGTGGCGCGTGTAGCTCGTCAGGTCGGCCAGCTGGCGGCCGTCGCCGAAGACGATCTCGGCCTGGTTGACGCCACTGCCACGGCCGACGAGCCGGTTGTCGATCCGGCTCTTGTGCAGCTCGCCGCCGACGGAGGCCAGTGCCCAGCGCAGTTGCGCGTCCTGGCCAAGCGTCGCGTGGCGGTTGATGAACACGAGCGTGTGCGCGCCGAAATCCTGCTGCCCTGCAAATGACAGCTGAGCGCCCTGGTCGAGCGAGACCTCTGACGTGCCCCACCACATGCTCTGCGCTTCGCTCGCCGCGTCGTGCGCCTCGGACGGCACCTGCTCCTCGAGGATCCGCGCATGGGCGTTCTCGCCGATGTGGATCACGCTCCGGCTGACAAGCGCGCGGCCCGGCCGCCCGGCACTCCAGCGGACGACGATCGGACGCTCGAGCACGACATTGCGCGGAACGTGGATGAGCAGGCCGAGCGCGTAATGGCTGCGCGCGAACTGGGCGAACTTGTCGCTGTCCGGCAGATGCGCCGCGCCGTCGACGAGCCCCTTGACGAGCTGCGGCCGGTCGCGCATCACGTTGGCGAAGGTGTCCAGCACGACGCCCGC
>CAYYVV010000034.1:21696-26958 GCA_964475245.1 uncultured Anaerolineaceae bacterium | reverse complement strand
CCTGGCCTGCTGACGCCGACGCCCTTCTTCTCGCCGACGGACACGCCGCTGTTCACTCCGCCACCCAGCGAGTCGCCCACCCCGACTCCAACTCCGACCGCCACGCCAACCAAAAAGCCAACGCCGCCACCCACACCGACTCCAACTCCGACTCCGACCGCAACGCCCGTCGCCTTCGATTGCTCGACCGCGAGTGGCGGGAAGTCCGGCTCGGTGACGCTGACCAACACCGACAACACGACATCACCGCCAACCGGCAAGGTCTGGTGTCTCGACACGGTGACGATCACGCCGATCAGTCAAAACGGCCGCATCTCTCTTTACCGGAACCAAAAGGAAATCGCTCATGCCGATTGCGACACGACCGGTTGTACGGCGCTCGACGGAACATGGAATCCGCCCATGACAGTGACCACCGGTCAGACGCTCAAGTATCTGTACAACTGCCCGGCCTCGGGGTCTTGCGATCCCATTCGACAAGCGACGATCACGGTCAACTTCCGGCAATTTGCCGCGCCCTGAACTCTTTGTGCCCGCGATACAGTCACGGGCATGAGGACCTTGATTACGAATGGCACCGTGGTCAATGCCGACGTCTCGACGCAGGCTGACGTCCTGGTTGATGGCGAGCAGATCGTGGCGGTCGGGCGTGGGCTCGCCGGTTCAGATCTCGGGGCCGGCGCCGAGCGCACGGTCGACGCCTCGGGCAAGTACGTGATCCCGGGCGCGATCGACGTCCACACGCACATGGAGCTGCCTTTCGGCGGGACCTTCGCCAAGGACACGTTCGAGACTGGCAGCCGCGCTGCCGCGTTCGGCGGGACGACGACGATCCTCGACTTCGCCGTGCAGTCCAAGGGCAAGTCGCTGCGCGAGGGGCTCGAGACGTGGATGGCCAAGGCGGAGGGCAACGCGACCGTCGACTACGGCTTCCACATGATCATGTCGGACGTGACGCCCGGTTCGTTGGCCGAGATGGACGAGCTGGTCAACGAAGGGATCACCGACTTCAAGCTCTTCACCGCCTACCCGGGTGTCTTCCTGAGCGACGATGGGGCGATCTTCCGCGCGATGCAGCAGACCGAGAAGAACGGCGGGCTGATCATGATGCACGCCGAGAACGGGCCGGTGATCGACGTCGTGGCGGCCGAGCTGGTCGACGAGGGCAAGACGGATCCCTACTGGCACGGCGTCGCGCGCTACCCGATCTTTGAAGGCGAAGCGACCAATCGCGTGATCCGGCTCGCCGAAGCGGCACACGTGCCGGTCTACATCGTCCATCTCTCCGCGCGCGACGCCCTGGAGGCCGTGCAGTCGGCTCGGGCCCGGGGCACGGCCGCGTTTGCCGAGACGTGCCCGCAGTACCTGTTCCTGTCGCTCGACGACATGGGCAACGGCTTCGAGGGAGCCAAGTTCATCTGCTCACCGCCGCTGCGGCCGAAGGACCACTGGCAGCCGTTGTGGCAGGGACTTCTGAAGGACGACCTGCAGCTCGTCTCGACCGATCACTGCCCGTTCGACTTCCACGGCCAGAAGGACCTGGGCGTCGGCGACTTCCGCAAGGTGCCCAACGGACTGCCGGGTGTCGAGGATCGCGTCGACCTGATGCACGACGGTGGAGTCGTATCGGGCCAGATGACGCCCGAGCGGTGGGTGGAAGTCATTTCGGCCGCGCCGGCGCGGATGTTCGGCCTTGCCGGGGTCAAGGGCGTGGTCGCACCGGGTGCCGATGCCGACCTGGTTGTCTACGATCCTGCCCGCAGGCACACGATCTCCGCGTCGACGCACCACATGGACGTCGACTACTCGTGCTACGAGGGCAGGTCGGTGGTCGGAGGGTCGGATCTCGTGATGTCGCGCGGCCGCGTCATCGTCGATAACGGCCAGTGGCAGGGGGAGAAGGGTTGGGGCAAGTTCCTGCGCCGCAAGTCGGCACGCGAATACCTCGTCTGATATTGGTCATAGAGCTCTGTTGGAGGTACGTCTGAATGGCAACCTGGCAATACGCGTGGATGACGGACCAGCCGTACACCACAATCGGTTTCAGCCACCCCCAGCCGGGGCTGGCCCAGGAGCTGGCAGGCGTGCTGGGCACTGGCGTGTTCATGCCGCAGTCGACGGAGTGGTCGATCTCGCTCGACCGGTCGCGCGTCAACCTGGGCTACGTTTCCGGGCTGCTCGGCGACCGAGGCTGGGAGATGTTCGCGGTCGAGACGCGGCTCCAGCCCAACGCGATGACGCCAGCGCAGCTCCAGACGAACTGGTATTTCAAGCGCCAGGGACCGGATCGCGTGCACGGTGCGACTTTGGCGGCTGAGTCGGCCACGGCCGCGGCGATGGGCCAGGGCGCGCCAGCGATGGGCACGGCCCCGGCAATGCCTGCGGCTCCCGCAATGCCCGTTGCTCCGGCCATGCCCGCGGCTCCGGCCTATCCGGCTGCTCCGGCCTATCCGGCTGCTCCCGTAATGCCCGCCGCCCCGGCGTGGCCCGACGCCGCGCCGCCCGCACAGCCCGCGCCGCCCGCCGGCCCGGATCAGGCACCCATGACGGGCGGCCAGACTCCCCCGCCAGGTCCCGGCCAGAGCTGACACCAGCCCATCGGAACGGAATTCCGATTCGTGGCGCCATCCACGTAATCCGACTGACTATGCATCCTGGCTGACTAAGGGTGCTTCGGCGACGCCCGTCAGTCACTCTGGGTAACTGGATAGTCGGATTGCGTGGATGGAGGCCGGACCGAAGGTCGCGTCAGAAGGCAGGTACCTCCGAACCTGGTTACAGACCCTTGGTGGCGGCGTAGGCGTCGCCGGATGAGACGTTGTACGTGTAGTACATGACCACCGAGGCGTTGCCAACGCCGGCCACGCCGGCGGCGTAACTCCACGCTGCCGGGGCGGAGACACGCACGGCAGCGGACATGGACTTTCCGGCCTTTTGCTGCCGGTAGTACACGGCGAGAACGTCGCACGACGCGGTCACACAGCGGGAATACGTCGCGCGCAAGGTCCCGTCCTTGAGTCCAACCCCCGTGTATGTCCCGTAGGGCTGGGATGGCGTCGTCAGATTCGTCGGCTTCTTCCAGGATGCACCGCCGTTCTTCGTCTCGCGGTACTGAGCCCATTCGTGGCCCTTGGCCAAGGCGGCGAATCCGATGTCGGCGCGTGACCCTTCGGCGGTAATACTCAGCTCCGAGTAGCCGTCCGCCTGCCCGGTGATCTTCGTCGCGGCGGACCAGCTGGCACCTCCATCGGTTGATCGGCGAACCTGAATGGTCGACTGGTTCGACAGGTACGCCACGTACTGGACGCCGCTGCCGATGGCCACACCCACTGCTCCATCAAGCGTCGATGAGCCGTCCCATGGAGTGGCCTTGGTCGTGCCGATGAGCTGGGCCGAACCGAAAGCCACGCCGTCAGTGCTCGAACGGACGTACATCTTCCCGTTCGAATCGTCGGTCCAACCAATCAGCACCTCGCCGTTCGGACCGCTCGCGACATCTATTTCGCCAGCTCGGAGGGTGCTGCCGGAGATCATCTGCGGGCTCGTGAAGTGCGCGCCGTTGTCGGAGCTGTGCATGTAGTAGGCCTGACCGCTCGTTGTCGCCGTGCAATCGGAGCCGGTCTCCTGCACCCACACGACATCGACGTTCGATCCGTTCGCGTCCACCGCTGGCACAGTGCCATAGCAGATGCCCTGCGCCGACAACCGCACCTGGCTCTGCCACGCTCCACCAGACACCTTCCGGCGCAGGTACGCGACGCTATTTCCATTGCTGAAGTCGGCGTAGACGATGACGCCGGTGCCGTTGTCGGTCATGGCCGCGCTATTCCCCCAGGCGACTCCGCCGCCCGAGGAGGTTACGGCCGACACCGACCACGACGACGCCGCGGCCGGCGAAACACACATCAAGAAGACAACGCCGACTACGACAGGACGAGCCAGCCAGAGAATCCTATGGGGCAGGATCACAGGTTTCTTCTCCCTCTTCGGGTCGGTCGACGGACGGACCGGCGCCTGCGCCCTACGTTGGCGGCGGCGTCCGTGCAGTCCAGTGCCATTTAGCTATGGACGGCCGTGACCGATTTCCCTCCCGCGGATCAAGCCGCCGCCGCAGCTCGCCTTCGCGCCGGGCGCCACTCGTAGAGCCGAGTCGCGCCCACGTTGCACCAGACGAGACCCGGCTCGGCTGGCGGCGGCGTGCCGCTGGTGAGAGCTGCAACCCACAGCTTCGACGAGCCCGTGAAGCGCGACGCGAAGATCTCCGGATAGCGCGCCAGGAGCTCTCGATTGCGCCGCGTCGCGCGCACGACCCATACCTGGCGGACCGCGTACTCCTTGCCGTTTCCGATTGCGACGGCCAGCGCCTCTGCCTCGGCGCGCTTGCGATTGGACGACCGAACACCCGAGTTGATGTTGCCGAACGTGTTCCAGCACTCAACCTGAACGAGCAGGCGCCGAACGTCGTCGCGCAGTCCGACATCGGTCGAGTAACTCGGGTCGCTGGGTTTGGTCGGCAGCTCGAACGTTCGGCCGAACCCGAGCGGGCGCGCCAGGCGCAGGATCAGCTCCTGGATCGCCAGGTGCCCGGCGTCGGTCGGTTCTTCGAGCGCGTCGCGCCCAAGCAAAAGGTCGAACGGCAGCCCCAGCACGAGCGCCACCTGCTGCCAGCTCTCGAGCGAAAGGCTGCCGCCCTCGCCCAGCTCGAGCTTGCTGATCGTGGTCTGGGCGAGATCACATCTGCGGCCGAGGTCCGTCTGGGTCCATCGTCGGCGGTGACGTGCGGCTCGGACCTTGTGCCCCTCGCGGCGCAGCACGGCCGACAGCTCGCGCTGCGCCTCGGTCTCGACGGTCGTCCGTCTGGGCTTGGCCATAGCACCCACATGATTACGTCGAGCGCTTGCCAGTCGCTTAGTCCCGACTTACCGCCCGGTTGACGGCTTCGGGAGGATCACTAACGCACGGGGACGGCCGATTTATGCGTGGAGGTGCTGCGCCACCGGGTAGCCCCGACCGCGACGGTAGTCACCCCGCGCTAAGCCCTCGCCTCCCGCGTGGGTAACCCTGGACGTGCTACGGGTTATCGGCGTGCGGCGGGCGCAGGACGTGCTATGGGTTATCGGCGTGCGGCGGGCGCCGGGCGTGCGGCGGGCGCCGGGCGCCCCGCGCGGGGGCGCCGGGCGCCCCGCGCGGGGGCGCTATTGCGTCAATGTCGCGCTGTAGTACTTCTCGAGGATCTGCTCCGCGGACCAGCCGTTGTCGGCG
>CAYYVV010000034.1:4424-21596 GCA_964475245.1 uncultured Anaerolineaceae bacterium | reverse complement strand
TGTCGCGCTGTAGTACTTCTCGAGGATCTGCTCCGCGGACCAGCCGTTGTCGGCGCACTTGCGTGCCGATCGGACGTACAGGTGGTAGCCCGCGTCGACTCCACAACCAACGTTCGAGCCGCGTCGGTAGCCCGTCATCGGGAAGCTCTTGCCGCGCCACACGACCCATGACCAGGTCGAGTCGACGGCTTTCTTGACCGCGCGCGGCAGGCCGCGGATCGATTTCGCGGCGTACAGCTGGTCGGCCGTGGTGTCCTTCACGTCGAAGCATGCGCCGTTGTAGGTGCCGCCGCGGTAGTGAAGGATGTAGTACCAGGCGTACTGCTTGACGGCCACGGCGCCCGCCTTGCGCAGCGCGCCCTGCTTGACGTCCCACTCGCGCGACACGACGCGCATGACGTAGTCCTTGAAGTCGACCGTTTCGACACGGCCTTCGTTGACCCGATAGACCTGGATGGTCTTGGGCGGTTCGGTCGTCGACGACCACTGGGTGCACTGCTTTGGCGCGGCCGATGCTTCGACCGGCGTGGCAGCCACGAACGGAAACGCGAACAAGCTGGCAAAGATGGCCAACGCCGCTGGGGCGACGCGACCTACCAGCATCGCTGGGGCGATGCTCACGGAGGCTCCTCCTTGTCGCGGCGCATTCTAACCGCCGTTTACAAGACGCCACTGCAACAATTACATACGACATACCGAGCGGCCCGGAATGAGCCCGCTCCTACACTCAGGCGCAATGGGTCTCGTGCGCCGCCTCTTCGACTTCTACCGCGTCCAGGCCGAGCTGGTCTGGAACTGGCGACGCGGCCGCCGGCAGCTCGCCCTGCGCGCGGTGATCTCGTTTGTCGTCGGTGCCATCGCGCTCGGCCTGACCGCCTGGCTGCTCCCCGGCGTGCGCGTGGACAGCATCTACGCGCTGGCTGCCGCGGTGGTCGTGATCGGTGCCCTGAGCGCTCTCGTGAGGCCCGTGCTGCTGGCGATCGTGGCACCCATCTCGCTCGTCGTCATGCTCATCACCGCGCTTGCCTTCCAGATCGGCGTGTTCCTTGCCATCGAGCCGTTCGTGCCTGGCTACCACCTCGCCCAGGCCTACGACGCGGTCTTTGCCGCGATCGTCTTCGCGATCATCAACTCGGTCCTGTCGTGGCTGCTCAGCCTCGACAGCGACGACTCGTACTACTCGATGCTCGTGCGCCGCCTGCTCGGCCGGCGGCGTGGCGCGAAGCCAAGCGCCCGGCCCGGCTTCGTGATCATCCAGATCGACGGCCTGTCACACCACGTGCTGGTGCAGCAGGTCCAGGCCGGGCGCGTGCCGGTCATGTCGCGCTGGATCAACCACGGCCGGATGCGCCTGGGCTCGTGGACCACCCTGCTGCCGTCGCAGACCAGCGCCAGCCAGGCCGGCATCCTCTTCGGCAGCAACGACAACATCCCCGCCTTCCGCTGGTACGAGAAGAAGGACCGGCAGATGGTCATCTCGAACCGCGCCGCGGACGCGGAGGAGCTCGAGCGGCGCGTGATCGAGGGCGGGCACGCGGGTCTGCTGAGCAGGGACGGCGCGAGCATCGGCAACCTTCTGTCGGGCGGCGCCGCGCGGTCGTACCTGACGTTGAGCACCATGTCCGACCCGAGCAAGGGCCTCGGCCACAGTCGCAGCTACCTGGCCTTCTTCCTCAGCCCCTACGGCTTCAGCCACGCTCTTGTGCTCGGCATCGCCGAGGCGGTCAAGGAGATCTTCCAGGCGTACCGCGCGCGAATGGCCGGCATCGAGCCACGTCTCGCGCGCGGCTTTCCCTACCCGTTCCTGCGCGCCGCGACCAACGTCGTGCTTCGGCCGCTGTGCACGAGCCTCGTGATCGAGGAGATGCTGCGCGGCACGTCGGTGATCTACGTCACGTACACCGACTACGACGAGATCGCCCACCACAGTGGACCCCAGCGCGCGGAGAGCCTCGACGCGCTCGACGGCATAGACCACGCGCTGGGCAGCCTCGCCCGCGCCGCCGAGGATGCGCCGCGGCCATACCACTTCGTGATCCTGTCCGACCACGGCCAGACGCTCGGCGCGACATTCCTGCAGCGCTACGGCAAGACCCTCGAGGAGCTGATCAGGCAGCTTATGGGCGGCGCGGATTCGGTCGAGGCCGCGATCGACGAGCTCGAGCAGTGGCGCGTCCTGAACACGTTCGTATCGGAACTGAGCCGCGCGCGCGGCACGAGCACGGTCACGCGCACCGCCCTGCGGACGCGCGCGCGACGGCGCGAACGACGCCTGGCGCGAACTGCCGCGCAGATCAAGCAGGCTGAGCAGGAAGCAACAGCTGATCGACCCGACCTGGTCGTCTGCCCATCGGGCAACCTGTCGCTGGTCTATTTCCCGGACATGGACGGCCGGGCCGACATCGAGACGCTCAACGCGCGCTTCCCGGACATGGTCGAAGCCCTCGCCAGCCATCCCGGAATCGGGCTCGTGCTGGTCAGGTCGGCGCAGCATGGCGCGCTGGTCATCGGTCAGTCGGGCGTCCGTCACCTGGCCGACGGAAAGGTCGAGGGCGACGACCCGCTGCTCGACTTCGGCGCGGAGGCGGCATTGGCGCTCGCGCGGCTCGACGCGATGGACAACTGCGGCGACCTGGCGCTGATCAGCATGTTCGATCCGGACACGGTCCAGGTCGCGGCGTTCGAGGAGCTGATCGGATCGCACGGTGGCCTGGGCGGGCCGCAGACGGACGCGCTGATGCTCTATCCGTCCGACTGGGAGCTGGACGCCGAGATCGTCGGCGCGGAGGCCGTCTACACCCAGCTGCGCTCGTGGATGCGCCACGCGACGCCGGAGAACGCGATGATCGATCCCGACGAGCTGGCCGCGGTGGCCGCGGTGGCCGCGTGATGAAGGCCGCGATCACGTTTCTGGGCCATTCGACGGTGCTGGTCGAGATGGGCGGCGCGCGCATCCTGACGGACCCTGTGCTGATGGACCGCATCGCGATCCTGCGCCGCGCGGCGGATCCGTTGCCGCTCGACCTCTACGCCAACATCGACCTCGTGGTCATCAGCCACCTGCACCTCGACCATCTCGATCTGCCGTCGCTGCGCGCCCTGGGCACCGACATACCGCTCCTCGTTCCGCGCGGCGCGGGGTCGTACATGCGCCACGTGGGCTTCAAGAACGTCGACGAGATCGCGGCTGGCGGCGCGATCACCGTCGCCGGGGTTTCGGTGACCGCCACACAGGCCGAGCATTCCGGGTTCCGGCCGCCGTTCGGGCCGACCGCGGATGCACTGGGTTACGTCTTTGGGAGCGACGGCGAGCGCGTCTACTTCGCGGGCGACACGGACATCTTTGCCGCGATGGCCGAACTCGCCGGCGTGGACCTCGCCTTGTTGCCCGTCTGGGGCTGGGGGCCGCGGCTGGGTCCGGGACACATGGACCCCTGGCGCGCGGCCGACGCGCTGCGCGTCATCCGGCCGCGCGCCGCGGTGCCGATCCATTGGGGCACGCTGTGGCCGGTGGGCATGGCCCGGGTCATGCCCCAGCGACTGCAGAAGCCGCCACTCGAGTTCGCTGCCGCGGCCGCCGAGCGCGCCCCGGACGTCCGCATCCTGCTCACGCCCCCCGGCGGGACCGTGCCCTCCACCGGCTAGACCCCTGGCCGCCGCGGCACCACGCACGGTCCTCCATCCGATAAACGAGTCATTCGTCCGGCGGGCCGCCGGCAGCTGCTCGGCCGGTTGGCGATTCCTCGGAAATCAGCCCGCCTGAGGCCGATTCGGGCCTCCGAAGCACCCGTTTCCACGACCCCGTCGGCCGCCGCGGCTGCTTCGGCGGACGGATGACCCGAATAGCGAGTAGCGCGGGCGGTGTTCTAGTAGGGGCGTGTTGGCACGAGGACGGTCCAGTCCTGTGTCAGCACCTGCTCCTCGTCGCGCAGCGTGACGACGCGCAGGACCAGGTAGCCGCGGTCAGGCTGGGAGCTCGACGGCCGCGTCTCGAGGACCTCCGCGCGAGCACGCAACCGGTCGCCTGCGCGGACGGGTTTCAGATACCTGAGGTTCTGAATTCCCACACCGACCACGGGCGCGCCTTCGAAGATGTTCGAACGCACCATCAGCCGCATCGTGACCGAGAGGCTGTGCCAGCCGCTGGCGATGATTCCGCCGAAGAGGCTTTCGCGGGCCATCTCCGGATCGAGGTGGATGGGCTGCGGGTCGAACTCGGTCGCGAAGGCAGCGATGCGCTCGGGCGTCATCTCGTATTCCTCGGCCGAATCGATCACCTCGCCAGGCTCGAAGTCGTCCAGGTATCTGCCGCTCACACGCGGACCCTAGCGCCGCGATTGCGGCTTTTCCAACCTCCCTGTGAGACCAAGGTCCGTAGCCGATGGCGACCCCGGTACGTATCGGGCGCGGACCCCACGGGACGAAGGTCGCCGCGATAGGGAATTGCCAGTAGGAGGTATCGATGAATCATGTCGCTCGCGCCGTAGCGACGGCCGGTTACCAGCGACTGCGCGTTGGCCTGGCCGCCCTCGTGACCGGCCTCGCCGTGTCCATGGTCCTGGCTCTGCCGGCCGCTGCCGCCGACGGCAGCTACCACGTGACCAAGCTCGTGGCGGACCGCGCCGGGCATGCTGCAGCGAAGGATTCCAACCTCGTCAACGGCTGGGGCATCGCCGCTGGCCCGTCCACGCCGTGGTGGGTGGCGGACAACGGAACCGACAAGTCGACCCTTTACGACGGATCCGGAAGCACCATCCCGCTTGTCGTGACCGTGGGCGGCGGACCGTCGGGGGCCGTCTACAACGGGACCTCCGATTTCGTCGTCAGCCATGGCAGCAACTCGGGCCCGTCGCTTTTCCTGTTTGCCAGCGAGGACGGCAAGATTCGCGGCTGGAACCCGAACGTGGGCGGCTCAGCGCCGTCGACCAAGGCCTTCGTCGTGGTCAACCGATCGGGCGCCGATGCGAGCTACAAGGGCCTCGCGCTGGCGTCGATGGGCGGCCAGAACTTCCTGTACGCGACCGACTTCCATAACGGCCGCGTCGACGTGTTCAACGGCGCGTTCGTTCGCCAGCATTGGGCGGGCGCGTTCAGCGACCCGAGCATTCCGGCCGGATACGCACCGTTCGGCATCCAGGCGGCGAACGGCATGATCTTCGTGACCTTCGCCAAGCAGGACGCCGAAGCGGGCGACGAGGTCGACGGAGCGCACCTGGGCTATGTCGACGCCTTTGCGACCGACGGAACGTGGATCGCCCGCGTAGCAACGCGCGGTGCGCTCAACGCGCCGTGGGGCATGGCCTGGGCACCCGACAACTTCGGCCGCTTCAGTGGCGACCTGCTGGTCGGCAACTTCGGCAACGGCCACATCAATGCCTACCGGCTGACCTCAGGCGGATGGATGTTCGACGGCGCGCTCCGTAACTCGCACGGCCGCGCGATCAGCATCGACGGCCTGTGGGGCGTGGCGTTCGGCAACGGCGGCTCAGCCGGGCCGACGAACTCGCTCTACTTCGCGGCCGGTCCCGGCGACGAGAGCCACGGCCTCTTCGGGTCAGTGACCGCCAATTAGGCTCAATTGCTTGAGCCCGCGCTTTGGGCAGCGCGGACAGCTGGGGCGCCGGCCGCTTTGCGGCCGGCGCCCTTCCACGTTCCGTCCGCAACTTTCCAATCTGATTGAACGACCGGGGCGGTCTGCGACGGGTTTCGCGGCGATTGGAGCCACCCACTCCGGCAGGCAAACGGTTTCGGCAATCAGATTGTCAAATCGGTCAGTGCCTGTGCCGAGCAGAGCGCAGAGCCGGGTCGGCGGGCCGGATCGTCGCCAATCAGATCGGATCGTCTCCAATCAGATTGGAATCGCGCGATGCGCCCAAGTACGAACCTAGCGGGTGCGGGGGAAGCCCAGGTCGACCTTGGAGGTGCCCGGGTCGGGCCAGCGCGCGGTCACGACCTTCGAGCGCGTGTAGAACTGGACGCCTTCTGGGCCGTACATGTTGAGATCGCCGAAGAGCGAATCCTTCCAGCCACCGAAGCTGTAGTACGCGACGGGCACCGGAACGGGCACGTTGATGCCGACCATGCCCGCCAGGACCTCGAACTGGAACTGTCGTGCTGCGCCGCCGTCGCGCGTGAAGATGGCCGTGCCGTTGCCGTACGGGTTGTCGTTCACGAGGCGAACCGCGTCCTCGTAGGTGGCGACGCGCATGACCTCGAGCACCGGGCCGAAGATCTCGTTGCGGTACGACTCGTGATCGGGCTCGACGTTGTCGATCAGCGACAAGCCCAGGAAGAAGCCGTCGCGCGAAGAGACCTGCGCCTGGCGGCCGTCCGCGACGACCGTCGCCCCGGCCGCGCTCGCCTTGTCGATGTATGACGCGACCTTGTCGCGGTGCTCGCGCGTTACCAGCGGCCCCATCTCCGCATCCGGCTCGGAGCCCGCGCCGACATGGACCTTGGGCAGGCGCTCCTTGATCGCGGCCACCAGCGGGTCACCGACCTCGCCCACGGCGACGACGACGGACACGGCCATGCACCTCTCGCCGGACGAGCCGTAGGCGGCGGAGACGGCAGCGTCCGCGGCCATGTCGATGTCCGCGTCGGGCAGCACGATCATGTGGTTCTTGGCACCGCCCAGTGCCTGGACGCGCTTGCCGTTGCGCGTGCCGGTCTCGTAGATGTACCTGGCGATGGGCGTCGAGCCGACGAACGAGACCGCCTTGATGGTCGGATGTTCGAGGATCCGATCGACCGCCACCTTGTCGCCATGGACGACGCTGAACACGCCGTCGGGAACGCCCGCCTCGGCGAGCAGCTCGGCGATGTAGACCGACGCCGACGGATCCTTCTCCGATGGCTTCAGGATGAAGCAGTTACCGCACGCGATGGCATTGCCGAACATCCACATCGGCACCATCGCCGGGAAGTTGAAGGGCGTGATGCCGGCGACGACGCCGAGCGGCTGGCGGATCTGGTAGACGTCGATGCCGCCACTGACCTGCTCGCTGTAACCACCCTTGAGCAGGTGCGGGATGCCCGTCGCGAACTCGAGGTTCTCGAGGCCGCGCGCGACCTCGCCCAGCGCGTCAGATGGGACTTTGCCGTGTTCGGAGGTGAGCAGCGCCGCAATCTCCCTGCGGTGCTGATCGACCAGGTTGCGGACGCGGAACATGATCTCGGTCCGCTTGGAGAGCGAGGTCGCGCGCCAGGCCGGGAAGGCTGCGGCCGCCGCGGCCACGGCCGCATCGACCTCTTCGACGGAGGCAAAGTCGACCCATTTCTGCTGCCGACCGGTGGCCGGGTCGTAAACCGGGCCGCGGCGGCCGGAGCTGCCCGCAACCAGCCTCCCGCCGATCCAGTGCGATACGCGGCCCAGCTCTTCGCCGGGCGCGGTCATGTCCAGGGGATGGTCGGCGATCTCGGTCATTGGGCGTGGGTCCTCCCGTTGTCTGCGCAGCGCAGCAAAGATACCCGCTACGGGTAGGTCAGACCGAATCCGAACGGGTAGAGCGTCGTTGCAGGTGAGTTTGGATCCGGGATGGCCACGGGCAGCTGCCCGGTCGGGGCGAAGTCGCCGAAGATCACCCCCGTCGCGGCGAGCAGTGCCGCGTCCGAGGCGGAATAGACGCACAGGTTCACGGCGGCACGGTAATGAGCCTGGTCGTACGGCCGGTCGATAGAAACTGTGACCAGCCGTTTTCCGGTCGCCGCCAGCGCCGCGACCAGCTTCTGCTGGCCGTTGTCCGTGTCCGCGTCGAAGGTCAGCACGATGACCGTGCCAAAAGACGCTGTCGAGGTGGCGACGGCCTTGATCGCGGACGAGCTCAAGGTAGCTCCCGTGACATAGGTCGTGGCACTCAGCCCGCGGTTGCGGACGTCCGTCACGAACGGGTAGACCCAGGCGCTCGACGTCCCGACGACGAGATACGGGCCGTCGGCCGCTGCGTCACGAAGGGGCAGCACCTTGCCGTCGTTCGCGATCAGGGTCACGGCAGCGTCGGCGGCGTTCGTCTCGACTGCCTTGTGCGCCTTGGCGCTCAGCACGGACTCGGCCGTCGACACGGTCACGGGCTGCGCGTCGAACAGGCCCTGGCTCTGCTTGAGCTGGAGGATGCGCTTGACTGACTCGTTGAGCCGGGCACTCGAGATCGTGCCATTGGCCACGGCCGACTGGATCGCCGCGAACGCCACGGGCAGCGACTGGGGCATGAGCAGAATGTCGTCGCCGGCGCTGACGGCCTTGACCGCGATGCCGGCATCGCCGTAGCCGTCGCGCAGCGCGCCCATGGTCAAGGCGTCGGTTATCACGACGCCCTTGAAGCCCAGCTGTCCGCGCAGGTACGTGCCGATGATCGGTGCCGAGAGGCTCGCCGGCGTGCCAGAGGAATCGAGCGCCGGGAACGCGAGATGGCCGACCATGACCACATCCACACCAGCGTCGATCGCCGCGGCAAACGGCGGCTCGTCGATCGATGCCCACTGCGCCGATGTGTGGTTGATCGTCGGCAGTGCCGTGTGGCTGTCGATGTTCGTGTCGCCGTGCCCCGGGAAGTGCTTGACGGTCGCGGCGACGCCGGCGTCGGTCTGGAAGCCGGTAACCATGGCCGACGCCATGCTCGCGTCGAGCGTCGCGTCAGAGCCGAACGAGCGCACGCCGATGACCGGGTTGGCCGGGTTGATGTTGACGTCGCCGTCCGGGGCAAGGACCAGGTTGAGGCCCTCGGCGCGCAGCTCGGCGCCGATCGCCGCGGCCGTCGAACGCGCCAGGCTCGTCTGGCGCGTCGCGCCGAGACACATGTTGCCGCAGAACTGCGTCGCCGGCGAAGGCAGCCGGACGATCGCGCCGCCCTCCTGGTCGGTGCTGATCAGGAGCGGTACGGCGTCGGGTTGCGCGGCCGCGTCGGCCTGGATCGAGTTCGAAAGTGTCGCCACCTGCCGGGGAGAGACCATGTTGCCGGCCCAATCGAAGTAGATGACGCCGCCCAGGTGATAGGTCGAGATGGCGTCAGCGATGTTGGGCACGCCGAGCGATGTCTCGTTGGCCTGGAGCTGGGTCGGATCCGTCACGTTCGCCTGGCCGCCGTAGAACGAGACCATGAACAGCTGGCCGATCTTCTCGTCGGTCGTCATCTCGCTGATCAGCTCGTCGACCGAGCGGGCAGTCGGCGGCGCCGTGGCCGCGGGCGTGGACGCGGGTGTGGCGATCGGACCGACCGGAGCCGACGGCGGCGCAGACGCACCCACGCTGGGTGACGGGCGGCCCGCCGGAGCGGTCGGTGGAACGGTCGTCGCCGGGCTCCCGCAGGCGAGCGTCGTCAGCAGGCACAGCGCCGTGCCCAGCACGCTCAGCGTCCGCCGGCACGAGCGCAGCCAGAGCAGTGCGGCGCCGGCAGCGAGCAGCACCAGCGCCAGGAGCTGCTCCATGTTCAAGGGTCCCACTACCGGTTCATCGCGCCACGTGAAGCCGACGATAAACCTGCCGGCCAGAAACCACGCCACAGCACCGATGAACAGCGCGCCCGCCGGCGCCGATCGGACCGCCCACGCGACCCACGGATGCACGTCCGAGTCGACGCGACGCGCGCCGGCGAAGCGGAGGATGACCGGGATGCCGACGAGCAGCCAGATGCCTTCATACACCTGAGACGGATGCGCGGACAGCGAAGGGGCGAAGCTGACCCACGGTCCGTTGCCGGCGAACGCCACTGCCCACGGACCGTCGAACGGCGCGCCCTGGCCACTGCCGCCCAACAGCTGCGCGAGCTTGCCAGCGCCAAGGGCGATCAGCAGCGGAACGGCGCCCAGATCTGCCCAGCGCGCGAGCGGGCCGTTCAACAGGCGCGCGACATAGATCGCGCTGAGCGTGCCGCCGACGAGCGCCCCGAGCAGTGACAGCGAGCCGACGCGCGGATCGACGATCGAGAGCGGGTTGGCCGTGTACGCGCCGAGGTAGTCGATGACGTGCACGAGCCGGCCGCCGACGACTGCGCCGGGCACGACGCCGACGAGGATCAGCGCGAGGTCGGTGACGCGCAGCTGACGCTCGTTCGGCGCGGCCGTGCGCGGGATAAGCAGGGCCGCGACGGCAAGGGCGAGCAGCAGCCCGAGCGTGACGCCGATCGTCTGCCAGCGCACCGTGAGCGGCCCGAGGCTGAGCAACGGATCGAAGCTGAGCGTGATGAGCGCCAGCGGCAAGTTCATTGCCTGCCAGTGTGGGCGTCAGCGATCGTCCGCGTGCCGCCTCGAGAGCATCGTCAGTGGCCGTATCGGCGGCCGTGCCGGCATGCGCATGAAGCCGGCCACGGCCGCCAGTGCCGCGATCAGGCCGCCAGCACCAAGGGCCAACGGTGCGCCGCCGATGCTCGCGAGGCCGCCCGCGAAAAGCCCGCCGATCGGGGTCGTGCCCGCGAACAGCGTCGTGTACACGCTCATCACCCGGCCACGCAGCATGTCGGGCACGGTCAGCTGGATGATCGTGTTGCACGTCGCGGCCATCGAGATCGTGCCGTAGCCGGCGATGAAGAGCAGCACCAGGTCGATAGGCAGCGACAGCGAGAACGACACGGCCATGAGCGCCACGCCGACGATCGCCGAGCCGGCGATCAGCCGGCGGATCGTGGGCCGGCCGCCGAAGGCGATGACCAGGGCGCCGGTCAGCGAGCCCGCACCGGCCGCGGCGAGCAGGAAGCCGAACGTGTCGGCATCGCCGTGGAGCGTGTCGCGGGCGAGGATCGGAATGAGCACGTTGAAGTTCATGGCGAACGTCGACACGACCGTCAGGATCGAGATGGCCAGGAAGATCGTCTCCTCGCGCCGGACGTAGCGCAGGCCCTCGGCCAGGCTGTCGAGCACAGCCCGCACGGTATGCGCGACGGCGGCGCGAGCGACCTTGTGCAGCTCGTCGGGGCGCATCATGAGCACCGCGATCACGACCGCGATATAGCTGATCGCATTGACGAAGAAGAGCGGCGCGATGCCGATCGCCGCGATGCCCAGGCCGCCGATCGCGGGGCCGACGATGCGCGATGCGTTGAACACGGCGCTGTTGAGCGCGACCGCGTTGGCCACGTCCTCGCGGCCGACCATCTCGACCACGAACGACTGGCGGATGGGCATGTCGAACGCGTTGACGATGCCGAGCAGCAGGGCCAGCACGTAGACGTGCCAGACCTGGATCTGGTTGGTCGCGACGAGGATGGCCAGTATGAGTGCCAGCACGCCGGCCGCGGACTGCGTGGCGATCAGCGCAACACGCTTCGAGATGGCGTCGGCGACGATGCCACCGAACAGGCCGAAGAACAGCACCGGCGTGAACTGCGCCACGGAGACGATGCCCAGCGCGATCGGATCGTTGGTCAGCTGGAGCACGAGCCACGACTGGCCGATGCTCTGCATCCACGTGCCGATGAGCGAGATGAGCATGCCGAACCAGAAGAGCCGGAAGTTCCGGTGCTGGAACGCGCTCAGCCCGCGCGGCAGGCGCGAGCGCCGCGGCACGCTTGCCGTTTCGCTATCGATCGTGGGTAACTCTGGTTCCTCCGTCACTCTGTCATCCCGCGCGCCACGCGCTCGATCAGGTCGATCGTGCGCTCGACCCCTACCCGCCCGGTATCGATCGCCAGGTCGTAGTTGCGCGCATCGAGCCAATCGGCGCCGAACAGGCGCTTGATGTAGTCGCCGCGCGCGGCGTCCACGGACTTGCATGCGTCGCGCAACGAGCGCTCCTCGGGCCGCGCGTCGGGAGGGATCTGCTCGACGCGCGACATCAGGTAGCGCACCCGAGCGTCGAGCGACGCGTGCAGCTGCACATGGAGAGTGCCCGGCCGGCGGCCCAGGACGAACGCTCCGCCACGGCCGACGATGATCGCGTTGCCGCGCTCAGCCGCTTCCTCGATCACGCTCCGGGTGATGGCCAGGAGCCGTTCCTGCATCGACGCCGAGGGGACCTCGTCGACGTAGTCACCGGTTGCGATCTGCGGCTCGGGCGAGCTCGAGGCGAGCGCCGCCGTGATGCGCTGCCAGAAGCTGGGCAGGCGCTCGTCGTATGTCTCGAGCTCTGACTCCGGCACGCCCGAGCGAAGCGCGACCTGGGCCACGATGGCACGATCGAGGAGCTCGGCGCCGAACAGCTCGGCAAGCCTCTCGCCGACGGGCAGACCCGCGGCGCCGAACAGGCGCGAGATCGTGATGACCGGCATCAGCTGCGCGTCAGGACGGCTGCGCCTTCATCCGCGACATCGCGTCAACCAGCTCGCGCACGGAGGCCGCCGACTTGTCGAAGGCTGCCCGCTCCGGGTCGGTGAGCTCGATCTCGACGACCTCCGTGATGCCGGCACGGCCGAGCTTGACCGGCACGCCGACGAACAGGCCGTCGACCCCATACTCGCCGTCGAGGTACGCAGCGCAGGGCAGGATCTCGTTGCGATCGTTGAGGATCGAGTCGACCATCTGGGCGACGCTCGCGGCCGGCGCGTAGTAGGCGGAGCCGGTCTTGAGCAGGGCCACGATCTCGGCGCCACCGTTGCGCGTCCGATTGACGAGCGCCTCGATGCGCGCCTCGTCCATCAGCTCGGTGATCGGCACGCCGCCGGCCGTGCTGTAGCGCGGCAGCGGCACCATCGTGTCGCCATGGCCACCGAGCACGAAGGCGTGCGTGCTGCTGACGCTGACCTTCAGCTCCTGGGCGATGAACGTGCGGAAACGGGCACTGTCGAGGACACCGGCCATGCCGATCACGCGCTGCGGCGTGAACGCGCTCGCCTCGAGCGCGACGTGGCACATCGCGTCGAGCGGGTTGGTGACGATGATCAGGATCGCGTCGGGCGAGTGCTCCGCCGCATTCTGGACGACGCTGCGCACGATGCCCGCGTTCTTGGCCAGCAGGTCGTCGCGGCTCATGCCCGGCTGGCGCGCGAGGCCGGACGTGACGACGATGATGTCCGAGCCGGCCGTGTCGGCATAGTCGTTCGTGCCCGTGATCGTCATGTCGTGGCCGACGATGGGCGCCGCCTCGGCCAGGTCGAGCGCCTTGCCCTGGGGCAACCCTTCGACGATGTCGATCAGCACGACGTTGGCGAGATTGCCCTCGGCGACGCGCTGGGCGACGGAGGCGCCGACGTTTCCGGCGCCAATCACGGTGACCTGGGGACGTGCCATTTCTCGGCCTTCTCCTGCTCGGTGGTGGGTGGCTCTGAGCCTTGTCCCGATTGTACCGAGGCGCCCTCGTCGGGCCTCTCGGGCGAGCGCGCCGGCGACCAACTCAGGCCGTAGCACCTCCACGATTAGCCAACCGGGAGCCGGCGTGGTAGTCGTGAGCGCGCCGCCGAATTCCACCCACCTATCTGCAGCACAGCATCACCAGTGCTAAGTCGGGCGCCCGTGAGCGATAGTCGGATCCTTGAAGACCGACGCGCACCCCGGGCTGCGCGCTATGGCCGCGCCGGGCGCTTGGGTAATCCTGCACATGCTGGGTCGCTACCGAGCCGTCGGCCGATGCGGGCAAGGCGGCCGATACGGGCACGGAGGACGGAGCATGGCCTCGAACGGTCCATTTGGCACATCCTCGCGCCTTGACCTTCCGCGCTATTATCAGACCGACGGTCGGTTTGTTATAACCGTCACCGACGCCAGCCGGGAGGAACGAGAACGGCCCCACGAGCGGTCAACCCGCATACCCACGCAGCACGTCGAGACGAGTTCATCGACGCCGGCCAACGGCTGATCCAGACGCGTGGCTACGAGCAGTTCAGCATCGAGGACCTGCTCGTGGAGGTCGGGGCGTCCAAGGGCGCCTTCTACCACTACTTCGACTCGAAGCAGGCTCTGCTCCAGGCGGTTGTCGATCGCCTCGTGCAATCGGCCGCTGTAGTCATGGGGCGCGTCCTCGACGAGGACAAGCCGGCGATCGACAAGCTGCGTGCCTACTTCCAGAGCATCGCCAGCTACAAGAGCGAGCAGATGGACTTCCTGCTCGCCTTGATGCGCGTCTGGTACTCGGACGACAACGCGATCGTGCGCCAGAAGATCCGGCGCCAGAGCTGGACGCTCGTCGCGCCTCAGATCGCGACGATCATCCGCCAGGGCATCGCCGAGGGCGCATTCACGTTGAGCGACCCGGATCAGATGGCACGTGTCGTGCTCGCGCTGATCCTCGACGCCGGCGACGAAGCAGGCGAAATGTGGCTCGCGCGACAGGCAGGCCAGATGGAGTACAGCGAGATCCGCGATCGCTTCACGGCCTGGCCGCTCGCGCTCGAGCGAGTGCTCGGCATCGCGCCGGGGCGCCTCGAGCTGGTCGATGAATCGATCCTGCGGCTGTGGTTCGAAGACGTCTTCACCACCCACCCAGATGTCACCAACCCACGGAGGGAAAACTGATGGCCGCCCCTGTAATTCAGACCGAGAAGCTGACCAAGTACTACGGCAAGAGCCGCGGCATCATCGATGTCGACCTGGAGATCAACCAGGGCGAGATCTTCGGCTTCCTCGGTCCCAACGGCGCCGGCAAGACGACCACGATCCGCGTCCTGCTCGACCTGATCAGGCCGACGAGCGGCAGCGCCCGAGTGTTCGGCATGGCCGCGAGCGACCAGCCGGTCGCGATCCACAAGCGCATCGGCTACGTGCCCGGTGAGTTCGCCCTGTACGACCGGCTCAGCGGTGGCCAGACGCTCGAGTACTTCGCCAACCTGCGCGGAGGCGTCGACAGCGCCTACCAGAAGTCGCTCATCGAGCGCTTCGAGCTCGATCCGAGCAAGCGCTTCCGCGAGTACAGCAAGGGCAACAAGCAGAAGGTGGGCGTGATCATCGCCCTCCAGCACAAGCCCGAGCTGCTCATCCTCGATGAGCCGACCTCCGGGCTCGACCCGCTCGTCCAGCAGACCTTCTTCGAGGTGCTGCGCGAGGCGGTCAAGGACGGTGCGACAGTCTTCCTGTCGAGCCACATCCTGTCCGAGGTCGAGAAGAGCGGCGATCGCGTGGCGATCATTCGCGACGGCCGCATCGTCAAGCTCGGCACGGTCGACGGCCTGCGCGACCTGGCCCACCACCAGGTCGAGCTGCGCTTCGCCGACACGGTCCCGGTCGACGCCTTCAGGCAGATCCCGGGCGTCAGCGATCTCGTCGCCGACGACCACACGCTGCGCATGCGCGTCGCCGGCGCGATCACGCCGGTCGTCCAGGCCGCGGCCAGATACGAGCTGCTCGACTTCGTGTCGCGCGAGCCCAGCCTCGAGGAAACGTTCCTCGCTCAGTACGGCCACGACGCCGTCGAGGTGAAGTAGCAATGGCCGCTGATGCCGGTATCCCGCGCCAACAGGCCGCGGTGACCTTCCCGCCAATCTCGCTCCGGCGCCGCCTGTACGGCTTCGGCAGCATCTACGGCAAGACGATGCGCGACTCGCGCCTCGCCTTCATCATCGCCGCCGGCCTGCTCGGCGGCATGGCGCTCGTCATGGGCGCAGCGATCTCCAGCATCTTCCCCACGCAGCAGTCGCGGATCGAGGTGGACGCGCTCTTCGGCAGCATCCCGTCGTCGCTCACGCGCCTGTTCACGAACATCGACCTGCTCGGCACGAAGGTCGGCACGCTGGGCGGCTACGTCACTTTCAAGTACGGCATGATCTTCGCCCTCGGCACGGCCATCTGGTCGATCCTGGCCCTGTCGGGCACGCTCGCTGGCGAAGCCCGCAAGGGCAGCCTTGACTTCGTCGCATCCGCGCCCTTCGGCAAGCGCCGCATCAGTCTCGAGAAGGTCGCCGCGCACCTGACTCTGCTCTGGCTGGCGATGCTCGTCCTCGCCCTGGCGACGACCTTGAGCTCGAGCGTGTTCGGCGATGCCGCCCTTGGCGACTCGATCTCGCTCGTGTCATCGATCGGTTTTGCCGTTTGGATCGGCGCCATGGCCATGTTCTTCGGCGGTCTCGCGTTCATGCTCGCGCCGTTGCTCGGCCGTGCCGGCGCGGCCGGCATAGCCGGGGTGGCGATGGCCGTGACGTGGATCGTCAACGGCCTCAACATTGCGCCGCTGTTCGTGCTCAGCCCGTTCGCCTGGACGTTCAACCACATCCCGCTGGTCGGCCTGTACGACTGGCCGCCGGTGGTGCTGGTCGGCGTTGTCGGCGCCGTGTTCATGGCCGTCGGCGTCGAGCTCTTCCAACGGCGCGACCTCGGCGTCACCGTCGGGCTGTCGATGCCCGGCCTGCCGGCCGCCGTTCTCGGCGTGCGCGGTCCGACGGCGCGTGCTTTCGGCGAGCAGCTGCCGCGTGCCATTTCGTGGGGCATCGGTCTTGGGCTGATCGGCATCATGTACGCGGCCTTCGCAGGCAGCCTCGCCGGCCAGATTGGCGGGGTGTCGGGCATCACCAACACGTTTGCCGCGATCTTCCCGGGAATTGACCTCAACACCGTCGGTGGCTGGATGCAGCTGTACGGCGAGCTGCTGTTCATTGCCACCGGCTTCGCCGGCGCAACGCTGGTCTCGAAATGGGCCTCCGACGAGAACGACGGCCGGCTCGAAGAGATCCTGTCGGTGCCCATGACGCGCGCTCGCTGGGTGATCACCGGCGGCGTCGCCGCGCTCGTTGGCGTGGCCGTCCTGACCTGTCTGTTCGCAGCCGGCATCGCGATCGGTGCGGCGGCAGGTGGGATCAGTGCAGGTGACGCAATCGTCGGCTGTGCTGCGCTCGGACTGTTCGCGGCGGCGGTCGTCGGCATCGGCTTCGCCGTCGGCGGAGTGTGGCGCACGTCGCTGGCGGCAGAGGTCGCGGCCATCTTCGTGGTCGTGACGTATCTCGTTGGCCTGCTCGCGCCCGCCCTGAAGCTGCCCGACTGGGTCTCGAACCTCGCCCTGACCTCGCACTTCGGCCAGCCGATGATCGGCAACTGGGACATGTCCGGCGTGATCGCCTCGGTCGCCATCGCGGTCGGCGGAATCCTGATCGGCGCCTGGGGCGTCCAGCGCCGCGACGTGAGCAAGTAGCCATCGTCAACCGGAAATTGCCAGGGACGGTTCACTCGCAAAACGAGTGAACCGTCCGCCGTAGCCCCGTCGCCGACCGCGATTGGCCGTAAATCGGCCATTTGACCGCAAGATTCGCCCGATTTGAGGGCCTTCGGACGTCCAACACTCCCGGGACGGCGGCTCGCCGGACGGATCAACCGAAAAGCGAATAA
>CAYYVV010000034.1:0-4324 GCA_964475245.1 uncultured Anaerolineaceae bacterium | reverse complement strand
GTCGCAGGTCGCAGGTCGCAGGGGCCACGGGATATGCTCGTGCGGCCGTGCCCGACCTGCCGTCCGGAACCGTCACATTCGTCTTCAGTGACCTCGAAGGCAGCACGCGGCTCCTGAAGGAGCTCGGCGACGAGGGCTACGTGAGCATGCTGAGCACGCACCGGGCACTCGTCCGCAAGGTGTTCGCAGCACGTGGCGGCAGCGAGATCGACACCCAGGGCGATGCATTCTTCTACTCGTTCAGCAGGGCGCGCGCCGCAGTGGCCGCGGCCGTTGAGCTGCAGCGCCGGCACGAGGAGCAGCAGTGGCCGTCAGGCGCGCGCGTCCGCGTCCGGCTTGGACTGCACACCGGCGAGCCCGTCGTCGGCGAGGAGGGCTACACCGGTCTCGACGTCGTCCGCGCGGCGCGCATCGCCGCCGACGGCCGTGGCGGGCAGATCCTGCTCTCGGACGCGACGCGGGCCATCGTCGGCGACGACCTGCCGGAGGGAGTCGACGTGCGCGCGCTCGGCTCGCGGACGCTCAAGGACATCGACAAGCCTGAGCCGCTGTATGAGCTGGTCTACGGCGCCAGGGAGGAGGAACCGACAAAGCCGGACTCGCCAACGATGCTGATCCCGACCGATCCGATGGACATCAACAGCTGGATCCGAATCGCGTCGCAGGCCGCCCGCGAGGGCGACAACTTCGACCCGGGGCCGATGATCGAGCAGCGCGTCCTGCAATCGCTCGGCGAGAGGATGGGCGGCCTGAACCTGGGCGCGTTTGGACCACCCACGCGCGAAAGCAAGGCGCTCCCCCAGAAGACTGACCAGACCTCGGTCGCCGAGCAACTCGAACGCCTCAAGAAGCTGCGCGAGGCAGGCGCCCTGTCCGACGAGCAGTACCAGCGCGCGGTCGATCGGACGTTGGCCGAAGGCTGAAGGGCGGCCCGCTATGCTCAGCCATCAATGACCGACCAGCCCACCCCCGACCGCTCGCTCGCCGGCGACGAGCCACACGGCACCGATCACGCCGATCCGACCTGGCGACCGGCAACGCTCGCCGTCCACGCGGGCGCGGCGCCCGACGAGCTGACCGGCGCGGTCTCGCCGCCGATCTACCAGACGGCCACGTTCGCCCAGGAGGCGGTTGGGCGGCCGCGCGGCGGGTGGGAGTACGCGCGAACTGGCAATCCGACGCGCGGCAGGCTCGAGACGGCGATCGCCGCGCTCGAGGGTGCTTCGTTTGGCCTTGCCTTTGCCTCGGGCTCGGCGACGACCCAGGCGATCGCCGCCCTGGCACTGCCCGGCGAACACATCGTGTGCGTCAACGACGTGTATGGCGGCACGTTCCGCTACTTCGAGCGCGTGCTCGCCGACATGGGCGTCAAGACGACGTATGCGGCACTGGCCGGCAACGAGGACGCGGCCCTTGACGAAGCGCTCGACGCGAGCACGCGCATCGTCTGGCTCGAGACGCCCACCAATCCGCACCTGCGCGTGATCGATATCGCCGCGGTCGCGGCCCGTCTCGCGCAGCACACCGGCGCGCGCGGCGAGAAGCCCATCCTGGTCGTCGACAACACGTTCGCGTCGCCGCTCGGCCAGCAGCCGCTCAGGCTCGGCGCCGACATCGTCTACCACTCGGCGACCAAATACCTGGCCGGCCACTCGGACACCGTCAGTGGCGTGCTGGCCACCTCGCGCGCCGATCTGCACGACCGGCTCAAGTTCCTGCAGAACGCGATCGGCGCCGTGCCCGGACCGTTCGACTGCTTCCTGGTCCTGCGCGGCATCCGCACGCTGGCGCTGCGCATGGATCAGCACGCGCGCAACGGCCTCGCCGTGGCAGAGGCGCTCGCGGCGCGCGACGACGTCGACATCGTCAACTATCCCGGCCTGCGCCGCGGCCGGCACGCTCATCCGCAGGCCGAGCTCGTCGCGCGCCAGATGAAGCTGGTCTCAGGGATGGTCTCGTTCGCACCCGCAGCGCGTGCCGGCCGATCGGCCGAGGAGCGCGCGCGGCGCTTCTCGGAATGCACGCACCTGTTTGCTCTCGCCGAATCCCTCGGCGGCGTCGAATCGCTGGTCGAGATCCCGGCGGTGATGACGCATGGCTCAGTGGCCAACTCGCCACTCGAGGTGTCGAGGGCACTGGTCAGGCTGTCGGTGGGCATCGAGGACGCCGCGGACCTCGTCGCCGACGTCACTCACGCGCTCGACCAGGCCTGACCGCGCTCGACCACGCCCGACCGCGCTCGGCGCGCGAGGCCGGAATGCGCGCGTCCCGATGCGGGAGTTTTCACGCCGTTAACGCGGCTCGTATTGCGGTCGACCGAGGCGAGGACTAGCCTCAGGCCGAGCCGTCCGACACCCAGCTGGACGGCACTGGAGGTGGCGTTCACGGGCCGTCGTGGACGCTAAGTGGGAGGTACGGATGTCGCGTCTAAGTTCCCTTTGGCGTGTCCCGCGGGGCTTCGTCTTCGGCCTGGCGCTCGGGCTGATAGTCGCTTCGGCGGGAGTCGTCGCCGCCGGCGGCCTGCATCCGCCAAAGATCATCACGCCCAAGACGGCGGCCCAGGTGACCAACATCGACATCCTCCGCTCGGAGATCAAGAACTACTACGGGACGCCCGGCGCGTCCACGGGCGGCGGCGCCACCGCCGGCTGGACACTGGCCCTTGACGCGACGAGCAACTACGCCAAGGAAGCCGCCAGCGTGGCGAAGAGCGGCCGCCAGTGGCTCGACGCCAAGGCCGAGTCGCACAAGTACCCGATGAAGGCCATCGTGCTCGATGTCGACGACACGACACTGACGACGTGGGACTACGAGCTGTACAGCAACTGGGACTACCTCCCGAGCAGCAACACCTCGTTCGTCGGCGGCACCAACACCGCGTTCACGGGCAACGTGTTCCCGGCGACACCGGGCATGGTCGAGATGGTCAACGTGGCCCACGACCTCGGCTACGCGATCTTCTTCATCACCGGCCGGCCCGACTCGCAGCATCTGCCGACGATAGCCAACCTGGTCAGCGACACAGCTGCCGGCTACGCGGACGTCACGACCGTGACGACCCTGAGCGCGCCGGTGCCCGATGTCGACGCCGGCTACCCGATGCCGACGCCTGTGGACATCGGCCACGGCGGTCCGTCCAATGGCGGCAACCATTTCATGGACGGCCTGTTCACCAAGCCCGCGGTCGGCGACTATCCGTCGTACCTGAATCAGGCGCAGTTCTGCGCCTCGTACATCACGGCCGCTGCGTCGTGCCCGACGATCCAGTACAAGTCCGGCACGCGCGCCTACATCGAGTCGCTCGGCTACACGATCGTCGCCAGCTTCGGCGACCAGTTCAGCGACCTGCTCGGTGGCTTCGCGGTCAAGAACTTCAAGATGCCCAATCCGAACTACTACCTCCCGTAGCCGTTCGCCAATAGGCAGCAACGGGCCCGGCCGCGCAAGCGGCCGGGCCTCTTTCGTTCAGCGGATGGACCGCCCTACGGCGCGTATGCTGGCCGTCGTGGAACGCTGGAAGACGATCATCGAGCCGTTCCGCATCCACTCCGTCGAGCCGGTCCGGATAACGAGCGTCGAGGAGCGCCAGAATGCGCTCGAAGCGGCCGGCTACAACCTCTTCAACGTCCATGCCGACGACGTCATCATCGACTTCCTGACCGACTCCGGCACGGGCGCCATGAGCCGCGACCAGTGGGCGGCCGTGCAGCATGGCGACGAGAGCTATGCCGGGTCACCGTCGTGGTATCGGTTCCTGGAAGCAGTCCAGAAGCTCTTCCCCTTCAAGCACGTGATCCCGACGCACCAGGGAAGGGCCGCCGAGAAGATCCTCTTTTCGGTCATCGGCGGCCCGGGCAAAGTCGTCCCCAACAACGCCCACTTCGACACGACGCGCGCCAATGTCGAGTTCACGGGCGCCGAGGCGGTCGACCTCACGCCTGTGCGCGACCCGCGCGAGCGTGCCCCGTTCAAAGGCGACATGGACGTCGACGCGCTGGAGCGGCTGATCCGCGAGTGCGGCGCGGACAACATCCCGGTCGTCTTCATGACCATCACCAACAACTCGATCGGCGGCCAGCCAGTGTCGCTGGCCAACCTGCGCGCCGTGCGCGAGGTGTGCGATCGCTACGGCTTGCCGCTGTTCCTCGACGCGTGCCGCTTCGCGGAGAACGCGTGGTTCATCAAGGAGCGCGAGGCCGGCTACGCGCACAAGTCGATCCCGGAGATCGTCGGCGAGATGGCGGCGCTGGCCGACGGCATGACGATGAGCGCCAAGAAGGATGGCCTGGCCAACATCGGCGGCTGGCTGGCGATGAACGACGAC
>CAYYVV010000033.1:0-28306 GCA_964475245.1 uncultured Anaerolineaceae bacterium | reverse complement strand
CGTGGCCGGCGCTAGGTTGTCGAACAGGCGTTCTACAGGTAGGATTACAGGTCTGGGGATGAGTGGTTTCGACAGGGCCGGATCCCCGGAGAACGCGAGCCGAGGTTGCCATCGGGCCTCGTTAATCAGGTGGCAAAACGAAGTAACTGGCAACCGCCAGCCTGCTCTCGCCCTCGCCGCTTAAGGCGGTAAGGTGAGCGTCGAAGCAGCCCCATCCCCGCGGGTTGTGGAAGCGTCATTCAGCGGGGATGCGCTATCGACAAGGTCACGTAGCCGGTAGCAAAGCCCGCAAGGGAACGTGGATGGATCGATCAGTACGCTGTCGATGGCGGACCGGTAGATCGACGATAAATCATCGAACACGCTCGTAGCTGGTCTCCGGCTGATGGTTCTGGACGAGGAGTTCGACTCTCCTCCATCTCCACCAAACTTCCCGCCTACCTCCTCAGCGCGCTCCGCTATGGTTCGCGCCTGATCGTCACGACCCGAGGAGGCTCCAGGCATGGCAACCGGCAGCGGCACGAAGGCAGATCCCTGGCAGCTGAAGACACCGCCAGGCACGTCCGAGTACACCATGTGGGTCGATGAGGCCTCCGACCCGCCCGCGATCGTCTGCCAGGTCGGTGGCACGCAACTCAAGTACCAGAAGCGCGCGATCGACGACCTGCACGCCATGCTCAAGGCGAATGGCGGCTGGGTGGACCTGGGCGGCGCCGACGAGCAGAAGCCGGCCACCGATGGCACGGTAGAGGCGTGGGGTCGCTCAGAGGACAACCCGGTCGGCGGCTGGTACGGGATGAAGAAGGGCCTGCGTGGCCGCTTCGGCGTCTACATGCCACCACTCATGGAAGCGCTCGGCTTGGTCGAGCTGACCCACGACGCCAAGAACAACAAGATGAGGGCGATCTAGGCGGTCAACCCCACGCCGCCCGTCTCTACTTGGGGTGGTTGGCCTTCCAGACAGACGCGAGAACCTTCGTCCCTGACGACGGGTCGCCGGGGAAGCGGCCGACCATCACCAGGCCCGTGATCGTCTTGTAGTTCGACGTGAACGTGTCCTGGTGAACGACGTTGCCCGCCGCGTCCTTGACCGTGCGCACGACGACCGAGTCGAAACCGTTGACAGCGAACTCCACCCGGTTCTGAACGCCGGGGCCCAGCGCGTCGGTGTACTGGTACCAATCCTGAGCTGTCTCCGCGTTGGTGATCACCGGGTCGGTGAAGGTCGTCGTCCGACCGTCGGGCACGCCGTACAGCTCGAATGTGACCGCGCCCGGCGCGTTGATGCCACGGATCAGGATCGGGTAGCCCGTGTCGTTGACGAACGACATGGTCTGCTTGCTGTTCGGCCCGGCGATCCAGACGGTCGCGTCGAGGCCGACCGGGTAGCGGCTGATGTAGTAGGTGTGGTTGCGGCGTGCCCTGATGTCCAGCCCGGCGCGAGCGGCCGCGTTGAACAGCGTCGTCGACGACGAGCACATGCCGCCGCCCAGAACGCCGTCCTCGACCGTGTGGCCGTGAATGATCGCCGCGCCTGCGGTGTACGGCGGCGAGGTGATCGGGCCGATTGTGGCGAGGTAGTCGAACAAAGCTCCTGGCTCGACGACAGTGCCGTTGATCTTGGCCGTCGGAACCTGGATGTTGACGCCGCCGCCATTCAAGGGGCTCGAGATGTAGTGCGTGGTCCACTCGCCGAGCTTGGTCACCTTGGCCGAGATGGCCGTCGCGTCGTCCGTCGTGAACGTAGGCGACACCGACGCGAGCGCGAGCTCGGCAGTTGGCGGAGCGGAACCGCCCGTCGCGCGCGCCTGGAGCGCGGCCATGACGTTGGACGTGGTCGCGTCGACCTGCGTTGCGCGGCCGTCCGCACTGGGCACGACCTTGACGTTGACGCCGCTGCCGCTGCCGAAGGTGAACGTCGCGTTGGTTGGCTGAACGTCGGTCTGAAGAGCGTAGTTGCTGACGAACTGGGCGATCGGGTCGTGCTCAATCACGATCTGCCAGTTGCCGTTGCCTGGTCCCTGCTGGAGGTGCACCCAGCCGCGCAGGACGTCCGACGTGATGGTCGTCGAGAGGTCGGCGCCGGCTACGGTGAGATCGCTGCCGACCACTCGCTCGTAGCTGTCAGCGGCCGCCTGGGCCTGCGCCGTGGTGACGGCCGGTGGCACGACCGAGGTGTGGACCGAAATCGAGGAGTTGGCCGCTGAGGTGCCGTTGACGGCGTTGACGGCGTCCGCCACCGCGCCTTCAACATCGACCGACTGGCCGTCGCTCGACGGGCTGACGACGTAGTGCCCGCCGACGAGACCGAGGCTGGCGCTGACCGGGTCGCGCTGTGCCTGCTGGGCGATCTTGGCCACCGCCGAAATGAGCTGGTCGTTGCTCCAGGTGACCTGTGGCTGAACCGATACGCCGTTGAACAGGATGCGCAGCTGGTCCTGGATCTGCTGCACGAAGTTGGGGGCGCGGCCCAGGTCGAGCGCCTGGTCGAGCATTGCGTTGAGGTCGTAGTCGCGGCCGAAGGACGAATAGGGAACGGATTCCTGGACGCCGTTGATGTTGACGATGAGGTTGCCGCTCGACACGCTGGGCAGCGCCTGCGTCAGCTTGGCCGCGGCCTGATCGCGGTCAAGGCCAGCAACCGAGATGCCCGCGACGTCGACGCCCGGCAGGACCTTGCCCTGATTGACCCGCGCGTAGCCCACGGCGAACGAGGCCATGAACACGACGATCGCGACCAGGGTCAGGATGAACGTGAAGGTCCCGCGCCGCCAGCTGTGGTCGGGCGCTGAGGACTTGACGTGTCGGATCGCGTAAGGGTCGGAACGAGTCGTCATTGGTGCCGAATGCTAGCGGCGGCCTCCGTCGGCCGGTGTAAGTAGAAGGTCCCGGCCGCAACCAGCCCAAGTGGTGCATCCGCGCACCAGTACCCGGGCTGCCCGGGAAAACTATGACGGACGCCTCTGACTCGCTGTTACGAGCCTCGCGACCGCGCCCCAATTGTCCCCCAGACGGGTCGAGCCTGCTCGTTACTGGCGCTTGAGGATGACGACTCGGCGGTGCGGCTCCTCGCCGATCGACTGCGTTGCCACATCGGGATTGCCGCGCAGTGCCAGGTGTATCCAGCGCCGCTCGAGCGCAGGCATGGGCTCAAGCTGGATCATCTTGCCGCTCTCGCGCACGTGCTCAGCGGCACGCGTCGCGATCTCGCGCAACTGGCGCTCGCGCCGGCCGCGGTAGTCCTCGACGTCCACCAGCACGCGCGTCCAGGCGCCCAGCTTGCGCGACAGCATCAGGTTGACCAGGTGCTGGAGCGCCGACAGCCGCTCGCCCTTGCGCCCGATCAGCGCGCCGAGCGCCTCTTTGTCGGTCTCACTGCCGCGCACGTCGAGCTTCGACGTGTCGCCGGTCTCGACACTGACGGTCACGTCGAGGCCCATGTGCTTGAGCAGCTCGTCTAGGATGTCACGGCCTGCCGCGAGGGCCTCCGGACTTGCCTCTGCCGCCTGGATCTCTTCGCGCTCCTGGGACAGGTTGGCGCGATTTGCACGCACCTCGGCCTGCTCGCTGTCAGAAAGCTGGCCCGATCGCTCTCGAACGAAGCCTGTACGGCCGGGGGGACGATCACCACTGGGTCGCCGCGCGCCCTGCATGTCACGCGGTGGGCGGATGCCGGCTGGCGCCGCTGGCGCTTCGCCGCTCACCTGGCCTGTCGCCGGCCGGCGCTCGCCACGATCACGGCTGAAGTCGCGCCGGCCGCGTTCGCGGTCGCCACGCGGGCCACGACGGTCAAAGCCGCGCTCGCCGTCGCCACGAGGTGCGTCGCGATCTGGGTACGGCTCGCGCCCCTCGCGCCCCTCGCGCGGTTCGCGCGGCGCGACAGGCGGCAGCGGCGTCTGTGCCGCGGCCTCGCGCCGCGGAGCGGCGCCACCGAGCGCAGAACGCGGCGCGGCAATGATCCGCGCCGGCTCGGCGCCCATGCCCAGCACCCCGCGGCTGCCGGGGGTGAGGATTTCGAAGTCGAGCTCGTCGAGGCTTGCGCCAAAGGCGTCACGCGCAGCGCGCAGGGCCTCCTCGACGGTCTTGCCGGTGAACTCCTGGTATTCGCTCATCGCCGTCTCCCTCGCCGGCTTGTGCGCCCTCGCTGACGCGCCGGCTTGATGGTGCCTGCCGCACGGTCGGTTGCTGTGCGGTTGTCGTCTTCGGCGCGGCGCGAATCCGCGCCGCTAGCTGAACTGGATGGTGACGCGGTCTTCGGCGGCGGAACCGGGAAGCGCGGCTGATGGTTAACTGCAAAGCCCGGCGTCCAGCCGAAGAGCGGGAAGAGAGACCCCCAGCCCGCGATCAAGTATTGCTGGACGACCGAGAAGAGGGTGAACACGATCCAGTAGATGAACAGCCCGCCCGGCAGGAACGACCCGTAGACGATCGAGAAGAGCGGCAGCAGCAGGAAGATGCGCTGCTGCGAAGCCTGCTGCGCGTCGCTCGTCCGCGGCTGGGCCATTCGTGTCTGGACCAGCTGGAGCGTGGCGGAGATGAGCGCCAGCCCACTCACGCCGAAGCCGAAGACATGGAACATCACCTGCGGAACGTGGGCGTCCATGTTGAACAGCCAGTGGATGGTCGGGTCGATGCACGGACCAATGGCCTGGCACGGGAATGGCTGGAGGACCGGGATGCCGAAAACCTGGAGCGCCGAGGTGATGTTGGGTGCGGCCAGGCCTGTGCTGATGACCGAGTAGATCGGGATCAACAGGAACAGCTGCAGAAGAGAAGGCAGGCAGCCCGAGGTGGGACTGACGCCGCGCTCGCGGTAGAGGCGCATCGTCTCTTCGCTGATCTTGGTCCGGTTGCCCTTGTACTTGGTGCTCAGCGCCCTGATCTCGGGCTGGATCATCTGCAGATGGCGCTGCGAGACGATCTGCTTGCGGAAGAGCGGGATAAGGATCGTCTTGATCAGCAGCGTCAGCACGATGATGGCGATACCGACGTCGCCGGTCAGACGGTAGAAGAGGGCCAGAACCAGGAACAGGGTCTGGAAGATCGGATTGAAGAGGTAGGCCAGCAGGTCGGTCGGACTGCCTGAAAGCTGCGCCGGGCAGAGCGGGTGAGCCGGGCTGGGGGTCGGCGCGGGAGTTGGGGTCGCGTTGGGGTCGGGGGTCCCGGGGCTCGCCGACTCAGCGGTCGACGGTGCCGGTGTGACCGGTGGTATGGGACAGGGCGCCGCGCTCGATTCGGGTGAGGTTTCATCTGACGGAGCGGCCGATGCGTCCGGCGTGACAGAGGTGGCCGGGGTGACGATCGGCGCCGGAGTGGCAGCGATCGACGCCGCGGGCGACTCCGCGCCGACGGGCACGACCGCGCCGAACAACGCGACGAACGTGAGCGCCGCGAGCACGCCGGCGAGCACGACGCGCATCACGCGGCGCGAGCGAACCACGCGTCGAAGGTCAGCGGACAGGGTCAAAGCCTCCCGGATTCCATGGGTGGCAGCGCGCGATGCGCTTGGCACCCATCCAGCTGCCCTTGAACAGTCCGTATTTGACGATCGCCTGCTCCGTGTAGTGCGAGCAGCTGGGCTCGAAGCGGCACGAGGAAGGCAACCAGCCGAAGGCGATGCGATAGAGGTGGATGAAGCCGACGCCGATCGGCACGGTGATGCGCCTCACCGACCCTCTTGCTCCACTCGGCCGCCGACGTCAAGCAGCTTCGCGCCGTGCATCAGCTGGCGCAACGCGACCTCCAGCTCTGCTTGCTTCACGGTCGCAGACGCAGGGCGGGCGACGAGCAGAAGGTCGAAGCCTGGCTCGAGCTGCGGATCGAGCGCGCGCAGGATTGTGCGCAGGCGGCGGCGTACGCCATTGCGGATGACAGCCGATCCCACCTTGCGGCTCGTAGAGATCCCGTAACGCGTGCGTTCAAGCCCATTCCTGCGGTAGCGCAGCAGCAGCAGCGGATGCGCTCGGCTGCGGCTCTGCGATTGGATCTGCTGAAAGTCGGCGACCGATCGAAGCATCTCGAGGGCGGCCACCGTGGATCGCTCCTTAAGTCTCGCCGCGCCTTAAGCGGTGAGCTGCTTCCGCCCCTTCGCCCGCCGCGACGCCAGCACGCGGCGACCCGCCCTGGTACTCATCCGCGCGCGGAAGCCGTGCTCCTTGGCCCGGTGCCGCTTCTTCGGCTGGTACGTTTGCTTGGTCATTACTCCCCGAGACTTCCTGGCGCCTGTGGGTCAGGACGGCCGGCAAAACCAACCGATCTGCTGAGTGTTGGCGACGCGCCGTCTAAGTTGGGCTGGCGCGTTTTGGTCGACGTCCGGGCGCCACGGCGCATCGACTTCGGGCGGGATTATATCCACGCATTACATAACCGACCGATTTGCACTGAGGGCTTCGATGAACGACGGCTCACAAAACCAGGCCGGGCGGGCGAACATGCGCCCGTTCCGGCCCGCCGGAAGCACGACGATGGACGATTTTCTCAACATAGACATCCGCGTCGGCCGCGTCACGGCCGTCGAGCAGTTCCCCGCGGCGCGCAAGCCAGCTTATCGATTGACGATCGATTTCGGACCGGGCGGCATGCGTCGCTCGTCGGCGCAGCTGCCGCCGACGTATCCCGACCCGAGTGCCCTCGTCGGCCGCTTGATCGTTGCCGTGGTCAACTTCCCGCCACGCAACATCGCCGGCTTCCAGAGCGAGGTGCTCGTGCTCGGTGCGCTGCCGGCGGACGGTTCGATCCCGCTCCTGGGCGTCGATTCGGGCGCCGAGCCGGGCGATCCAATCGGCTGACGGACCGATCGGAAGGCAGCCTGCCGATACCCCCTGGGGGTATGCGGAATCGCCCTTGCGGCTGCCGCTAAGGCGGTGCTACTGTTGGCCGCCCAAGGCCTCGCGGGGCACTGGGTAGGGAGGAGAAGGACCGAGACGGGACCGCTGGCCGGGAACCCAGCGCAAGCGTTATCGGGCCGTTATCGAGGGTAGGGTCCGCTCAGCGCCGTGCGCCGTGAGTGGCTGCCCGTTGACCTAAACAACTAGTCGGGACGGCTTTATTGATGGACGCGAAGCAGGTCTGGCGCGCGGCCCTGGGCGAGCTTCAGGTTTCGCTCTCGCCCGCGAATTTCGAGACCTGGCTCAAGGAAACCGCGCTCGTCGCCGTCGACGACAACCGCTTCCGCGTCGCGGTCCCCAACGGCTTCGCCAAGGACTGGCTCGAGACACGCTATCGCCCCTTGATCAGCCAGACGCTGGCCCGCGTCGTGGGTTACAGCGTCCAGGTCGATTTCGAGGTCCGCGAAGGACTGACCGGCGTGCTGACCGAGGACGCCCAGCAGAAGGCGGCGACCGAGGGAGCGCCGGCTGCTACGGCCGCTGCGCAGCATGTCCGGCTCGAGCCCGGCCGGGTCGGAGGCCCGGAAGGCGGCAGCCTCAATCTCAATCCGCGCTACACCTTCCGCAACTTCATCGTCGGCTCGGCCAACCGCCTGGGCCATGCAGCGTCGCTGTCCGTCGCTGAGCGTCCGGGACACGCCTATAACCCGCTCTTCCTGTACGGCGGCGTCGGCCTCGGCAAGACGCACCTGATGCATGCCATCGGCAACCAGGTCCTGGCGCGCTTTCCGCGCAAGCGCGTCGTCTACGCCACGAGCGAGAAGTTCACCAACGAGTTCATCACCAGCATCCAGCAGGGCAAGATCGACGACTTCCGGACGCGCTACCGGCGCATCGACGTGCTGCTCATCGACGACATCCAGTTCATCGCCGACAAGGAACGAACCCAGGAAGAGTTCTTCCACACGTTCAACGCGATCCACGAGGACGGCAAGCAGATCGTCCTGTCGTCCGACAGGCCGCCCAAGCTGATCACGACGCTCGAGGAGCGCCTGCGCAGCCGCTTCGAATGGGGCCTGATCGCGGACTTGACCGCTCCGGACCTGGAGACGCGCATCGCCATCCTGCGCGCCAAGGCGGAGGAGCAGAGCGTCCATATCGGCTCGGACGTGCTCGAGTTCATCGCGCGCAAGGTGATCAGCAACATCCGCGAGCTCGAAGGCGCGCTCAATCGCATCGTCGCGTACGCCAACATGGGCGGCATGCCGATCACGATCGAGCTCGCCCAGGCCGTGCTCTCGAACGTGCTCTACAACCCGAAGCGCAGGCTCGTCACGCCCGAGCGCATTGTCCACGCCGTCTCGGAGTACTACAGCGTCGAGCTCGAGCAGCTCAAGGGCCAGAAACGTGACCGGGCCATCGTCATGCCACGTCAGATCGCCATGTACCTGATGCGCGCCGAAACAGACGTGTCGCTCCTGCGCATCGGCCAGGAGCTGGGCGGACGCGACCACTCGACGGTCCTCCATGCGTGCGAGAAGATCGACAAGGAGACGCAAGAGAACGAGGAGCTCCGGCGTGATCTCGCCGCGGTTCGGGAGCTCATCTACTCCGACTGAGAGCGATGCACCGGGCTCGGGCGATGCTCAGCCAGGCGAGTTTCATTGCACGCGCATGACGGCCTCGGAGCCCGGGTGGAGAAAGCGCCCGTTTCTGTGGACCAGTCCGTCCGACGGTGGATATCACCCAAGGACAGCGACGGCGAATGGGGTGCAGTCGGTGCGGGTCTTGTGGAGTCCTGGGGCACCGACAGGCGACTGTCCACAATGGGGTCAAAAGCATGAACCGGCCGTCACCAGCGAAGGTCGATTCAATCCACCGGTCCGAGACCAGGAAAAGGCCGATTTCGAGCGTGAAAGGGCAGTTTCCCACGTCGTCAACACCATGATGATGACTACGGAATGAGAAGATAAGAAAAGAGATTCACAATCACTCGTCGGCCAGCTCGCCGACAAAGACCGCCGCGAGCTGGCACACCGTGAGAGGAGCTCCAGGAACGTGAAGCTTTCCGTGATGCAGGAGAACCTGGCGCGCGGCCTGCAGGTCGTCAGCCGTGCCGTCAGCAGCCGGAGCACTCTTCCGGTGCTGGCCAATGTCCTGCTGCGCACGGAGGATGCCGGGCTGAAACTGACTGCCACCAACCTCGAGATCGGGATCACCTCGTGGGTCGCCGGCCGCATCGACACGGAAGGCTCATTGACCGTCCCTGCCCGGCTTTTCAACGACCTGGTTGCTGGCCTGCCCAGCGGCGAGAAGATCGAGCTCGAGAGCGACGGCGGCACCACCCTGCGCATCAAAGCCGGCCGCTACCAGACCCAATTGCGCGGCATCGAGGCCGACGAGTTCCCGGTCATTCCGTCACCCGGCGAAAGGCCGACGACACGGGTCAGCCAGAAGGAGCTGCGACGCGCACTCTCAGAGGTCGTCTTTGCCGCGGCCACGGACGAGGCGCGGCCCATTCTGACCGGCGTCCTTACCCGACTGTCGGGCGACAAGCTGACGCTCGCCGCGGCCGATAACTACCGCATCGCCGTGTGCACGATCCCGATTCTCGATCCGGTCGAGGACACGTCGCTGGTCGTGCCGGCGCGCTCATATGCCGAGCTGATGCGCGTCCTGACCGACACTGACGACCCGGTCGACCTCATGCTCGCCAGCTCAAAGAGCCAGGTGCTCATGCACGTTGCCGACGTGGACATCGTCAGCCGCCTGATCGACGGCCAATTCCCGAACTACCAGCAGGTACTGCCGTCATCGCACTCGACGCGCGCCGTGGTCGAGCGAGACGAGCTGCTCAAGGCCGTGCGCATCTCCGCGCTGATCGCCAGCTCCGCGGCCAACGTCGTCCGGCTCAAGCTGGGCGACGAGGGCACGGGCACGATCAATGTCGCCGCCGCGGCCGACGTGGGCGAGGCTCAGACCGACGTCGAGGCGGCGATCGAGGGCGACCCCATGCAGATCTCGTTCAACGCCAAGTACCTCCAGGAGGCGCTCGCCAACCTCGACTACGACCAGCTCGCGCTCGAGTTCTCCGGGCCGCTTTCACCCGGCGTGATCAAGCCCACGGACGCCGCCGCCGAGTACGTCCACGTGATCATGCCCGTGCGCACGCCGTCCTGAGCAGGGCGGCACTTCGGGCGGCGCGCTGAAGCGATGCGCGTCGAGAGACTGTCACTCACCACGTTCCGTTCATATAGCACCCTGGAAGTGTCGTTTCCGGACGGACCGCAGGTTGTCGTTGGCCCCAACGCCACGGGCAAGACGAGCCTGCTCGAGGCAATCGTCGTGCTTGGAACGGCACGGTCGCATCGCGCCGGCCAGGATGGTGAGCTGGTCAGCTGGGGCGCCGAGTTCGCCCGGCTCGAGGCGGAAGTCGGTGGGACCGCGCAGGGCAGCGACAAGGTCGAGATGGTCATCGCCAGGACGGCCACCGGCGGCGGGCGGAAGCGAGTCCTGGTCAACGGGGTCGCCCGCCGCCCAGCGGCGCTCGGAGCGACGCTGCCGGTGGTCCTCTTCGCTCCGGAGGACATGCTCCTCGTCGTCGGCTCGCCCGGCCTGCGCCGCAACTCGCTCGACACGCTCATCGCCCAGACTGTTCCGGCCTCGGCGGCGACGATGTCGACCTACGCGCGAGCGCTGACGCAGCGCAACAACCTGCTCCGCCAGGTGCGCGAAGGAATGGCCGCGCCTGATGAGCTGCGCTATTGGGACGAGGTCGTGATCAACGATGGCGCTCAGATCGTCGACTGGCGGCGCGCGACGCTGGCCCAGCTCAGCGGGCCGCTGTCAGCCGCGCACCAGGAGATAGCACCGGGAGAAGAGCCGCTCGAGCTGCGCTACCTGACGAATGCTGAGCCGCAGGCCACGGAAACGACACGCGACGCGCTGCGCCGGCGTCTGATCGATACACGTGACAAGGAGATGTGGAATGGGGCGACGTTGATCGGGCCGCACCGCGACGACATCGCGTTCGTGAGCGACGAGCGCGAGCTGGCGTCGTCCGCGTCGCGCGGCCAGCAGCGGACGGCGATCCTCGCCTACAAGCTGGCTCAGCTCGACCTGCTCACCCTCAGCGTCGGCCAGCCGCCGCTGCTCCTGCTCGACGACGTTTTCTCGGAGCTCGATCCCGATCGCCGCGCCCATCTCGTGCGGCGCATCGGAGCCCTCCCGCAGGCGTTCGTGACCACGACCACGACCGACGACCTGGATCCGGCACTGGTCGCCGCGTCGACGGTGTGGAGCGTGTCTCCAGGCCAGCTGCGGCAGGGCGACAGGTGACCGCCAAGCGCCGGCCGACGCGGGTCGGCGACATGCTGCCGCGCATCGCCGCCGAGATCGGCATCGAGGACGAGCTGCGCCTGGCGCGGCGCATGACTGCCTGGCAGCGCCTGGTCGAAGAGCTGCTGCCCGCCGCCCGCGGCGCGTCAAAGCTGCTCGCCGTGGAGCCGCCCGCCTTGATCGTCAGCGCCACCGACAGCGTCATCGGCCAGGAGCTCCTCCTGCGCCAGGCTGAGCTTCTCGCCGCATTCGCGAACATGCCCGACGGCGCCCACCTGCTCGAGCTGAGGGTCGTTATCCGGCCACCAGGCCGAGCCTTCTCCCCGCGCTAGACTGGCCCGCGATGGCTTCCCGGCTCGCGCTCAAATATGGGCTCGTCTCCGAGGAAGACCGGCTATCCAACTCCGCCGACGCGATCGTCGTCACCGAGCCGACCACCGGCTCCAAGGCGCGCACCAAGGGCAGCCTGTACCTCATCGTGTGCACCAAGCAGACGGGCGGCCGCACGCGCGATGCCTGCCGCCTCGTCGCCGACACGATCCGGCGCGAGTACTACTACGACGAGTCGGCAGGAATCTCGATCGTGCTCGAGAAGGCCGTCCGTGCCGCGAACCGCCGGCTGCGCCAGTCGCGTGAGGGCGGCGGGTTGGCGGCCTACTCGATCGGCATAACGCTTGCCGTTGTCCGCGGCAGCGAGCTGTACGTGGCCACTGCCGGCGATGCGAACGCGTACCTGATCCGATCGGCACGGCTGCTCATGCCCGAGCACCACTCGGGCGTCGGTCTGCCCGCCGCGGACAACCTGCGCCTGGGCGTGTGGCGCGGCGATTTCGCCGTCGGTGACTCGCTCGTGCTGTGCTCGCGCAACCTGGTCGAGGTCGTGGGCACAGAGGAGCTCAAGAACGCGGTCGTGACGCTCCATCCACAGTCCGCCGTGGAGCATCTTCATCACCTCTTCGTGGCCGCCGCGGGCGAAGGCTCTGACGCGGTCATCGCCCTCGAGGCGACCGAGGTCTCGCTTTCGCGTGTCGAGCACCGCCTCGTGCCCGTCTCGCCCGCGGAGCCGCTCGCCGGCGCGCCCGAGCATTCACCAATCCCGCTCGCCGACCAGGTCTCGGCGCTGGGCACTGCGGTCCGCGACCGCGCCGGCGCGGCACGAACGGGCATCGGCAACGGGATCTCCGGGACCGTCGGCCGGATCCTCGACCTGATGCCGCGCCGGCGCGCCGGCTACCGGCGCATGCGCACTGCCGCCGAGTCAAACGAGAGCCGGCGGCGTGCCTCGATAGCGGCCATCGCGCTCGTGGCGGTCATCGTCGTCCTTGGCGCGCTGGTCCTGTACCTGAACCCGTTCCGGACTGAAAGCCCCGATAACAACACGCCTGACGCGGCCGCCGCGCTGGCCGACGCCATCACCAACGCGAACCAGGTCTTCGGTCCGACGGATCTGCTCCATACCGACCCGACCAGCGCGCTGCCGCTGCTCCAGACGGCGTGGGACGACCTGGACGGCGCCAGGGGCGGTGTCGACGCGACCAGCTGGAACCGTGTCGAGGCACAGGTCGCCAACGGCCTGGACACGCTCTTCAACACGACGGCGGTCTCGGGCACGCGCTTCTACAGCGCGCCGGCCGGCGAGCTGATCACCGACCTCGTCATTGGACCCGACAGCGCGGCCTACGCGATCGTCGGGACGGGCGTCGTCCGCGTGGACCCGACGAATGGCTCGGTCGCGACGATCGTCCAGACCGGCAGTGGCACTGCCCAGGGCATGGCCCAACCCCGTCTTCTCGGTCAGGGCGGCCCTGACCTGCTCATCGTCGATACCAGCGGCGGGCTGTGGCGCTGGCGTCCATCGGATGCCCAGGGTGGTGGCACGCTCGGCCAGGTGCGTGTCGCGGGCGACCAGGTCTGGGGCGCAGATGTCGTCGACATCGAGACCTTCGTCATCAACGCCGACCAGGGCTCGTATCGGATTTATGTGCCCTACCCAGCGCAGCAGCAGATCCTGCGCTACGAGCCGACCGCGGACGGCAGTGGCTTCTCCGCCCCGGCGCCATATTTTGTGGGCACGACGGAGAATGTCTCGGCGTTCAAGCAGCTGATGATCGACGGCGACGTGTACGCGGTGACCGAGCCGACGCTGACGCGCTACTTCACTGGCCGCGACTCCGGCTTCTCGCTCGATCCCGCGCCCGACGACAAGAATCTGCGCCCGGGCCATCTGTACGAGATGCTCGCCGCGACGGGCACCAAGGGCGACGGCGACCTGTTCCTATGGGATAAGCAGTGGTCGCGCATCCTGGTCTACGACAAGGTCGAGGGCACGTACCTGCAGCAGTACATCGCCGCCAACGGCGCGCCGCCTTTGTCTGACCTGACCGGCATGTACATCGTCGACCGCGGCGTCACGCAGCCGCCGATCCTCGTCTGGGCGCGTCCCGACGGGCTCTACCAGGTCCCGCTTGTGCCACCCCAGACGCCCATCGGCTCGCCGGCTCCGTCTGGAGTGCCTCCGTCTGGCCTGCCGACGAGCGCGCCGACCCTGCCGCCGGCCAGCTTCATCGCGACTCCACCACCGACCGTGACGCCTGTTCCGGCGAGCATCGAGCCGACGATCCGGCCGCGGCGGACGCCGGAGGGAGCTCCCGCCACGCCCATCGCCACGCCGTAGCACCGGCAGTAGAATTCCGGCCATGTCCGGCGGGGACGCCCTGAGCGAGGGCAATGGCGCGGCAAACGGAGCGCTCAACGAGATGGTCGTGGAGAGTGTCCGCGTCCACATGATGTCCTCGCAACACGTGGTCATCCTGCGCGACACAGGGCACGATCGCTACCTGCCCATCTGGATCGGCCCGTGGGAGGCGAACGCGATCGCGATGCGCCTCCAGGGCGTCGTCCCGGAACGGCCGATGACCCACGACCTGTTCTCGCAGACGCTCTCCGAGTGCGGCGTGACACTCAAGCGGATCATCGTCTCCGATCTCTCCGACGACACCTTCCGGGCGCGCATGCAGCTCCAGATCGACGGCCGCGAGCTCGACCTCGACGCGCGCCCGAGCGACGCGATTGCCCTCGCCGTGCGCGCCGGCGTGCCCATCTTCGCGACCGATGCCGTCCTCGACCGGGCTGGAGTCGTTCCCGAAGGTGCCGATGAGGAGAAGCTGAGCGTCTTCCGCGACTTCGTGAACTCGCTCAATGTCGATCTGCCCGACGAGTCGGGCGAGGGCCACAAGCCCGACTAATCCGCCCCACTCGAGGCGCCCGACAGCACGGGCTCGCCGCGCTCGAGCGCCCCGGCGCGGTTGGCCCACAACCGGATGCGCAGGCGCCAGAAATCGCGCACCGCGCGGAAGATGACCGACGGCTTGGCGCCCGTGGGGCTGCCCGCCGTGCGCGGGTAGTGCGGCACGCCGACCTCGGCGATCCTCCGGCCGCGTTGCTTGAGCTTGATGAGCAGCTCGGCAGACATGAACGCGCCGCCCGATTCGAGCCGGGTGCCCTCGAGCGCCGAGCGCCGGAAGAGCTTGAAGGCACAGTCGACGTCGCGCACTCCAAGCCGGTAGAAGATGTTCAGCGCGAGGCGGTAGGCACGCGCGTAGGCGGTGCGGATGAATGGATCGGCGCGCTTGACGCGGTAGCCGACGACGACGTCGGGCTGGTCCGGCTGGGCCAGCCGTACGAGCAGGCGGCCGAGATCGGCAACCTTGAACTGGCGGTCGCCGTCAGTGAACGCGACCAGGTCGTAGCGCGCGGCGCCCAGGCCGCTGCGTACGGCCGCGCCATAGCCCTTGTTGATCTCGTGATGAACGACTCGTATGCGCGCATCGGAGGCCGCCAATCGGTCGGCGATCTGCGGCGTCGCGTCGCGGCTGCCGTCGTCGACGGCGATGATCTCGAACCGCTCAGCAAGCGTCGGCAGGACCTCGAGCGCTTCGGCGACGAGCGCCTCGATGTTGTCTGCCTCGTTGTGCGCCGGGAAGAAGAACGACAGCTGGCTGACGCGCGCGCCGGTCATCGGTCGGCCCTCAGGGCGGTCGCCTGGAATCCGGTCACCTGGTAGACGGCGATGCCGTCGATACCGGGCACGTTGACCATCGTGTAGCGCTGCATGTAAGAGGGATAGTCACCGGGAACGCGAATGAGGTACACCGGGCGCTTGCCCAGGTTGCTGTCGATGACCTGCATCGCGCTGCCCAGGTTCTGGTCGAGGATCGTCCGGTCGTCGATGATCGTCACGTCTGGCCGCCAGCCCTCGACATACTGGCCGTACCACATCGGCGTCGAGTAGCTCCACCAGCTGACGATCACCGCGTTCCGGGCCATCGCCGCGCCGAGCGAGTCGAGCCAGGCTCGCGCGGCGTGATCACCTGACTCGTCGAGGCTGCGGAAGCGTACCGGCACGGCCACGAGAGCGGGCACGACGAGGACGATGCCGATCAGCCCGGCCGCTGCCCAGCGCACCAGCGATCGGCGGGCGGGCGCGATCCGGGTCCGGAGTGACTTCGCTGCGTCGAGGATCGCGCCCGCGCCCAGGCCGCCAACGATCGCGACGCACATCAGCGGCACGAGGTAGTAACGGCCGATGTCGGCGTTCTCGTAGCCGAGCGCGAAGTACCACGTCAGTGCGAACCAGGCGAAGAGCATCAGCACCAGCGCCGCGCGACGCAGAAGCCCCGCGGCTGTGCCCAGCAGGGCGAGGACCGCCAGCAGCCCAAGCTGATCCCAGTTGTAGTGCGCGATCTGGCTGATCGCGTCGAAGAACGGCGGCCGTGCCTTGAACGTGGCGGTGAACTGCTGGCCGAAGACGAGGTAGCTGAAGTTGTCCCAGGTCTGTGGGTTGGCATAGTCGAGTGGCGGGTTCATCGCCGATCGGATCGGCAGGTAGGCGTAGAGCACGACCGTGGTCACGACCAGCGCCGCGGCGCACGTCGTCACGAGCCGGAAGCGGCGCACGATGCCCGGATAGGTGATCAGCACATAGAGCCCGATGCCCGGCGCCAGCAGTAGCGTCAGAGCATGGTTCGCGAGCGCGACGCCAAAGATTGCCGCCGCCGCGATCAGCAGCCGATCCGCGCGCGGGCCCGCGCGCTGCCGTTGCGCCCAGACGACGAGCAACAGGAGCAGAGCCGCGACGAGGAACAGGTGCAATGCATGCGGGTCGGCGTGCAGGCCGATCGCCCAGGTCTGCGCCGCGACGGCGAAGACGATGCCGGTGGCTATGCCGACCACGAGGCGACGCGTCAGGTACGCGACCGTGATGCCGACGAGACCGCACGCCGCTGCCGTGAGCAACGCAGACAGCAGGTTGGCGCGGTACGCCTCGTTGCCGAAAGGCTGAAGGACGACCGAGCCAAGCCAGAGCAGGAGGGTGTAGGCCGGGTAGCCCGTCGGATGGGCGATCCCGAGCACGGGTCCAACCGCCTGGAACTCGGCCGTGTCCCAGAAGCCCATGTCGGGCATCAGCGTGCGCACGTACAGCAGCAGCGCCGGAACGGCGACGGCCAGGAAGCAGACCGCGATTCGGACGCGCGTTGAGACACGCGCCGTGGGCAGCGCTGTCACACTCGGCGCAGGCACAGGCTGAACCACAGCCAGTGCGCCTGAATCGGCGACCTGGGCATGGTCGGAGGCCTCGACGACGTCCGGGTTCACCAGCCCAGTGTGACTCCCCAGTAGACGCCCCACGCATTAACGAGCACCGACAGCGCGACGAGGCCAAGAGTCGTCTTGCGCACGCCGAGCCAGGCGATGGCGAGGGTCACGAGCACAACGGCGAAAGGCGCAAAGTCGTTGCTGAAGCGGTAACCGAACTGAACCCAGCCCTGGCTGAAATGCATCAGGTTGACGAAGGCCACGGCGCCGACGGCCAGCGCCGAGCCCAGGACGATGCCACGCCGCCAGTAGCGGATGACGATTGGCACGGCAAGCAGGTAGGCCGGGCTGGTCAGGAGGACGCTCATGCCGACCTGGTCCGGCTTCGTCGCGATGCAGGCCGCGAGGGAGCTGAAGCTGCAATCGGCCGGGATCGTTGGCAGCCAGCCGAGCATGATCAGGGTGTTGAGCGGCACATGACCAATGTCTTCGATGCCCAGGCTGCGGTCGATCTGGAAGCCAGGCGGCATGTAGCCCAGGTACTCGATTTGATACAGGTAGTCGTACACGGGGCTGAACAGGTGGCCGGTCGACAGTTGGTTATAGACGAGCAGCAACGCGACCGGGATGACGGCGCCCAGCGCGGCCGATACGCCGCGCCGCAGGATCGAGCCGCCGGGGCCGACGAACAGGAAGAACGGCGCCGCGAAGATCACCGTCAGCCGCGCCATCGCGGCGACGCCGAACACGAAGCCGGCCGCGAACTGGACGGGCTCGAAGTGCGGGCGCAGCCGCCGGTACCAGCCCAGGAACAGGCTGCTCTCCTTGAACGTGGCGACAACCTCGTTCTCGGGGCGCTGGCCGCCACTGGGTCGGAGGGCGCGCAACGCGGCCAGCGCCCGCTCGCGGCGCTCACCGTCGAGCGCAAGGGTGATACCCAGGACCGTAAACGTGATCGCCACGACATGGGCCAGGAACCACGTCGACGAGAGCATCGCCGCGTACCAATGAACGGTGCCGAAGGCGAAGAAGATCGTGGCCAGGATGGCGACCGCGCGCCGCTCGGTCAGGCGCGTCGTCATGCGCCACACGAGGCCGACGTTGATCGCGCCGAGCGCGACGCCGACCAGCTGCGCGTTCGTGGCCAGGCCGAAGACGGCCACGAAGGGCATGAGCACGATGGCCGGCAGGGGCGGGAACGGCAGCAGCGCGTAGCTCGGGCCGGCGGCCGGCCCAGGCAACGGCATCACGTCCTGGAACAAGCCGTTCTGGTAAGGCCCTGCGGTGACCGGGTAGGCGATCGCGAAACGGCCGTGCAGGAACGCGTCGGCCTGCCACACGAAGTGGTCGTAGATGCTGTTGCGCTGCTGGTTGGAGAAGTAGTAGACCGCCAGGGCGAGGACGACGAACAGCAGCCCGATGACGGCCGGGTCGACGCGCTCGAGCAGCCGCTCGACGCGCTCGCCGATCGTCGGCCGCGCCGTCGCCGGCGGCCGCGGCCGATCGAAGGTCGTTGTTATACTGCGCTGCACCTCGTCACCCTCTGGAGGTTGGGACGGTTGTGACAGCGCCCCGCCCGGATGGGGCCGACCGGATCTCCGGAGTCTCGCAGAGTCCGCGAAGTGCGGGTGCGGCCGTCTCCGGCATAGCGATCCTGCTCGTCGTCGGTCTTCTCCTTCGACTCTTCCTTGCGTACATTCTGCTGCCCGGTTCAGGCTTTGCCACGGACATCGCCACTTTCACTGCCTGGGCTTCCCAGCTGGGCCAGAGTGGACCGGGCGATTTCTATGCCACGGCGGGATTTGCAGACTATCCGCCCGGCTACCTGTATGTGCTGTGGCTGCTCGGCGTGCTCGGCCACATTCTGGCGCCCTTGGCAGGCGGCGATGCCGGCTCGGCGATCACCGCCCTGATCAAGATCCCGGCGATTGTGTGCGACGTAGCCATTGGCTACGTCCTGTACCGGATCGTCAAGACCTGGCGTGGCGAGCATCCGGACGCAAACCGCCTGGCGCTCATCGCCGCCGCGCTCTACCTGTTCAACCCGGTCACGTGGTACGACTCGGCGATCTGGGGCCAGGTCGACTCGGTCGGCACGCTGGTCACCCTGCTCGCGGTCGTCGCTCTCATTCGCGGCAACTCGGAGGGTGCCTCAGTGCTCGCCGTGCTGGCCGCCCTCGTCAAGCCGCAGTTCGGTATCGTCGCGCTGCCCATCGTCGGCATCGTGCTCCTCCGCCGCCACCTCTTCGCGCCCGACTCAATCCCGCACAACCCGGTCCTGGTGCCCGCTCGCCTGCGTGGCTGGTTCGTAGATGAGCGCGGCTTCTGGCGGCTCGTTTCGTCGGCCGTTGCAGCGCTGCTCGTGCTGGTCGTGCTCCTCGTCCCGTTCTCACTCGACATACCGGGCTTCGTGCAGCTCATCGTCAAGACCGCGGGCGGCTACCAGTACCTTTCCGTCAACGCCTACAACCCGTGGGCGCTGATCGGGGCTGGCGGCCAGACGCCACTCGCCTTTGGTGGCGGCTGGTCGCCCGACAATGTGCCGCTGATCGGCCCGTTGTCTGGCGTGTTGATCGGTGGGCTGCTCCTCGTCGCCGGCTTCGGTCTGGCCGCACTGCGCCTCGCCTGGCGCGACGACCGGCGCAGCATCATCGTCGTCACGCTCCTGCTCGCGCTGGGCTTTTTCATCCTGCCCACGCGCGTGCACGAGCGCTACATGTTCCCGATCTTCGCGTTCCTGCCCATCGTGGCAGTCGTCGACAAGCGTTGGCTGATCGCGACCATCGTGCTCTCGATCGCCGCGTTCATGAACCTTTACGGCATTCTCACGATCCCGACCTACGCGACGCCGAACGTCGCCAGCTTCCCCCTGGGCGAGCTGTTCCGTGACCCGATCGGCATCCTGACCAGCATCGTCCTGAACGTCGCCGGCTTCGTGTTCATCGCCTGGATGCTCCGCCCGAGCGCGGCGAGCGAGCCCGATCCGTACGACGAGCCGGCACCTGACGAGGAGGCAGAGCTCGGGCCGGACGACGAATCCGCTGCCGAGGGCTACGTCGCGCCGCGCACAGCGCCGTGGTATGCGCCGCTGGCCGCGCTCGTGCCGCGCTACTCGATCCGTCGCGACCGGACCGCCGAGCTGGTCAACGAGCTGGGCGGGAGGCTAGGCAGGCGCGACGTCGTTTTATTCGTGGTCATCTTTTTCGCCGCGCTCCTGTTGCGCACGTACCGCCTCGAGGTGCCCTACGACATGCACTTCGATGAGGTCTACCACGCGCGGACGGCGATGGAGTTCCTCCAGGACTGGCGCTATGGCATACCCCACTCGATCTACGAGTTCACCCACCCGCATGTCGCCAAATACGGCATGGCGATCGGCATCGAGCTGCTCGGCGACGACAAGGTGGTCTCGACCGCGGATCTTGGTGCGGCCACCGACGACGCGGTCATCGAGCAGCGCTGGGCACCCGCAGCCACGCCCGACGATCACCTTGGCGACCGGCTGTACGTCGCCACGGGCGGCGCTGTCAACGCGTACGACCTCGAGGGGTCGGGTCCCAGGCTGGTGGCGACAATCCAGGGCGACTATGTCGCTGTCACGGTCGACGAGGACACCCACATCCTGTACATGGCCTCGGCCGACGGCACGGTCAGCCAGCTGCCAACCTCGGGCCTGGACGCGCTGCGCCAGTCGGGCTCGACCGACACGTCGGGTGAGCTGAGCCCGGCGCCCTTCGGCGCGCTCACCGGGCTCAACGGCAGCCTCGAGCGGCTCCAGGTCATCGGCGGCAGCATCGTCGGGCTGTCGAGCGGTGGCACCCTTGTCAGCGTCGACCCAACGTCCGGAGCGGAGACAGGGCGAACCCAGATCACGGGCATCGCCGACTACACGAGCGCCCCGTCCAACTCCGTGGTCACGGTTGATCCCAGCCAGGTCACCGACCGAGCCGGGGTGGCCCAGAAGCTGGCCGACCTGCTGCAGGACGACCAGACGCGCATCGAACAGGTCATTGCCGCGGCCAAAGGCCCGGTACCGATCGCGGGCTACGTCGGCAACAAGAAGGCCGACGTCCAGAACGCCATCGACGACGGCGACCTGTCCGGTGTGAGCATCACCGACGGCACGGCGGTCGCCGTCGCGACGCAGAGGGGAGTGACGCTGCTCGACGCGGCGACGCTCTCGACGCTCAAGCAAGTCGCCATGTCGACCCCCGCAACCGGATTGGCGCTCGCCGCGCGCGGCCCGGATGTACCGACGCTGTACGTCGCGACGGGCCGTACCTTGACGACGATCCGGCTGGCGACCGACTCCGCCGTGGGCGTGAACGACACGCTGCCCATGCCCAACGTCGTCGAGAAGGTCTACTGGGACGAGGCGACAACCAACGTTCACGCGCTGGGCACGACACAGGACGGCAGCTCGCCGACGGTCTACGTCATCGAGCCGCGCGGCAACTCAGTTTTCGCCGATGCGCCACTGCCGTTCCAACCGCAGATCGCGGTCATGGATGCCAATCAGCTGTATCCATCCGAGGACCGCAACGACCTGCTGGCGCTCAGCCCGAGCGGCCAGCTGGCTACCGTCGACACGGGAAATAACCAGTTCGCCTATCGCTTCCCGGGCGTGCTGCTCGGGGCGTTGACCGCGGCGCTCATCTTCCTGCTCGCCCGCTTCCTGTTCCGGCGCCGGACGATCGCGGTCATCGTCGCGATCCTCGTCCTCGCCGACGGCATGTTCTTCGCCAACTCGCGCATCGCGATGAACGACACGTACGTGACGTTCTTCATAGTCGCCGCGTTCGCCGTCTTCTTACCACTCTGGTTGGGCCGCTGGCGCGGCCGCTGGATAACGGCCGGCGGCCTGCTCACCGTCGGCATCCTGCTCGGCCTCGCGCTCGCTTCCAAGTGGGTCGGCGCGTACGCCATGGGCGCAGTGGGGCTGCTCATCCTGCTTCGCTCGTCGCTCGGCCGGTGGATTGCCCTGGCGGCGATGATCCTGCTGACAGGTGTGCTCGGGTACCTGGCGATCACGCCAAACCCGACCGTCGTCAACCCGCAGATCAACTACCTGTTCCTGGGCATCATGGTCGTGCTGACCGTGCTGCTCGCGATCGGCATGACCATCCGTCGCGTGCGCATGTCGCGCGACGAGTTCCGATTTGCGGTCGGCTTTCCGTTGTTGGTCGGCGTGATTGCGGTGCTCTACGGCCTGTTCCGTATCGCCACCGGGCCGCCACCGGCGACCGGCGCGCTTCTGCCACCGGTGCGCGTGCTCGAGATCGGCATTGCCGGTGTCCTTGTCGGACTCGCGGTCCTGGGCGTGGGCTGGTATCGCGGCCGGCACGGCCACGGCCCGTTGGCGAGTGCCGAAACCGTCGACCCGTCGGCCGATCCCGGCTCGCCGCCGCCCGACCGCGGCTGGCTGCGGCCCGGCTCGGGCCTGCTCGGTCTGCCCTGGCTGCTGGCCCTGCTGGCGATCACGGTCGTGCCGCTCGTTGTTTACGTCATCAGCTACATCCCGTGGATCAACCTGGGCAACCAGTGGTTCACCGGCTATCCGGCCGGCCACACCGGGCAGACCTTCCTGGACCTCCAGGTGTCGATGTACGACTACCACAACTACCTGCGCGCAACTCATCCGGCGTCTTCCCCGTGGTGGGCGTGGCCGCTCGATCTGAAGCCGGTCTGGTTCCAGCAGGAGGATTACGCCGGCGGGACGACCTCGGTCATCTACGACACGGGCAACATCGTTGCCTTCTGGCTGTCGATCCCGGCCGTCGCCTGGGCGTGCTGGCAGGCATGGAAGCGGCGCAGCCTGGCACTGACCTTCGTCGTCATAGCAATCTTCTGCATGTGGCTGCCATGGGCGCGCATCGACCGCGCCACGTTCCAGTACCACGTCTTCACGGTCCTGCCGTTCTCGTTCATGGCCCTGGCCTACATGCTCGGCGAGCTGTGGCACGGCCCATCGCCACGGACGTGGGCAATGGCCAAGGTCTCGGCCGCGCTGGCCATCATCGGCGCGCCCTTGTTGTGGCTCTTCCGGCTGCCGTTGTGCGGCGTGGCCAACACGCAACAGGTCAACAAGGGCACGGAGGTGTGCGGCAGCCTGTCGCGCGACTTCCAGCTGACGAGCTTCCAGATGATCGGCATCGTGCTCGTTCTTGGCGCCCTGGTCGCGGCCGGCGTGATCGCCTATATGGGGCTGCGCAACAACTCGACGATCAGCGGCGGCCTGAGACCGTTGCTCCTGCCGATCTCGTTCTCCGTCGCGCTGTTCGGCGCGGTGATCGTCATCGTCGGTGCCGGATTGCCCGGCGACTCGGTCTTCCAGGCGTCGGTGACGGCTGAGATGCCCGCCTTCGTCGCCCTCCTGCTGCTCTGCGTGCCGGCTTACTTCGTGCTCCAGGGCAGGGACCCGAAACGCTACGTTGTCGGCGTCCTCGTCGCGGCAGTGGTCTGGTTCGTGGCGTTCTACCCGAACTTCGCCGCGCTACCCGTGCCGACGCCGTTGTCGCAGGTCCATCTCGGCTTCCTGCCGACCTGGAACTGGGGCTTCCAGTTCGGGGTCAACCTCGACGAGCCCAATCGCAATCCGCTCGATTTCACCTCGATCAGCCTGCTCATCATCGCCACGACCGCGCTGTGCATCGCGGCCATGTACGCCGTCCGTAACTGGAACAGCGCGAGATCGGACGTCGCCGAGGTCAGCCCGCCGCCTGAACCGAGCTGATCAGCTGCGGGTCGCGCGTCCCGAATACGAGCGCGGGGTCGGTGTGCTCGGGCAGGATGCCCTGCGCGGCAGCGCGCCGCGCGACGAACAGGTAGTACTCCTCGACCTTGGCGGCGATGTTGTCCCAGCCGAACTGGACGGCGCGCTGCCGCGCCGACGCGCTCATCCGGGCGCTCATCTCCGGGTTGGAGAGCAGCTGGCCGATCGCGTCGGCGAGGGCCGTGACGTTGCGCGGCGGAACGAGCAGTCCCTGCTCGCCGCGGCGGACCACGCTCCGATAGCCGTGGATATCGCTGCACACGATGGGCGTCCCGGCGGCGAGCGCCTCGAGCAGCACGACGCCCATCGATTCCTGGCCGGTGGCGGGTGACACGTAGACGTCGGCCGTGGCGAAGTAGCGGATCTTGTCCTCGTCGCTGATCCGGCCAAGGAGCTCGACGCCACCCAGGCGCCGGGTCGCGATGTAGCGCCTGATCTCGCGTTCCTGCGGCCCGGCGCCGGCGAGCAGCAGCCGGCAGTCGTAGCCCCGCTGGCGCAGCTGGCGGTATGCCTTGAGCGCGTACATCACGCCCTTGCGCGGCTCGAAGCGGCCCAGGAAGAAGATGTTGGCCGTGCCGTCCTTGTAGCGCGTGATCGCCCGCGCGTTCTTGAAGCGATCGAGATCGACGCCGTTGGGGATGACCTTGTAGTCGCCCGGGAAGTAGCGGTCGGCGAAGTGGCGCGCCGCCGCGCTGACGGCTATCCGGCCGTGAAGGCGGCGCGCGAAGCGGCCGAGCATGCGCTTGCCGAACTCAGCCGCCGGGCTCCAGCCGGCGTAGGCGTGGAACGTGGCGATGTTGATGCTCTTCGACTCGCGCAGCAGCACGAGCGACAGGAAGGGCACGAACGGCTCGTGGAAGTGCAGGATGTCGAACCGTTCCTCGTCGAGCATGTTGGCGACGATGCTCGTGTAGCGCGGCGAGAACGTGAGCGTTCCCACCGACCCGTTGGCCGGGACCGAGAAGCCATAGCCCAGGCGAATGATGTCGCCCTCGCTCTGGCGCTGCGGGCCGTGGACGCTGCTGATGATGCGCACGTCGTGGCCGCGCGTCACGAGGTGCTCGTACAGGTCGTGGACGTGGGCGTTGACGCCACCCGGCAGGGGATAGATGTACGGCGTCACGAGACCGATCTTCATTTGCCTGTCCGCTCCGCGCCCAGGCCAGATTCATCGAGCCGAGCCGGCCGCAACCTGCCGCCGGGATAGCCCAGGTCGCGCCCCGTTCCGTCGCGCAGCAGCTTGCCGCGCACCTCGTCACGGACGGCGAGCGCGTTCTTGCCCATCTGGCGCCGAAACGTGGAGAACTGAGTCTTCCATTCGTGGGTCGATCCCTCCCAGGTCGTCGAGCGATCGAGGATTGCGCGCCGGACGTCCTCAGCCGAGCTGCCCTCGAAGGTGGTCAGCGCCTGGCCGACGTGCTCGGCACGATGGGCGTCGCTGGCGCCCAGCGCGGCGACGCCCATCTCGGCGATGAACTCGGGCGCACGTTTCGCCCAGCGCATGCTTGCGGTCGTGGGGTTGAAGGCTTCGATTCCGTCCGGGTGGTAGATCGGGTCGGGATCCGCGAACAACTTGCGTATCGAACGGCCGCTGGCGCACAGCGGGTAGGGCACGAGCGGATGGGCGATGATCGCGAGGCCGCCCTGCTCGTGGATGCGCCTGACGGTCGATCTGAGCGAACCCCATGGCCGGATGCGGTCTTTGATGTACAGCGCAACGACGTGGCCGCTGCGCGTGGTGACCTCTTCGCCGACGACGACCTGGACGTGCAGGCCGCGCGCCTCGGCCATTGCCTTGGCCGCGTATGCAGCGTCAACGCGCTCGTGATCGGCTATCGCGATCACGTCGAGGTGGGCACGGTTCTCGGCGTGGTCGAGGATCTCGGCCACGCTCGATACGCCGTCAGAGGCAAGGCTGTGGATGTGCAGGTCTGCGCGGCCCATCAGGCTTCGTCCCAGATCCGAAAGAACATCGTCCACCACTGTTCGGGAGCGTCGGCCACGGCGCGCTCGAACGCTCGCGCCTGAGCGTCCATGAAGCCGGCCAGGCGCTCGCGCGTCGTCCCGGTCACGGGCATTTCCAGGTGTTCGAGGCGCGTCGGGTAGCGCGCGCCGGCGCGCCGCGTGACGACCAGCCAGGTCGGCGCGCCCGTCTCGAGGGCGAGCACTGCCGGCCCCGCCGGCAGGCGCGCCGGCGCGCCGAAGAGATTGACACGCACGCCTTTGCCGCCGATTGCCCGATCGGCGACGAGGGCGACGGTCTCGCCCCGCGCGAGCGTGTCGCGCACGATGGACGCGGCACCCGCGACGGGGATCACGCGCAGGCCGGTCTGGCCGCGCGAGCGCTCGAAATACGCTTGCAGGTCCGGGTCGGCGATCGTCTCCATGGGCGCCGTGATGGGCACTCCACGCGCGACGGCCCACAGTGCCGGGATCTCGACCGCGCCGAAATGGAGCCCGACGACGATCGTCGGGCCGCGCCTGCCGGCGGGAAACGCCTCGTCCGCCAGTGCGGGCTCGTCGGGCTGGACACGCGCGAGCTCAGCCGGCAGCGCATAGCGGCGCACGGTGGCGTTCTCGAGGTAGCTGCGCACCCAGTGTCCAAAGGCGTCGCGCACGAGGCGGTCCAGCTCGCGCGCATCGCGCGCGGCGGCGGCGGTCCGTGGCCCGCCCATGTCGTGATCCGCGAGATACGTACAGACGCGTTCGAGGTTGGCGCGCACGAGCCGCCGCCGCGCCGGCTGGATTCGATACAGCACGCCACCCCACGCCCAGGCGAGGCGGACGAGCGGCCCCTCCGGCAGCCGCGTCAAAAGTCCAGACAGCACGAACAGGCCGCGCGCGACAAGCCTGCCGCGCAGCGTGTGGCGGCGCCTGGGCGCGGGCGCGCGGGTGCGCGTCTGAGCCTCGCGCGAAGCCGTCTTCGCCGTCGCGACAGTCGTCACGCGCCTGCCCCGACGACGCTCATGGCGCGCTCGGCGAGCGCCTGCTTCTCCTCCACCGTCTGTGGCCAGATCGGTTTGAACGAGTACCACTGCTCGGGCGCGGTCGAGATCATGTCCTCGAGAGCGTCCGCGATGAGCTGCGTCGCGCGCTGCATCTCTGTGGCGCTGGTATCGGCGACTTCGATCGGGTCATAGTGCCTGGCCTCGTAGTGGCCGTCGGCAAGGCGGCGACAGACCACCGGCACAATCGCCGCCTTCGTCTTGGCCGCGAGCAGCGCCGGCCCCGCCGGCAGCGTGGTCCACTCGCCGAAGAGTCGGACTGGAATGCCGTCGGATCGGTAGCCCCAGTCGACGACCAGGCCCAGGATCGCCGGCTGGCGCAGTGCGCTGAACACGCGCCGCAGGTTGCGCCACGGGATGATCTCAATCTTCCAGCGCCGGCGCTGAACGTTCACTTCCTCGAACAGCTCGGGATAAGCCGAGTCGTCTGCCACGCCGTAGGTTGGCAGCCCGCGCAGCGCGAATGCGCCCGCAAGCACGTCGATCGAACCTATGTGGCCCGAGACTGCGATCAGTCCGCGTTTCTCGGCGCGCAGCCGCCCGAACAGGTCGATGAACGACTGCCCACCGTGATCGCCGTCGATGTCGGCGAGCAGCCGCGTGGGCTCGTCGGCCGGCAGATGCGGCATGCGCATCAGCTCGACGACGGACTGCGCATAGGTGGCGTAGATGCGCCGGGCCAGGTGGCGCACGCGCCGGTCGCCAGCCGGCAGGCCGAGCACGTGCGACGCGTTCGACAGGATGATCCGGCGCTTGGCCGGCCACGCGAAGTAGCTGCTGACAAACAGTGCGCGCCCGACGGGCAGGGTGACGCGCGTCGGGATGTGCCCGATGGCCGCGGAGGCCACGCGGAAGCCACGCACGGCGGAGCGCTCGCGCGCCCGCCGTACTGCTCTGCCGACCCTGGTGCCGGACTGTTCTCTGCGGTGCGGCGCGTAGTTGACGCCGCTGTCTGGCTCGCTCAGCTGATTGGAACCTCGCTTCAGAGGGGTAAAGCTAGGCGACGGACGCCTTGGCCGCGGTGGCCGCTGCCCGGGCATTGGCAGAGCTCTGTGCCGAGGCGCCGGTCGCCTCGTGTCCGCCAAGCCGGCGGCGCTTGGGAGCAGCCTGTTTTTCGGTGCCGACGAGGGTCTCGTTGTCCTCGCCGCGGATGAATGCCTCGACGCGGTTGAACGCGATGTCGTCGTGGATCTGGATCGGCGGGCTCTTCATGAAGTAGCTCGACGGTGCCACGAGGGTGCCCTTGAGGCCGCGATCGAGGCCGAGCTTCAGGCAGCGGATCGCGTCGGTGATCACGCCGGCGCTGTTGGGGCTGTCCCAGACCTCGAGCTTGAGCTCGGCGTTGAGGGGCACGTCGCCGTAGGTCGTGCCCTCCATCCGGATGTAGCACCACTTCCGGTCGAGGAGCCACGGCACGTGGTCGCTCGGGCCGACGTGGATGTCGTCCGGATCGAGCTCGTAGTCGAGCATCGAGGTGACGGCGTTGGTCTTGCTGATCTTCTTGGACTCGAGTCGTTCGCGCTCGAGCATGTTCAGGAAGTCGGTGTTGCCACCGAAGTTGAGCTGGTAGGTGCGATCGAGGCGCACGCCACGGTCCATGAACAGGCGCGTCAGCACGCGGTGCGTGATCGTCGCACCGACCTGGCTCTTGATGTCGTCGCCGATGATCGGCAGACCTTCCTCGGCGAAGCGGCGCTGCCAGTAGGGCTCACGACCGATGAACACCGGGATGGCGTTGACGAAGCCGACGCCCGCCTTGAGCGCCTGCT
>CAYYVV010000032.1:13142-28818 GCA_964475245.1 uncultured Anaerolineaceae bacterium | reverse complement strand
CCGACCAGATGAAACCCATGAACAGGAACGTGCCGATCAGCAGGCCCAGGAACGCGGGCGCGCCCTGCTGTTGCGGACCAAGTCCAAGGCTGGCGAGAAAGGCCATGCCGGCGCACCAGATGATGATCAGGATCAAGAAGAACCAGCGCCCGTTGGGGCCACCGATCGCGCGCGCCCAGCCCACGTAACGCTGTTCGGGGACAAGCGCCACGCGGAGCAGGATGAACGAGATCACGACCGCGAGCAGAACCGCGCCGATGATCGCGAACGGGTGCAGCAGCAACTGCTGGAACTGCGAATAGAGGGCGATCAGGGCGCCGCCCGTCAGCAGCAGACAGACGAGGATTGCGAGCCGCTTCCAGCGCTCCATCGTTCGGTCCATGGGCCGGGAGTCTATCAGCGACCCGTCCCAGACCGCACGACTTTCGACCGCTATTCCACGCCTGAGAGGCGAGCGCTATGATGGTCTCTATCCAGACTGCATAAACAATATGCAGCCGGGGCCGCCACGCTCTCGGGAGGACCAGGCCATAGCCGTTCAAACGGGTTCGGAGATCGCGCTCGAGACGATGCCCTTCGTCAACCAGCGCGACCCGGCGCGCCGGCTTGGTCCTGATGGCAAGCCGGCTGTCAGCCGGCGCGCGCCGCTCTGGGCGGACGTCCCCGACGAAAAGTGGAACGACTGGCGCTGGCAGCTCTCGAACCGCGTCAACGACCTGGCCGAGATCGAGCAGATCCTGCACCTGACCGACGAGGAGCGCGAGGGGCTCTCGGCGCCCGACAAGTTCCGCGTCGACGTCACGCCGTACTTCATCTCGCTCATCGACCCCGACGATCCGAACGATCCGATCAGACGCCAGGTGATCCCCCTCGGGCGCGAGCAGGAGGCGTTCACGGCGATGATGGAGGACTCGCTCGCCGAGGACCGCCACTCGCCCGTGCCGGGACTCGTGCACCGCTACCCCGACCGGGTGCTGATGCTGGTGACGACCCAGTGCGCCTCGTACTGCCGCTACTGCACCCGATCACGGATCGTGGGCGACCCGACCCAGAACTTCAACTCGCGCGAACACGAGGCCCAGCTCGATTACCTGCGCCGTACGCCGCAGGTGCGCGACGTCCTGATCAGCGGCGGCGACGGTCTGACGCTCGCGCCCAAGCTGCTCGAGAAGATCATCCGCGGCATCCGCGAGATCCCGCATATCGAGATCATCCGTATCGGCTCGCGTGTGCCGGTGTTCATGCCCCAGCGTGTGGACGACGAGCTGTGCGAGATGCTCGCCAGGTACCACCCGGTGTGGATCAACCTGCATTTCAACCACCCGAATGAATTGACACCTGAGGTGGCACGCGCGGTCGACAAGCTGACCCGTGCAGGCATACCGGTTGGCAACCAGTCGGTCCTGCTCGCGGGAGTCAATGATTGCGTCAATATCCAGCGCGATCTGGTCCACAGGCTGGTCGAGATGCGCATTCGGCCGTACTACCTGTACCAGTGCGACCTGGTCGAGGGCAGCGGCCATTTCCGGACGCCGGTCGGCAAGGGCCTCGAGATCATGGAGGGCCTGCGCGGACACACCTCGGGCTACGCAGTTCCGACGTATGTGATCGACGCGCCAGGCGGCGGCGGCAAGATCCCGGTCATGCCCAACTACCTGATCAGCTACTCGGACCACAAGGTCGTGCTGCGCAACTACGAGGGCTACATCACGACCTACGAGGAACCGCTCGAGTACAAGCAGCACGATCGCGCCACTTGCAAATCGTGCCGGGAGGCGCGCAAGGAGCCGGGCCAGTCAGGCGTGCTCGGGCTCCTTGAGGGCGAGCAGATGTGGATCGAGCCGCAGGGCTTCGAGGAAGTCCACTCGCGCGGCAACCACGAGCCACATCGCCTGCAGCGGCCAGACAAGTGGACGCCCTATGGCGTCGGCGCCATCGAAGGCACATCCCGTTCGCCGCTGCCAGTTCTTGCGGCCAACGGGCCGGGCGCGGCTCCGGAAAAGGAATACGGCCCGGGCGAGGAGCCGCGCCCGCGCGACGGCGAGCCAACGGCTTCGGCTCACGGGGAGCTGCTCTAATCGCCTACCGTGCGCCAATCGACTGAGTCCGGCATGTCCGTCCGTCGTTACGGCGACGGAGACAGGCACATCGTCTATTTCCACGGACTCGGCGAGGCAGGCGGCGTTTTCGAGCCGCTGCTCCGCGAGCGAGTGCTGCGCGACGCCGAGTTCACGCACACCGTGCCCGACCTGCCCGGTTATGGGCGCTCGGCCTGGCCTGAACCACCGCTCGGGCTCGAGGCCGTGGCGGATCAGCTGCTCGCCTGGCTGGCAGGCTTTCCAACACCTGTCGTGCTGGTCGGACATTCGATGGGCGGAGTGCTGGCAGTCCTCGTCGCCGAGGCGTCTCCGCAGGCGGTGAAGGCGATCGTCAACGTCGAAGGCAACGTTTCGCTCGACGATTGCTTCATGAGCGGCCGCATCGCGGCCTGGGACGAGTCGAACTACGCGGCTGACGGCCACGAAGCAATTGCACGCCACCTTCACTCGCTTGCTGTCGACGGCTCGCCGGAGAGCTACCACTCCGCGGCGTTCCGTTTCGCCGACCCACAGTCGACCTACCGGCACGCAAGGGACCTCGTCGAGCTATCTGCCACCGAGTCGCTGGCCGAGCGGATGGCATCGCTGGCCGTCCCGTGCGTCTTCGTGGCGGGCGTCCCACGGGGCATCGCGCCGCGCTCGCTGGAGCTGCTCGATCGTCATGGGGTGCGAACCCTACGCGTCGCGCCCTCTGGCCACTGGGTCTTCTGGGATCAGCCGGCCGTGTGCGCGGAGGTCGTTGCTGAGCTGGCCTGAGCGGCCGCGACGACTATTCTTCGGCGACCGCCCCCCTGCTGCCGTCTCGTCGGAGGTCCCAGGTGTCCGTTGTCCGCCGTTCACTCGCCATCATCGGTGCGATCACCGTCCTCATAGTCTCGGCCGCGCCGGCGAGCGCGCATGCTGCGGACAAGCTGGTCATCGCCGAGGTGCGCATGGCGCCGTCGGCGGCGGCGACGCGCGACAGCTCGGTTGGCATCTCGCCGCCGCCGTGCCAGGACAACGCGTTCAACACCTTGGGCGGCAAGCAGACGGGCACGTACAAGTGGTCGTTCAAGCAGACGAGCACGCCGTCCGGCCTCGGCCGCTCGGCCACCGCGGCCGTGCTCAAGAAGGCCTTCAACAACATCACCGGTGAGAACAACGACTGCGGCCGGCCGGACACGGTCAGTGCCACGAACAAGTACCTGGGCACGACGAGCCGCGCACCCAACTGCAACACCCGCGACGGCCACAACGTCGTCGGCTTCGCCAAGCTCGACCCAGGCACGCTCGCGATCACCTGCTATTGGATCAGCGGCGGCAAGATCGTCGAAGCGGACATGAAGATCACGACGCGCGAGTCGTGGGCGCTCTCGCTGGCGACCTGCCACGGCGACATGCCCATGCTCGAGTCGACAGTGACTCATGAAGCCGGCCATGTTTTCGGGCTTGATCACGTGGGCGAGAATCGCCATGGACGGTTGACGATGAGCCCGTACATCGACGGGCCGTGCGAGAACAACGAGGCGACGCTGGGCCTGGGCGACATGTTGGGCCTCGAGTCGCTGTACTGACCCGACCGGCGCAAAGAAGCGTGAACTTCGACGCCGAGACGCTCCGTTTCCTCGACACGGCCAAGGAGATAAAGATCGAGACCGTCCGGCCGGACGGCAGCCGGCGGCGGACGGTGATCTGGATCATGGTCGACGGCCAGGAGGTCTTCGTCAGGTCCTGGAAGGGCGACCGCGGCTACTGGTATCAGTCCGCGACGGAGCCGCACGCGCAGGTCGCGCTGATCATCCATCGCCGGTGCGTGCCGGTGAGCGCTCACGACGCGACCGACGACGAGTCGGTCGCGCGCTGCAGCGAGCAGCTTCGGCGCAAGTACGCACGCAGCCAGTCGCTCGCGGGAATGCTCCGGCCGGACATCCTGGGCACGACGCTGCGCCTGGAGCCGATCCCAGCCGACCCAGCCGGCAGAGCTCTGACGCCGTGAGCCTCGAGCTTCGCGATGTCCCCGACCTGCCGGACCCGAACATCCGACCGCCCACGGTGGCGCAGTCGACGGATCCGTTCGCTGCGCTGCGCGTCGCGCACTTGATCGCGCGCCTGCCACGCGGGGTCCCCGCGCGCATCCGCGACGTCGTCGATCGGCTCAACGTCGACTATCTGGACTGGTCTTTTTCGCGCTCGGTGGTCATCGCGACCGCGGTCCAGCTGCAGTCGAACTGGCTTGCCGACTTCCGGACATCCGCCGGATTCGAGCTGACCGAAGGCGAGCGTGGCGAGGAGCTGGCGATCGAGGACAGCCCGCGTGCCGGGCCGTGGCTCGTGCGCCAGGTCGAGCGCCTGGCGGCGGAGTGTCGCGAAGAGCTTGCCGCGTTCGCGCGCGAAGAGGGCGATCAGGCCTGACGCGCGCGGGGTTGTCGTCGGGATTTCACTGGCACTTCCACCTCTTGCGTAACGGAATCCGTGGGCGGTCCAGACCGCTCGTGCCAGGGCGCGGCAACGCCACGGGGAGCGTCAGAACTGCGGCTCCACGCCCGCTGAGCGCTGCATGCCGCAGGACCTGGGACTGTCAGTGAAATTGGCCGCGGTTAACGACGATCGGGCGCGGCCGCAGCCACATGCTCAGGCGCTCATCGCCTCATAGGTGCCACGCAGCGCTTCGGTCTCGACGCTGCGGTCGGCGGCCCAGCGGTTGGTGAAGAAGACGAAGACGAGCTGCGCGTCGGGGTCTATCCAGAGTCGGGTCCCGCTGGCGCCGCCGTGGGAGATGACGTTGGCCGAGCCCGGGACGTCGCGCATCAGCGTCGGCTTGCCCCAGCCAAGGCCGTGGTGGACCTCGCGCATCTCGCCGTCATGTTCGCCGAGCACGCCGCGCGTGTGATCCTCGCCCATCATGGCAATCGTCTTCGCGGCCAGTGGCAGGGGACGACCGGCGACGACGCGCGGCCGGAGCAGCGCCGCGCCAAACGCAGTCAGGTCGTCGAGCGTGCCGAAGAGACCGCCGCCCGGCAGGGCCGCGCGGGCCATGTAGCGCAGCACGATGAACCTTGTCAGGAAGGAGTCGACGCCCACGCCGTGAACGGCGACGATCGGCCGGCCCGCGCGGCGCGGATCGAACGTCGCGTGCATACCCAGCGGCTGCTGGAGCCGCGAATCCAGGAACTGGACGTAGCCCAGGCCTGTGACGCGTTCGATGATCAGCGTCAGCAGGTAGAACGACGCCGAGCAGTACTGCCAGCGCGTTCCGGGCTCGAAATGCAGCGGCGACTCGATGACCATGCGCGTCATCTCGGCCGCGCCTAGCCGCTTGCGGGCGATGAAGGCTGGGTCCAGGTCGGTCACGCCCGACGTATGAGTCATCACGTGCCAGGGCGTGATCTGCTCGTGTCCGCCGCCGGCGAGGCGCGGGTCGAAATCGGCAATCGGTTGGTGCAGACCAACGAGGCCGTCCTCGACGAGCTGCATGAATGCCGTGGAGACGATCGGCTTGGTCACCGACGCGAGGAAGAAGTTGCTGTTGACGTCGATTGGCTTGCGCTCAGACGTGAAAACGGCCTTGCGGATCATCCCGTCGGCGTCGCCGACAGCCAGCGCGGCCGCGGGCAGCGCCCCGTCCGCAACCCGGCGCGACAGGCGCTCGAAGACACCGTCGAGTCGCGCCGGCTCAGCACGTATGAGCTCGGCGGACAACGCCCGCTCGGAAACCGTGGTCACCGTGTGACCATAGCCGCGAATGACGCGAACTGAGTTGATCGAGCGAACCCAGCGCCTCGTCGCAGAAGGCGAGCGACTCCAGAAGCAGCCCAGCTTGCCGTCGTTGCGCACCTGGCTCCAGCTGTCGGACGAGCTCCTATCGGTGGCGTGGGGCTCGATGGACCGCTATCACCTCGTCTGGCTGTCGGTCGGCCGTTCAAACGAGGTCCGTGGCCGGCCAATGACCGCGGACGAGGAGGCCGGCTACGTCAGGGAAGTGGCGTCACAGAAGACCGCGGCATTGCAGATGAGCCTCAAGGCGGCCCAGGACAACATGCCTTTCGTGGGCGAGACGGGCGGCTAACCGCGCCTAGCCGCGCCTGACCCGTCTAGATCCGCCGGATCTCGTCGAGTGGCACGACGAAGACCGTCGCGCCGCCGTGGGTCACCTCGGCCGGGATCCAGTTCGCGCCGAACGCGCCAAGCGGCTCCGCCGGCAGCGACTCGGTCCGCGACTGGCAGTTCTCCTCGATCAGGTGCATCGCCATGTCGACCTGGTCGTCCTCGACGCCGATGTAGAGCATCGCGTTGCGCGCCTGGAGAAAGCCGCCGCGACTGAGAACCTCGGTCACGCGCAAGTCGGCCCGGCGCAACGCCTCCACGAGCTGGCCGGCATCCTGGGCGTGGACGACCGCGATCAAAAGCTTGGGCACGGCTCTCCTCTCGGCCCAATCATCGCGCGCCGCGCCAGGCCATGGAGGCCATCAGCGCGAGGGAGATGACGTGGATGAAGCGGACGATGTCCAAGCCGAAGAAATAGTCAACGAAACCGCCCACGGTGACGCGTTCGCTCAACGGCGTCGCGGCCTGCGGCAGCAGCGCCTGGCTGATCACGAAAGCGAGAACGAGGGCACCGACCCACCCGACTACGGCGAGCGCGACCGCGGTCCAGCGCAACGCCCTATTTGTCTCGTGCTCGCCCCCCGACCAGACGCCGTAGGCCAGTCCGTTGCCTATCAACCAGCCACCGACGAAGCCGACCACGATCAGCCCGAGCGTGAAGCCGAGCACTTCGGCGAACACGCCGTAGACCACGGCCGTTGCGATCGCGGCGAGGATGCCGAACGCGACTCCACGCGCGGTCGAGGCTCCGTTCACAACCGATAGACTAGGTCGCCGGATGCACCACCCCGCCCTTGGGCTGCCGCCCGACGACACGACTGCCGGTCTGCCGGCCGCTGCCGCTCGGCTGCGCGCCAACCGCGAGCGGTTGGCGCGCGTTGCCTTGCAGGAGACGATCCGCCTCGTGCCCGGGTTCGACGAGCGCTACAACCAGGAAACCCTGCGGCTGCTGCTGCGCGACTCCGACCGGCACATTGAGCAGCTCGCCCGTGCGCTCGAGACCGGTGAGGACGGCTACGTCGTCAACTACGGCGAGTGGCTCGTGCCCATCTATAGGCGCCGGCACATCCCGATGCTCGATTTCATGGCCATGCTCGCTGGCCTGCGCGACGCCTGTGCCGCCGTGCTGACGCCCGATGAGAACGAGACGGCCCTGGCGCTCTTCGCCCGTTGGGACGACAAGCTCAAGGCCCATGGCCGGCTGCCCGGTGATCACAAGGGCAACCCGGTGATCCGCTTCTTCTTCAAGGGCGCCGGCATCGGCGACGACAAGTGGATCTGATGGCCGTGGCGGTTGCGGAGCCCACGCGGTGACGATCAAATGGGTCAAGGTCGACCCGCTCGTGATGAACGGCGAGCCGTTCTGCTATGGCACCCGCCTGACGGTGCGCAACATCCTCGAGATGCGCGTCAATGGTTTGTCCCCGGCCGAGATGCTGGCCCAGAATCCTGAGCTGCGTCGCGTCGGGATCGCCGAGGCATTCCGTTATGCCGCCGACAATCGCGCCCGCTACGGCGACTTTTTCGAGCCGGACGGCACATTGCGTGGCGCCGGCTTCTCGGCCGACGATGCGAGTCGGCTCCCGGAGAGTTTGCGCAGCCTGGCGGGAGTCGTCGTCAGCTAGGCACTGACCACAACCGGGCCGCGCGGCTCGTCAAAGGAAAGTGATGCGGCGAACTGCCCTCGTCGTCCTGTCCACTCTCGCGCTTGCGTGCAGCGCAATTCGCGCGACGCCCGCGCCTAGCGATCAGGTGTCCGTGGCGCCAGCAGCTCCTTCGGCGACACTCGTCGCCGCCTCTCCCTCGTCGGCTGCCCTATCTCCTTCTCCCCGCGCTTCGGATACGCCGATCCCATCTGTGAGCGCAACTCCCGCAACGCCGACGCCGTCTCCGCAAGAAACAGGGGTGGTGACGACGTCGACACCCCCACCACCTGTCGCGACGCTCTCACCCGACGCAGTCGGCTGGGTTCGGATCGACACCGATGTCTTCGCGAACGTCCCTGGGTTTGAGTCGAGCGCTACGAACGACGGAGTCACGGTCGTCTCCGGGGGTCTGATAACAGACCCCGACTCCTTGACCGGATACGGGACGACATGGTCGACACGTGATGGATCGACATGGTCCGAATCCGCCTTCTGGTCGGCTCTTGAGTCCGAGAATCCGGACCTCTTGAGTGTCACCGCCTACGGGAGCGGTTTCCTGGCATTCGGCAGCAAGGAAGCAGCCGGAAGCCGGCCTGCGCAGACGCTCATCTACAGCTCCGCGGACGGCGACGCTTGGCAACCGCTGTCATCGATCGATGGCGTCGCCGGGACGGACGTTGCGGTATCGGGCGACCATCTCATGTTGGCTGCAACCGGCGCGAACATTGAGCGCTCGCTGTGGACATCCACGGATGGCAACAACTGGACACAGCAGCTGGACGGGCCAGTGTCACGGATCGCCGACTTCGATACGACGCTCGTCGGAACTCCGCTCGCGTTCTTTGCCGTCGTCCCGACGGACACCGGCCTCGATCTCTGGCGAGGCACGGACGGCGCGGCCTGGACGAAAGCCGCGACTTTCGCCGGGCCTGCGAATTTCACCGGCGAGGCTGGGGGTGAAATAGTCGCCGGCGAGCGAGGGCTCGTTCTTACGGCCTGGTTCGAGACCGACTCGAATCCCAACGACATGTCTTGGCGCGTTAAGAACGAGGCTTGGTGGTCGTCGGATGGGACGAACTGGGAGAGAGCTCCCGAGCCACCGACTGATGTCACCGTCGCGCTCGGTTATAACGACGGCTTTATCGCCGGCGCTTACAGGGACGCCGACGGATGCTGCGACGGTACCGGCATCTGGGACGGACGTGGAACAGGCGAGACGTGGGTGTCCGACGACGGGAAGTCCTGGCACGTTCTCCAGACGACTGGCTGGAAGAACCAGGCTCCTACTGTTCTTGAGATCAACGGCGGGACGCTGATCGCGTTGTCGATCGACCCGAGGGATCTCTACTTGACGCCGCCGGCCGGATTGTGGCTCGCGAATGTCGATACGTTCGGTCGGTAGCCGACACAGCTTCCAACCAACGTGCGCAATTGAATCCCGACCCAACCGAACCACGCTCCGAGCGGGTATTAGGGATGTGGTCGTCGTGACGAGTCTCGAGGCCTCTGACGTCGTTGCCCAGGCGTCGATCGCCGGGGCCGGTGCGACGCAGTTCGCGCAACTCGTGGAGCCGTACCTGCCGAAGATGTTCCATCTCGCCGAGCGCCTCGCAGGACCCGCCAACAAGGACGACGTCGTCCAGGAAGCGCTGATCAATGCGTGGACCAAGCGTGCACAGTTCGACACGAAGCGCGGCACGCTCGGTGGCTGGCTGATGGCCATCGTGGCCGATCAGGCGCGCAAGTCGTGGCGGCGCAGGCTCGTGTTCGTCGGTCGCCTCGAGCGTCCAGACCCACCGTCGCAGGATGACCGCATGGATGTCGGAATTGCGGTGAGTCGGTTGCCTGAGCGGCAGCGCCTGGCGGTCGACTGCCTCTACTTCGCCGGCCTGACGGTCGCTGAGACCGCGATGGTCATGCGCTGCGCGGAGGGAACGGTGAAGTCGACGCTGTCGGACGCGCGCCGCAGCCTGCATGGCGCGCTCGAGGTACGCGAATGACTGACGAAGACGGCCGCATCGACCATCAGCTGCGTGCCGCGGGCGCCGCATGGCGATCAGAACGGCCGACGCCGGAGGGTGCCTTCAACCCGGCAATCTTCGCGACGGCGCCAGCCCGGGCCGGCATGCGGCGGAGGACGCTTGCCTCGTTCGCTGGAGTCGGTGCCTTGCTGGTCGTTGCCGTGGTTGTGGTCGTCTCGCTCCCGCCGAGCAACCATCAGATCGCGACCGCTTCAGGGTCACCACCGCCATTCGCGTCTCTGCTTCCATCTCTGCCGCTGCGCACGGTGACCCCTTCCGCATCGTCGCCCAGTAGAACCTCATCACCAGATGCGACCGACTCGTCAGAGGCGCCGATCTTGGCAGAGGGATCGCTGGCAGTTCCGCAAGATCGGCTCCAGTCCATCGATGTGAACTCGGTCGCCGGCAACAAGCAGATCGAGAACTTTGTCGCGGACGGCAACGTATTCCTGTTCAACGAAGGAGGTGACATCTATGTTGGGGGCACGGATCCGGATAAGTCCGTCAAGGCCAGCCGGGTCGGATCAGCGCAGCCAGGTGATCAAGTCCTATCTCTCGGATATGGGGAAAATCAGTTCTGGACAGAAGGTCACTACGACCAGAATCCGGGCAGCGCTCCATGCGCAGTCGACGGCGCACTGACGTGGTCGTTGTACGTGGTCGCCTCGAACGGAAACACGGAGAAGCTGGCAAGCGGCGTCAACTCCGAGCCCAGATCCTGCGGGGCCGCCAAACCGTTGGTTGCATCCGATGGCTTCATGGTCGCGCTCGCTCAGGAAGCACCTCGCGACGGGCATCCCGAGGCATGGCAGATAACTCTCCTGAACACGATCAGCTCGACGACGCTTCGAACAATCACCACGGATGAGGACGTGACCTCACTCGGTGTTTCTGGCGACAACGTCGCGTACACCGAGGGGACCTATGACGCGGACCAGCAGCCCGATTCGGATATCAACACCAGGCTCATGATCTCTGCGGCAGATCATCCCGACCCGGTAGATGTTGCGCCCGACGCCTACGACGTCTCATTCCACGGCGATCGACTGGCGTGGGTGAACGACCCGGCTGCGAGCCAGCAGCGAGACAGCGCCGCAGCGCCGACGCTCATGACGGCAACCACGACTGATCTCACTCCGCAGCTGCTGGCATCGCACGTTGGATCCCCGCTCCGACCGCCAGTTTCGGCCGGAGATCTGGTTGCTTGGGTCGACAGTGGTGATCTGCTCGTAGCCGACCTTGGTGCTGGGACGCTGTCCCGGTTGGCTGGGACCGGTCAAGTCGATCAGGCATTCATCGGGGCAGGTTCGGTCAACGGCGGCTACGTCGACGACGGCTGGCTGACGTGGCTTTCATTGAAGGCTGATGGGTCGCAGTCGGTCGAGTACATCGACCTGACTGACCTATTCCCGCCTGCTCCGACGCCACGACCCACCCTGTCGCCACCGGCGACGCCCATTCCTCCACAGTCGGTGGAACCCCCAGAGACGATCGCCGTTGACGGCACCACGTGGATGCGGTTTGAGCCGCCGGCGCTCCCGGACATTGGTGGCTTCTACGACGTGGAGCAGACCGGCGGTCGGTTCCTTGCCGTCGCCTATCGATGCTCGAGCAGGATGCTCTTGGGAACCACCGATTGCGCTCGTTCGGAGGTCCTGCTGGCGAGCGCGGACGGCCTGACCTGGACGGAGCTGGGCACTGTTGTGACGGAGGGCGACGGAGGCGCCGGTCTGTTCTATCAAGATCAGAACGAGATCGTGGCATTCGGTTCACGGCGCGACGGCCAGACGAGCCAAGAAGGTCAATGGCGATCAGTCGATGGTGGTCTCAATTGGGATTTCGTCAGTGACCCATCGCTTACGTCGGGGCCATGTGCCGGAGAGAACGCTGCCGGCATCAACCAGATTTACTCAGATGGGTCGCATCTCATCGGGATCGGTTCGGGAATCTGGCACTCGACCGACGGAATCACCTGGGACTGCATCGCTTCCGGGCCGCCTCTCGCGGCAACGTACGGCCACGGCACGTTCATAGGCGTCGGGTCCAAGGATCCGTCCGCGTCGCCCGAGTGGTTCTGGGTCTCCGACGACGGCATCAACTGGCGCAAGGTCCAAGACGCTCCATTCAGCACAGACACGCCACTCGTCGTCGCTGATGGCTTCGTTACGCTCGCCGGCGCTGAGGGATATGGGCCGCCGAACAAACTGCTGACCTCATCGGATGGCCAGTCATGGACCCAGCAGCCCTATCCATTCGGCGATGCCGAGGTGGAATTGGCGGCTTCTGATGGCATTCGAGCCGTGGTCATTGAGGACGATTACTCGAGCACTGGAGGAGCCGATGAGCCGGGTGCCATTTGGGTGTCGTCGAGCGATGGAGTCAGCTGGACGCGTTACCAATTGCCACGACGGATTGGCGACTCTGCGGATTCAGCATCGATACTCGGAGACAGGGTTGTCGTGACCGGCCTGACGAGCACTGGCAACACTGATGACGACGCCGTGCTGTGGAGCGCGCAGATCCCATAGGCGTTGGCCATGACTGACCACAAGCAGATGGCGCGGCTCGTCAAAGGGAAGTGATGCGGCGATCTGCCCTCGTCGTCCTTTCGGTCCTCCTGTTGATTTCGTGCACGGCTCCGACAGCGACATCTCCCTCGGACACTGGACCGGCATCGCCAAACCCAAACGCGACCATGTCGGCAGCGCCGTCGGAGAGTTCTCCGTCGGCACGGCCGGCGACGCCCAGCCCGACATCGACGCCGGCGATGGCAATGACACCGGTGCCCACCGCCACGCCTTTGCCCACGCCGAACCCGACGCGGTCGCCATCCCCGGCCTGGACGCCGTACGAGTCGCCCGGTGCGCCCGAGAAGTCGGTCGTTGACGGTATCAGCTGGCAGCGGCTAGGCAGCGGCTCTCTGTACAACTTCGATGGGATGGCCGCCTGGCCAAGCCATGGACGCTGGCTCGGTGGTGGCGTCCACGCGATCTGTCCCTCCTATTGTGTGGGACAAGAATCGTGGCTTCTCGAGAGCCCAGACGCGATCTCATGGTCGATCATCGGCAAACTGCCTGTCTCCGCAGAAGGATTGGACGTCTACGAAAGCGACACCATGGGTTTCTTCGCGTTTGGAACGCTGGCTGAGTACGGTCCCGGTGACCATCCTGCGATGTGGCGATCGAAGGACGGCGCTCAATGGAGGTCAGTTTCAAATCAGGCAGCATTCCAGCCGGGCGAGTGCGGCTCGTCCGACAGAGAGCAGATAAGCAGTATGTATGAGACGCCGACGGGTTTGATCGCACAGGGAACGGCAAGCTGGTTCTCGCCAGATGGCGAGCATTGGACCTGCATTGACCTAAAGCCGTTGGACGTCCATCCGCTCGACGGCGAATACGTGGGATTTCGCTACGCGAACAACGGCGTGAACGTTTTGTTTTCTGCAGACGGCCTGAGCTGGAAGGCCGCGGGCAGCGTCGCAGGCGATGTCACGATCCAACCCGTCGCCGATGGGTACGTAGCAGTTGCCCAGGGCGACCCGCGCGTCGGGACATATCAATCTGTGTACACGTCATCGGACGGCAACACTTGGTCGGACATCGGTTACCCGTTCAAGCCGGCGTACGTCGACAGTCTTACGTCGGACGGAACGCGCGCTGCAACTGTCGACGAGAGTGATCCTGCGATTTACCTATCGCCTGATGGCAGCCAGTGGACCCGCTATGTGCTGCCGACCCACCCCGGTGGACAACATGCTGGCGATCAACTGGATGACGTTGCGCAGCTCGGCGCTACGGTCGTAGTGTCCGCATCCGGCGCCGGCGACCATGCCTCGGCCGCACTTTTTGTGGCGCAGATCCCCTAGCGGCGGCTCGGTGCTACGATCTATATCCGACATGACAGATCAGATATCCACCGACCCGACCGCTGTGGCTGCGGCCGCCGTTCCTGCGTTTGACCCTCAGGCGCGCGCGACCGAGCTTGCGATCCTCGACGCGCTGCGCGCCGTCGTGGACCCCGAGATCGGCATGAACGTGGTCGAGCTCGCCCTGATCAAGCAGATCATCCAGGCTCCGCAGCTGACGGAGGTCAAGATGATCCTGACCACGCCGTTCTGCCCGTATGCCGGCTCGATGATCCAGCAGGTCAAGGAGCAGGTCGAGTCGGTCGTCGAGAACGAGGTCAAGATCACGCTCCTCGCTGAGCGCTGGGATCCGCGCGACGCAGGCCTCGTCTGGTAGGTCGGGCGCGGCGCCGTTAGTCGGCCGCATATCCTGACCGCGTGACTTCGCGCCGGGACTCGATCAAGAACAGCGCAGTCGCCACCGGCAAGGGTGACGACGGCACGACTGGACTCCTTTTCGGCGGCCGCGTTTCCAAGGCCGACCCGCGCACAGAGGCCTACGGCACGGTCGATGAAGCAGTCGCTGCCCTCGGGATGGCGCGCGTCGAGCTCACCGACCACGGGCTTTCGGACCTCGCCTCACTCATCCTCCGCCTGCAACGCGAGCTTTTCGTCGTCGGCGCCGAGCTGGCGACCAATGCCGAGCACCTTGACCGCCTGGTGGACGGCACGACGCGGGTGTCGGAGCAGATGCTCGAGTCGGTCGAGGCGGATCTTGCGCGCTGGGAGCTGGCGGTCACGATGCCGCGCGAGTTCGTTATCCCGGGCGAGACGCGTTCTTCTGCCGCGTTGGAGGTTGCGCGCTCTGTTCTGCGCCGTGCCGAGCGGCGGATCGTCGCGCTCGCAGCGTCAGAGCCGATTGGCGACTGGCTGCTGCCGTACGTCAACCGCGTCGCGGACCTGCTCTGGGTGCTCGCGCGAGCGGCCGAGCAGGCCGAAGACGTCGCTCCGACCAAACTCCACGGCTAGGCGCACAATTCGGCGCGACATGCGCTACCGACTCCTCGCGTTGGCCGCGTTTCTGGCCCTCGTCGCCTGCTTCGCGCTGGGCTGTGACAACATCGGCATCTCCGGCGACACACCGACTCCACCCTCGGGCATCAAGGGGACCGTCGTGCTGGGCCCAACCTGTCCGGTCGGGGGCGACACGAGCCAGACGGGTGCCGTGCCGTCAGCGTGCCTGACGCCGTTCGCGGCGCAGCTGGTGGTGCTCGACGACGAGAACAAGGTCGTCAAGCGCCTCTCGGCGGGCAATGACGGCACGTTCCAGGTCGATCTTGATCCAGGCGACTACGTCATCGCGCCGGCGACCGGCACGGACTCGTATCCGATCGCCCAGCCAGTGTCGGTGACCGTTCCGCCCGGGCAGTACGTCACCGTCCAGATCAACTACGACACGGGCATCCGCTGAGCGTTACCAGTGCTCCCAATGGGCGAAGTCAGCGCTCGGCACCCAGCCGCGCTTGAGCGAGCCTGAGCGCCTGTCCGCCAGGGGGTAGCCGACCGTGATCACACCGATGGGCTGCTGGTCGGTCGGGATGCCGAGCTCGTTCTTCAAGTCTGTGTAGTCCGCCAGGCCCAGAAAACCAGCAGCCATTCCCTCGTCGATCGCGGCGAGGTGGACGAGTAGGGCAGTGGCGCCGACGTCGGTGTACCAGTAGGGGATCGGCCAGTTGATCTCCGTTCCGTCTTCCTGAATCTTGTCCGGCTCGCGGTAGCGCGCGTGGTAGATCTGCTCGCTGACGGTCGGGATGAACAGCGCTGGCGCGCGGCTGACCCAGGCGTCGAAGCCCGCGGCGATGTAGGCCGGCTCCTCGCAGATCTCCGCGACGCGTTGTCGGCGCGCCGGCTCGGTGACGATCACGAGACGCTGGCCCTGGCTGAAGCCGGCGCTCGGCGCGCGCTGGGCCGCCGCGGCAATGC
>CAYYVV010000032.1:0-13042 GCA_964475245.1 uncultured Anaerolineaceae bacterium | reverse complement strand
CGCTGGCCCTGGCTGAAGCCGGCGCTCGGCGCGCGCTGGGCCGCCGCGGCAATGCGCTCGAGCGACTCGCGGCTGACCGGCTTATCCGGGTCGTAGTTGCGCACCATCCGCCGCCGGCGGACCACTTCGCTGAATTCCATGACGCGAGGTTACCGCCGTCGCGCCATGCACGATTGCAGATGGTTTGCACAACTTCGCGCCTCGCGGCCACGGTTCGCTGCAGGAACTCGCGCCAGAACACCAGCTTTGTCAGGTGACCTGCAATCGTGCCCGTCTGGAGGTCTCTGCTGGCGCCAAAGCCTCCGAATCGGATCGATGTGTTCAAGTGGTCTGCAATCTCGTCGCTCAGAGATGCCAGGGCGAAGCACGCCGCCCGCGGCGATTGCGCCTCGCCAACCCGTGGTCTAGACTCAATCCTGACGTGATAACTCGGAATTCCCCCGAAGCCGAAGCTCTCGACGCGGACGTGGTCGCCATCGACGCGGCCGTCAAGCAGCCACGGTCGCGGAGCATCTTCCCGGGCACCGGCGCCGTGCATTTCTCCACGCGCGGCGAGTACGGCGTTCGGATGATGGTCGAGCTTGCGCGCCACCACGGCGCCGGACCCGTCAGCCTCGCGGAGATGGCCGACCACGAGGCCCTGCCGCGGCCGTACCTCGAGCAGCTCGTCGTCAGCTTGCGTGAAGCGGATCTGGTCCACAGCACGCGCGGCGCGCATGGCGGCTATGAGCTCACCCGCGAGCCGGGCCAGATACGGATGGGCGAAGTGCTGCGCGCGCTCGAAGGCCCGATCGCGCCTATGGTCTGTGCCAGCGAAGATCCGTCACATGCGAGCATCTGCGATCGGACTGGCTACTGCAGCGTCAACCACCTGTGGATGACCGTCCAGCGCGCGATCATCGGCGCGCTGGACTCGATTACCCTCGCCGACCTCGCGACGCCGCGGCCCAGCCACCCGTTTCACTCGATGCCAATCTCGATCAGCCAACTGGCAAACACGACGGAGCCATGACCGACACACTTACCCAACCCGGCGCCACGGCGCCCGACGCACCGAGCGACGCTGACCGCACGCTCGTCATCCGCGACCTGCACGTCGTACCCATCGCGGACAAGAAGCGCGAGATCCTGCGCGGCATCAACCTCGAGGTTCGCCAGGGCGAGATCCACGCGATCATGGGTCGCAACGGGTCGGGCAAGACGACGCTCGCCTACGCCCTGATGGGCCATCCGGGGTACCAGGTGACCAAGGGTGAGGTGATCTGGAAGGGTCGCAACATCCTGACCCTGAGCGCCGACAAGCGCGCCCGTCTGGGCCTCTTCCTGGCTTTCCAGTACCCGACCGCCGTTCCCGGCCTGTCGATCGCGAGCTTCCTGCGCACTGCTCTCAACGCGCGCTCTCGACCGCTCGATTCCGAGCCGAGCCAGCAGCAGGGCTACGACCCGTCCGACCCGACGCGCGGCGGCATCTCGATGGGAGACTACCGGCGCCTGTTGCGCGAGAAGATGGCTCTGCTCAAGCTCGAGGACTCCTTTGCAGCCCGCTACGTCAACGAAGGCTTTTCAGGCGGCGAGAAGAAGCGTCTCGAGATGCTCCAGATGGCCGTGCTCCAGCCGCAGATGGCGGTCCTCGACGAGACCGACAGTGGCCTGGACATCGACGCGCTGCGCATCGTCGCGGAGGGCGTCAACGCCCAGCTCAACCCGGACATGGGTGTCCTGCTGATCACGCACTACCAGCGCCTCCTCAACTACATCGTGCCCGACGTCGTTCACGTCCTGGCGCAGGGTCAGATCATCGCCACCGGCGGACGCGACCTTGCGTTGCGACTCGAGGAGGAGGGGTACGCTCCCATCCTGCGCGAGGCCGGCATGGAAGACGTTGACGACGAGCCCGAGGCGCCCGAGCCGGCGCAGTCACCCGCGCACTGACAAGGAGCAAGCCAACGATGGCCATCGTCCGGCCGCTCGACCCGGTCGCCCTGCGGGCCGACTTCGCGATCTTCGAGCGTGAGTTCCGTGGCCGCCAGCTGGCGTACCTCGACAGTGCCGCGACCAGCCTCAAACCACGCGTTGTCGCCGAGGCAATGAGCGGCTACCTGAACAACTACAGCGCGAACGTCCATCGCGGCATCTATGAGATCGGCGAAGAGGCGACCGCCGCCTATGAGGCCGCTCGCGCGACGATTGCTGCCTTCGTTGGCGCCAAGGACGCGCACGAGATCGTCATGGTCCGCAACGCGACCGAGGCGATCAACCTCGTCGCCTATTCGTGGGGCCGCAAGAACATCAAGCAGGCCGACACGATCGTGACCACGGAGATGGAGCATCACTCGAACCTGATCCCGTGGCAGATGCTCGCCCAGGAGAAGGACGCCGACCTCGAGTTCGTGCCCTTCGACGACGAAGGCCGCCTGCTCCAGGACTCGTACGAGGTCCTGCTCCGCACGCACCCCAAACTGGTCGCGTTCACGGCCGTGTCGAACGGCATCGGCACGATCAACCCGACGGCAGAGATGGTGCGCAAGGCGCACGAGGCCGGTGCGCTCGTGCTCGTCGACGCGGCCCAGGCGGCCCCGCACGAGCCGGTCAACGTCCAGGAGCTGGACTGTGACTTCCTCGTCTTCTCGGGCCACAAGACGCTCGGTCCGCCAGGCTCGGGCGCGCTCTGGGCGCGGCGCGAGATCCTCGACGAGATGCCGCCCTTCATGGGCGGTGGCGAGATGATCCGCGAGGTCAAGCTGCGCCACTCGACGTTCAACGAGGTCCCGTATCGCTTCGAGGCGGGCACACCCGACGTGTCCGCGGCGATCGGCCTAGGCGCGGCGCTCGACTACCTGAGCAACATTGGCCTGGAACACGTACGCGCCCACGAGAAGGACCTCGTCGACTACGCGCTGGCCGTCCTTCCCGAGCGCGTGCCGACGATCCGCATCCATGGGCCGCACACGAGCGCCGACCGCGCCGGCATCATCACCTTCAACCTGGCCGACGCGCACCCGCATGACGTGGCCACTCTCCTCGACCGTGAGGCCGTCGCAGTCCGCGCCGGCCACCACTGCACGATGCCGCTCCACCAGCGGCTCGGCGAGGAGGCCAGCGCGCGGGCCAGCTTCTACATCTACACCGACCGCGAAGACATCGACCGCCTGGCCGAGGCGCTCAACAAGGTCGAGCGACTCTTCGGCCCACGAAACTAGGAACCACGAAACAAGGAAAGATGGACGACCTTTACCGCGACGAGATCCTCGAGCACTACCGGAATCCGCACAACTTCGGCATCCTCGAGTCGCCGACCACGGCCAAAGAAGGGGCAAACCCGCTGTGCGGCGACCGCATCACCCTGATGCTCGGCATCGACGAAGAGGGCCGTGTCGAGGACGTGGCCTTCACCGGCCGTGGCTGCGCCATCAGCCAGGCTTCGGCGAGCATGCTGACTGACGAGATCAAGGGCAAGACGCTCGACGAGATCGCGCACATGGGCCGCCAGAACGTGCTCGACAACCTGGGCATCGAGATCAGCCCGGCACGGATGAAGTGCGCGATGCTGTCGCTCGAGACGCTCCGTGACGCCACCAAGGACCGCGTGACCTGGCAGCAAAGCGATGAGGGCTGATCCGGTCCGCGAGATCTCTCCGGCACAAGCCCAGGAGCTGATCGACAAGGGCGCTGCACTTCTCGATACGCGCGAGCAGAACGAATGGCGCGCCGGCCATCTGGCAGGTGCGACCCTGCTGCCGCCCGTCGAGGTCGCCGCGCGCGTCCAGGACGTCGTTCCCGACAGGAGCAGGCCGGTCGTCATCTACTGTGCCGCCGGCGCCCGCTCATTGCGCGCGGCGTACGCGCTCGCGCAGCTCGGCTACCAGGAGGTCTACTCGGTCGCCGGCGGCATTGGCCGCTGGAAGGCTGAGGGTCGGCCGTGGGAGCTCCCGGCGAACACACCGGCCGTGGCGACCAATCCGCGCTACGCGCGCCACCTGGTCATGCCCGAGGTCGGTCCGGAGGGGCAGGCCAAGCTGCAGCAGGCGAAGGTGCTATTCATCGGTGCCGGTGGGCTTGGTTCGCCCGGCCTGCTCTACCTCGCCGCTGCGGGCGTGGGCACGATCGGCATCGTCGACTTCGACGTCGTCGACCTGTCCAACCTCCAGCGCCAGGTGGTCCACGCGGAGAACCGGATCGGCATGAAGAAGACCGAATCCGCGGCGATGACGATCAGGGCGCTCAACCCCGAGGTGAAGGTCGTCCAGCACGTCGAGATGCTGACCGAGGACAACGTCGATCAGCTCATCGCGGGCTACGACGTGGTCATCGACGGTACGGACACTTTCGAGACGCGCTACACGCTCAATGACGCGGCCGTGCGCCACGCAATCCCCGTCGTGCACGCGTCGGTCTTCCGTTTCGAGGGTCAGCTGACGGTGTTCGTGCCGTTCGAGGGGCCGTGCTACCGCTGCCTCTACCCGACTCCTCCGCCGCCCGAGCTCGCTCCGGGCTGCTCCGTCGCGGGCGTTCTGGGCGTGGTGCCGGGCGTGATGGGCCTGCTCCAGGCAACAGAGGCGATCAAGGTCCTCCTCGGCCTGGGCGACCCGCTCGTCGGCCGTCTCCTGATCTGGGACGCGCTCGACGGCACGTTCAGCGAGGTCAAGCTGCGCCGCGACCCGAACTGTCCCGCGTGCGGCGTCGGGGCACTCGCCCGCCAGGCACAAACGGCGGACGCGACGTTCGCCAGCGCATCGTGACCCGGGTTCGCATTCCGCCCGTCCTTCGAACGCAGGTCAACGGGCAGAAGGAAGTCGAGGCAGCCGGATCGACAGTCGGCGAGGTCATGCACGACCTGATCGCGCGCTATCCCGCGATGGGCGAGCAGCTGATGGCCGCTGACGGCGGCCTGCACCGCTTCGTGAACGTCTACCTCAACGGCCAGGACGTCCGCTACATGCAGTTGCTCGAAACGCCCGTCGCGGAGCGCGACGCGCTGATCATCCTGCCCGCCATGGCCGGGGGTCGTTGACAACCGACGGATCCGGGCGGCGCTACTCGTCGCTGATCGAGGCGATCGGCCATACGCCGCTGGTCGAGATCCCGCGCTTCTGCCCCAACCCGCGCGTCAAGCTCCTCGTCAAGCTCGAGGGCGTCAACCCAACTGGTTCAGTCAAGGACCGCGTGGCGCGCTACATGATCGAGGGCCTCGAGGCGGCCGGCCGGCTGAAGGGCGATTCGATCGTCCTCGAACCAAGTTCCGGTAACACCGGTATCGCGCTGGCGATGATCTGCCGCTTGCGTGGCTGGCCGCTGACCGTCGTCATGCCCGCGAACGTCACGCGCGAGCGCCGGCAGATGCTCGACATCTACGGCGCGGCCGTCGTCGAGTCACCGGCCGAGCTTGGATCGAATGGCGCGGTGGCGCTCGCGCGCCAGATGGCGGCCGACGACCCGCGCTTCGTCATGCCCGACCAGTACGCCAACCCGCTCAACCCGCTCGCCCACTACGAGACGACTGCGCCCGAGATAATCGCCGACTGCCCCGAGATCGATGCCTTCGTGGCAGGCCTGGGGACGGGCGGAACGCTGACCGGTGTTGGTCGGCGGCTGCGCGAACACTCGCCCGACGTCCGGATTTACGCGGCCGAGCCGATGCCCGGCGAGATGGTCCAGGGCCTGCGCTCGCTCGAGGATGGCTTCGTGCCCGAGATCTTCGACCCGTCGGTGGTCGACGGGAAGTTTCTGGTCACGACGGCAGAGTCGATCGAGGCGCTGCGCCGGCTGACGTCGCTGGAGGGGATCTTTGCCGGTGTCTCGTCGGGCGGTGTGCTCGTCGTTGCGTCGCGTGTGGCTGAGCAGATGGAGTCAGGCACGGTCGTCGCGCTCCTGGCCGACGGCGGTTGGAAGTACCTTTCCGAGGATGTCTGGTCGCGCGATCTCGAGCACGAGTCGATGGAGGCGCTGAACCTGTGGTGAACGGGGAGGATCCGATCCCGACTCCCGATGAGTGGGCTGCCATCAAGCGCGATCCGTCGTCACGCTCCACTGCTGGTGGGGCCGAGGCGCCGATCTCCGCTGAGCTGCTCCAGGCAGTTATTGACGCGGCGCGCCGCGGCGTTCCCAACGAGGCGTGCGGATTGCTCGTCTCGGACCATTACTGGGCGGAGGGCGGCGCGCCATCGCGCTGGATCGAGCTGCGCAACGCGGCACAGTCGCCCTATCGCTACATGATCGACGCGCAGGAGCAGCTCCGCGTCTGGACCGAGCTCGACGACGCCGACGAGGTCGTCTGGGCAATCGTCCACTCGCACGTCGCGTCCCCGGCAGAGCCGTCGCAGACGGACGTCGGGCTGGCTTACTACCCCGACTCGCTCTACGTGATCTGCTCGCTCGCCCACCCTGATCGGCCCGTCGTCCGCGCCTGGGTCATCGCCGACGGCGCCGTGTCAGCGGTCGCGCTCCTCATCACGGAGTAGGCCTCAACGCGGCGGGGTTTCCTCCTGCTGCTGATGCTCCATGCGGCGCTGGACCTCTGCTTCGATCTTGTCGTCGCGGTGGGTGCGAGCGCGGTGACCTAGGTACCAGCCGACGACGATCGGCCACAGGAATGCGGCAATCGCGCCGACGATTGCCGCCGTGGCCCATGCGCCCGTGTCGGCATGGTTGAGCCACAGCAGCGCGAACGTCACCAGCGCGCCGACCGCACCGCCAATAAGTCTTGAAAACACGGCTACCTCCTCAACGCGTCACTGACGTGACCCGCGGCCATCCTAAAGAACTCGGATATCGCCACCAGTATTAGCCAGCCAAGAGCGGCGGGCGTAGTCGGAGCTTGCGACCGTGGCGCCGACGACTGCGGCGCGTCCTATCGCCACCACTGCTAAATCAGCGCGTTTGAGCCGATAGTCCGCTGGCTGCGGCCGTGCGGCACCTCGCGAGATCTCGTTAACGAACGCGCTACGCACGACGTAATACTGGTGGCGATACGCGCCCGCTCAACTGGTCGGCGACTCGGTGCCGCGTAGCGCGTCCACGAACGAGGCGGTCGTCGGCGTTGGCCCCAATCCCAGTCGCGCGCCGAGTCGGGCGACGAGCGGCGGTTCGAGGAAGGTCGACTCGAGCATGGCCCAGTTCGACTCGCCGAACACGGCGGCCGTGGATCCGTCCAGCACGACGCGGCCGTCGCGCATGACGAGCACGCGCTCGAAGGTCTCGGCCACGAAGGTCATGTCGTGCGAGATGGCCACGACCGTGCGGCCCTCGTCGGCCAGCTCGCCACAGATGCGCTTGACCCGCGCGACGCCGTCGGCGTCCTGGCCGGTCGTCGGCTCGTCCAACACAATCGCCGGCGTGCCCATGGCTATGACCGACGCCAGCGCCAGCAGCTTGCGCTCGGAGAAACCGAGGTCGTATGGGTTCGCATCGGCGTAATCGGAGAGGCCGACCTGGCCCAGTGCGCGCTGCACCCGCTGCTCGAGCTCCTTGCCGCGGACGCCGATGTTGCGCGGGCCGAAGCTGACCTCCGATCGGACATTGGCCGAGAAGATCTGCCGGTCCGGGTTCTGGAACGAGATGCCGACGAGGCGCGCGAGGTCCGCCACGTGGGTGCGACCGACGCTTTGCCCGTCGACCAGGACGCGTCCTTCCGTCGCGCGCAGCAGGCCGTTGAAGTGGCGCACGAGCGTTGACTTGCCCGACCCGTTCTGGCCGATGATGGCGACACGTGTGCCCGCCGCGATCGAAAGTGACACCTCGGACAGGGCACGCGTGCCGTCGGGGTAGACAAAGCCCAGGTTCTCAGTTGCGAGCTCGATGCCCACGACCGTCATGGCCATTCACCGCGCCACGTCAGGCCTGCGGCCACGACCGCCTGGCGCAACGCGACGTCCGCCGGCGGTGCCACGCCCCACTGGTGGAGCGACGGGTCCGACAACACGTCGGCGGCCGTGCCGCGGGCGACGATCGTGCCGCCGTTGATGACCGCGACTTCGTCGCACAGGCGCGCGAGCAGGTCGGTCTTGTGCTCGGCGATGAGCACGCCGACGCCGGTTTCCTTGGCCGCGCGGGCGAGCGTATCGCCTACCAGTCGGGTGCCCAGCGGGTCGAGCTGGGAGGTCGGCTCGTCGAGCACCAGGTAACGCGGGCCGAGGGCGAGCACCGCGGCAAGCGCGACGAGCTGCGACTGCCCGCCCGAGATCCGTCCCGGGTCGCGCTCGATGATGTCCGTCAGTCGGAGCGATTCGATGGCCGCCCAGGTGCGCTCGACCACCTCGTCGGCGGACAGCGACAGGTTGCGCGGCCCAAAACAGATCTCTTCCCAGACTGACGGGGCGCCCGACGTGAGCTGCGTCTGCGCCTCCTGGAACAGTATGCCGGCGTGCTGGGCGAGCTTGTGAATCGGTGTCTTGCTCGTCTCCAGCCCGTCGATGCGGACCGAGCCATCCATCACGCCGCCGATGGCGTTGGGCGCAAGGCCAACCGCGCACAGGCACAGCGTCGACTTTCCCGATCCATTCGCTCCGACCAGACCGACCACGCGGCCAGGCTCGACCGACAGGTTGACGTTGTGCAGAGCGCTGACCTGAGCGCCGGCATAGCGATAGGCGACCGAGGCCATGGTCAGGGTCATGGCAGAGCACTGAGTGCGCCGCTGAACGCGGAGATGAGCAGGACGATCGTGAGCACTACGAGTCCCCAGCGCAGCACGCGCTGCGCGGGACTGTCGGGATAGGCACGCAGAACGGTTCTGCGACCCGGCGCCGTGAACGCCCGTGCCTCGAGCGCCATTGCCCGGTGCTCGACTTCTGTCAGGGCCGAGAGGACGAGGGGCGCGGCCACGGGCAGGACCCCGCGCGCGCGCGCACGAAAGCCGCCTTCAGTGTTCAAGCCACGCGATCGCTGGGCCTCCACGATCTCGCGCGCGCGCTCCGCGAGCCGGGGCACAGTCCCGATGGCCGTGGTCAGGATGAACGCGGGTCGGCGGCCCAGGCCGCGCCGCTCCAGGTCGTCGACGAGCTCGTCTGTCCGCGTCGTCAACGCGAAGAGTGCCACTGACGTCGCGAATGCCAGGACACGCAGCGCGGCCTGCAACGCGGCGACGAGACCCGTTCCGGTCGCGGCCAACGGCCCGACAACGAAGATCCTGTCCGTTGCGCCCGGGTACAGGAACGTGTTCACGAGCAGGATCGAGACGAGCAGAGCGCTCGTGGCGAGCAGGTACGGCAGGTAACGCCTGAACACGCCGGCCCAGACGACGAGGCTGAGCATCACGACCAGCACGACGATCGGCGCGCTCCAGCCCCGGACGCCGAACGCGATCAGGGCGCTCGCGAAGGCGACGACGAGCTTCGTCGTCGGGTTCAGGCTGCGATATGGGCCGTGCTGTGGTCGGGCGACGAAATCGGGCAGCCCCCGCTGCGCGGGCGCCGAGACGCCCGCCGGGGCTGCCGTTGCCTGAGTGACTACTGATCCTCCGCGTTGATCGGGGGCGTTTCAGGCGGGCGCATCGCGCCGCTCATGGGCACCGCACCGGCTGGTTCGCGCCGAATCAGACGCTCGCCGAGCGGGAACCGGGCGAGGTAGCGCGGCGAGAGACTGGACAGGATCATGAAGACCACGAAGCTCGTGATCAGTTTGTCGATCGGGTCGCTGAAAAAGCCCTGGCCAAGCGACGCCTGGAGCACGTCGGCGCCGCCCTGACGCAGCGCAGCCACAATCAGGTCAGTCCCCGAACCGGTCACGCCACCGAACACGATCGCGGCGATGGGAGCGGACACGACGGCCGCGATGAAGCCGGTGACGATTCCCGCGATGGCGACCCACAAGCCGGCCATGTCGCGCCGCATGTAGATGAATGCCGCGATGACAACGGCGACCACAATCGCGATGCCGATTGCCGCTGGCACAGCCCACGCGACGAAGCCGTTTTCTGAACCGTTCTGGTAGATCGGGTTGTTGACGAGCGGCACGATCACGAGGATCGCGAGTGCCGCAGCAACCACTGCTCCGAGCACGAGCTGTGAGGGTCGCGCGGGTCTCGATCGATAGATTCCCAAATAGCCCCAGATGCCGGCCAGAACTCCGATCACGCCCGCAACGACAGCGAATGGTCCGATGGTTCCGCCGCCGATGACTGGCGCGTACTGCCAGATCAAGTTCGACAGGATGCCCGTCAGTGCGCCAGCGAGCGGACCGGCAAGCACACCGACCGTGATCGTGCCAATCGAGTCGAGATAGATGGGCAGCTTGAGTACGGTCTGAACCGTGTACCCCAGAACGATGTTGATGGCGATCGCGACGGGCATCAGCACGATCACTCGCGTCGTGAACTGTGCTTCGACGTAACGCTTGAACTGTCTCGTTGTCCCGAGGGCGGCGATCACCCCGAAGATCGCGGCAAGCGCGTAAACCACGACGCCGGAACCTATTCCGAGAGCACCCGCGGGAACCGACCAGCTGGCAAGTTGCTGATCGGCGTTCTGAATCCAGAAACCCACGATCGCGGCGACGACAGCGGCGGCGAAGAAGGCGATGGCCGCGCCCCAGCCGACCCAGGCCTCGCGCGATCCTCTGATCAGCACAACCCCGAAAGCGAGCGCAACGATGGGCAGCGCGAGCAGCGCGTCCGCGTAACCAAACGCGGGAACGGCGCTGAGCAGGCTGATATCGATTGGCGCGGCCGTCGGGTCGGGCGGTGCGATTGTGATCCACGGAAGCAACGACGCAGCGAGCGCCGCGAGCGCCGCAACGACCACTCCAATTCCCATTCCCATTGCCTCTCCTCCTGCCTCTCCCTGTGGCGTCAGATTGCCACGTCCGAGTGGCGCTTGGCGAGGTTTCCGACACGGTCGATGAAACGCTCGAAGAAAACGTCGACGCGGGCCTGCGTAGCGACATCGAGGTTGGGCGGTCGGCGCCACGATCGGCGCCAGTCGGTGACCGTCTCGCCGGTCGTCCACCTGCCGCCCAGCTCGACCTCAACGGTCACGGATTCCGCCGTGATCAAATCCGGATCGAGCGCCGCGGCGACGGCCAGCGCATCGTGGATGAACGCGCCGTAGAAGCCGTCGTAGCGCGAGTGGAACTCCATGTAGAAGCGCAGCGCGTCGTCGACGAAGGTCAGGATCGGGTTCGCCTCAGGGTCGTCGGCCGTGGCATGCAGTCGGGCGAGCAGCTCCGGCGTCATCTTCGCCCGCTCGGTGACGTCGAGTCCGAGCGCAATCGGCCGCCGAACACCCTCGCACGCATCCCAACCCGCGAGCACGAGCGCCATCGCTTCAGGGTCGACCGCGACGTTCCACTCCGAAGTGGGCGCGGTGTTGCCCGCCGAGCGGTACGAGCCGGCCATCATCACCAGGCCGCGCAGCAGTCGTGGAAGCTCGGGCTCGCGCACGAGCGCGACGGCAAGATTCGTCAGCGGCGCGAGGGTGACGAGTGTCACCTCGCCCGGCGCGCGGCGCGCCTCCTCGATGATCAGGTCGGCCGAGTGGCGTGGGCTGATCTGCGTCATGGGCGGCGCCAGCTCGGCGTAGCCCACGCCGCGCGGGCCGTGGGTCTCGGGCGCGATCATCAGCGGCCGGACGAGCGGCGTCTCGCGCCCGAGAGCGACCTCGATCTCCGCCCTCCCACACAGCTCGAGGAGTGCCCGCGTATTGGTCGCGACCTGCCTGGCCTCGATATTGCCCGATGTGCACGTGACCGCGAGCAGCTCCGCTTCCGGGGACGAGACCGCGTACAGCAGGGCCAGCGCGTCGTCGATGCCCGTGTCGCAGTCGATGATCAGCTTCACGGCGATGTCCTATAGCACCGGCAGGAGGTGGCGAACGACGCGCGCGCTGTTCTCGGACGCGATACGCAGGAAGTGTCCGAAGACCTCAGGCGACGGCGCGTTCTCCCCGGCCAGATCGGACAGCGCGCGGACGACCAGAAAGGGCACACCGAGATGATCGGCCACCTGGGCTAATGCCGCGCCCTCCATTTCGACCGCCTGGCCGCCGAGCTCACGGGCCAGCCTTTGGCCAACCTCGACAGAGTTGACGAAAACGTCGCCGGTCAGGATCAACCCGAACGTGATCAGCGGCTTCCGGCCGTCGATCGTCAGGAGTTCGATGCCCTCCAGCCGTCCACGAATCTTGGCCAGTAGCTCCCGCGGCGGCTCGAAGCCGAGCTGATCTGTCGGGTCGAAAAAGGGCAGGTGGCCCGCCTGGTAGGCGTTGATCCCGGCGGGCTGCGCGACGCCGGCGTCGTGCTGGATGAGTCGGTCGGCGATCACCACGTCGCCGACACTCAGCCGCGGGTCCAGGCCGCCGGCGACACCGGTCAGGACGATGAGACGCGGCCGAGCGACGAGCACTAACGCCGTCGTCAGCATTGCCGCCGCCACCTTGCCGATGCCGGCCTCGGCAAGGACGACCGCGCAGCCATCGAGAGTGCCCAGCCACGCACGGACGGCCAGGCCGCCAAGGTCCAGCTCCGCTCGGTCGGCCGTGGCGTCACGGAGTAGTGCCAGCTCCTGCGGCAGTGCCGAAACGATCGCGATCGGTGCCGAGTCGCCCACCCGCGGACGATACCGCTACATTTCGGCCATGGAGCCGTTCGTCGCGATCATCGTCGGCAGCCGGTCGGATCTCGAGGTCGTCCAGAAGGCCGCGGACCTGCTGAGCAAGCTCAACGTGCGTAACGAGCTGCGCGTCATCTCGGCCCATCGCGCGCCGGACCTGCTCGAGACCTACGTCAGTGGCGCAATCGAGCGTGGCGCGCAGGTCTTCATCTGCGCCGCAGGCCTCGCCGCGCACCTGCCCGGGGTCGTGGCGTCGAAGACGACACTGCCGGTGATCGGCATCCCGATGCCCGGCCAGCTCGCGGGCGGTCTTGACGCGCTGCTGTCGATCGTGCAGATGCCCAAGGGCGTGCCCGTGGCGACGGTCGGCGTGGGCCAGGCCGAGAACGCCGCGCTGCTGGCAGCCCAGATGCTCGGCCTGGCGAGTGATGCGGTTGCCGATGCAGTCAAGGACCAGCGCGCCGAGGCTCGCCGCCAGATCGAGCAGGACCCGACCAACCA
>CAYYVV010000031.1:0-28956 GCA_964475245.1 uncultured Anaerolineaceae bacterium | reverse complement strand
CGAGGTTGCGTGGCCCGTCGAAGTCCGTGGCTGAAGAGTCGCGCATCGCGCCCGTGACCAGCACGGGTTTGTCGGTCGCGAGCAGCAGGTCGTACGCGAAGGCAGTTTCTTCGATCGCGTCGGTGCCCTGGACGATGACCAGCCCGTCGATCTCCGGCCGTGCCAGCTGCTCGGCCGCGAACCTGGCGATGGACAGGATCTGGGAGAAGCGCAGGTGCGAGGCGGGGACCATGCCCCAGTCGATGACCTCGACGTCCGCGATCGCGGCCACCTGCGGCGCAAGGGCAAGGATCGCCGCCCCATCGAGCGTCGGGACGTTGCCACCCGCCGCATGATCTGGGCGCATCGAGATCGTGCCGCCGGTGAAGACGATCGCGACGCGCGGCACGGACGCTACCCGCGCGCCGGCTTCGTGGGCGGCGGAGCCGGCTCGTCGTCGGCGGGTCCCGGCTGGCCGGGCACGACCGACACCAGCTTGATGCCCGGCGCGAGCTCGTCGTCGAGGTAGTGCAGCGTGATCGGCGTCGTCAGCGAGCGACCGCTGAGGGTGACGGGGTCGAGCGCGTCGACGAGGCTGCCTGACACCTGCGCGTCGTCTCTGGGATGAGCGCGCACGATCGAGCCGGCGGCCACGAACAGGACCACGATTGCCGATCCAGCGACGACCCACGACGTGCCGACCGCGTCGGCGATGGGGCCGACGACGATGATCGGCAGGAAGCTGGCGATGCTGACGAGCATGTTCAGCACGCCGAAGACACGGCCGCGGACCTCGGCCGGCAGCTCCTCCTGGAGCTGTGTCTGGGCCGGGACGGCGACGAACGCGTAGGCAATGCCTGCGGCAAACGCGACGGCGATCACGATCGCGAGCAGCGACACCGCCAGCTGGATGTGGTTCATGATCGGCTGGACCAGCGACAGTGCCAGCAGCGTGATGCCCAGCGCGACCAGGCCGCCCTCGATGACGCGCCGGCGCGGGAAGTGCCGGCCGTAGACGTTGAGAACGAGGATGCCGAAGATCAGGCCGACGCCGAGCGGCAGCACGACGACGACGAAGTCCGCTTCTGACAACCCGAGAACCTGCGTCGCGAAACCTGGTCCCAGCACGCCCAGCACGCCGATCAGCGACGCCGTCAGGGCGAGGTAGGTCAGCGGCCAGAACACGGTCCGGTTGCCGATGATGAAGCGGACGCCGTCGGCGAGCTGGTCGAACGTTGTTTTGACCGCGCCCCCGGCTTCGCCGAGCGCCTCAGTCGGGTGCGCGCCGCCGATGCGCGGGTTGTAGCTGGGCAAGGTCCAGCACAGCAGCGCGCCGACGAAATAGCTCGCGGCAACGAGAACGAGCAGGACCTGCTGATTCGAGATCTTGACCACGAGCGGCCCGAGCAGAGCGAAGCCCAGGAAGAAGGCCGCCTGGAGGGTGACGATGTGGAGCGAGTTCGCCGGCAGCAGCTGGCGGCGCGGGACCACGACCGGGATCATCGCGATCTCGGCCGGACCGAAGAACGTTGTCAGCGTCGAGATGCCCGCGGTGATCAGGCAAATGATCAGCAGCTCCTGGGGCACTACCAGCAGAAGCAGGAACAGCGCGCCACGGGCGGCGTTGGCGACAACGAGGATCAAGCGCCGGTCGAGGCGATCGACGTAGACGCCGGCGATCGCGCCGAAGATGACCGCCGGCACGAGGAAGCTCAGGATGAGCAGGCTGACCGAGGTCGACCTGCCCGTCAGCGCGAAGACCTCGATGGTCAGCCCGAAGAGGACCATGTTGCCGCCGACCTGGGTAACGACCTGGGCGATCCAGAGCGACAGGAACTTGCGGTTACGCAGGACGTCGAGCGGCGAGTCCGCGGCCTGGGCGGCGGTCATTCGGGGCCGCGCTCGGTAAAAGCGCGCAGCCGGCGCTCGAGCTTGCGCCGCTCGACCATCACCCGGTGATCACAGCCGGCGCAAACCAGCCCGATGTCGGCGCCGATGCGGACAACCTTCCACGAGGTGCTTCCGCACGGATGAGGCCGCGCCAGCGTCAGCTGGTCGCCGACACGGAAATCGATTGGTGGCTGGGTCATCACGCTCAATATGGTCCGGGCGGTCCCGTCGTCCGATTGCGCAGGAACACTCCGATCAGCAGTGTCACCAGGATCAGGACTATGACGAGCGTGATCAGCAGGACGATGCCGGTGAAGTCGGATTGGCCCGCGCCGCCGTTCGCTGCGGACGGAGCGCCCGTGTCGGGCCCAGGCGTGCCGCCCGGCCGTGCCGTTTCGCGCTCGCCGATGCCGGACGACGGCGCGGGGGCCGGGGTGACCGGCGGCCCGATGGTCGCCGGCGCGGCGCCGGCGCCTGCCGTCCAGTCGGACGGCACCGGTCCCGCCGCCCCCGGCTGTGGGCCGACCGGGTTCTGCGGCTCGAGCCCGAGCGATTCGAACCAGGCCTTGTCGAACGCGGCGAAGTCGGAGCCGGTCGCGGCCGTGAACGCATCGTCGTCGGACACGCCGTTGGCGTAGCTCTTGACCAGATTCCAGAAGGTCTGGTCGCCGTAGGTGCGGATGAAATAGTCGACCGCCGCGACGGCTTCGCCGTACGCAAGGTTGAACTCCGACTCGACCGACGGAAACTCGCTGGTCAGACCCGCGAGCGGGATCAGCGAATTACTGGCCACGGCCGGACTGACGATGCCCTTCCAGTAGTCCGAGTAGCCCTCCGACAGGTAGACCGCGACACCTTCGTCAAGCCAGTGCGGAACGTCGTGATACGGGTTGTCAGTGGCCCGATGAAGGACGAGGTGGGTCAGCTCGTGCTTGATGACCGTGTCGGGAAAGCTCGAGGCATCGTTCGGGTCGATGTAGACGTAGAGCGTGTCGAGATGCGGGAACGCCTCGCCGGCGATGTTCTCGCGATCTGGCGAGACCGCCTGGAGCAGCGCGTCCTGCGTGGCGTAGACGAATACATCCGCAGGCTGGTCGAGTGTCACGCCGAGCAGCTGCGACGCGTTCTGGATACCCAGGTTGGCTGCGTCCGCGGCTTTCTGGGCAAAGGCGGTGTCGCCTTGGTACCAGTGCACGATGGCCTGGCCTGACGACAGCGTCTGCCACTGGAAACGCGTGTCCTGGACCACGCCGTGCGCCACCGGCCCGGTCGTGATCGATCCGTCCGAGCCGTGGACGCGGAACTGGAAGTCGAACTTCGTGTTGGGCTGACTCTGGCCCTCGGCCAGGCACGCGCACAGTGCCGAGTCTCCGATGTCGAGATTGTTCTGTGCTTCGTACACGTCGTTGATCTGGGTGTCAGCCTCGAGGACGATCGCGGTCGGGTTTCCGGTGAGGTGGATGAGCACGTCGACGGCCGCGATGTCGCCACCATCGATAGTCGACGAGAAGGTCATGGGCTGGCCCAGGTCGGCGCTCACCGTGGGCGCTCCGAAGGTCGGGGCGGCAGCAAGCGCGATGGTCGGGGCAGTAAGCGCGGCGGCGAAAAGCGCGACGAGCGAGAACGCGACCGCTTTCACTGGCCGCTCCCGCTTCCTGTTCCCGGCGCCCAGGCCATGCCCGCGTAGCGGACGAGCCCTACGCCCGACTGGAGCGCGCCCTCGAGACCCGTCCTGCTGAGCGCCCACGACGGGTCATACGAGACCGGTATCACGGGCACCTGCTGCGTCAGGATCGTCTGCGCCTGGCCGTAGATCTGGGCCTGCTGGGCCGGGTCGGTCGTCGCCGCGGCTTGCTCGATCAGCTTGTCGTAGTCGGGATCGCTCCATTGCCCGGTGTTGCTCGTGCTCCCGGTCTCGAGCAGCAGCCCGAGGAAGTCATTGGCCTGCGGGTAGTCGGCAATCCAGCTCAGCGTCCAGATCGTCGGGCCGGTCGCCTGTGCGACCTCGAGCTGGTAGTCCTGGAAGTCGAGCGCCTCGACGTTGACCGTTACATCGAGGTTGTCGTGGAGCTCCTTGGCCACCGTCTGCTCGTAGCCCACGCCGTACGTCGCGAGCGTTACGGCAGGGAAGTTGGCGCCGTTCGAATAGCCCGCGGCCGCAAGGAGCGACTGGGCAGCTGGAACGTCGTACTTGGGCGAATAATCATTGTTGTCACGTCCCACCACACCGGGCGGTACGAGCGAGGTCGCGGGCGTCGAGCCGCCCAGGCTGACGATGCGCTTCCAGTCGACGGCCTCGGCGAAGGCGAGGCGGACGTTGGCGTTGTCGAACGGCGCGACGTTCGTGTTGAAGCCGTAGTAGTTGACGCCGAAGCTCTCGTCCTGGCGCAGCTGCGGACCCAGGTTGGGGTCGTAGGCGATCCACGACGCGTCACCCGCGCCCATCGATGTGTAGTCGAGCTTGCCCTCGTCGAAGAGCTGCGCGCCGCTCGTGCCGCCGTAATCGGTTACGAGATCGATGCTCTGGAGAGCGGGCGTGCTGGCCCAGTAGTAGGGGTTCGCGTCGAGGTGGATCGTCGAGTCGTCAGGCGTTGTCGGGACGTAGGCGCCGGAAACGACCGTCGGCGGATCGCTGCTGATCTGGTTGGCCATCGACGGCGGAACCACGGCCAGAGACGGCGAAGCCGTCACGGCCAGGAAATACGACGCTGGCCGGCGCAGGTTGACGATCACCCGGTCCGCGTCCGCGTGCAGGCCGACCGCGTCCCGACCTGCTTTCCCGGAGTGGTAGTCGGACGCGCCCTGCACATCGCCGAGCAGGCTGGAAAGAGTCGATTGGTTCGAGGGGGCGATAAGTCGGAACCAGCTGTCGACCACGTCCTGCGCCGTGATGGGCGTGCCGTCGCTGTAGGTCAGGCCTGGACGCAGCTGGAAGGTGATCTGCTGCCCGTCCGCGCTGACGTCCCACGCCCGTGCCAGCGCCGGCTGGACGTTGCTCTGCGCGTCGAACGTCGTGAGTCCCTCGTAGACCTGGGCCAGGACGCTGGCCGTGCCGGAGTCGCTCTGCTGCGCGGGATCCCACGTGAAGACGTCACTCGACCCTATTCGGGCATCGGCGGTGCCGGTCTGCGCCGGGACAAGCGCGCACCCCGACGCGACGATCGCGGCCGAAACGGCGAGGCACAGGAACGTCAGCCATGCGGCGCGCGACGCGGCGAAATGACGCTGGTGGGACACGGGCGGCAAGTCTATCCGGTCCCCTGAAGCGGTCCGCGGTGTGGCCGGTGGTACCCTCTCTTGCAGTCGGCTGAGGGGCTGGCGCCGAGGGGCTGCGCGAGGAAACCATGGAACTGGAAGGCGAACTGCGTCTCGCGTCCGATCGTGTGCTGCGCACGCTGGAGCAGCTCGAGGCACTTGAGAACGAGAAGCGCGAGCAGACACCCGGCAGCCCACGTTTCAAGAAGCTGGCGTCAGAGATAGAGCGTCTCGCCGCCGTCGTGTTCGCCCAGACCCATGCTCAACAGACGCTTGGCGAACAGGCTGAGGCACATGCCAAGCGAACCGGTGACGTGCTGCCACCGATCGAGGAGGCGCGAACGTCGCGCGACCTACAAGTGATTCTCACCGATTGGCGCGATGCCGAGCGCCGCCTCGACCTCGCGGATCCGGACTCGGCAGAGCACGCCACGGCCGCCGCGGACATTGCCCGGCTGCGCGACGAGTATCACGACGCATACATGGCGACGACGTCTCGACGGTCGCCGACGGACACTTAGGGCGATGACAGAGATCGACAAGCAGGACCTGCGCAGCCGGCTGACGCCGCTGCAGTACTCGGTGACCCAGAACGCGGAGACGGAGCGCGCCTTCACCGGGGTCTACTGGGACAACCACGCCGAGGGCGTCTATCGCTGCGTCGTGTGCCACGAGCCGCTCTTCGACTCGGGCACCAAGTTCGAGTCAGGGTCGGGCTGGCCCAGCTTCTACGACGTCGTCGAGCAGGGTCGAGTCGTGCAGAAGCGCGACTTCTCGCACGGCATGATGCGCACGGAAGTCGTCTGCGCGAATTGCGGTGCCCACCTGGGCCATCTCTTTCCCGACGGCCCGAACCCGACCGGCCTGCGCTACTGCATCAACTCCGCGTCGCTCGCGTTCGATCCGGCCCCGGCCCACGCTACGCCAACAGAAGGTCCGACCACTTCGGACTGAGAACACTCGCGTGATCGTCGGGCGTATCGTCCCCGTCATTCGCCATCGCGGATTGCCAGGAGACGACGATGAGGATCAGCTACCAGCACGAGCCACACCCGCAGATCGCCGCGCGCAAGGCGCTCAAGCCGCCGACCAGGGCTGCCGAGGCGGTCGGCATCAATGGGCGGATCGGGCTGACGCTGACCGCGATCGTCGGCACGATGTGGTGCGCCTACGCCTTTGCGGCCCTCGCCCTGTTCGTGCTGCCCCAGGCGGTTGGTGGCGGCGTGCTCACGCTCGTGCAGTGGCTCAGCCAGACGTTCATCCAGCTCGTGATGCTGTCGGTGATCATGGTCGGCCAGAACCTCATGGGCCGAGCCGCCGATAAGCGCGCCGAGCTGACCTACAACGACGCCGATGCCACGCTCCATCAGGCCGAGCAGATCCAGGGTCATCTCAAGGCCCAGGACGATGCCATGAACGAGATGCTGGACAAGATCGAGAAGCTCGAGGCTGCCCTCGCCGCTCGCTGACGCCTCACGCGGCCATAAGTGGAGGTCTTCCTCCGATTGCGCGTATGATGCGCGCTTGGAAACCTCCAATCCGTGCAAGCCCCTGCGGATCGACGCCGAGCGCAACCGCGGACGAATCGTCGACGCGGCGCAGCTGGAGTTCGCCGAGCACGGGCTCGAAGTCCCACTTGAAGACGTCGCCGACCGCGCGGGCGTTGGCATCGCCACCCTGTATCGGAGGTTCCCGACCCGCGAGGCCCTGATCGGCGCCTGCTTCGAGCGCAGGCTCGCCGAGTACGCCCGCGCGGCGGAGGAAGCGCTCGAGGATCCGGATGCATGGGCGGGGTTCTGCGGCTACGTCGAGCGGGTCTGCGGCATGCAGGCCGCCGACCGTGGCTTGAACGACGTGCTGACGAGGACATTCCCCGACGCCAGGGACATGGAGGCCCATAGAACCCGGGGATACGAGCTGTGCGAGCGCATGATCGAACGGGCCAAGGAAGCCGGGGCGTTGCGCACCGATTTCGTGCCCGAGGACCTCGTCCTGCTGCTCATGGCCAACGCCGGCGTCGTACAGGGCTGCGGCAGTGCCGCGCCAGACGCGTGGCGCCGAACCGTGGCCCTGATGCTCGAGGCATTTCGTGCCCATGGCGCCAGCCCACTTCCACCCCCGCCCACACCCCGCCAGGTCATCCGCGCCATGCGCCGGCTGAGCCGCGACCCCAACGTTGAAGGAGATTCACCATTACCGACATAGCAATCGCGCCCGACGTGTTTGAACGCGTTGTCGACGCTCTGCGCAGCCACAACATCGAAACGATCGTGGTTGACACCGCCGACGAGGCGCGCACGGCCGTGCTCGCGATGATCCCCGACGGCGCCGAGGTCTACACCGGCAAGTCGAAGACGCTCGAGGACACGGGCTTGTTCGCCGAGCTCGTGGAGTCAGGTCGCTATGACGCTTTGCGGCCGCGGATGATGGCAATGGATCGCACGACGCAGGGTCGCGAGATTCGGAAGCTGATCGCCGCGCCAGACTTCGTCCTCGGAAGTGTCGCCGCGCTGACCCATGACGGAACGCTTGTTGCCGCATCGGCCACTGGCAGCCAGCTTGGGCCATACGTCGCGGGTGCGGCCCGAGTGATCCTGGTCGTAGGCAGCCAAAAGATCGTGGCCGATCTCGATGAGGCGATGCGACGTATCCGCGAGGTCGTCTTCCCATGGGAGAACGAACGCGTGCGCGAACGGCTCGGCGTCGACACGGCCCTCGAGAAGGTTCTCCTCATCTTCGGCGAATGGCGCGAGGGCCGGACCACGGTCGTCCTCGTCCGTGAGCCCGTCGGCGTCTGAGCAAAGAGGTTCATCCGGCCCGCTGCTGCGCAGGAAGCCCAGCTACGCAGAGTCGGCGTCTGCGGCGCGCCGGAGTAACGAAAACGACGCGGGTCTCCGAACAACGGCCACGGCCAGCCCCAGCAGGATCAGCAGGGCGCCGCCAAGTTCGAGCACGCTCAGCGTCTCATTCAGGAGGACGTACGCGCTGGCCAGACCTGCGACGGGCACGATCAGCGCAAACGGCGTCACGGATGCGGCCGTGTAACGCTGGAGCATCCGGTTCCAGATCGCGAAGCCGAACAGGGTCGCGCCAATGACGATGAAGGCGATGCTGGCCCAGACGAGTGGCCCGGCGGTCAGCACCGACGCGAGCCCGGCGGTGCCGCCCTCGCCCACGAATGAAATCGCCGCGAGCGGCAGTGGCGAAAAGAGGCTTGACCAGACGACGAGTGAGAATCCGCCTGGTTCATATTCGCGCCCGATGTGCTTGGCGACCACGTTCGCCACTGCCCACAGTCCGGCCGAAGCGAGGATGAGCATCAGCGAGAGCAGCGATCCGGTGGCGCCCCCGGCCAGCTTGTCGACCACGAGCAGCGCAATGCCAACTCCGGCGACGGTCGCTCCGGCGAGCTGGCCCGGCGTCGTGCGATCGTGCAGCAAGAGCGCCGACAGACCGATCGTCGCGAAGACCTGGAGCTGCGCCAGCAGCGACGCCAGGCCGGCGGCCAGCCCGAGCTGGATCGACAGGAAAAGCAGCCCGAACTGACCGACTCCAATCAGCAGTCCGTACAGCGCGATCCAGCGCAGCGGGATCCTCGGCCGCGGCACGAAGAAGACCATTGGCACTGCCGCGAAGAAGAAGCGTGTCGCCGCGAGGGCGAATGGCGGCACCACGTCGAGCGCCCAGCGAATCGGGACGAAGTTGAAGCCCCAGATGAGGGCGACGGCGACGAGCAGGGCGACGTCACGCCCAGCGAGACGTTGGTGGGTCATTGATGGCGGAGAGTACCTAGACTCTGGAACACATGCCGCGCGACCCGAATATTCCTGATGCGTTCGACGTCTTCACGCTGGTTCTACTGCGTCGTGCCTCCGACGGGCCCGAGCTCTCCGAGTCTGAGCTCGATGCCCTCCAGGCAAGTCACCTGGCCTACCGCGCCGAGCTGCGCCGGCAGGGTGTCATGGTCGTCAACGGCCCATTCGCCGAGCAGACGGACAGGTCGCTGCGCGGCCTGTCGATATTCGCCTGCGGACTTGAGGAAGCCGCACGCTTGAACGACGCGGACCCGTCAGTTCGGGCAGGACGGCTGACGTTCGACATGATGGAATGGTGGGTCGGCGCCGACTCGCTGGCCTTTCCGGAAACCGAGCGCCCGGTCGGCTCGCGCCGCTCGATGCCGGACGACTAGAGGCTACTCAGCCTGGCCGTTGGCTTGGCACGCAGCCTGACTCGCGGCTTCATTGTCCAAAGGCCCACGCCACCATCAGCGGGAACTCTTCTTGCCAGAACAGGCCGCCGTGCGACCCAGCCCGCTCATGCATGACCACGTCGGCGCCTGCATCGTGCAGCGCGTGCGCCCACCGAGCCGCGTTCGCGAGGAAGAACGGCTCGGACGTGCCGGCGACGAGGTATGTGCGCGGAATCGAGCTCGGCATCTCACCAGGCGGTCGGTAGCCGGCGCCCGGCGAGGCGCAGAAGATCGCACCGTAGATATCCGGGTGCCGGAGTCCGATGGCGAGTGCGAGCTCGCCGCTGGCAGAGACACCGAACACCGCGCTACGACTGGCGGGCAGCGCGACTCCGAAACGGGTCTGCACCCACCCGCGTATGTCCTCGACGAAGAACCGCTCGTGCGCCGCAAACCGTCCGGGGTCAAAGCCAGGTGAGTACTCCTGCAGACGCAGGGTTTCATCGGCCAGGCGATGGGCACCGACGATCATTGTGGGCGGTACGTCGGCGGCCTCCAGGGTTCCACCCCACTGCGTAATCAACTGGCCATCACCGGCGAAGACGATCGCCTGGGCCGGCTCCGGCGGGACATACACCGTGACCTCCCGGCCACCGTCGTAATCAAACGTCTCGGTGATGAGCTCTCCGTTGATGGACATCGTCGATGTCTCCTCGTGAGTAGCCGCGGCGGCCGTATGTCGAAGTGACCCGGCAGCTTCATCGTCGCCGATCAATTGCCGAGTACGTCGCGCGTTACTCACAGCCTTAGGGCACGCAGCCCGACCAGCTGGTTTGGTTTCCTCGCCACGCATCCGCGGCCGATTTCAGCCGCCAGCGGATTGTGGATGACATGCCTGCGCTAGGCGTCTTCCTCGCCTGCTTCCGCCGGTGACCATATCTCGAGTGGAAGGTTCCGAGCAGGATCGACGATCAGCTCGATCCCCAACACGAACACGAGACCAACAAACGTAATAAGCGAGGCGGTGTCCCTATTGCCAGCTGTGGTGAACCAGGTTGTCGCAGCCAGCGTTGACCACATGACGAAGCCGACGACCACGTTGAGCCATGCTCTTTGGAGGAAGAAGTTGACCATCGGGGTTCGACGGGCGGAGTCGATTCCGGTGCCCCTAACGGTGAGAGCGCGCCACAGCGCCCCAGCCAATTCGTCGACGTACTCCGCAACTCCCACTCGACGGTTGCGGTCGCCGGAGAGGACCCCCGCAGCCGCACGTGCGAACTCAACGTTGTAGTAGTTCTGGACGATGTAGAACAAGGCCAGCGTGACCATGAATGCCTGCGGCGCAATGGCGCTGAATGGAAGAATGGTCATTGTGAACAGGTACGGGATCTCGAAGATGCGATCTACCGCCATGTCGTAATTCGACTGCTCGATGTCGTCCCACTGGGGCGCCGTCTCGTGCTCATCGCGAACCGATTTCCACGAACGGGTGTAGGCCACGATCGCACAGAGGATGCTCAGTGGAACACTCATCAGCAACCAAGGGGGCGCGGTCATCTGGCCCGCGTCGAACAGAATGAGGCCCAACCCGGCGCCCACGTAGCCGGTGACGACGCTGTTGATGAATCCGCTCTCGACCAGAGACGTCCACGAATAGACCGTCAGGCCGGGATGCCGGTGGGGCGGCTGCGAGCCAGCGGTGCCTACGCCTTGCGTCGGCCCCGTTTTGGCGTTATGAGGGTGCATGGTCCATGGCGGGCGATAGCGAAGGATTGCCGACCCTGCGCACGTTGTCGCCGAATAGCGAAACCGCGGCGGCCAGGGCGGAGCCCGGTGAAACGTCGCCGGCCAAGGGACGGACCATGATCAGCATCGGCACGCCCGGCTGACCGGGCAAGCGTTGAACGTAATCGACGCCGTTCAGGAAATAGGACCCTTGGCGGGTGTAGAAGTCGATCCTCCGCTCCGCGGATTGGTAAGGCTCGTTGGCCACAGCCAGGCCGGGCCGCTCGACTTCAAACAGTAGGAATGTGGGTGTGATCGGATCCGCAGACGCCCGGCGAATGATTGCCGAAAACATCTGCCGCCCATGACCGCCCGAGACCGCATCCTCAACGACGGCTATGTACATGAGGTATGCGAAGGACGGACCCGGTCCGCCCGCAAGAATGTCATAGCGTGCCATCGACACAGGCCGTCCATGGTCAAGGCCGACAAGAACATGCTGCGCCTGCGCGACGGCGGCGGCACGATGTTGCTCGTCCGCCACCCGCTCCTGGTCCGGAAATGCGCGACGGTAGAGCGGCAGCCAGAAGGACTCAAGCAGCCGATCGTCCGCGCGCGTGATCTCAACGAACTCGTCGCTCAAGTGGTCGCGCGAAGTCTCGACATTCACGGGGTCGAAGTATTACAGGAACCGATGGGCTTCAGCGCATGATCTGCTTGTGGCGATGGCCAGCATGATGCAGCATACGAGGATGGCTCGCACGCCGGCGCTCAGGTTGCTGAACGAGCTGGTCGGCAAACGTGCGCAGGGAGAGGCGACTGGGTTGCCGCCCGAGGACGCTCATGCCCGGGTGACCGGGCAACGAATGCCTGACGGCGTTGTGGCGGCCGGCGCGGCGGAAGCGCTGAGACCTGCGCCGTTGCCAGTTGCCATGGCGCGTGGCGCCCATTCGCGAATCGTGATCATTGGCGCCGGGATCGCCGGCATTACCGCGGCGCTGACTCTCGCCGACAATGGCGTCTCATCCACGATCTACGAAGCGTCGGAGCGCATCGGTGGGCGGATGCACTCCGATCTACGCGGCTATTGGGCTGATGGCCAGGTCTCGGAGTGGTGCGGCGAGCTGATCGACCAGGACCACGAAACGATCCTGTCCCTCGCCCGGCGATACGGGCTGGCGATATCGGACGTCGTTGGCGCCGAGCCCGAATCGTCCCAGGACACGCTCTTCTTCGGCGGCCAGTACTACACCAAGCGACAGGCCGCCATCGACTTCAGGCCGGTCTATCGTGCTCTCCAGCGCGACGTCCGGGCCGCAAGCTACCCAACCCGGTTCGACTCGATCACGCCGGCCGGTTGGGCGCTCGACCACATGTCCATTTGGGATTGGATCGAGAGCCGCGTTCCGGGCGGCCACGGCTCGCCTTTCGGCCAGCTCGTGGATGTTGCCTACAACATCGAATACGGCGCTGAGACGACCGATCAATCTGCCCTGAATCTCGTCTACCTGCTCGGCGATGGCGCCAAGCCGAGCAATTTCGCGATATTCGGTAAGTCGGACGAGCGCTATCGCATCAGCGGCGGCAACGAGCGTCTGCCTGTCGCCGTCGCCCATGACCTCGCCGGTCGAGGTGTGTCGATCAAGACGGGCCGTCGGCTGGAGGCCATCCGGCGGCTATCTGATGGCTCCTACGGCATGACCATAGAGGGCAGCGCTGTTCAAGTCGTCGCCGACCATGTCGTGCTTGCGCTCCCTTTCGCAGTCTTGCGAACCCTTGACTACTCGGCTGCCGGCTTCGAGGAGTTGAAGGACACCGCGATCCAGGAGCTGGGGCGTGGCCGTAACGCCAAGCTGCAGCTCCAGTTCACCGACCGCGGCTGGAACGAGCGTGGTGGCTGGCCAGGTATCAGCAACGGCGCCACGTACGCCGATACCGGGTACCAGAACACGTGGGATGTCACGCGTGCCCAGTCGGGCGCGCAGGGCATCCTGGTCGACTTCACCGGCGGGGACGTTGCTGCGGCGTTCCGTCCACAGGCTCCATATTCCGACGCGTCGAGCCCTGCCGTCACAGCCTACGCTGCGGCATTCCTCGGCCAGCTAAAGCCCGTCCTGCCCGGGATCAGCGATAAGTGGACCGGCCGCGCAACACTTTCCGTGCCGTCGCTCGACCCCAATCTCGGCGTTTCATACTCCTACTATCGAGTAGGCCAGTACACCCGTTTTGGCGGCTACGAGAATGTCCGGCAGGGCAACGTCCATTTCTGTGGCGAGCACTGCAGCCAGGACTTCCAGGGCTTCATGGAGGGCGCCGCGTCTGAGGGAGTGCGTGCCGCCGAGGAGATTCTCACCGACCTCTCCGCTGTCGCCTGACTAGACCGAGGCGCGGGCACCGGCTCAATCCTGTCGCACAGGCGAGAGGATGCGCAAACGCAGAGTGAATGGCGCCCCCGGAGAGATTCGAACTCCCGACGCAGGCCTTAGGACGGCCTCGCTCTATCCTCTGAGCTACGGGGGCGGCAGGTGGTGATTCTAAGCGGCAGCCGTCCACGGCTAGAATCCGGGAACTCCATGGACCACTCCCCTGACGTTCCCACGCTCATCCTCTACGCGCGCGATGGGTGTCACCTGTGCGAAGAGGCGCGCGCCGAGCTCCAGGCAGTGCTCGAGGAGAGGGTCAAGCGCGGCGAACCCATCGCGCGCGTGCGGACGATCGACATCGACACGTCCAGTGAGCTGAAGGCCAGGTACAACGACTTCGTCCCGGTCCTTGCGCTCAACGGCCACGAGCTGCCGCTGGTCATGGGACGGCGCACGATCGAGCGCTTCCTCGACCAAACGCTCGGCATCCTCGCCTAGGCGGCCGGCACAATCGTGGACCTGACGATAGCCGCGGCGCTCATCGCCGGGATCGTCTCATTCATCTCGCCGTGTGTCCTGCCGGTCGTTCCGGCGTACCTGGGCCAGATCGGCATCGTCAGCGCTGCGGCGACTGCGACCGCGACGGTCACGCCCTTCGCCGGCCCGCGCGTGACTCTGCCAACGTCGCGCTGGCGCGTGCTGCCACACGCGATCGCCTTCGTGCTTGGCTTCGGCACGGTCTTCACGATCCTCGGCATCAGCGTCTACGTGGCCGCAGGACCGATCAAGGACCTGACTCTCATCCGCCAGATCGGCGGCATCGTGCTCATCGTCCTTGGCCTGAACCTGATGGGCGTCATCCGCATCCCGTTCCTGAATCGGACGTACAAGCCCGGCCAGCCGCAGTTCGGCGAGCCGGCGTTCGGAGGCAAAGCGGCGCGTAGCCCGCTCGGAGCGTTCGCGCTGGGCACCGTGTTCGCGGTCGGTTGGACGCCGTGCATCGGGCCCACCCTGGGCGCAATCCTCACCCTGTCGGCCATCTCGGTCAGCCCGCAGGTCGTCGTCCTGCTGGTCGCCTATTCGCTCGGCCTGGGCGTGCCGTTCATCCTGCTCGCGCTGGCGATTGACAACGCGGCGCGCTTCACGCGACCGATCCTCAAGTACGGGCGCCAGATCGAGCTCATCGGGGGCGCGCTGGTCGTGATCATCGGGCTCGCCATCCTCTTCGACTGGCTGGCGATCTTCGCCCGGGCGTTCAGCTTCCTGTGGCCGCAGGTTTGAGCGGCCGATGAACTGGCGCAAGCCGCTCGTCGGCCCGTTCAGCGCGCTGCAGGTCGCGAGCCTGATGGTCGCCATCGCGGCCACGCTCGCGATCCTGGCCGTGATCAACACGCCCATCGCCGCGGCGCCGCAGCCGTCGAACCCGGCACCTGGCGCGAGCTTCGTGCCGGTGGGCGCCCCGGTCGAGGGCTTGCACGTCGGCGACCTGGCGCCCGAGTTCACGGGCACGGACAACGGCCAGACGATCCAGCTGAACGACCTCGACGGCAACCCGATCCGCCTCGCCGACCTGCGCGGCCGGCCGGTCTGGATCAGCTTCTGGGCCTCGTGGTGTCCGCCGTGCCAGGCCGAGACGCCGATTCTGCGCGACGTCTTCAACGAGCACGCGGCGCAGGGCCTCGCGCTCGTCGCGATCAGCGTGCAGGAGACGTCAGCGGACGATGTCCGCGCCTACGTGCAGAAGTACGGACTGAATTACACGGTGGGCTTCGACGCGACATCGGCGATCTTCCACACGTACCACGCCTACGGCCTGCCGACGCAGCTCTTCCTTGACCGCAACGGCGTGATCAGAGATGTTGTGCTGGGCCCGGTCAACCAGACCCAGGTCGAGCAGATCCTCGCTCCACTGATCGGGTCACCGACGAGCGGAGCGCCGGCGACCTAGAAAGCCGGCTCGAACCTGAAGCGGTCGCGGTCGGCGACGAAGCGGCCGACGGGCTGCAGCGGCTCATGCGACAGGACGACCGTCCAGCCCTCCTCTGCCGCCTGTTTGAACAGGCTGGCCTTGACCTCGACGCTGGTCAGCGGGAAGTCGTCGAACGCCGGCACCCAGCGCGGATTAGCGCTCCACGGACGCATGCACAGGTCGCCGAAGAAGCCGACCGTCTCGTTTGGGCCACGGACGACGACGACCTGGTGGCCGCCGGAATGGCCACCGGTGCGCACGACCGACACACCCGGGAGCACTTCCTCATCACCGTTGGCGGCCTGCTGGGCAGCCCACGGCTCGACGAGGCGCAGGTCCTCCTGCTCGTAGCTCGCCTGCAGGCGCGGGTTGTCGTCGAGGGCGAAGCGCCACTCGTCGGCCTGGGCCACAACACGTGCTCTCGGGAATGCCTTCTGGGCGTCAGAGGTGAGCAGCCCGCCCGCGTGGTCGAAGTGAAGGTGGCTGACCGCGACGATGTCGACCGTTCCTGGGTCGAAGCCTGCGTCGCGCAGGCTGGGCAGGATCGGCTTGCCGGTGACTCCGCGTTGGCTTCGGTGATGCTCGTCCATTCGCTCGCCGATGCCCGTCTCGACCAGCACTCGCCCCGCCGGCGTCTCGATCAGCAGGCAGTTGAGCGCCTGGTTGAGCATGTTCTGCGGGCTCAACTCCGCCTCGACGAGCTTCTCCCACATGATCCGCGGCACGGGCCCGAACGCGGCGCCAGCGTCCGTGGTGAACCAACCCGCCTGGATCAGCGCGATGCGCGTCCCACCGCCCAGTTCGCGGCTCCAGTCAACGGTCTGATTGATCACCGCCGATCAGCCGCGCTTGGGGCCGCCGCGCGCGCCGACCTTGCGGGTCGACTCGAAGTCCTTGTAGTACTGCGAGGCGGTCGGGCTCGACTGGCCCTGGTAGCGCGAGCCGAGCTCGCGCGAGCCATACGGCCGCTCGACCGCGCTCGACATCTGGAAGAACGAGATCTGGCCGATCTTCATGCCGCTGTACAGCGCGATCGGGAGATTGGCCACGTTCGACAGTTCGAGCGTCAGATTGCCCTTCCAGCCGGGGTCGACGTAGCCTGCGGTCGAGTGGATGAGCAGACCCAGGCGGCCCAGCGAGCTGCGCCCCTCGAGGCGCGCCACCAGGTCGTCCGGCAGCTCGACCCACTCGAGCGTCTGACCCAGCACGAACTCGCCGGGATGCAGGATGAACGGGTCGTCGCCGGCAATCGAGACAAGGTCGGTCAGGTCTGGCTGGGGCGTGCGAACGTCGATGTACGGGTAGCGGTTGTTGCGGAAGACGCGGAAGTCGGCGTCCAGGTGCAGGTCGACCGAAGACGGCTGGAGGCAGGCCGGATCGTAGGGGTCGATGCGCACGCGCCCGGACTGGACCTGGGCGCGGATGTCGCGGTCGGACAGGACGGCCATCGCGCCAGATTGTCGGGCATGGTCGCCCGCGATGCGAGTCCTGCTCGCAGGCCTGATGTTGGAGATCGGTGAGACCGATTAACCGTCCGTCGGCGGCCCAGGCGGCGGGCAAGCGAGCGCTTTAGGCGGACAAACGATCGGTGTGACCGATCAAGTCGAGGTTTAGGAGCCTGATTCTGCGATCAGACGGGTGGAATCGGTTCGATGGGCGCCCATGGAGGCCGGTACGCCGGACGGTTGATCGGTGTCGCCGATCATGGCCTGGGTTTCAGCGCTTGGGGTAGCGCTTGCCTCCGGCGCTGCCGCCGCCGGTGCGCGCGGGTGCCTCCTGCTCGATCTGTTCGCGCTCGGCGACGAGTGTGTTGACCTCGCGCTGGAGCTGGTCGAGGTCCTCGAAGCTCTGGTAGACGCTGGCGAAGCGGATGTACGCGATCTGGTCGAGCTCGCGCAGCTTGTGCATCGCCATCTCGCCGATTGTTCGCGACAGAACCTCGGACTGCCCGCGGGCGCGGAGGGCGGTCTCGATCTCCTCGGCGGCCTTTTCCGCGGCGTCGGCCGCGACCGGCCGGCGAGTCAGTGACCGGGAAAGGCCCGTGGCGAGCTTGTCGCGGTCGAACTCCTCGCGCCGGCCGTCCGACTTGAGCACGGTCAGCCGAGCCGCATCGATCCGTTCATAGGTCGTGAAGCGCGTCGCGCACAGGTTGCACTCGCGCCGGCGGCGGATCGCGGATTCGTCGATGTCGCGCGAGTCGACGACACGCGTGTCACGTTCTCCGCAGTTCGGACAGCGCACCGGCAGCGTCCTCCGTAGAACCACTAGCGCTTGTGGTGTCGTCCAAATGTACCACTAGATAGCGCCGCAAAAGACGCGATCCGGTGCGCGGCCGAGAATACGTGGCGGATGGATCTACTTGTCGTCGGACTCGTGATAGCCGCGGCCGCCAGTGCATTGGTCTGGGCGACGGCCATCGCGTTGCATCGCGTCGACCCGAGCGTCACCCTCCGCGGTCTCAGAAACGGCCTTCTGGTCGCGGTCGCCCTGTTCGCGGTCACGCTGATTCTCGAGACCGCGCTTTTCAACCTCGCGAGCGGCCTGGCCGTCGCGCTCGTCGTCGGCGTGGCCTACTTCTGGATCGGCTCGACGCTCATTCCGGTTGGGCTGGTGTTCAAGTCGAAGCCGGCGTGGACGACGCTCGGCGCGTGGGCGGCCGTGCCGGTAATAGTCGTCAGCATCGGCTTCGGTTACACGGAATACCGCTCCGCGAACGACCAGACGCAGACCACCACGGCAAATGGCACGATCGCGCTCAGCCTGAACGGCCTCGGCCAGGACGCCGTTACCGCCAACGGCGTCGCGACGTGTACGACGAGCCCAGCAGGCGACATGTCGCTCTTTGGCGGCGCGACGGGCAATGCCGCGGTCATGTCCGAGGACGGGCGCGTCATACAGCTCCAGTTCTCGATCGACGCGAGCGGCGCGAATCCGTCCCTGTCACTGACGGTGGACAGTCAAACGTCCACCTCGACGACACAGGCCCTCGCGCTCGACGCCGGCTCATCGCCCACTGGCGGCCACGCGAAACTCGCCGGAATGGTCCCGCTCGGTGCTGAGGGCCAGCCCGACCCCAGCCAGGTGTGGTCGGGCGACTTCAGCTGGTCGTGCGGCCGTTAGGCCGACCGAAAGCCCTAAGCGGAGATCGGCTTCAGCGCGTCGAGCTTTGCCCGTGCCGCTGCCTGGTCGGTGAACCAGAGCGCGTTGATCTCGGTGTACGGCTGCCAATTGGCGGGCAGCTCGTCCTCGACCTTGATCGCCTCGACCGAGCACTCCGGCTCGCACGCGCCGCAGTCGATGCACTCATTGGGATCGATGAAGAGCATCCGGTCGACGCCCTCTTCGTAATGGATGCAGTCGACCGGGCAAACGGCCACGCACGACAGCTCCATCACGTCGACGCACGGCTCGGCAATTACGTATGTCACGTTGACCCTCGTTGTTCGTGGTTTGGTGCCACGATCGTCGCGGCCGTGGCATGGCCGCGATAAGGGTCAGATGGCCCGTCTTTACCCGTCCGACTTGCGAGCCATGATGGCCTCCGTCAACCGCGGCACGATCTCGAACACGTCACCGACGACGAAGAGGTCGGCGAACTCGGCGATCGGCGCGTCCGGATCGCGGTTGATGGCGACGATCGTGCCCGCGGTCTGGACGCCCACCTTGTGCTGGATCGCGCCACTGATGCCGCACGCGACGTACAGCGCGGGCTTGACGATCTTGCCCGTCTGACCGATCTGCTGGCTATAGCCGATCCACCCCGCATCGACCACCGCGCGGGTGGCACCGACTGCCCCGCCCATCGCCCCCGCCAGGGCTTCGATCATGCGGAAGCCTTCCGGGCTGCCGACGCCGCGCCCGCCACCGACGATGATCCGAGCCTCCTCGATGGGCGCGGCGGCTCCGGCCTCGGTGACCGAGTCGACGACTTTCACCTGAGCCAGCTCGTTGACGCCGTCGACATTCGCGACCTCAAGCTGGCCGGGCGTTGCGGCCGGTTCGGCGCTGACGCTCGCGGCACGGACGACGACGATGCCGCGCGTGCCGGTGAACGTGGAATGCGTCACGAGCTTGCCGCCAAAGGTGCTCATCTCGACGCGCGGCGCCGTGTCCGCCCAGTCCACGGCCGCGCCGTTGTACAGGATGGGCAGGTCCGTCAGGCCGACGAGCATGCCCGCGATGTCCTTGCCGTCGTTCGAGGCACCCACGAGCAAGAAGCTCGGCCGGCGCTGGGCTACGAGCGCGGCTACGCGTGGCGCCACGACCGCGGCCACTGGCTGGCCTGGCACGCTTACCTCCACGGCCGTGACAGGACCGTACGGCGCGACGGCGGCCGCGGCCCCTTGTGCGCCTGTGCCCACGATCAACGTGCGCGCCTGCCCGCCTGACGCCTCCGCGAGCCGTCGCGCGAGCGTGGCGAGCTCGAGCGTGAGCTTGGTCGGCTGTCCGTCGGCGATCTCGCCGACCGCCCAGATCTCGGCCATCAGATCAGTCTCCGCGAGGCCAGGAAGTCGACCAGCTGGGCCACGGCCATGTCCGGCGCCTCGCGGATGAACGTCGCACCAGCCCGCTCCGGCGGTCGGTCGGCGTCGAGCGTCTTCGTGGTCGACGCACCAGAGCCGACCGACGCTGCGTCGATACCCAGGTCGGCCAGCGTCCAGCCGTCGACGGGCTTGGTGCGCGCTTGCATGATCCCGCGCAGCGACGGGTAACGCGGCGCTCCAAGAAGCTGCGTGCCCATGACCACGGCCGGTGTCGGCGCCTCGAGCACGTCGTAGCCGGTGGTGGTGAGGCGGTGGATGCGCACCCCCGCATCAGTCGGCTCGATCTCCGACGCATACGACAGGTACGGCAGGCCAAGCTTCACCGCGATCGCGGCGCCGACGACGCCGCCCTGGCCGTCCGACGTGTCGGCGCCGACGAACGCCAGGTCGAACGTCAGCTTGCGCAGGGCTGCCGTCAGGATCTCGACCGTCGCTCGCGTGTCGGAGCCGCGGATCGCGTCGTCGGCAACGTGGACCGCGCGCGCCGCGCCCATCGCAAGCGCCTTGCGCAGCGGCTCAGTGGCGCCCGCCGGACCGACGGTCAGGACGGCGACCTCGCCACCGTGCGTCTCGGCCAGCTTGAGCGCCTTCTCGAGCAGGTACTCGTCGTTGCCGTTCGCCTCGAGCTGCACGGAACGGTCGGTCAGCAGGTCGCTGCCCAGGCGTTCAGTGCCGACGACGGGCACGGCCTTCAAGAGCACGACGATGTTCAAACGTCTCCTCCCTTTAGCAGGTCGCGCGCGATGATCAGGCGCTGGATCTGCTGCGTGCCCTCGTAGAGCTGCGTGATCTTGGCGTCGCGCATCATCCGCTCGACGGGATACTCGGTCGTGTAGCCGTAGCCGCCCAGGACCTGGACCGCGTCGGTCGTGACGGCCATCGCAGTGTCGCCGCAGAAGAGCTTGGCCATCGATGCCCAGCGCGCGGCGTGCGCGTCGGTAGCGTCGATCCGTTCGGCCGCGGCGTAGAGCAGCTGGCGCGCCGCCTCGGTCTGCGTGGCCATGTCGGCGAGCATGGCGCTGATCATCTGGAAGTCGCCGATCGGGCGACCGAACTGCTTGCGCTCCGTCGAGTACTTCGCCGCGACGTCGAGCGCGCCCTGGGCGATGCCCACGGCCTGGGCGGCGATGCCCGCCCGGCTGCGCTCGAAGGTTTTCATCGCCAGGCCCCAGCCGTCGCCCACCTCGCCGACGCGATTGGCGTCTGGGATGCGCGCGTCCTGGAAGGCCAGCTCAGCCGTGGTCGAGCCGCGGATGCCCATCTTGTGCTCGACTCTTGGGCTGGTGAAGCCGGGCGTGCCCTTCTCGACGTAGAAGCAGCTGACGTGGCGATGCGCCTGGCGCGCTTGGGCGCTGTCGTCCGTCTGGGCGAAGACGGCCACGATGTCCGCCACGTCGCCCTGGCTGATGAAGCGCTTCTCGCCGTTCAGGATCCACGTGCCGCCGTCCTCGGCAGGCGTCGCGCGGGTGCGCATGCTCGCGGCGTCACTGCCCGCGCCCGCCTCGGTCAGCGCGAAAGCGGCAAGCTTCCTGCCCGCGGCGAGATCCGGAATCCAGCGCTGCTTCTGCTCATCGGTGCCGCCGTGCAGGAGTGGCAACGCGCCGAGCTCCTGTACGGCCGGAATGAGGCCACTCGTGGCGCACACGCGGCTGAGCTCCTCGATCACGAGCAGGATCGAGATCATGTCCGCGCCCAGGCCGCCGTATTGCTCGGGGAACGGCGCGGCGAAGAAGTCGTGCTCGGCCAGCAGCTTGACGATGTCCCACGGGAACTCGCCCTTCGCGTCGATCTCCGCCGCGCGCGGCGCGATCTTCTCCTGCGCGAGTTCGCGCACGGCGACGCGCAGCGCGGTCTGGTCGGCGTTCAGAACGGTCACGCGCTGATCCTAGGGCAGCCGCGACGCAGACCTCGTTCCCGATGAATCTGGGACGCGCCATTCGCGAGCAGATGCGCATTACGAGTCGCGAGTCCCAGCGCTGACTCAAGATCCATGATGTGCATCAGGATCCTTCGTCCGCATCAGGCTCGGGATGGAGCGAACGCTCAAACGACCTGGCGGTGTGACCGCGCTACTGGACGACGGGCAGGCTCCGGCCGTTGGATGGCACGCCCGCGCTGAGGGCCAGGCCCGCGGCGAGGATCTCGCTGATGTCCTGGACCAGCACGCCCTCGCCGCGCTCGCCGGCATCGGCAACGCCGTCGCGCATCATCACCAGGCAGAACGGGCACGCAGTTGCGACCGCCTCAGCACCCGTGGCGAGAGCCTGACGCGTCCGTTCCGCGTTGACGCGCGTGCCGCGCTTCTCCTCCATCCACATCCGGCCACCACCGGCACCGCAGCAGAACGTCTGCCGGCCGTTGTTGTCCATCTCGCGCAGCTCGATCCCGGGCACCGCGGCGAGGACCTCGCGCGTCTCGCCGATGACGCCGTTGTAGCGCGCGAGGTAGCAGGAGTCGTGGACCGTGATCTTCTGCTCGCGGCGCGCGTCGACGCGCAGCCGCCCCTCCCCCACGAGCTTCGACAGGTACTGCGAGTGGTGGACCACGTCGTAGTGGCCGCCCAGCTGGCCGTACTCGTTGCCCAGCGTGTTGAAGCAATGCGGGCAGGCCGTGATGATCGTTTTCGGCTTGTAGCGGTTCAAAGTCTCGACATTGCCCGTGGCGAGCATCTGGAAGACGTACTCGTTGCCCATCCGGCGGGCCGGGTCGCCCGTGCACGACTCCTCTTGTCCGAGCACGGCGTACTTGACGCCCGCGGCTGTCAAACAGGTCACCACCGCACGGGCGACCCGGCGGTTGCGGTCGTCGAACGACGCCGCGCAGCCGACCCAGTACAGGCATTCGAGCTCGCTGACGGCATCCGCGCCGCCCGACTCGACCACCGAGCGCGCAGTCGGCACGTCGAACGGTAGCCCTTTCGCCCAGTCGAGGCGCGAAGACTGTGGCTGGCCCCAGATGTTCGAGTAGCGCTCGAGGTTGTTGAACGAGGTCGCGAGCTCCTCGGGGAAGCGCGCCTCCTCGAGCACGAGGTTGCGGCGCAGGCCGACGATCTTGTCGACGTGCTCGATCATCACCGGGCACGCCTCGACGCACGCGCCGCAGGTAAGGCAGTCCCACACCGCGTCGTACGGGATCGCGTTGTCGATCACCGGCCGGTCGGCATGCGCGGGTTTGGCCGAGATCCACGGAATGAGCGGCACGCCGACTTCTGACTCGACCGACATCTCGCGGATGCCCATGATCATCGTCTTGGGGTTCAGTGGCTTGCCCGTCGCCCATGCCGGGCACGCTTCCTGGCAGCGGCCGCACTCGGTGCACGTGAAGCCGTCGAGCAGGTCCTTCCAGGACAGGTCCTCGATCGTCTTGATGCCGAAGCGCGCGTCACTGGCCTCGAGGTCCATCGCCGGCAGCTCGCCGCGCGGCCGCATCTTGCGCAGCGCGGCGTTGAAGAAGGCCGTGACGATGTGCAGGTGCTTCGAGCCCGGCAGGTAGACGAGGAAATACGAGACAAGCGCGACGTTGGCCCAGAAGAAGATGCCGTAGCCGCCTTCCAGCAGCTGCTGCGGGAAGACGCGGCCCAGGACGGTCGACAGCGGATTGGCCATCACTGCCCAGCCGGCATCCGGATCGCCGAACGCCGCGATGCGGAAGCCCTCGGTCAGCCACTCGGACAGGACCACGCCGCCGATCAGGAACAGGATGACGAGCGCGTCGCGCGAGAGCGTCGTGCGCCGCGGGTAGCGCCAGACGAGGCGGCGGAAGAGTGCGTAGCCGACCATCACGAGGACGCCGAGCACGAACAGGTTGGCGCCGAGCAGGTAGAGCCGCCACAGCCAGCCGTCGAGTGGCGCGCGAATGATGGTTTGGATTACGCCGAAGGTGACGCGATCGGCCGTGCCGACGGTCAGGATGACGAAACCCCAGAAGATCGTCGCGTGCATGATCCCGGCGTCGAGGTCGCGGAACATGCGCACCTGCACGATCGCGTACTTGATCAGCGACGAGAGGCGGCCGGGTTCGTCACGGACGCTGGGCGCAGGTCGCGCGTAGGCCCACACGCGCAGATGGCGCGCCATGAGCAGCACGAACAGGACTACGGCACTGGCGAAAAGCAGTGGCGCGAGCGGGTAGAACGGGACGTGCTCGACCACTGTCTGGTGCTCGCTAGTGCTCGGTGTGGCCGCCGAGAGTTTCGAGGGCGTGCTCGAGGATCGGTTCGATCGCCTGAAGCGATTCGGTCGCGCCCGACTTTGAGCCGGGCACGGCAACCACCAGCGTCGAGCCGAGCACCCCGGCCAGGCTGCGCGACAGATCGGCCATGGGCGTCTTGGTCCGGCCGAAGGCGCGCATCAGCTCGCCGAAACCGGTGATCTCGTAGTCGAGCAGCGCGTGCAGCGTCTGCGGCGTCCGGTCGCGCGGCCCAAGGCCTGTCCCACCGGTCGAGATGACGAGTGCCACGCGCTCGTTCGCAGCGTCGTTGACGGCCATCGCAATCGCTTCCATCTCGTCGGGCACGACCGCGCGCGAGACGTCAAAGCCGAGCGTCGCGAGGCGCGTCTCGAGCGCGGCGCCACTGGCGTCCTCGCGCGTGCCGGCGGCAACGCCGTCGCTGACCGTCAGGACGAGCGCCCGGCGCGCCATCAGCGCCCTGTGCGCTTAGGCCCGCGCGCGCCGGGCGCGGGGCGCGACGGGTTGACCGGCCGTGGCTGCTCCGCGCGGTGCCACTCGCCGGACTTCCCGCCCGACTTGTCGAGCAGCCGCAGATCACTCATGAAGGCGCCACGATCGACGCCCTTGACCATGTCGTAGACCGTCAGCGCCGCGACGGCCGCGGCGGTCATCGCCTCCATCTCGACGCCCGTGCCGGCGACCGTGGCAGCCGAAGCGCGGATGCGCACGCCGCCCGCGACTCGATCGGGCGTGATCTCGACCACGAGATCCGTGATCGGGATGGGATGGCAGAGCGGGATCAGCTCGGAAGTCTTCTTGGCCGCCATGACGCCGGCCATCTCGGCCACGGTCAGCACGTCGCCCTTGGTCGTCTGGCCGTCGATGATCGCGCTGATCGTCTCCTGCTCGAGAGTCACGAACGCCTCGGCCGTGGCACGCCGGGCGGTCGGCGGCTTTGCCGAAACGTCGACCATGCGCGGCCGGCCACCGCGGCTCACGTGCGTCAGTCGGCGCCGGTCTCGTCGTTCATCTGTCATCTCAGGCGCAGCACCTCGACTTTGGTTCCGGCGGCGACCGAATCGATCGCCTCGGGAATGATCGCCAGCCCGTCAGCGGCCGCAAGGGCAGAAAGCATGTGCGACTCCTGGCCGCCGGCGAGCGATGCACGCCAGTTTGACCCGTCGGGCTCGAGCCGGACCCTGATGTACGCACGGCGGCCGGGCGCCTTGCGAACGGCATCGGTCAGCGTGGCCGTGATCGTCTCGCGGCCGATGACGTCGGCATGGCCGGCGAGGCGGCGCAGGACCGGGCGCACGAAGAGCTCGAATGTGACCAGGCTGCTGACCGGGTTGCCGGGCAGGCCGAACATCAGCACGTCGCCGGCGCGGCCGACCGCCGGTGCACGGCCGAAGGCAAGCGGCTTGCCCGGCTGGACGGCGATGCGCCACAGATCGATCCGACCAACGCTGGCGAAGGCATCCTTGACGACGTCGTGGGCGCCGACCGACACGCCGCCGCTGGCGACGATGACGTCCGCCCACGCGAGGCCTTGTGCGAGCGCGTCACGGACCGACTCGAAGGTGTCGCGCGCGATGCCGAGCGATCTCACCGTTGCGCCCGCATCGCGCGCCGCGGCAAGCAGACCGGGCGTGTTGCTGTCGGGGATCTGCGCCGGGCCAAGCGGCGCGCCGGCCGCGACGAGCTCATCGCCTGTGGCAAGGACAGCGACGCGCGGCCGGACGTGGACGGGTAGCGTGGCATGGCCGCCGGCCGCCGCGACGGCAAGCGCGGCGGGCGCCAATTCCGTGCCGGGATCGAGGATGCGCTGACCGGCGCGCAGGTCGCTGCCTGCTCGACGGATGTGCGCGCCGGCCGCAACGGCCGTCCTGATCGCCACGGTCGCGGGCAAGTCCGCGACGCCCGGTGTCGCGTCGGTGTCCTCGACGGGCACGACCGCGTCACTGCCGGGGGGAATCGGCGCGCCGGTCAGGATGCGCACGGCCGTGCCAGTCTCAACGGTCACTGAAGGCGCCGCCCCGGCCGCGACCTCGCCGATGACACGCAATGTCGCGGGCTGTGCCAGGTCAGAAGAGCGGACTGCGAAGCCATCCATCGCGCTGTTGTCCCACGGCGGGAGCGTGGTCGTGCTGACGATCGTGTCGGCGACAACGCGGCGCAGCGCGTCGTCGAGCGCAACCTTTTCGGCAGGCAGTCGCATGAGCCCGTCGAGCATCTGGGCACGCGCATCCTCGACAGAGAGCATCGGCCGCGCAAGTGGATCCGCGGCCATTGTCACGCCGCTTCGAGCGCGGCCGCGCGGCGCCGCGCGAGGAACCAGACGGCGACGCTGCCACAGATCGCCAGTGCACCGAGCGCGGCCGACGACAGTTCCCAGAACGGCTCGGGGTAGAGCCTGATCAGGTTGCTCGTTACCGGAAACGACCAGTTGCCGCCCGGGAAGAAGATCTCGTGGAAGAGCGTGAAGACGGTTTCGAAAGCGGTTGCCGCGAATACGCCCAGGACGACGACGAAAACGACGAGCCAGGCTCCTCCCCGGCCGAGCGCGCGCCAGCGCGACGCGTCGCGTGGCGCGCGCGCAACGGCCGCCAGCACGAACGCTAGAGAAGCCACGGCCAAGACCATGAAGCCGTAGAAGACGACCTGGACGTCACGCATGTGTGCCTGCTCGTCGGCCGCATACATCGGAGCGCCATTGGCGGCGTCGAAGTCGAACGTGGAAAGCGTGACGAGGGCGCCAACGGTCCTGTCGGACATGTCTACCGCTGCCTGGCCGCCACCGGTGGGTGACACGCTGTCTGCGGCAGCGAGCGCGAAATGGGTCCACATCGGGGTCAGCAGCAACAGCAACGTGACGGCCAGGATGACGATCGCCGTCGCGAGCGAGATCAGGATCCTCACTCCTCCTGGAGCGTGTGGGCCTGTTCCCACCAGCCCTCGATCATCAGGTCAGTCGGAGGCTCCAGCGCGACGACGTGCGCTGCGCGGCCCAGTCGGGTTCGAAAGGTGTCTGTGTCGAGCGCGATCAGGTCGGACAGCCCCACGATCCCGGCCTGGGTGAAGATGAGCTGCTCGTTCGGCCCGAAGTTGGCCAGGTTGAGCAGCAGCGCTTCGTCGCGCCAGGCGTTGACGTCGTTGGTCGTGGCGCCTATCTGATCGGCCAGGTACTGGCGTCGCGTGGAAGTCTCCGACACCTCGAGCAGGAGGCCGGTGGTGAAGATCCCCTGGCGCTCGAGCGCCTCGAGGTGATAGATCGGAACGCGCTGCAGGTTGTCGAGCGGCGGCATCGCTTGATTATCCCTGTCCGCTAGGCGTCGAGAGTCGCCTCTACGCTCAACTCCACGTTGCCCTTCAGGGCGCGCGAGATCGGGCAGCCGTCCTTCGCGCCTTCGGCGGCCTTCTCGAATGCGGCCTGGTCGGCGCCGGGAACTCGTCCGTGGACGACGAGGTGGCTGCTCACCACGGTCCAGCCGGCGTCGAGCTTGTCGGCGCCGATCGTCGCCGTGACGTCGAGCTGTTCAGCCGTAAAGCCGGACTTGATCAGGCCGCTCGCCAGCGCCATCGAGAAGCAGCTCGCGTGCGCCGCGGCCAGGAGTTCCTCCGGGCTCGTCAGTCCCTCCGGCTCGCTGGTTCGCGCGTTCCAGCTGACCGGCAGGTCGTTGAAGCGCATTGTCGTTGCCGAGCTGACCGTGCCGCGACCTTCCAACAGGTTGCCTCGCCAGGTCGCTTTGGCCGAGCGCGTTACCGCCATTGGGTCCTCCATGTGCTTGCAGCGGGTTAGTCTAGGGCCGTCGTCAGTCGCGCGACGGAACCGCAGTCCGGAGCGAGACGTCAGACGCGCGCAGGAGGGACATGAGCGGAACGGAGGGTCCGGGCCGGTGACTCGCGCGCTCTTGGCCGTCGCAGTGGTCGCCGTGCTGGTTGTCCTTGTCGCCGGCGTGGCCGCCTACGGCGGGTTCATCGGTGGTCCGGGCGCGACACCCAGCCCGATTGCGACGCTGCCACCATTCGCGAGCTCGCCCGCGAACCGCCCTTCCACCCAACCGAGCAGCCCGCACACACCCACCCCCGTGCCCACGCCGATCGACACCAACGTCCACGCCGCGGCCGTGGTCGTGCCGGTCAACAGCGCCGACCTGGCCATGTCGATCAGCGGCGTCGTCTCGACGATCTACGTCCATGAGCACGATCAGGTCTTCGCCGGCGAGCTGCTTCTCAAGCTGGACCAGACCAAGTACGTATCGGAAATCGAAGTCGCCAGCGCGTCGGTCGACCAGACAACCGCGGCCGTGAACAGTGCCACGGTCGCCGTCGACCAGCTACCGCCGGACGCGACCGCGGGTCAGATCCAGGCCGCCCAGGCGCAGCTCCAGCTGGCGCATGCGAACCGGGAGCTCGCGCAATCGCAACTCACCGCGGCGCAGGCGGCGTTGGGCCAGACGGAGCTGCGCGCCCCGATCGCGGGCACGGTCGCCGACCTCAGCGTGAGCACGGGCGAGTCGGTGGCCTCGGGGCAGACCATCGTGACCGTCGGTGACATGTCAACGTGGCTGATCGAGACGACCGACGTTTCCGAGCTGGATATCGTCCGCGTGGTGGTTGGCGACAAAGCCCAGATCACCTTCACCGCGCTGCCGAGCATCGAGGCCACCGGCGTCGTCGACAGCATCCAGGTGCGCGGCACGACCGCTGGGGGCGAGGTCAGCTACACGGTCACCATCAGGCCCGACGTGTTCCTGCCGCAGCTGCGCTGGAACATGTCGGCCAACGTGAGCATCACGCCGAGCGGCTGACGTGCCTCATGGGACCGTGACGTCGTACTCCGCCTTGTTGTCGTTCTCGTTCGATTCGTGG
>CAYYVV010000030.1:26127-29387 GCA_964475245.1 uncultured Anaerolineaceae bacterium | reverse complement strand
CGCGTCGGTACAATTCGTACGTCACCCGAGGAGGCACCCTTGCCCGCAAGCGATCCATCGCGTCGCGCCGTCGTCACCGGCCTCGGCGCAGTCACCCCGATCGGCAACGACCAGCCGACCTTCTGGCGCAATCTCATCGCCGGCGTCAGCGGCGTCGGACCGATCACGCGTTTCGACGCGACCGGCTTCGACGTGCGCATCGCCGCCGAGGTGAAGGATTTCGACCCGGAAACGGTCATGGACCGCAAGATGGCGCGGCGCATGAGCCGCTTTATTCACCTCGCGATGGGCGCGGGAAGGGAAGCTGTCACCGACTCTGGGCTCGACTTCAGCGATTGGTCGCCGGAGCAGCGCGACCGCATCTCGGTCGCAGTCAACACGGGCGGCGGCGGGATCGAGCAGGTCGTGATCGGCCAGATCACGCTCGAGACCAAGGGCCCAGGCAGCGTATCGCCATTCGCGTTCCCGGCCCTGTCGGCGTCGATGGCCGCGTGCCAGCTGTCGATGGAATATGGCGCGACCGGCCCGGTCATTACCCAGTCCGCGGCGTGCGCCACGTCGATCATCTGCTTCCTTGACGCGCTGCGCATGATCCAGCGCGGTGAGGTTGACGTTGTCCTCGCCGGTGGGTCGGAGGCGCCACTGCTGCCGATGGGTTTCGCGGCGCTGGGCAACATGCACGCGCTGTCGCGCCGCAACGACGATCCCGAGCACGCGTCGCGGCCGTTCGACAAGAATCGCGATGGCTTCGTCTACGGCGAGGGCGCGGGCGTGGTCATCGTCGAGAGCGCGGAGCACGCGCTGGCGCGCGGCGCGACGATCTACGCCGAGCTCATCGGCGCGGGCCTCACCGCCGACGCGTTCCACATCTCCGCGCCCGAGCCAACCGGCCGTGGCGCGTGCATGGCCATGACCAAGGCGATGCGCGACGCCGGTGTCGCGCCGGACGAGATCGACTACATCGCCGCGCACGGCACGAGCACGCCACTCAACGACGTGACCGAGACGCGCGCGATCAAGGGCGCGTTCGGGGCGCACGCCCACAAGGTCGCGATCAGCTCGACCAAGTCGATGGTCGGCCACACGATCGGCGCGGCGGGCGTGATCAACGCGCTTGCCGCGATCGGGGCGATCCGCGAGGGCATCATCCCGCCCACGGCCAACCTTGATGAGCCCGACCCAGAATGCGACCTCGACTACGTGCCGCTGAAGGCACGCACGGCGAAGGTCGACACGGCGATCATCAACGGCTTCGGCTTTGGCGGCCAGAACGCGGTCGCCGTCTTCCGCCGCTTCGAGGCCTGACCGCCCAACCCGCCCGGCGACTTTCCAATCGGATTGAACGACAGGCGGCGCAAAGTCTGCCCTCCCTGCCCGCGACGCGCGCTCGAGTACCCGGAGAGAGCGCCACATATGCGGGAGTGGGAGTCAGATTGCGAATCCTGTCGGTTGGCGGAGATCAATCGCGGGCGGGGCTTGGCCTGAAGCGTCAAAAGCCGGGTTGGTCTCCAATCAGATTGGAATCTAGCTAGCGGCGCGGGATCGGGTGGCCCTCGAAGCGCTCGAACAGCTCGACCAGGTCGGCCGGGACGCGGGTCACGCGGTTGCGCTGCCCGTCGAACATGACCTGGACCGTCTCGCCATCCGCGATTACGCGCGCGGGCGCAACCGTCGACGGCTCGGCGTGGACGCGGTACTCGAGCCCGAACGACGTCCGGCTCGCCCAGGTGAAGCGGCAGCCGACCAGCAGCGTCTCGCCGAAGAAGGCCGGCGCGCGGTAGGTGATGCGAGCGTCGGCAATGACGAACATGTCGGCGGCTCCGCGCGCGCCGGTCATGAACGGTTGCCCGGCAACCTTGGCGTAGTAGCCGGCGCGCGCCGCCTCGAAGTACGAGAGGTAGGTCGCGTTGTTCACGTGGCCGAATGCGTCGGTGTCGACGAAGCGGACTTCGACCGGATGCTCGTAGGTGAACTCGCCCCCGATCGCCTCTGCCCGCCTGCTCACGAGAGGATCATGACAGGCGCGCCGACAGGTCTCAGGACGGCGCGGGGCCGAGCCAGAACATCGTGCTCTTGAGCGCGGCGCCCGCCAGGCGCTGCTTGTTGTAGATCACCTTGAAGACCTGGCCGGCGACATTGACCGTGCGCGCCGAGCCGACGACCGTCACCCGGTAGACACGGCCCGACACGCCACGCTCGTACTTGAGGTCGATCAGGGTTCCGACGTTGGTGCGCGAGTCGCGATCGAGCATCTGCTGGAGCTGCGTCCAGGTGAACGTCGCCGACTGCCACGAGTAGTTGGGCGCGTTCGCGTCGTACGCGACGCCATTCGCGTTCACGTCGGGCTCGCCACGCAGGTACGGGATGGGTGCGGCGATGACCTTGCCGTTGTTGCCGACCCAGGCGTACTCGTTGTCCTCCGTATAGCCGCCGCCGACGGTGAAGAAGAAGGCATTGGCGACCTGGCCGTCGTACATCACGACCTGGTTGCTCGTGGCGTCGACCGCCGCGTTCGAGCGCGGAAACTCGATCTTCTCGCCGCCGTAGACCTGGTTGTCGGCATTCGGGACGACGTCATAGATGCGGTCGGGCCGCAAGCGGACGTAGGCATAGCTGCGCGACGCGACGACCTGCGCCTTGACGGCCTCGACCGGCCAGCGCGGAGGCATCTCCGCCGGCACCACACCCCTGAGGTAGTCGTCCATGCCGACGACGTTGATGGCCTGGACGCCATCGCCGTTGACCAGCAGGCGCATCGACCCGCGATACAGGTTGTACTTGGGCAGCGAGTCGCGCCAGTCCATCTCGAACAGGGTTGCCGGGTCGTTGGGCTCGAGCGTGACATCCGTCGTCTGTGCCGACGCGAGCGGCGCGCCGGTCGAGTCGTAGACGTCGGCCTCCCAGCCGCTCGCGCCCTGTGTCAGCTCGGCGTAGCTGTCGGCCGGGAAGACGATCGGCTTGCCCTTGTCATTCAGGAATGATTGGCTCGACCACGTTCCGTCGCGGCCGATGATCCGGGCCGGAGATTTGCTCGTGGGCACGTGCGACTCTGCGAGCTCGATCCTGACGAGCGTGTCGGGGCTGATCGTGCCCAGGGTCGTGTCCGAGTAGTAATGGGCCAGGATCTGGTCATAGGTCTGGCCGGCCTGGGCACGGCCCAGGGCGCCGTATTGCGACATGCCCACGCCATGGTCAGTGCCATGGCCGCTGAAGTAGAGCAGGCCCGACGGAGTCGGCGTTGCCGACGGCGTCGGGGTGGG
>CAYYVV010000030.1:20200-26027 GCA_964475245.1 uncultured Anaerolineaceae bacterium | reverse complement strand
CCGACGAGCGTGACGTCGAGCACCGGGGGCGTGGGGCCTTCGCGCGACGAGAACATCACACCGTCGTCGTTCGACGTCGCGACTCGAATGTCGAGCCGGCCGGTGTCGACCTTTCCGCTGGGGAACGCGGCACTGACGTCGATCGCGAGCTGGCCCACAGGCATCGCTCCGGCGGTGGTCGTGATCAGCGTGCCGGGACCGGGTCGTGTGGTCCATGTCACGGTCGATTCCGCGAAGGGATCGCTGAGCCGATAGAAGCTCAGCCCGGCGCCGGCAACGTCCTTGGATTGAAGCAAGAGCACGACTTGGTCGACTCGCTGGCCGACCCAGGCTGACGTGTCGAACGACAGATAGGCCTCGGCGACGGGTGCCGCGTCGGCCGCGAGCCACTTGACGGTGCCGTAGTTGGCGGCGGGTGTCTCGGGCGTGACGTAGGCATCGGCATCGCTGGTCGCCTGAACGTCGGTCGTCTCAGCGCGCTTCGATTTCGTGGTCGTGGAGGCGGCGTGCGGACGAGGAGCCGCCGACTGCGACGCCGATACGAGCGCTGGCGCGAGTCCGGCAACGGAGATGACGGCGACCGCAAGCAACAGACGGCCGAGGAGCTTGAACGCCAACTGATCCCTCCAGGGGAAGCGCGCCTGCGACGGCTTGCAGTCACGCACCGGGTTAGGGATCGAAGGTATTGACGGCAGGAACCGCGAGCCACGCCACGTAGGTCATGGTTCGCGGGTACGACGGTCCGCTCCGCGAGTGGGGTCCGGTGCGGTTACGTCAGGGTGGTGTCACCGGCGTCAGGTAGAACATGTTGCTCTTGAGATTGCCGCCCGGCGGACCGTAATCGTTGAAGACGGTCTGGAAGCGGCCGCCCGACATGTACTGCGTGCCCTTCGTGCCGACAAGGACGATCTGGTAGGCACGGCCGGATACGCCACGGTTGAAGGTGATGCTGGTGATCACGCCGACATCCGTGAGCGAGCTCTTGCCCATGATGGCGGACAGCTGGGTCATCGTGAACTGACCGGTGTGCCAGTCGTAGTTCGGCGTGTTGATGTCGTAGGGCACGCCGTTCGGGTCGACGTCGGGCTTGCCGCGCAGGTACGGGATCTTTGAGCCAGGATCGCCCCTGTTGTTGGTAAAGGCGAACTCGCTGTTCTCGGTATAGCCGCCGGCATCGGAATGGAACACGGCACTGATGATGTTGCCCTTGTAGGTCATGACCTCGTTGGCGGTCTCGCTGACCGCCAGGTCACTGTTCACGTCCTCGTGCTGGAAGCCCAGGTAGACCTGATTCGCGGCGGTCGGGACGAGGTCCCAGGCCTTGTTGCCCGACATTCTTGACCAGGCATACGTGCGCGCGGCGACGGCCTGGGCCTTGAGGGCCTCGAGCGGCCAGATGGCGGGCATCTCCGACGGGACGACGCCGCGCAGGTAGCTTTCCAGCGGCAGGATGTTGATCGCCTGCAGCCCAGTCGGGGTCACGAGCAGGCGCATCGACCCGCGGTAGATCCTGTAACTCTTGCTGCCTTCGTTGCGGAAGGGCAGGTACAGCAGACCGTTGACCGGGTCGACCGGCTGCATGGTCAGGTCCGACGTCTGGGTCGAGGCGAGCTGGATGCCGTTCACGTCGTAGACAGTTGCGATCCAGCTCGTCGGCAGTGGCGACGGCGTGGGCGTCGGTGTCGGCGTAGGAGTTGGCGTAGGCGTGGGCGTCGGCGTCGGGCTCGGCGTGGGTGTGGCACATGGGCTCGACGTTGGGAGCGGTGAATCTGTGGGCACCGGCGTCGGCGTGTCGGTTGGCGTAGGCGCGGCGGTGGGCGAGTCGCTCGGCGTCGGCGCGGCGGTGGGCGAGTCGCTCGGCGTCGGCGAGTCGCCCGGCGTCGGGGTGGGCTGCACCGCAGGCATGGTGAACTCGAGGTAGCTGCCCTGGTCGAAGGTCATACCCGGGAAGGCGCTGCTCTGCCAGCTGCCGCTATAGCCAGTGACGCGCGCCGGGTTTGTCGCGCTGGGCACGAATTCATCGCTCAGCAGGACCCTGACCAATGTTGAGCCATCCACGGTCGGGAAGGGTTGGCTCGCCCCTTCGGGCGGTTGGTCCAGGTTGGTGTAGTAGAAGTTCAGGATCTGGTCGTAGGTCTGGCCCGCCGCGGCGCGGCCCTTGGCGCCGTATTGCGACAAGCCGACGCCGTGGTCCGTGCCGTGACCGACAAAGTAATACGTCTGTTCCGTCGGGCATTGGTCGATGGGGTTGCCGGTTGGTGTCGGCTGAGGCGGCAGCGTCGGCGCGACGGTTGGCGCGCTGGTGGGCTCAAGGGTCGGCGTCGGCGTCGGCGTGGGCGTGGGCGTCGGAGTCGGCGTCGGCGTTGGCGTCGGCGTCGGGGCAGGCGCTACAAACTCGAGCGTCGCCGGCGACGCCCCCTCGCGCGATCCGAGCTCGATCCCGTCCGATTTGGTCGAGACGATGCGCAGCGCAAGCCGCTGCGCGTCGACGGTGTGGTTCGCGAATGCGCCCGAGATATCGATCGCCAGGCTGCCGGTCTTGATCGTGCCCGTGACCGACCCGACCAGCGGACCGGTCGTCGGGCGGTTCGACCACTTCAGCCCGGCCTCGGTCCACGTCGTCGCGACCTTGTAGACGCTGATCTGTCCACCGCCCTCGCGCACGGTCAGGTGGAGCACGAGCGAGTCGTACGTTGTCTGACCCGACACGTCGAACATCACGAACGTCTCTGCCTTTGGCTTGCCATCGACGCGCAGCAGTGTTGCCTGCGAATGAGTTCGAGACGGCGCTGAGGAATCCGCCCAGGTGTCTGCAATGGGCGACAGCCCACTGGACGGCGGGCCCGTAGACGCTGGGGTCAGATTGAGCACGGGCTTCGCGGACCCCTCGCGCGATGAGAAGGTCACCCGGCTGGCGGAGGTGCTGGTAACGGCAAGGGTGAGCGACGAACGATCTACGAAACCTGTCGGAAACGCGCTGCTGACGTCGACGATCAGGTCGTCGCCGCTGGCTGTGATATCGGCGCCGGTGGCCAGCGATCGAATGAATGCCGGCTTCTTCGACCAGGTCGCCGATGTCTCGGTCCAGTTGTTCTTGTCCATCTGGACGCTGAGGGCGCTCGTGTCACCCGTGACCTTGAACAGGGTGAGCGTCAGGTGTCCGACCGACAGTCCCTTCCAGGCGCTGATGTCGAAGCGGAGCAGCGCCTGCGCATTTGACGCGCTAACGAGCGAGGTCGACTTGCCGTAGTTGTGTTTCGGGTTGGCCTGGTTCAGCCACGTGTCGGCCTGGGGGCTACGCGCGCGCACCGTGCCCGCGCTCGATTCACCATGCGGGACTACTGCTATGGCGACCAGCGCGACCAACAGGGCAGTGAGCGCTCGTTTGCCGAGCGACAAGGGCAACCCCCGGAAGCACGTACGACAGGGCCTGTGACAACGGCCCCGCGACCATCCTAGAGACTTTCCTGGTGCGCGAACATCTGACGTTCGTTTCGCGCCTGCGGTACACGAGGCCGGAAACGGCGCAGACGGAGCGAGTTGGAAACGACGGTCACGGAGCTGAGCGCCATGGCCGCGGCGGCCAGGATCGGGTCGAGCAGGACGCCCGTGAACGGGTACAGCGCGCCCATCGCGACGGGGATGAGCACGACGTTGTAGGCAAAGGCCCAGAAGAGGTTCTCGCGAATGATGCGCATGGTCCGCGCCGAAAGCTCGATCGCGACCGGCACGAGCGCCGGGTTGCCGCCGACGAGGGTCACGTCCGACGCCTCGATCGCCACGTCCGTGCCGGTGCCGATGGCCACGCCAACCTCCGCCTGGGCAAGTGCCGGAGCATCGTTGATGCCGTCGCCGACCATCGCCACGATGTGGCCGGCGGCCTGGAGCGCGGCGATCTGCGATTGCTTGTCGGCCGGCAGTACCTCGGCAATGACATGGTCCGCGGCAATGCCGACAGCTGCCGCGACACTCAGCGCGACGCGGCGCTGATCGCCCGTCAGCAGCCACGCGTCGATGTGCCTGGCGCGCAGGGCCGAGATGGCGGCCACGGCCTCGGGCCGAATCGGGTCGGCGATCGTGATCGCTCCGAGCAGAGCGTCGCCCCGCGCGACGTAGACGGACGTGCGCCCGGCCGCGGCCGCGTCCGCGACCGCGGCCGCGAACTGCGCGACGTCGACTCCGTGGTCGTCCATCAGCCGTTCGTTGCCCACGATCACGTGCTCGCCATCGACCTGCGCGTGTGCCCCGTGACCGGCCGTCGCCTCGAACTCCGTCCCGGGCTCGATCCTGATCGCGTGCTGCTTGGCGGCCTCGACGATTGCGCTCGCGAGCGGGTGCTCACTGTTCGCCTCGACCGCGGCCGCGACGCGCAGCACGTCTGCTTCGTTGGCGCCAGATCGAGCGACGAGCACGTCCACGACCTCTGGCCGGCCGCGGGTCAGCGTGCCGGTCTTGTCGAAGACGACGGCGTCGACCTTCTCGGCTTTCTCGAGCGCTTCGCCACCGCGGATCAGGATGCCCTCCTCCGCGCCACGGCCGGTGGCAACCATGATCGCCGTCGGCGTGGCCAGGCCCATCGCGCATGGGCAGGCAATGATCAGCACGCTGATCGCGCTTACCAGCGCGAAGGTCAGCCTGGGCTCCGGCCCGAACGCCATCCAGGTCACGAACGTGAAGGCCGCGAGCGCCAGGACGAGGGGCACGAACCAGCCCGTGACAGAGTCTGCGAGGCGCTGGATGGGCGCCTTGGAACCCTGCGCCTGCTCGACGAGGCGCACGATCTGGGCGAGGACGGTATCGCGCCCAACGCGGGTCGCGCGGAACAGGAAGGATCCGGTCGTGTTGATCGTGCCGCCGATGACCTCGTCGCCGACGCCGCGCGCGACCGGCATTGGCTCGCCGGTCAGCATCGACTGGTCGAGCGCAGAGCTGCCGTCGACGATGCGGCCGTCGACGGGCACTTTCTCGCCTGGCCGAACACGGACGACATCGCCGGCGGCCACCTGCGCCAGCGGTAGGTCGACCTCGTGGCCGTCGCGGACGACGCGCGCCGTGCGTGGCTGAAGGCCGGCGAGCTGGCGCACGGCGCCCGCGGTCTGAGCCTTGGCGCGCGCCTCCAGCCAGCGGCCGGCGAGCACCAGGCCAACGATCAGCGTGGCGCTGTCGAAGTAGGTCATCGGCTCGAGCGACGCCGCGGCGACCACGGCCGGCGCGAACGTGACGACCGTGGAGTAGACCCAGGCCGCGCTCGTGCCCAGCACGACGAGCGTGCTCATGTTTGCCGAACCGTGACGGGCCGCGCTCCACGCGGCGGAGTAGAAGCGGCGGCCGAGCACGAACTGGACGATGCTCGCGGGCACGAACAGGATCAGGTTGAGCTGGCCGATCGAAATCAGCGACGTCAGCCACAGCGTCGCAGCCATCATCGCCGCACCGGTCACGATGGCTGCGCCGGCCTCGAGGCCAAGGCGACGAGTCTCACGCGCCCGACGCGCGCCGTCTGCCTGTGCTGCCTCGCCGAGTGCCTGCGTTTCGTCCTCGGCGATGGTCTCGCGGACCTTGTAGCCCGCGGCTTCGACGGCGTGCGTCAGCTCATCGCGGCCGACGCTGCGCGGGTCGAAACGGACGCGCGCCTGTTCCGTGGCCAGGTTGACGTTCGCCGAGAGCACGCCGTCTGTCTTGCGCAGGAAACGCTCGACGCGATTGCTGCACGAGGCGCAGGTCATGCCCTCGATGGGCAGCGCCAGCTCGATCGGCTGCACCGCGTGTTCGGCATCGGGAGTCGTGGTCGTCATACTCCCCCCTAGTATACGCGACGGGTATCGCG
>CAYYVV010000030.1:15952-20100 GCA_964475245.1 uncultured Anaerolineaceae bacterium | reverse complement strand
ACGACCGGCACGGCCGGATCATGGCTCAGCTCGAGGCCGACTTCTCCATCGCGCACCAGTGTCGCGAGGAACCCCGCCTCGCGCGGCGGCAGGCCGACGAAGATCTGCCCATCGGGCACTTCCACGGGCGTCACGTCGTCGAGCTCGCCGTTCAGCTCGAAGCGGCGGCGGAGCTCATGGAGTGGCACGTACGGACGTGACTTGATGAAGCGCCGCAGCTGCGCGGCGGTCGGGCCTTGCTGCGGTTCGACCGTCTCCTCGGCCGGCGCGCTTGTTTCGTCTTGCGTCATGGCCTCGATCCCGTTTCAGCCGCGGACGACGTACAGGTCGCGCGAGGCCTCGTTGAGCGTATCCGGCCCGTCCGCGGTGCACACAACGATGTCCTCGATGCGCGCGCCGTAGCGGCCGTCGATGTAGATGCCGGGCTCGATGCTGAACGCGTTGCCCGCTGCGAGCGGCTCTGCGTTGCCGGCGACGATGTATGGGTCCTCGTGGCCCTCCAGCCCGATGCCATGGCCGGTGCGGTGGATGAACAGGTCGCCCATACCGGCGTCGGCGATGATCGAGCGCGAGACGCGGTCGATGTCCTCGCACGGCACGCCCTCTTGCGCGGCGGCTCGACCCGCGTCCTGGGCGCGCTGGAGAACGTCGTACAACCGGGTGAACTCGTCCGTCGGCCGAACGTCGGCGTCGCCCGTCACCCACAGCGTGCGCGTGATGTCCGAGCAGTAACCCCCCAGCGCGCCACCGATGTCGAGCACGATCGGCTCGCCCTCGCCGATCACCCTCTCCGCCGGCTCATGGTGCGGCGAAGCCGAGTTCGGGCCGCTGGCCACGATCCAGAAGTCGGCCGCGTCGTGACCCTCGGCGACGAGCCGTTCGCGCACTTCGCGCGCCACGTCCGCTTCCGTGCGGCCGACCAGCCGCCCGCTTGCGATCTGCGCGACCACCCGATCCGCGGCGTGGGCGGCGGCACGCAGCAGCTCGATCTCCTCAGCGTCCTTGACCGCGCGCAGCGGGCCGAGCACCGCCGAGGCCAGCCCGAAGGCGGCGTCGGGCACGGCCGACTGGAGGCGCAAAAGAAACGTCGCCCACAGCCGATCTGACACGAGCAGCCCGCCCAGGCGACCCCATGCCCCGCCCAGCGCACCGAGCTGGATCTCGGGGCGACTGTTGCTTGCCGCGAGCCGTTCCGCGACGAGGGCGAACGGATCCTCGGTCTCCTCCCAGGTGACGATGTCGACGAGCTTGGCCTGGACCGCGGCCGCGACCTGGGCCGCGGCGCGCTCAAGGCGCGGCACGACGAGCGTGGCACGACCGGCGCTGGGCACGATCAGCAACGTCAGCCGCTCGAGGTCCTTGGCGGCGTATCCGGTCAGCCATTGCAGATCGGCACCGACGCCGATGAGCAGCGCGGCGGCATCCTCGTCCGGCAGCTGCTGCTGGGCCGCCGCGAGGCGGGCGGCGTAGCGCTCGGCAGAGATCGTGGACGTGACGCGCGCCGCCGTCACAGCGTGCCGGCCATCAGCCGCTCCATGACCGCTGAACCGTCGCTGAACATCTTGTTGTACGACAGGACCTTGCTGGCACCGGCGGCGAGCGCGGCCTTGCGCAGGTCGATGTCATCGTGCTGGGCAACCGCGAGGACGGTGGCACCCGCGCTCGCCGCCGCGCGGACCGCGGCAATGCCGTCGTAGGCCCGGCCGCCCAGATCGATCACGACAAGTGCACCACCGATCTGGTCAGCACGCGTGATCGCGATCGTCCGGCCGCCGGCATGCTCGACCGCGGCACGCAGGCGCGAGGCCCAGATCAGGTCGTCGGCAAGGACGACCACGGTGGTGCGTGGCGTCGCGTCGGCAGTGGCGTGTCCCATCGCAGGCAGTCTACCGACCGCCACCGTAGCATCGGTTGCATGGCTCGTTCGAGGTGCCGGTGATGGACCGCCAGCGCGCGCTGGGCATCGCGCTGATCGTCGTCTCCGCGTGCGGCTACGGCAGCGGCCCATTGTTCGCCAAGCCCGTCTATGCCACGGGTGTCGACTGGCTGACGTTGCTCGCATGGCGCTTCCTGATCGGCGCCGTCCTGTCGTGGGCCTGGCTGCTCCTGTGGCCCAGCCAGCGACGCGCGCTGCGCTCTCTGCCGCGCCGCCGTGTGCTGGTCATGGTCCTGCTCGGGCTCTTTTTCGTCGGCAACAGCGGCACGTACTTCGCCGCGCTCGAAACGGTCAGTGCCTCGCTTTCGGCACTGATCGTGTACATGTACCCGGCTCTCGTCGCGGTCATCACCATCCGCTTCGGCCGCCGCCTCGAGGGCCGGCGTGCGTGGGGAGCGCTCGCCCTGGCAATGCTGGGTGTTGCGCTCGCAGTAGGCGGCATCGACCAGAGCCATGCGCCGCCACTGATCGGCCTCGTCCTCATCGTCTCGTCGCCGATCATCTACGCCGTCTGGATCGTCCTCGCGGCACGCCTCGGCGGCGAGCGCGGCCAGGCCGACACGATCCCGCCGTACGACTCGGAAACGGCCGCTGACGCAGGCTCGGGCAGGGCAGGCGACCAGGCGCAGGCCGGGCCGGCCGCCGCGATAATGATCACCACGACGGCCGTGGCCTGGTGGGTCGCGGCGCTCGCCGTCGGCCGGCCCGTGATGCCGGCGCAGATCCCGCCCGACGCATGGTTCGGTCTCGTCGGCGTCGGTGTCCTCTCGACGGCCGTGGCCATGCAGACCTTCTATGCCGGCGCGCGACGCATCGGCGCAGCCCACGCGTCGCTCGTGTCGACCGTCGAGCCGGTCTACACGATCGTGCTCGCGACATTGCTCCTGGGCGAGACACTCACGCCGATCCAGCTGATAGGCGGCGCACTGGTCATCATTGGTGTCGTGCTCGCCCAGACCGGCAGTGCGCGACGGGCCGATGCCCAGGAACCGGTCCGTGGCGCAGCGCGCGTGGAGGTACAGCCCGAATGAGACTGGTCTCGTTTCGCTCGCCGGCGGCGTTCGGCGCCGAGCCCGGGCGCGCCGATCGGCTGGGTATCGTCGAAGGCGAGACGCTGATCGCGGCTGGATCACTGAGTCGCGGCGTGCCGGGCACGATGGCCGAGCTGCTCAGGAATTGGCCCGACAGCCTGCTCGTACTCCAGGCGGCGCTACGCGCAGCCGACGAGCCCGAGGCGATCCCGCTGGCCAACGTCGAGCTGCTCGCGCCGGTGCCGCGGCCGGGAAAGATCGTCGCCGCCGGAGTGAATTACCGCAGCCATGCCGCGGAGGGCGGCCGGGAACCGCCTGATCACCCGGTCTTCTTCGCCAAGTTCAGCACGAGCGTCGTCGGCGACGGCGCGCAGATCCGCTGGTCGCCAAAGTTGACGCAGGCGGTCGACTACGAGGCGGAGCTGGCGGTGGTCATCGGCAGCAACTGCCGGCGGGTTGATGAAGCGCACGCGCTCGATCACGTCGCCGGCTACACGTGCCTCAACGACGTCAGCGCGCGCGACCTCCAGTTCGGTGACCGCCAGTTCACGCGCGGCAAGTCGCTCGACACCTTCGGCCCGATGGGGCCGTGGCTGGTGACCGCGGACGAGATCGCCGACCCCCAATCGCTGACCATCCGCAGCCTGGTCAATGGCGAGCTGCGCCAGGACTCGACCACGGCCGAGATGATCTTCAGCGTCGCCCATCTGATCTCCTTCGCGTCCCAGGCATTCACCCTCGAGCCGGGCGACGTCATCGCCACCGGCACGCCCGGAGGAGTTGGCTGGTACAGCGAGCCGAAGCGGCTGCTCGCGGACGGCGACGAGGTCGTCGTCGAGATCGAGGGCGTCGGCCGGCTGGTCAACCACTGCCACGAGGAAGCGGTGTGAAGTCGCCGATCGTCGCCAACGCGGCCGACGCCGCGGACAGCAAGAGGCCGCTGACGCTGCTCGTCGTCGATGACGAGCCGGCGTGGGTGGGCGCGCTCGGAGCCGTGCTGGGCAAGGCCGGGCATCGCATCGTTGCCGCCTACGACGGCGAGGAGGCGCTGCGCCGATTCCGCGCCGATCACGTCGACGCGGTGCTGCTCGACCTCGCGATGCCCGGCCTCGACGGTGCCGAGGTATGCCGTCAGATCCGCGCCGAGTCGGACACGCCGATCATCGTCGTCTCCGGCGAGC
>CAYYVV010000030.1:0-15852 GCA_964475245.1 uncultured Anaerolineaceae bacterium | reverse complement strand
CCTAGCGAACCACGATGTGCGCTCGGCGCCGCGCGGGTACGGACAACAGCAGGTAGCCGACGGCGACGATGGCGCCGATGACGAACGTCGTCAGCCACAAGGTGCCGGATCCGAAGTGGTCGAAGACGAAGCCGCCCAGCGCCGGCCCGAGGAAGAACGCCAGCCCCCACGACGAGCCCCAGATACCCTGGTACAGGCCGCGCAGCGCAACAGGCGAGATCTCGCTCACGATCGTCGGCGCGATCGAAGCGCTGATCACCTCGCCCACCGTCCAGACGGCCACCGTGAACGCGTAGAAGGCGAGCGTCGCCGCCAGGCCGGTGAGCCCGAAGCCCAGGCCGAGCAGGAGCGCGGCAGTGGCCATCACCGCGTAACGCGGCAGCCGTTCCGTGCGCCGGCTGACCCATAGCGTGACGAGCACGATGAGCGCGCCGTTGACGGCGATGGCGAGGCCGTAGTCGCTCGGCGGCAGACCGTTCGCGGCCATTGCCAGCGGCAGCGTGACCTGGCCCTGCGAGTAAATCATTCCGATCAGCAGCGAGAGCCCGACGAAGGCGAGCAGCATCGGGTCCCCGAGCGCCTGCCCAAGGCGGGCGCGGGTGGGGGTGCGCGCGGCCGCCGCGATTTCCGCCGCCTGGGTTTCCGGCACACGGAGGAGCACGATCACGCCGAAAACCGCCGTCGTCACTGCGTCCCCGAGGAAGAGCAGGAAGTAGTCGTAGTTGGCGAGCAGGCCGGCCGCGACCGGCGCGAGCGCGGCGCCAAAGTTGATTGCCCAGTACATGTAGCCGTACGCGCGCGTGCGCCGCTCGGCGGGAACGAGATCGGCGATCGCGGCGTTGACCGCCGGGCGGTACAGGTCGCTGAAGAAGCCGAGCACGAACATGGCCACGACGAGCAGCGCCGTGTCGTGAGTCAGCCCGAGCACGATCATCGCCAGCGGCGCGACGAAGAAGCTGAGCATCATCACCGGGCGCCGGCCGAGGCGGTCGGCGAGCTCGCCGCCGATCAGTTGGGCGAGGAATCCGCCGGCGCCGAGAACGGAGACGAGCAGCGCCGCCGAGGCCGGCGCCATGCTCAAGCGGGCGGTCAGGTAGAGCATCAGGAAGGGCACGGCGAAGCCGCCGAGCCGATTGATGACTGTGCCCAGCCACAGAAACCAGAACGACGCGGGCAGCTCGCTGTTGCGCACAGAGAAGCGCGCGGGGACCCTCATCCGGCCGACGATTATCAGCGCACGGGGCGCAACCTGTTCGCCACCCAAGGGATACCGGCGCGGCGCTGATCTTGCCGCTGCGTGTCCTTAACGTGCTTGCATGAGCGAGTATTCGATTGCGCGATTCCTTCCAGCGCGTGACGCGGCCGGACCCGTCTCGTGCGCGGTGTGCGGCTGCCGTCTAGTTGCCGCAACTGGCCACGAGGATGGCGCGTGGCGCCATTTTTCTTCGCTGATGGCAGGCCAGGACGCGCGCGGGTGCCGGCCGCACTGCGTCGACGCCCTGCACGACAGGGATGGACGTGTGCTCATGGCTGCTGAGTCGGGGCGCGGCTCGACAGCGAATGATGCAGCTGCGGCCTAGTCGCGGCTAGCCTCCCTGTCGCCCGGCGAGGCCCCGCGCGACCGCGCGGTGCCTCGCCGGAAACTCGTCGGCCACCCATGTTTGAGCTCGTCGCCGTCGTTTTCGTGATCGGCTGCCTCGTTGCGCTCGTCGAGTGGTGGAAGGGACCGGACATCCCGATGCGCTGAGGGACCGACTCAGGCATTACACGCGCATAACAATGTGTGACTTGAGTCACGGACCTCTTAATGCGCTGGCACGATAACGCGATGGGGCCTGCACTGTGAATTGGATGTGAGCGGTTCGCGTCGAAGTCCGCTAGCTGGCGGAGGGCAGCTCCAGGACGAACTGGCTGCCGCGCGGCGCGCGATCCTCGGCGCGCAGGTCGCCGCCCATCGAGCGCGCGAGGTGGCGCGCCGCGAAGAGGCCTATGCCCGCGCCGCGCGGCGAATCATCGAGGCGCACGAATGGCTCGAATATCCGCTCGCGCCACTCGGTCGGGATGCCCGGGCCGTCGTCGGTGATCGCGACGAACGCTCGGTCGGTCTTGCGCCAGCCGTAGATGTCGATCGTGCCACCGAGCGGCGCGTATTTCGCCGCGTTCTCGAGCAGGTAGCCGAGCAGCCGGCGTAGCTGGTCGGCGTTGGCGAAGGCACGCAACGGCCGGTTGACGAATTCGACCTTCAGCCGGTGGCGGCGGAAGATCGGGGCCAGCTCGCGCGCCGCCTCGTCGACCTCGGCTGCAAGGTCGAGCGCGATGACCGGCCCGGAGTCGGATGTGAGCACGCGCAGGCTGGCCAGGATCGAGTCGACCGTCTGGTCGAGGCGCTCGACCTGCTCGAGTGCGCTGCGCTCCCAGGCCGCCGCGTCGACTGCTTCGGGATCGACCGCGTCGCGCCGCCGGGCCGCGCCGCCGAGCAGCTCGACATACGCGCGCACAACCGCCAGCGGCGTGCGCAGGGCGTGGGTCACGACCGCGACCAGGTTGGCCCGCGCCTCGTCGATCGCGCGCAGGCTCTCGAGCTGCGCCTCGGCCTCGCGCTGAAGCCTGTTGCGCTCGACGATGCCGGCGAGCAGGGCGGCGAGCGTCTCCAGGAACTCGACGTCGCGGCGCGTGAAGACCCGCCGGCGGACGGTCTGGACGTTGAGCACGCCGACGACCTCGTCGTTCCAGATGAGTGGCACCGAGCACATCGACGTGAAGCGCGGCTCATCGACGCCGCGCACCCAGTGGAAGCGCCGGTCGTGGTGGACGTTGATGCTCGTCGCTGGCCGGCGGGTCTGGGCGACAGTGCCGGTGATCCCCACGCCGAGCGCCAGCCGGGCGTGGCCGACCTGCTCCGGATCGAGACCGTTCGTCGCCGCGAGCGTGACGCCCGTGCCGTCGCGATCCAGCAGGTACAGCGAGCAGACCTCGGCCTGGGCCGCGGCCGTGGCGCGGTCGACGATCGTGCCCATCAGGTCGTCCCACGTCCGCGCTGAGCCGGCGAGCCGGGCGACCTCGGCCAGGAACTCGAGCTCGCGCAGTCGCCGGCCGTCGTCGGTGGAGCGCCTGCGCGTTCGTCCGTCTGTGACCGGCGCGCCTGAAGTCGGTGTCGTGGACCCCGTCGCTGGCTCCGTGATCAGGGCAGCCGTGGCGTGGCGCTCGGGATCCCCGGCAGGTAGGGCACGCCGGGCAGGTAGGGCACGCCGGGCAGCCCAGGAACGCCGCCGGGCACGATGCCCGACACGTCCTTGGGCAGCAAAGGTCCAAGAATGGCCAGCACAAACGGCACGGTCGTGCTGCGCAGGAGGCCGACGGTGTACGACGAGTTGAAGCCGGAGACGAGGCTCTGGATGTACGTCAGACCGGGAGTCGAGCCTGGCAGCGGCGTGGTGCCGAAGTAGGTATCGAAGATGACCACCAGCGCCGACAGGATCAGCACGCCCTCGATGAAGCCGAAGACCGCGCCGAGCGCGCGATCGAGCTCGCTGGTCAGCCCGTTGACATGCCTGCCCTTGAGCACGGGATAGGCGACGATGTGCAGGATGGCCAGGATGACCGGAAAGCCGAACGCGTAGCCAAGCAGACCCGCGTAGTCGGTCGGGATGTTCGGGAAGAAGCCATGGAGCAGGTCGCCGAACGGCCCGCGCAGGTAGGCGGCGAGCACGAATGAGATGGCCATGAAGAGCAGGCCGGCCAGGCGATGAATCAACCCGGTCCGCCAACCGCCGAACGTCAATCCGGCTACGAAGCCAACAAGCAGGACGTCCATCACGCCTCCAGCCACGGCCACGGCTACGCCGCCGATCTCCCGCGCAGATGATGCCAGATCGGTGCACCGCCGCAGAGTGGTTCACGGCTCGATTTGATACCGAGCGCGCGTATGCTCTGCGCCGACAGCCGGAGGACCCACGACATGACTGACACGCTGACCCGCGGCGCCGCCAACCAGCAGGGCGCGCACATCAACAAGAACGCTTACGCCGAGGCGCAGGACTTCCTGCCGATCAAGGGCATCGACTACGTCGAGTTCTGGGTCGGCAATGCCCGGCAGGCGTCGGCCTACTACCGCGCCCTGTGGGGCTTCACGCCCGTGGCCTATTCGGGGCTCGAGACGAAGGTCCGCGATCGCGCCTCGTACCTGATGGTCGAGAACGACATCCGCTTCGTGTTCACGGCGCCGTTGACGCCGAACGGCGAGCTGGCCGAGCACGTCCACCGCCACGGTGACGGAGTCAAGGACATCGCGTTCCTGGTCGACGACGTGGCGAGCGCGTGGCGTGAGACGACCTCGCGCGGCGCCGTGTCGGTCATGGAGCCGACCGAGTTCGACGGCGGCGAGGACGGCGTGCTGCGCAAGTCAGCCGTGCGCACCTACGGCGAGGTCATCCACTCGTTCATCGACCGCACCGACTACCACGGAGTGTTCATGCCCGGCTACCGGCGGATCAAGAAGCCGGCCGCGGCCGCGACAGGGCTGTCGCTGCTCGAGATCGACCACTGTGTGGGCAACGTCGAGCTGGGCGACATGAACAAGTTCGTCGACTACTACCGCGACGTGTTCGGCTTCTCGCAGCTCATTCACTACGACGACAAGGTCATTCACACCGACTATTCGGCGCTCATGAGCAAGGTGATGACCAACGGCAACGGCCGCATCAAGTTCCCGATCAACGAGCCAGCTTCGGGCAAGAAGAAGTCGCAGATCCAGGAATTCCTGGACTGGTACCTCGACTCAGGCACCCAGCATGTGGCGCTGCGCACTGAGGACATCGTCACCACCGTCCGCCAGCTGCGCGACAACGGTGTCGAGTTCCTGGGCATGCCGCACGAGTACTACGCCGCATTGCCGGAGCGCGTCGGCGACGTCGGCGTGCCCATCGACACGCTCGAGGAGCTGGGCATCGAGGCCGACCGGGACGAAGAGGGCTACCTGCTCCAGATCTTCACCCGCCCGATCCAGGATCGGCCGACGTTCTTTTTCGAGATCATCGAGCGCCACGGCTCGCGCGGCTTCGGCGTGGGCAACTTCAAGGCACTCTTCGAGGCCATCGAGCGCGAGCAGGCGAAGCGCGGCAACCTCTAGGCTGTCGCGCCCTTAGCGCGGCGCGGTTCAGGCCGCCTTCTTGGCCTCATTGGCGCGCTCGAGAACGACGACAGGAATGATGCGCGTCGTCTTCCGCTCATAGTCGGCGAAGCCGGGCATGATCGCCGCCTGGGCGTTGAACAGCCGATCGCGTTCGGGACCGCTCGGGATCGGCGTCGCGCTCACGTGGAACTTCTGCGTGCCCACCTCGACATCCGCCTCGCGGTTCGCGACAAGGTTGTGGTACCAGGCCGGGTTTGTTGGCGCTCCGCCCTTCGACGCGATCACGACGTAGCGATCGCCGTCGCGGGTGTAGGCCAGCGGTGTGGTGTGGGGTCGGCCGGACTTGGCGCCGAGCGTCGTCAGCAGCAGTAGCCGGTCACCAAAGTTGGTGATTCCGACGCCACCCTTGGCCCTGAACTCATTGATCATGGTAGTGTTCCAGTCACTCATAGCAATACAATACAGCAGTGTATGGAAACTGACCAGAACAGCTCACCCATAACCGACGGCGCGCCGGCGATCGGCTCCCCCGCCTGTGCCGCGCGCGGCGGACGACGGCGCGACTCGGCGATCGACGCGCGCATCCTGAGCGCGGCGCGGCGCCAGCTGGCGTGCATGGGCTATGAGGGCATGTCGCTTGCCTCGGTTGCCGAGGAGGCGTGCACAACGCGCCAGGCGCTCTATCGGCGCTGGCAGGGCAAGGCTTCGCTGGCCGCGGACGCGATCGCGAGCGAGATGGAGCTCGTGGCGCTGTGCGTAAGCGACGACCCGCGCGCGGATCTCGAGCTCGAGCTGGCGACATTCGAACGCCAGATGGCCGCGCCGGAGCAACGATCCCTGGCCGGCACGATGCTCCAGGACGCGACCGACTCGGGATCGCGTGCTGAGTACAGCCGGCGGGTGATCGGGCCGCGACTCGCACGAATGCGCGTGATCCTCGAGCACGCACGCGACCTCGGGCTGCTCGATGAGGCGGCCGACATCGAGGTCGCGATCACGCTGCCCACGGGAGCCTGGTACGAACGCGAGCTGGCCGGGCTCGCCGCGCCGGCCGAATGGCCGGCTCGGACCGCGGCGCTGATCTGGCGCGCTCTGGGCGGCTTGGCCACGGACCAGGCGATCTAGGCCGGCACGAACTCCCAGCGGACCCCGAGCAAATCGACTGTCCGAGTCCGCGGACCGGCGCGGATGACGATCGTCGCGGAAGCGTCGCGGCGCGCCGCCAGGAGGCGCAGCGTCTGAGAGCCAACTGACGCGTCCCTGGCGCCAGAGCCGGCGAGCGACGGCCGAAACTGCAAACCGAAGTTGCGTAACAGGCGCAGGCTCGTGCTGTGGACAGAGTCGACAGCCAGTTCGAGTCGGACGAGCCGCGCCGGACCGCCGAGCGGATGTGCCTCTGACGCCCGCGCCGCTCGATCCACGGCGCGCCACTCGGCCGCACCTGTGTCGTGTTCGATCAGGAACGTCAGCCCAAGGTCAGGGTCTGGCTCTGGCAGCCGCCCGATGCGCCACCTGACGACGTCGCCAGCCAGCCGGACGCGCTCGCCCGGGGCAGGTTCTGAGATAGGCGAGCCGCGTGACCGGAGCAGGGCGATGTCCGCGTCGAGATCGGTCGACGCGAAGACAACGCCGGCCATGCCTGCCGGTGCAGCGGAGAGTACGCGCAGGAGGTGCCTGCCCCACCACGACTCGGCCGCCAGGGCGGCGTCAAACACGCCCATCAGCTCGACATAGCTGTCGCCCAGCCAGATGAGTCGGTTGTGGGTCCCGTGCGCGTCATGTCGGCCGCCTGGGCCTGCGCGCAGCCCGAGCGTTGCCTCAACATCTGCCGCGGCCGCGTCGACGTCAGCGACGCCCAGGATGACATGGTCGATTCCGGTCAGCACGGCCGCCAGTATGGGTTCAAACGGCCCCAGGGGTTCGGCGCCGGTCCACGACCGGCGCCGAACCTGACGAAGGACCTAGCGTCCCTCCCAGGCGAATCTCGTTTCCTGGAGGACATCGTCGGGCAGCGGCGTGTACGGCAGATTCGCCAGCACGGCCGGCAGCCCGTCGATGCCCAGATACTCGTCGAGGAACGGTGCGACGGCCGGGTTCGAGTCGACTCGGGCCAGGTTGACGTACAGGAACAGCTCGCGCGACAGCGGATAGGCATTCGACAGCATCCGGTCGACCGTTGGATCGACGCAACCGTCGCCCGCGTCGATGCGCAGTACCGTCACCTTGTCGGGCGCTGCCGCCGCCAGCCCGTACGGAAGCCAGCCGAGCGTCTGATCGCCGGGGTTCGTGCCCGCGAGGGTGGTCAACAGCGCGGTGTCGTCAGTCACCTGCTGGTAGTCGGTGCGCAGGGTCGCCTGCTGTTGGCGGCTCGCCGCGATCGGAGCGATGACAGTCGCGGTCAGCACCGCGGATGGCTCGCTGTCAGGCGCCGGACCCGCGACGATGAGCGGCGTGTCTGCGAACTCGGCACCCGAGCCGAGCTGCGCCGCGAGCGTGTTGGCATCCTGCCAGCTGGCGAAACCGGTCGACTCGGGTCCGATCAGCGCGTACAGGTCCGGATAACCCAGGCACGTGATCTCCTGGTTGCTGGCGGCTGTGACGAGTGCGACCGAATCGAGGGCGATCGGTAGCTCGACGTAGTCGATCTTGTTCTTGGCACACTCGTCGGCCTCACCCTTGCTCAGGATGCGGTGGTCCGCGCCGTAGATGTCGGCCTGTCCGGAGCAGAACGCGTCGAACGAGCCGCTCGAGTTGAACGTGACTGTCACGCCCGGCTGTCCCACTGCGAACACGGTGCCAATTGCGCGCGAGATCGGATCGACGGCGCTCGAATCGTCAACCGTGAGCTGGCCGCTGACGGCGGAGTCCTGCGGCGATGGCGATCCTCCGCTCGACGCTGCGGGTGAGATAGACGCGGCCGAGGTCGCGCGATATGACGGCGACGCCGCCGCGGCACTCGCGGGCGCGGGCGAAGCAGTCGCCGGAGCCGCTGAGAGCAGCGCCCCGGTCGGGGCGGCCGTTGGCACCTGCGCGCTGGGCGAGCAGCCGATGATCACGACGGCCAGGAGGACGGACACGATGAGGGCGGGACGGCCGCCGCTGGCGACCGTCCCGATCAGTGAGCGCACTACGAGCAGATCTCGGACGGCGAAGCGAAGTGGCCGCGATTGTGCGTCCACGTGTTCGCTGTTCCGCCGGTACCTGTGCCGGACGAGGCGTCGACGCAGTGGAACTGCGCCACGCCTGTGGCACGGTTGTTGACGAACGTATTGCCGTTGGACAGAGCACCCGCGTTGAGCGCGTTGCCCGTTACGTCGCGGAGCTTGTTGCCCTGGACTTTGGCCGCGCCCGCCGCGCTTGACAGGATCGAGATTCCGTCAGTGGTGTAGCGGATGCGGTTGCCCTTGACGAGGATGTTGTAGGCCGTGTCGGTGACGAGGATCCCTTCGGAGTTGTTGGCGGCGACGATGTTGTAGCGCAGCGACAAATCGTGCGACGCCCCGAAGATCCGGAACGCCGACGCGGGTACGGAGATCTCGTCGTTGGCAACGACGTGGTTGCCGAAGAGCAGCGTGCTCGACACCGTCTTGAGCAGGGCGAAGCTCTTGTCGTTGGTGCCGCGGTTGTAGCTGATGTCCAAGCCGCTGATCGCGTTGGCCGAACCGTCGAGATTGATGCCGCCCACGCGATGGGCGCGGAAGCCGTTGTACTTGATCCAGGCATTGCTCAGCGGACCTGCCGAGGTGATGCCGGAACCGGCCGCCGAGTTGTTGTTGTCGCTGAAGCAGTTGCCGACAACGGATGTCTCAAGTGCCCCGCTCGACAGCAGCTGCAGGCCGTTGCCGTTGTTGTCGAAGCGGTTGTTGGCAATAACGAAGCCGGAGTTGGCGGCGTTCGTGCGCACACCACCAGCCGGCGTGTTGGCGAAGCGCAGGCCATCGACGGTGACGCCGTCGGCGTTGATCGTCAGGGCCCAGTCGCCGACACCGGTCACGGTCGATTCGCCCAGGCGCGTCGAGCAGTCCGTGTCGGCAACGCCGGCATTGTTCGCGCCCCATAGCTGGACCGACGTGTTCACGACGACCGACTCGTTGTATTGCCCGGGGCAGACGAAGATGTCATATCCCGGCAGCGCCGCGTTGACCGCGTCCTGGATCTTCTGGAACACTCGGGCATCCGTGGTGTGGCTGAAACCGTCGGTGCAGTCGGGCAGCCCGTCCTCGGACAGCCCGGCAAGGCCATCGTCATCGACGACAAGCGACGTTGGTCCGGTGGTGGCGAACACTGGTGTCGCCAGGGTTACGCCGAGTGCGGCGACCGCGAGGGCCGCAAGTATGAGCTTCTTGAACATGTGTTTCCCTCGGTTGGATGGTGGCTGTGGGATGGGCGTCGCGGCAAAAGTCGTTCATGGGCTGCTCGGATCGATACCTCCTGGGGTGATCTGAACGGTGCCTTTCTCGAAGTTGGCGCCGATGAGGTCGGCTCCGGTCATCGACTGTTGAGCGGTTTGGGCCAGGTCGGCGCGAGTTGCGTCAGCCGACACCGCGTTGCGGATGAGCCCTGCATCGAGGGCGGCCTGAGCGTCGGCCGCCCAGTCGGAAGCGGACAGCGTCCCGATGCCGGCCGGCGAGGGCCAGATCAGCGCCTCCGACTCGTTCAGGACCCAGCGCTGGTGCTGTGTCGGCGCCTCGCTCCCGTCTGAGTCGGCGACGAGGCGCACGCAGTCTTCGAAGTTGTCACGGCAGTAGACCCAGCCATCGAACGTCGCGCGCAGGAAGCGCACGGCGATATCCACGTTGGCCGGGTCGGCGAGCCACGATGCGCGGGCGTAGATGCCCTCTTGCAACGTGGGCGTCGAGCCGGCCGTGACGTCGAGCAACGTCAGCGACGCAGGGGCGTACGGCGCGCCCGTGTCCGGATCGTCTGTCTCGAGGATCTGGGCGTATTCGTCGGCGATCGTGACCTCGGCTGCGTCGACGGCACCGCCCGCGACCAGCGTCGGGTCGAATGGCGCGCGGTCGAGGTGAACGTCACTCTTTGTCAGACCGACGCCTTTCATTGCCGCGAGGACGTCGTAGTCGCGGCCCGCGTCAAGCACAGATAGACGCTTGTCGGCAAGTGCCGACAATGACCCGATGCCCGACGACTGAAGGGCGAGGATGCGCAGACCACTGCGCTGATAGATCTGGGCGATGTTGACGAGATCGGAACCGAGCCCGCGCGTGACGATCACGCCGAGTGCCGGGCCGAAGTAGAACTCGGGCCCGTCAGGCGCGCTTGCCTGGGCGAGCGGGTCGTGCCCGATCGCCGGCGGATTGATCAACACGTCGAGGTTCTCCGCCTCGTAGTAGCTGACTGAGTCCGGTGATATGTCCTCGTCGTCGGCGGCGTAGAAACCGGCCGCGACCGCGCTGCCCGCCTCGGCCAGTTGGACAGTCACGTCTGCAGACGGCGCGGTGCTTGGATTTATCGTCGCGAGGCCGCCCTGGTCGCCGGCATCGCCGCCGTTGTCACCGCCGTTGTCACCGCCGTTGTCCCCGGCGTCACTGCTATCTCCCGGGCCGCCGGCGTCGACTGAAGCGCCTGGGTTGGTCCCGCCGTTGCCACCGTTCGAACCGGCGGGCGCGGCGTGGCTGCCGCAACCGACGACGACGAGTGAAAGCAGGACGGCGAGGACGCGCATACGTGGGCTCATCCGAACCGCCCCGAGACGTACTCTCGCGTCAGTTCGTTCGATGCCCCGTTGAAGATGCGTTCGGTGGTCCCGCTTTCGACGAGGTAGCCGTGCCGATCGTCGTCATCGACCAGGAAAAGCGCAGTCGTGTCGCTCACGCGCGCGGCCTGCTGCAGGTTATGTGTGACGATGACGATGGTGATCGAGCGCGACAGCTCCCGGATCAGCTCCTCGATCTTGCGCGTGGCGATCTGGTCGAGCGACGAGCACGGCTCGTCCATGAGCAGGACGCTCGGTTCGACCGCAAGCGCGCGGGCGATGCACAGTCGCTGTTGCTGTCCGCCGGAGAGCGTCATGGCCTTGCTCTTGAGTCGGTCCTTGACCTGGTCCCACAGAGCGGCACGACGGAGCGACGTCTCGATGACCTGGTTGAGGTCGACGCCGCGACGACGGCCGCCGCCAAGGCGCAAACCCGCGGAGACGTTATCGGCGATCGACATCGACGGGAACGGATTGGGGCGCTGAAAGACCATGCCGACGACGCGCCGGACACGCGGCGCATGTACGTCGGCGGCGTAGATATCGCGACCGTCGAGCTCAACTCGGCCTGATACGTGCGCGCCCGGGGTGAGCTCGATCATCCGGTTCATGGCGCGCAACAGAGATGTCTTGCCACAGCCCGACGGACCGATGATCGCGTGCACGCTGTGAGGCGCCAGATCAAGAGCGACGCCACGAACGGCCGGCACCTTGCCATAGCTGACGGTGACGTCAGCGAGCAAGACGTGCCCCTTGACTGCTGCTGTTCCCGCGAGGTCGCCATTTGCGGGCACGGCGCGCAGCGGCGGACGGCCGGCCGGTTCCGTGGCTGACTGAGACGGCGCCTCATCTCGGGCATGGAACCCGGCAACATTCGGCGCCGGCATCAGATAGCCCTCCTTCCAATAGAGCGATTGCGGACGAGCAAATTCAGGGCGAGCACGATCACGAGCAACACCAGGGAAGCGCCCCACGCCTGTGTGACCAGAACGGGATCAGGTGAGATCGAGTTTGCGTAGATGAACGTCGGTAGCGAATCGGTCGGCGACCCCAGGTCGCCGAAGTTGCCTGCCTGGCCGCCGCCGTAAGCGGTCAGCACCAGGGATGCCGTTTCGGCCGCACCGCGCGAAACGCCGAGCATGACCGCGGTGAGCACGCCGGCGAGAGCCGTCCGAAGGACGACTGAAATGCTCGTGCGCCACGCGGGGATGCCCAGCGCCAATGACGCTTCGCGTACCGAACCGGGTACGAGGAGCAGGATCTCCTCGACCGACCGGGTGATGACCGGGAGCATGATGATCGCCAGCGCGATAACGCCAGCGCCGGCGCTGTACTGCCCGGTCGGCGCCACGATGATCGTGAAAACGAAGACGCCGACGATGATCGTGGGCAGCCCGGACATCGTCTCGGCCGCCACGCGGACAACGTGAGCGACTCGGCTGTTGCGCTTCTCGGCCACGAAGATTCCGGCCAGGATCCCGATCGGCGCAGCGAGCGCGGCCGCCAGGGGCACGAGCTGGAGCGTCCCAAGGATGGCGAACAGCGCTCCTCCCTGATCGTAGTCGACGACGCCCTGGGTCAGGAAGGTCGCGCTGATTGCGGCGATGCCGTTGGCGGCGACGCAGCCGATGATCAGTACGAGAGTTGCGACCACAAGGGCCGAGCCGACGGCGCAGAGCGCGACCCAGCCGAGCTCGGATCGGCGGCGGCGGCGATCTGACACGCCATCGTCGAGGAGGTGGCCGAGGGCAATCGTTGAGGCTGTCATGCCGGCGCACCGACAGCCGGGCCTCGGCCGTGCATTATCAGTCTGGCTGCCACAACGGTGGAAACGGTGAGCACAGCCAGGACCAGCCCGAGCGCGACGAGCGAGTCGGTCTCCAGGCCGATGCTCGCCTCACTCCAGTTCGATGCGATCTGGCTGGCGATTGTCTGGGCAGGATCGAACAGCCCGGTCGGCACCTTGCCCGTGTTGCCGATGACCATCGTCACGGCGATCGTTTCGCCAAGCGCGCGGCCAAGGGCCAGGATGCAGGCGCCGAAGATGCCTGTCCGCGCCGCCGGCAAGACCACCATGCGCACGGCTTCCCAGCGGGTGCCGCCCAGGCCGAGCAGACCGTCGTGCTGCATGCGTGGGATCGAGGAGACCACCTCGCGCGACAGGGCGACGATGGTCGGCGTGATCATCAGCGCGAGCAGCAAGCTGGCGGTGAAAAGGTCGCTGCCAGTGGCGCTGGAGCCCACGAAGGGCAGCCAACCGAAGTTGTTCACGATCGGCGCTTCGACGTTTTGGCTCAGGAGCTGACTCAAGACGAGCAGCCCCCACAGGCCGATGATGACGCTCGGTATGGCGGCGACGAGCTCGACCGCGATCGTTATGGGCGCGGCGATCCGCCGCGGCGCGAACTCGGCAATGAAGACAGCGGTTGCGATGCCCACGGGCACGGCAATCGCCATCGCCAGCACGGAGCTGGTGACCGTCCCGGCCACGTAGGGCAATGCGCCGTACAGGCCTTTGACCGGGTCCCACTGCGTGCTGGTCAGGAAACCGAAGCCGAATCGACTCCACACGGGACCCGAGCCAACGAGCAGCTCAATGGCGATGGCTCCCAGGACGGCGATGACGACCAGCCCCATCGCAGCCGTGAGCCAGGTGAATATGCGATCGCCGCCCAAGAATGTTCTCCAGGTGCGTGGAAAGGAAGGCCACCGGGGATGCCGGAAAGGCTTGGCATCCCCGGTGATCGCTTAGGAGGGAGGAAAACGCGTCAGGGGGTCCAGATCTGCGTCCCGTTGTAGGTGATCTTCTTCAGCTGGTTGATCGCCAAGGTCTTGACCGAGCTCGGCAGCTTGGCGTAGCCGAGAGCGCTCGCGTACTGCTGGCCCGTCGTAAGCGCCCAGTAGATGTAGGAGATCAACGTCTTGCCGTGCGCCGCGCTCGTGGGCTCCTGCTGGAAGACATACCAGTACATGTAGGTCGACAGTGGATAGCTGTTCGCGCCTGGCGCGCCGATGATCGGCTGAATGCGTAGGTCGCTCGGGACACTCGCCGTCTTGGCGGCCGCAGTCACGGTCGCGGCGGTGGCGGCAACGAAGGCGGTGTGATCGCCGTTCTGGATCTTTGCCTTCTTGAGACCAGCCGACTTCGCGTACGAGGTCTCGAGAAAGCCGATGGCGCCGTTCGTCTGCTTGACCTTGAGGGCGACGGCGCTCGAATGCGGCTCGCCGATGCCCACGGGCCAGGAGTTGTACTGGCGCGTCGGCAGGCTCGACTTGTTCGCCCAGTACGACGTCGTCTCCTGCTTCAGGTATTCCGTGAAGACGTACGTTGCGCCGGACGAGTCGGAGCGGTGGACGGTCGTCACATGGACGTTGCACGAGGCGAGACTGGGATTGCGGCCGCTGGTGCGCAGCCGGGCGTCGTTCCAGTTCGTGATGGCACCGGAGAACAGGTCGCCGACGTTCTCGGCGGTCAACGTGATCGAGCCTGAGGCGCACGACAGCTTGATGCCGAGCACGATCGCGCCGAGGGCCGACGGCACATGCAGGATCGTCCGGCCGTTCGTGACACCGGCCAGGTCAGCATCAGTCATGGGCGTCGGGGCACCGGCGTAGTCCGTCTGTGGCGGGTTCGCCTGCATCGCCTTGACGCCCGCGCCGGCGCCATTCATGGTGTAGGTGAGCGTTGTATTGGAACTCGAATACGCGTTCTTGTACTTGCCGAACCAGTAGTTGAAGATCGGTCCCGGGGTATCGCCGCCCTGCCCGCGAATGGTCTGGCTCTGCGCCGGCAGGGGGGGCGTCTCCGCGTTGACGATCGGCGCTACAGCGACGACTGCCGCCAGGGCAACCGCCAGCGTCGCGCCCACTCGCACACTTCTTCCGAAAGACATCCAACCCTCCATTGACGGGGACGCCTGATGCGTCTGCCTCATGTCGCGTCCCAACTAGAGTGAATCTAGCAAATCTATAGACTTTGTGGGCAGGAGTTTTGTTACGCCCTTGAAACCGACTCGCAGGCTCTCGAAAGCCGCGGCGGAGGCGGCGCCGGACACTAGACTCCGCGACGATGAAGATCGCCCACGCGAGAGAGCGGCACGCGCCCGCCGGCAGTTCCTTCCGGCTCTTTGCCGCGCTCGACGAGGCGGGCGCGCAGTGGCTGGACCTCGAGGTCGCGAGGCGCAGGGCCGCGCGCACAGACGAGCGCCTGAGCCACAACTCGGTCCTGTTCCGCCAGCCGCTGACGACGCTCGACGACCATCTCGCGCGCGGTCTGCGCGTCGAGGCGCTGGCCGAGCTCCTCGAGCGCTTCGAGCCGGCCGGAGACGGGGACGACGACGACGCCATGTGGGCGGCAACCGACCTTGCCTTCGGGCCACCGATCCTGCGCCCGACAAGCCTGCGCGACTTCTACGCCTTCGAGCAGCACGTCGCGACGATGTGGCGGCGGCGCGAGATGCCGATCCCCGAGGCATGGTTCCGATTGCCCGTCTTCTACTTCTCGAATGTGTCCGAAATCCGCGGGCCCGGCGATCCGGTCTGGGCGCCGCGCGGCTCAAACGAGCTCGACTTCGAGCTGGAGATCTGTGCGCTCATCGATACGCCGGCGAAGAACCTGTCCGCCGAGCGCGGCGAGGAGGCGATCGGTGGCTATTTCGTGATGAACGACTGGTCCGCGCGCGACCTGCAGCGCGAGGAAACGACCGTCCGTTTGGGACCGGCCAAGGGCAAGGACTTCGCGACCTCGCTCGGGCCGTATCTCGTGACGCCTGATGAGCTGACGAGCGCCCGGAGCGGCAAGGGCTATGACCTCGCCGCGACGGCGACGATCAACGGCGAGACGCTCTCACGTGGCAACTGGAAGGACATCCACTTCAGCTTCGGCGACATGGTCGCGCGTGCCTCGGCGGATGTTCGTCTCGTCCCCGGCGACGTGCTCGGCTCGGGCACTGTCGGCGGCTGCTGCCTGCTCGAGATCAAGGACGAGTCGGGCTTCGGGCGCTACCTC
>CAYYVV010000029.1:14841-29511 GCA_964475245.1 uncultured Anaerolineaceae bacterium | reverse complement strand
CGTGGCGATCACGTCGTTGCGCATTTCCCACCGAACCCAGATCTCCGACACCGACGAGTCGGTGTACGCGATCGTCGACAGCGTCTGCGCGTCGAGGAGATACGGCTGCGGGTTCGTGAAGGCCGCGTCGGTCGCGAGCTCGACGGTCATGTCGGACTCGCTCGTCGACGACGTGATGTGCCAGGCGATCTGGCTCCCGTCGGCCGTGCACCACGGGTCGATCTGCACCGGGTAACACGCGAGCGTCACCACGGTGAAGGTCAGCCACGCTGCACCCGCGACGATCAGGAGTCCAATTCGCCTCAACGCATACCTCTTGTTGCTTCCACCGGGACTGAGCTCCCGGTTCGGAGGGCGAGTTATGAGGCCGATGTACCCACTCGTCTAGTACCCCTGCCGTTTGCGCTTGCGCACCGCAATTCGCTCAACGCGTCCGTTCCGAACACGACTGCACCAACGAAGTGGTGCCCATTCGCACCGCCGTGGCCAGTACGAGCCGGGCGTCGTCTATCCGGTACGCTGCGGCCATGGCAACGACGCGCGATCTCGTCGAACAACGCATCCGCGCCGCGGCGCAGGACGCGCTCGGCGTGCAACCGGGCGTCGTCGAGGTCGCACGGCCGCAACAGGCGGAGCACGGCGACTTCGCGATCAACCTGGCCATGAAGCTCGCGCGCGAGCTGAAGCGCCGGCCGTCCGACATCGCGTCCGATCTGGTCAAAGGTCTGCTCGCGGACAAGAGCGATGGCCTCATCGCGCGGGCCGAGGTCGCCGGCCCGGGCTTCGTCAACGTCTGGCTCAACCCGCGCCACGTCGAACAAGCCGTTGACGCGGTCCGCGCCGCGGGCGCCAACTACGGGCGCAGCCAGACCACTCAACCCAGGAAGATTGACGTCGAATTCGTCAGCGCCAACCCGACCGGGCCGCTGACCGTGGGCAACGCGCGCGGCGCATTCGTGGGCGATCTGCTGTGCCGCGTGCTCGAGGCAGTCGGCCATGAAGTGACGCGCGAGTACTACTTCAACGATTCCGGCGGCCAGGTCGAGCGCCTCGGCCTGTCTGTCTGGGCACTGGCCAACAACGAGGCAGTGCCGGAGGACGGCTACCACGGCGACTACGTCGCGGACATCGCCAAGGAGCTCTCGCCAGAGATCCGGCAGCAAGCGGAAGCCGACGCCGCGAGGGCGGGCTGGGTAGTCGGTGCCTGGGCGTCGGAGCGCATTCGCACGGGGATCGAACGCAGCCTGGAGAACCTGGGCACGCACTTCGACGTGTGGACGACCGAGGGCTCGATCCACGACGCGGGTTGGGTCAGGCGCGGCATCGAGCAGCTCAAGCAGACCGGTTACATGTACGAGCTGGACGGCGCGGAGTGGTTCCGCTCGACGCAGTTCGGCGACGACAAGGATCGCGTCGTCATCCGCTCCAACGGGGAGCCGACCTACTTCGCCAGTGACATCGGCTACGTCGTCGAGAAGTTCAGCCGCGGCTTCGACGAGCTGATCTACATCTGGGGCGCCGACCACCACGGCACGGTCGCGCGCCTCAAGAACGCCGCCCAGGCGTTGGGCCTCGATCGCGACGCGGTCAACGTGCTGCTCATCGCCTGGGTGCGCTTCGTGCGCAACGGCGAAGAGGTGTCCATGTCTAAGCGCTCGGGGGAGTTCGTGACGCTCGACGAGCTGCTCGCCGAGGTGGGCGTCGACGCCGCGCGCTGGTTCTTCGCTTCGCGGGCACCGAGCACGGGCATCGACTTCGACATCGAGCTGGCGCGCAAGCAGTCGAGCGAGAACCCGGTCTATTACGTCCAGTACGCGCACGCGCGGATCAGCTCGATCCTGCGCAAGGCCACCGACTCCGGGCTGTCAGCGAGCGCGACGCTCGACGGCGGGCTGGCCGACGACGACATTTCGCTCGCGCTCGGCAAGGAGCTGCTGCGCCTGCCGGACATCGTGCGCGACGCGGCCGATGTGCGCGAGACACAGGCGATCACGACCTTCGCGACCGACCTCGCGACACGCTTCCACGCCTTCTACCGCGACCGGCGGGTCGTCGACGCGGCGGATCCCGTGACGTCCGGCCATCGCCTCGCACTGGTCGATGCGACGCGCGTCACGCTCGCCGCCGCGCTCGGTTTGCTGGGGATCAGCGCGCCCGACTCGATGTAGCTCTGGCCGCGCGCTGGCCGGATCAGCCCGACGGCAGTGACAGCAACAGGCTCGGGTCAGAGGCGAGCACGAAACGCACCGTTTGCGGTCCCGGGATCAGGCGCAGCGTGCCCTGGAAAGTCGACTGCAGGTCGGTCATCCGTGCGCTGAACTCGTCCGCGTCGGCTTGCGTGTCCCAGGCGGTCTGCCAGTCGATCAGCCACGCGCCGCTGGCCGCGTTCTCGTACATGTTCAGCCGATCGCCACCCCAACCCGCGGCGACCTCCTGGTGCGGCCATGCGACCGGCAGGCCGGGCACATCGATCGCGGGCTTCTCGCCACCCGCCGCGAGGACCTGGATGTTCAGCTCGCCCATCGTCTGCTGATAGTCGTTCGACCAGCCCGCGCCGAGGGTCGAGGTCAGGTCGTTCAGCGTCACCGGCACCGGCTGCTCGTTGTTGTAGTACTTGTCGGAGTGCAGGATCTGCTCGGTCGACGCGGGCGGCGTCTGGATCGCCTGGTTGACCGCGTCGAAACCGCCCAGGCCGTAGACGTCGCGCACGAACAGGAAGCCTTCCGCGTACGGGAACTCGAGCTGACGGCGGAGGATCGTCGGCATGTTGGCCAGCTGGTCCTGGCTCAGCTCGCCCAGCGCCTGGGTCACGAGCTGGCCCTGCTCCGCCTCGGACATGTTCTGGACCATCCACAGCTGCGAGGTCAGCGTCGCGTCACCCTCGATGACCGACAGCTGCGCGAGCGCGGCATCACCTTCGGCCGGGTCCTTGATGCGGTTGCCCTCGAGGTCGAAGTGCTGGTCCTGAAGAGCGTGCGTGTACTCGTGCGCCACGGCCACCTTGTCGGCCGGGCCGAACGGCTGGCCGGTATCGATGATGTAGAAGGTGCCGTCCGTGGGCTGGTAATACGCGGCGACCTCCGCGCTGTAGAGCTGGACGAGCAGCTGCTGCAGATCCGTGTCCTGCGGTAGCAGCCCCATCCGCTTCAGGAACTCCTCCTCGGCTGCGCGCCACTCGGGGGTCGTGTCCTCGTCCGACTGGGCCGAGATGAAGCTCGTGAAGTCGTCACGACTGATCGTCTGGTACGGGACGTCCTTGGTCGGCTGGAGCTTGCGGATCGGCGGCACCTGCGCCGTGACGGCGTCGATCTGCGCCGCGACGGCCGGGTCGACTGTTGCCGTCGGTGTCTGCGGCGCGATCGAACAGGCGCATGGCGTGGGCGAAGCACCCGAGGACGGCTGCGGCGTGCCGGGCACCACCTGCGCAGTCGGCAGCGGCGTCTGCGTGCCGGAGCGGGGCGCAGGAGTGGCGCCTTTGATGAGAGTCGGTGGCGGCGGAGCGGCCGAAGCGGGCAGCGAAGGCGTCGGGCTGACGCTCGTGCACGCGCTTGCCGCGAGCAGGGCGGCAAACGTGAGCACGACGCCGCGGTGCCGGAGCGTGCCGATTGCTCGGGACATTGGCGAATTGTGGACCAGATCGTTTGATGTCTGTTTCTTCACCGTCTGCCGTCTGGATGCTTCACGCAGCCGCCCTATCTTTCGGCTCAGCGGAACCGCGAAGCTTCGCTTCCCTGTTCCCTCTCCCTCCCTCGGAACGAGGGGCGCCAATTGGGCAGGCGCCCCTCGTTTCTTTTGTCGCTGCGACAATCCGCGGATGGAGATCGTTTCGTTCGGGGAGACCTGTCTCCGACTGCGCGGCCGGGAGGGCATCGTCGCCACGGACGCCTTCCCGCGCATCGTCGGACCGACTGGACGCGGGCTGAGCGCGGACATCGTCACCTACAGCCACATCGATGGACAGCAGACCTTGGGACTGGCGGCCGGCGACGATCCGGCCACGGCGAGCAAGCGCAAGGCAGCCGCACGCAACGACGGGCTGCGTGTGCCGACGAGCCTGGAGAACTCGTTCCTGCTCGATTCGCCCGGTGAGTTCGAGGTCCACCACATCCTGATCACAGGAGTTCAGACGTACCGCGACGAGCACGATGGATCAGAGCGTGGCCGCAACGTCTGCTTCGTCTATGAGCTCGACGGCATCCACGTCGCCCACCTTGGCGACCTCGGCCATCTGCTCAACCACGACCAGCTCGAAGACGTCGGCAAGGTCGACGTCGTCTGCGTGCCGATCGGCGGCTCGCTTGGCGCCGCCCGCGCGGCGGAGGTCATCGCCCAGCTTGACGCGAACCTGATCGTGCCCATGCCGATCGAAGGCGCGGCCGGCAGCGCCACTGAGCTCGAGCGCTTCCTGCATGAGATCAGCGTTGCCAAGGGCGAGGCCGTGCCCAAGCTTTCGGTCAGTGCCTCGTCACTGCCGGCCGAAACGACCGTCGTCCTGCTCGACCCGCGCGGCCGCTAGCTGGCGCGGCTGTTCCGCGCGCTCGAGTTTCTTCGGCGGCCAATAGCCGCGGCCACTCCAACGACCACGAGCGCTGCCGAGATCGCGATGTGCGGCGCCAGGTCGACAGGCGTCGCGCCGCACGGCTGGCTGGGCTGAGCGCAGTCCTCGGCGGAAAGGACGAATACGACGAACCATGTGCCGCCGAGCGAAATCGTGAACCCCGCGAACGCGAGCCGACCGAAGTTGAAGGCGGTCAAAACGGCCGCGAAGACCATGCAAGCCATCACCAGCACGCCGCCGACGAGGCCCAGAAACGCCAGCGCAATGCCGGCCACGAACGCGACGACGAAGCCTGCTCGCTCGCTCAACCTCGGCGACCTTCGTAAACGATTCGGCCGCGCTTGACGACGGTGCGGACGAGGTCCGCGCCAAGCCAGTAGGGCACGAGCGTGTGCGATTCGGGCTCCCAGACAACGAGATCGGCGTGCTTGCCTTCCTCGAGCGAGCCGTGCGTCTGCTCGAGGCCGAGCGCCGCCGCGGCGTTGATCGTCATCGCCGCGAGCGCCTCCGATGCGGTGAGTCGGAGCCCGTGGACAGCGAAGTCGAGCGCCAGCTGAGCGTTGGGCGCGGGCGACGTGCCCGGGTTGAAGTCTGTGCCAACGGCGATCGGGATGCCCGCTTCGATCATCGTCCGCGCCGGAGCGTAGTGCGGCTCGTCGAGGTAGAAGGCGCTGATCGGCAGGAGCGTGGCCACCGTCGGGCGGCCACTCTCGGCGGCTGCCGCGAGCGCCGCTATGCCAGTCTCCGATATGCCACCCAGGTGATCTGCCGATAGCGCTCGGATGTCCGCGGCGAGCTCCGCGCCACCGGTCGGATTGAGTTGGTCGGCATGCAGCCGCGCCTGCAGGCCAAGCTCTCTGGCCCGGGTCAGCAACCGACGCGACATGTCCACGTCGAACACGCCGCGCTCGCAGAACACGTCGCACGACGTGGCGACGCCCTGCTCGGCGACGCGCGGAAGCTGCTCTTCGATGACGTTCGCCATGTACGCGGCAGCGGCATCCGGGCGGCCACGAAACTCGGGCGCGATCGCGTGCGCGCCCAGGAACGTCGGGACGATGTCTAGCGGCCCTTCATCCGCCAGCTGACCACAGAGGCTGAGCAGCCGCAGCTCCTCGTCCGCGCTCAGGCCGTAGCCGGATTTGGCCTCGATCGTCGTCACGCCGTGGCTGAGCATCTCGGCCGACCAGCGCCGCGCACCGTCGAGCAGGACTTCGTCCGGCGCGGCGCGCGTCTCCCGCACCGTCTGCAGGATGCCGCCGCCGGCGGCCAGGATCTCGAGGTAGCTGTGCCCGCGCTGGCGCAGCTCGACCTCAGCTTGGCGCGTGCCAGCGAAGAACAGGTGGGTGTGCGGATCGATCAAGCCGGGCGTGACGACCCCGCGGCGTGCGTCGAGCCGGGCCACGGCGTGCGCGGCAACGCCCATCGCCTGGAGTCGGCGCTCGACTTCCTCGAGCTGGCCGATCGCGACGATGCGTCCTTCATACGCCGCGACGGCCCCATCGCCGTAGATGATTCCGATCTCGGCCTGCTGCGACCCGCGGCGCACGCCGCCTGTGACGGTGACGACCTCCGTCGCGTTGTGGACGAGGAGTCCGGGTCGGTCGCTCACGCTCCAGCCTGCTCCGTCTCGGCGAGGCGGATCTCGAGCGCCATCGACGGGTCGAAGTCGCGGATGCGCAGCCACTCCGCGGCGCGCGTGATTCGTTCGTTGTCCGCCTCGCCGGCGGCCGCGTCGATGTGATCCGCGACTTCGATCAGGGCCTTGATCGGGCAGAGCCCGATCAGCTCTGACTCACGCAGACCGACGCCGCGCTCGCGTGCCGCCGCCTCCACGGCCTCCCACACGCGCCAGATGGGCGTGACGGTGAAGTCGAGCAGGTTCATCGATACCTGCGCGCAGTTCAGATCGTCCAGGAACAGCCCGAGCGCCTGGACACGCGGCAGGCCGCCCGACCGCTCGCGAACGCGCTTGGCTATCTCCTTGGCCAGATCGATGTCCTGACATTCGAGGTTGATGTTGTAGGCGATCAGGAACGGCCTCGCGCCGACGACGACTGCACCCGCGCTGGAGTGCACCTTCGCCGGTCCAAAGTCGGGCGTGTACTCGGGCGTCGTGATCGCGTCGCGCAGGCCCTCGAACTGCGGCCGGCGAATGTCCGCGAGCACCTCGCGGGTGGGCGATACGGCAGCGCGCGCGTACAGGTAGACAGGCAGGTCGAAGCGCTCGGCAACGTGCTTGCCAAATGCCCGCGCGAGCTGGATGCAATCGTCCATGGTCGACTCGCCGAGAGGCACGAAAGGCACGACGTCGACCGCCCCCAGGCGCGGATGCTGGCCCTCGTGAGCGCGCATGTCGATGCGCGCGATGGCTTCCTCGAGGGCGCCTTCCATCGCGCTCGTCACGGCTTCGGCCGGCCCGGCGAAGGTCAGCACGCTCCGGTTGTGGTCGCGATCAGAGGTCCGATCGAGCAGGTGTACGCCGGCCACGGACGTCACTCTCGCGGCGATCGCGTCGATCACGCGCAGATCGCGACCCTCGCTGAAATTGGGCACGCATTCGATCAGCTTGTCCATCCCGGGAAGAGTCTACGAGTCCCTGATCCTCCCGGGAACGAGGCGCAGGGCGAACTGAGCGATTAGAGAAGTGAAGTGCGAGCTTGACAAAGTGAAAGCTCGTCTTTACTGTTCGCGGCATTGGACACAACAACGAGGCGCAACAGGGTCGAATGCAAAGAGAAGTGATCGCAAATTGCCCGGTGTGTGACAGCCAGCTGACCGTTACTCGGCTGCATTGCAACACGTGTGGCACCACCATCGAGGGCGAGTTCAGCGTCGGACGCTTCTCGCGCCTCAACCGCGACCAATACGCCCTGCTCGAGTCGTTCCTCCGTTCGCGCGGCAATCTGCGCGAGCTCGAACGCGAGCTGGGGGTCTCCTATCCCACCGTCCGCAATCGTGTCGAGGCGCTGCTTCGGGCGCTTGACCTGGCCGATGGCGCGCCCATTCCGGTCGAGCCAGTCCCTGCGCCCGCAGCGTCGGTCGACCCGGAAACCCGCCGCGACATCCTCGAGCGCCTGGCCCGTCACGAGCTGAGCGCGGAGCAGGCCGCGGCGGCTCTGCGCGGTGAGCCAGTCTCAGTGCCGGAGCCAGCAACCCAGGCAGCTACGGCACAGTCCGAGGCGGCCGACGGGGCCGAGGCGGTCGACGCGGCCGAGCAACCAGCACAGGAGCACAACCAGGAGTCTTCCAATGGATAGCCAGCAGGGTTACCCGGATCCCAGTGAGATCCGGCACAGTATCGGCGCAGCAGGGCAGCTGACGATCAACAACGTTTCGGGCTCGGTCGAGCTGCGCGCCGCAGACACAGATGAGGCCGTCGTCAACGTCCGCTCTGAGCACGGCCGCATGGAGTGGCTGCCGATGACCGTCCGCAAGAGCGACGGCGTCCTTGCGATTGATGTCGAGAAGCGCGGCCCGATGGGCGTGTTCGGCTCGTTCTTCGGCGCCAACGATGGCCTGGATTTCGAGGTCACCGTCCCACGCGCCGCGCGCGTCACGATCAACACGGTCAGTGCCGACATTCGCTCGCACCTCCTGTCGGGCGAGCAGACCTACAAGACCGTTTCGGGCGACATCGAGATCGATCCCGACGGCGGACGAATTCGCGTCACGACCGTTTCGGGCGACATCCAGGCTCGATCCTCACAGCCATCCGAGCTGACCGTCAACACGACATCGGGCGACGCCCGAGTCCAGGGCGCCGTGCTCAACCAGTTCGATGCGCGCACCGTGAGCGGTGACATCGACATCGAGGCCGGCCTGGCCGCCGGGCCACTGCACACTGTCGAGACCGTCAGCGGCGACCTGTCGATCGATTCGCCAACCGGGGTCACGGTCGACGTCAAGAGCAGCCTGGAGCTGCGCCGTGGCGGATCGCGTGGCTACGTGTCAGGCGACGGCGCGGCGAAGGTTCGTTTCCGGACGCTGTCGGGCGACTGCCACCTGGCCGGCGCGCGCGAGGCGTTCGAGAACGACGACGACCGGCGCGGCCGCCATCGCCACGAGGGCCGCCACGAACGGAGCCTCGAGCGACGCATCGAGCGCCAGGTCGAGCGCATGACGCGCGGCATCGGTCCGGACTTCGACTTCCCTCCCGTGCCGCCCACCCCTGCCCGCCCACCGATGCAAAAGATGCCGCCGACGCCGCCCACGGGGGCGCCTCGCGGCTCGAGCTACCAGCCACAGGACCAGCTCGAGATCCTGCGCTCGCTTGAGCGCGGCGAGATCGACGTTGACGAGGCGACCCGTCGCCTCCAGGAGGCCTGACGGTGGCAGACGTAGAGAAGATCCTGAATCTCGTGGCCCAGGGCGTGCTGACGCCCGAGGAGGCCGACGAGATCCTGACCGCGCTGAGCTCATCGAAGGCACAGGAGCCTGCGCCAGAACCGCCACCGACACCCCAGCCGGACCCGGCGACCCAGTCAGCGCAGCAGGCGCCCCGCCACCTTCGCATCCAGGTCACCGAGCGAGGTCGAGCAGTCGTCAACCTGCGCGTTCCCATGAACATCGCCGGTTGGGCGTCGAACTACATCCCTGGCCTGTCGGACCAGGACGCCGATCGCATTCGGGGCGCCATCGCATCAGGCATGCGCGGCTCAATCATCGACATCGGAGACGACGAAGACAGAGTCCTCATCACCAGCGAATAGCTGCGGATCTGCCTGGCAAGGAGGAAAGGAGATGGTTCACCACTTGTTCTACGGGTCGTTTGCCGACGAGGCGGACGACATTCGCGGACGAGCGTGGCGCAAACCCATGACGCGCCAACCCATCGCTCGCCGTGGCGGAGCACGGCAGGCCGTCGGCCGAGCTTTGATCGGCCTCGGCGAGCTGATCGCGGCGGAGCCAGAGAACATGAGGGTGGCCGGCAAATAGCCGGCCACCCTCTTCTTTTCCCGCCCATTCATGACAGGTTCTGTCCTGAAAGCGACCTACCTTTCGGGGGTAGGAAAACGCTGCGGAGTCAGAGCCGTGAATCTCGGCAACATGGTCATGGCCAAGGTCATACAGGACGATCGCGAGCGCGATCTGGCGGAGCGGCTGCGGGTCCGGGACCTGCGCGATTCGATCATCGCTCGGCATACCGAGCAGCCACCTGACGGGCGATCTCAGCTATCCGCAGCCGCATCTCGGCTGGCTCGAGCAGTTCGGCATCCGCGCCAAGGGCGACGAGTCGTGCCGGCACCTCGAGTGGCCAATCCATGCGCAGGCGCAGTACCTCCCACCCATCGGGATCACCTTCGGGCGGCGTGAGCCGCTCGGCCTGGCGCACGGCGGCTGAGCCGGCCAGCTCGGCCAGGATGTCGATCGCGGAGGGCGCGATGCGGAGGGTGATCTCGATCCGCTCTGCGTGCTCCTCGTACGCGGCCGTCGAGTCGGCCCAGTAGGCACCCAGGTCGAAGCTCTGCGGTCGCTGGAAGTGCTCGTCGACGGCCGTGGCGCGCCGGAAACGGGCGACGCGATATGTTCGAATCTGGCCGTCTGAGGCCGCTACCACGTACCAGATGCCAGCTTTCAACACGAGGCCGAGCGGCTGCAGCGTGCGCTCGACCAAGCGGTCGTTGCGGTCATAGACGACCTCGACTTGCCGGCTCTCCCAAACCGCTGCGGACAACACGGGAAGGAGCGGCGTTTCCTCTCCGGACTGGAACCAGCCGGTCGCGTCGAGATGGAAACGCTCGACGAGCCGTGAAGCGCGTGAGCGCAGCTCAGGCGGCAGCGCGGCGAGCACCTTGAGCCTGGCCGCGGCCATGACCGTGCCAAGTCCCAGCTCTGCCGCGGGCCCTGGCACGCCGGAAAGGAAGAGCGCCTCGGCCTCCTCAGCCGTCATGCCCGTCAGCCGCGTTCGGTAGCCATCGACCAGTGAGACGCCGCCGTGCGGCCCGCGCAACGCGTAGACCGGGACCCCGGCTGCGCTCAGCGCCTCGATATCGCGGTGGATCGTCCGCTCAGATACCTCGAGCTCGACGGCCAGCTCGGCGGCCGTCAACTGGCCGCGCGTCTGGAGCAGGAGCAACAGGTTGATCAATCGGGACGCGCGCATGCCCGACGATCTTAGCCACGTTCATGACAAAACCTGTCATGTATGACCCGGAGAGGCCGAGACCTTAAGGCGTTGCCTCGAACGTGATCGTCGCGCTGAACGGGTCCTGGCCGGCGATGTAGCTCGGAGCTGCGAGACCAAAGCCGCCGGGTGCCACCGAACCGTCAGCCCAGCGCAATTGCCGGCACGTCGACGAGCCAGCGAAACGCGTGTCCGACGCCTCGCTCACGCTGGTCGAGCACGCGTTCTCGCTGGTGAACGTGTCCACGACCCAGACCTGATTGTCGTGTACGCGTTGCAGGGTGATCTGGGACGAGTCGGCGCCGACCGGCATTTCGGGCATGGCGAAGTCAAAGATGGACATCGACCAGCCGTCGGAGTTGCGCCACGTTGCCTCACTCATGCCCTCCATCACGCCGGATCCGCCGACCAGCTCGTCGAGCACGACATGCTGGGTGCTTGTTCCCTGGACGATGTCGAGCGACGCAGTGCCCCTCACGTAAGAGATGTCGGGGCCGAAGCTGGGTTCGGGGATGTCCGTCGAGCCCGACCCGTACATGTACGGGAACAGAAGCTGGCAGCCGGACAGAAGGAACGGTGCCAGCACAAGCAGGGCAAGCCGACCGAACCGCGGCGCACGCATGATGCTCAATCCTGCAACATGGGCACCCGGACGCCACGTTCGCGGGCGACCTCGATCGCCCGCTCGTAGCCCGCATCCGCGTGACGTATCACCCCCATGCCCGGGTCGGTCGTCAGCACTCGCTCCAGCTTCTGGGCCGCGAGATCGCTGCCATCGGCAACGACGACCATGCCGGCGTGCTGCGAGTAGCCGATGCCCGTGCCACCCCCATGATGGATCGACACCCAGCTGGCGCCGGCAGAGGTGTTGACGAGCGCATTGAGCAGCGGCCAGTCGGCGATCGCGTCTGAGCCGTCGCGCATCGCTTCGGTCTCGCGGTTGGGCGATGCCACGGAGCCCGAGTCGAGATGATCGCGACCGATGACGATGGGTGCCGACACCTCACCGCTGGCGACCAGCTCGTTGAAGCGCACACCCGCCTTGGCGCGCTCGCCGTAGCCCAGCCAGCAGATGCGCGCCGGTAGGCCCTGGAAGGGCACGCGCTCCTCGGCCATCCTGATCCAGCGCGCCAGCGACTCGTTCTCCGGGAACAGCTCGAGGACGGCCTCATCAGTTCGGCGGATGTCGGCGGGATCGCCCGACAGGGCCACCCAGCGGAACGGGCCCTTGCCCTCGCAGAAGAGTGGCCGGATGAAGGCCGGCACGAAGCCGGGGAAGTCGAAGGCGTTGTCGACACCGGCGGCCTGTGCCTGCGCGCGGATGTTGTTGCCGTAGTCAAAGGTGACCGAACCGGCCGCCTGGAGCGCGAGCATCGCGCGAACCTGCTCAGCCATCGACTTCATCGCGCGCGCGACGTAATCGTCCGGGTCCGTCGTGCGCAGCGCGGCCGCCTGCTCGAGTGTCACACCAGCCGGCACGTAGCCGTTCAGCGCGTCGTGCGCCGATGTCTGGTCGGTGAGCACGTCGAAGCGCTCGCCACGGCGCACGAGCTCGGGCTCGATCTGCGCAGCATTGCCGATCAACGCGATCGAGGTGGCGCGCCCGTCGGCGGCGGCCTGGCGCACCCACGACAGCGCCTCTTCCAGCGACTCACTCACAGCGTCGATGTAGCCGGTCTCGTGCCTCCGCCGGGCGCGCGCCGGATCGACCTCGATGACCAGCGCCACGCCCTCGTTCATCGTCACCGCCAGCGGCTGGGCACCGCCCATGCCGCCCAGGCCGGCAGTGAGCACGACGCGGCCACGGAGCGTGCCACCGAAATGCTGGCGCGCGAGCTCCGCGAAGGTTTCGTACGTGCCCTGGAGGATGCCCTGCGTGCCGATGTAGATCCACGAGCCGGCCGTCATCTGACCGTACATCGTCAGGCCCGCGCGCTCGAGTTTGCGGAAGTCGTCCCAGTTGGCCCACTTGCCGACCAGGTTCGAGTTGGCGATGAGCACGCGTGGCGCCCATTCATGCGTGCGAAAGACGCCGACCGGCTTGCCCGACTGGACGAGCAGCGTCTCGTCGTCGCCCAGCCGGCGCAGCTCGCGCACGATCGCGTCATACGCCTCCCACGAACGCGCGGCTCGGCCGGTGCCGCCGTAGACGACGAGGTCCTGGGGTCGCTCGGCAACCTCCGGATCGAGGTTGTTCATGAGCATGCGCAGCGCGGCTTCCTGCGGCCAGCCGCGCGCGGACAGCTCTTTTCCTCGCGGCGCGCGGATAGTGCGCGCGGGTGTCGCGATCGCCATGATCCGAGTCTAGTCCGGCTCCAATGACGCGACGTCGATGACGGCGGCATCCGTGGCCGCGACGACGTCGGCCGGCCGGAGGTATGTCACAGCTCGCGGCGCATGACCGGGAAGCGCTCGTCGTCGACCGCGAGGGTGAAGCCCAGCGCCTGCCAGAAGCCTGGCCGCGCGGCGCTCGTCTCAGTCTGCGGCAGGGTCAGGTCCGGGTAGGCCTCGACCGCCGCGAAACCGCGCTGGGCGAGATCGCGGCAGACGTCGTCGACAAGGTCGCGCGCGAAGCCGTTGGCACGTGCCTCGGCGGTCGAGGCGATGCACGTGATGACTGCCGGCAGCGGCGCGTCGGGCAGCTGCTTGTACAGCTCGCGCAGTCGTGCCCCGCGCGGATACGCCGACAGCGGGCCGAACTGGCAATAGGCCACGGCATGGTCGTCGACGAGCAGGACCTTGGCATACGAGCCGAAGATCCCGCGGCCGCGATCGAGGAGCGCGAGCTTGCGCGGCACTCCTTCACGCAGCGGCCGCTCGCGCTCCGTGCGAGGCGCGAATGGGTTCTCGAGTGGCACTCCGAACAGGTCGTCGTCGGCCCACGCGTCGGGCAACGCCGCCCGCGCTCCCTCGGCGGCGGCCGCGGCAAACGGGTTATCCAGCGCCGACTCGAGGTCCGCGGGCGCGAACGGGTTGTCGTGCAGGCCGAATCGCGGCGCCGGTCCGGACCGTGGCGGCGCGACCTGTAGCCACGATGGCCGGCTGCTCTTCGCGCCCCGGTCGGCATCCTCCCAGTAGTCGCACGTCCTGTGGTCGAAGCGCGGGTCGGCGCAGGGCGGGATGAGCGCGAATGTCGCGCTGTCGCCGACCTCGACTATGCGTCGGTTGTCCATCGGGTTCGCTAGCTCGCTCCCTGGATGTCAAAGTCGACGCCGCCCTGGTTGTCGGTCTGGGTGACCTGGATGGTCAGCGTCAGGCCGTCCTGTGTCACCGCGCTGCAGGTGAAGGTGTCATCCAGCTTCATGGGCTCGTTGTTCGGGCAGGTCACGTTGGCCGTCACCTGCACGTTGTCCTCCAGCCATTGGCCAATGAGCTGCTGCACTCGGTCGTTGTCGAGCACGCTCGAGCCGCTGCACGCAAGGACGACTGCAGCGGCCATGGGCACGGCGGCCAGCGCGCGAAGGCTCATCAGCCGACCGGGGACGCGACCAGCGCCGCAAGACGGCCCGAACGGACGAGATCGAGTCCGGCCGCGAGATCGGGCTGCGGATCGCGATCGGCAGCGACGTGTGCCACAGCTCCACGGACCAGCCCGTGTGCCTCGGCGACGCCTGCGCCCGGCCGGAGCCCGGTGCGCAGCCTGAAGTCCACGCCCTGCGCCGCGGCGAGTGCCTCGAGTGCGAGCACCTGCTCAACATTGCCGATGATGGACGCCGCCCCGCGCGCTGCGATCGGGCCCATCGAAACGTGGTCCTCCTGGTTGGCACTCGTCGGGATCGAATCGACCGAAGCCGGGTGGGCGAGCGACTTGTTCTCCGATACCAGGGCCGCGGCTACGTACTGGTAGAGCATCAGGCCATTGTTCAAGCCAGCGTCTTCGATCAGGAACGGCGGCAAGCCCGATGTCCGCGGATCCGTCAGCTGGGCGATGCGCCGCTCGCTGATCGAGCCCAGCTCGGCGGCCGCGATCTTGAGCATGTCCATC
>CAYYVV010000029.1:0-14741 GCA_964475245.1 uncultured Anaerolineaceae bacterium | reverse complement strand
CATCGCGCGCACAACATCGGTCGAGTGCGCCTCGCCAACTCCAACCGCATGGCTGACGAGCAGGTTCTCCTGGAGCTTCTCGACGTCCGGCTGCGCGATGCGGCGCGAGGCGAGATCGCCGAAGCCGGTCGTCACGCCGTAAACGACCTGGTCGGTGGCCACCAGGTCATCGATCACCGCTCGACTGGCCGCCATGGCCCGCACTGCGTCCGCGGCCAGCTGCACGTCGCGGCTGCCGCTGGCGACGTTCCAGACGTCGTCGAGCGTCAAGTCGCGGCCGTTGAGCTCGATCAAGGTTCCTCCAGCCACGTGTCGCCCTTCGTGCCCCGGACGTGGCTCATGTCGTTGACGAGCGACAGGAGCGGCCCAGCATCGACGTCCTTCCAGGACAGCACGGTCAGGTTGACCCAGTCCTGCACAAATCTGCGCCGGTAGTCGGGCAGCGGCACGCCGGTCACCGCGGCAAGAAGCACGCGGTTGATCGACGAGTGACCGACGAGGAGCACGGTCCGGTCGCCAGCGCCGGCCCACCATTCGAGCAGATAGTCGATGAGGGCGACCGCTCGGCGCGCGGCCTGCTGGCCGTTCTCGCCGCCCCCGACGTGGTAGATCGCCGGGTTCGCCTCGTACATGTCGAACTCGGCTGGCATCTGGCGCTGGACGTCGGCGACGACCATGCCTTCCCAGGCACCGTAGTCGAACTCGATCATTCGGTCGTCGACCTCGACCTCCAGCTTGCGCTCGCCGACGATCAGCTGCGCGGTCTCGCGTGCGCGGTCGAGCGGACTGGAGATGACGCGATCGATGGGCACCGACGCAAGGCGCTCTCCGAGAGCGCGCGCGTCACGCCGGCCGCGCTCCGACAGGGACGCCGGGATGCGCCGGCCCAGGTAACGATCGGGCACCGATTCGGTGGTCTGCCCGTGCCGCGTGAGGAGGATCGTCAGCACTCGCTCACGATACCGGTATGCTGGGCGACAGATCACGAATACGCCTCTGTTTCGGGGTTGGGTGAAAGTCCCGACCGGTGGTCGAGCCCCGCGCGACGCGAGTCGCCCGAGCTCAGCCCACGACCCGGAGCCGCGTCAGCGGCGAAGGTGGATGCCCGGGAAGGCAGCCGACGGTCAAAGTCCGGATGGGAGAAGGAGAGGCGCGCCAGCGTTGCCACGCCGGCACGTCGTTGCTGATTCCCGTTCAGCCCACTCCGTTGACGAGGCACGTTGACGGAGGACGCGCAGTCTGGACGCGATCAGCGTCGAAAACGTCTCGAAGAGCTTCAGCGTCGAGCGTCGCCCGCTGCCCGTGTTGGACGACGTGAGCTTCGCCGTGCCCGAGCACGGCATCAGCGCCGTGCTCGGGCCCAACGGCTCGGGCAAGAGCACGCTGCTGCGCCTGATCAGCGGCCTGCTCGAGCCGGATTCCGGTCGGATCACGATCGAGGACCAGCCCGTCGGCACTGCTGACCAGCGCGTCGGCCTCGTCTTCCAGGAACCGCGCCTGCTGCCGTGGCGTACGGCGCTCGACAACGTCGCCTTTCCGCTCGAGCTGGCCGGCGTGGGCGCGGCCGAGCGGCGCGAGCGCGCGCGCTCATTGCTCGAGCTGGTGGGAGTGTCGGGCTTCGCCGACGCGCGCCCGCACCAACTGTCGGGCGGCATGCGCCAGCGCGTGGCGATCGCACGCGCGCTCGCGCGTGACCCCCAGATTCTGCTGCTCGACGAGCCATTCAGCGCGCTCGACGCGCTGACGCGCGAGCGCTTCAACGCCGAGCTGCTCGACCTGTGGCAGCGCACGGGAACGACCATCCTGCTCGTCACGCACAGCCTCGCCGAGGCCGTGTTCATCGCCGATGAGGTCGTCGTCCTCTCGAAATCGCCGGGGCGTGTCGTAGCGCGCGTGCCGGTGCCGCTCGGCCGGCCACGGACGCAACAGATGCTCGAGAGCCAGGCCTTCGCGCGCACTGCGTCCGTCCTGCGCGCCCACCTTGCCGGCACGCCCGCGGAGCTGGCCGCGGAAGAGGCACGTGCCGCGCCCGTGCGCGACGTGCTCGAGACCGCCGGCGCGCCGGCCTTCTTCGATCCGTTTCGAGGCGCCTCATGAGCTCCACTCGTCACGCGTGGCGCTCGACGCTGCTTTCGGTCGGCTCGGCCGCGGTGGTCTTCGTCGTCGCCTGGAAGCTCATCGTCGTCATCGCCAACTACCCGCCGTTCATCCTGCCCGCGCCGGAGGTCGTTGCCCAGCGCTTTGTCAGTGCCTGGGCCGACGGGACGATCGCGCCGCACGCGCTGGCGACGATCCAGGAGATCGTGATCGGCTTTGTCGTTGGCGCCGGGCTGGCCGTCGTCGTCGGCTATCTCCTCGCCCGATCTCCGCTGGCCGAGCGACTGCTCTCGCCGTACCTGGTCGCGGCCCAGGCCACGCCCATCCTGGCGCTGGCCCCGCTGCTGGTTCTGTGGCTGGGCACTGGGCTCGCGCCGAAAGTAGTCATCTGCGCACTCATCGTCTTCTTCCCGGTGGCCGTGTCGACGATGGTCGGCATCCGTTCCGTCGACCGGCGCCTGCTCGAGCTCGGCCGGAGCATGCGCGCCACGCGCTGGCAGGTCTTCCGCTTCCTCGAGTTGCCCGCGGCAATGCCCCAGATCCTGGGCGGCATGCGCGTCGGCGCAACGCTGGCCGTGATCGGCGCCATCGTCGGTGAGTGGGCCGGCGCCGACAAAGGCCTGGGCGTGCTGATCAATCTCGCCCGCGGCAGCCTGTTCGACTTCCCGTTGATGTACGCAACTCTGTTGACGATCGCGCTGATAGCGATCGTGCTCTATCTGCTCGTCGTGCTCGCTGAGCGCGTCCTGGTCGGTAGCTGGAGGTGACCGTGAGGTTCGCTAGCTGGGTGTTTGGGTTGCTCTTCGCCGCAGCGCTCGTGGTCGGCTGTTCGTCGGCGCCCACCCCGACGCCTGAACCTACGCCGACGCCCCTGACCAAGCTCACGGTCGGCCTGGGCTACATCCCGAGCGTCCAGTTCGCGCAGTTCTATCGCGCGCAGCAGCAGGGCTACTACCGCGACGCCGGCCTCGACGTGACGTTCCAGAACGAGATCGACCCGAACCTGATCACGCTCGTCGGCCAGGGCGCGGTCGACGTCGGCGTCGCCGACGGCACGAGCGTCATTCCGGCCGTCGGCCAGGGTGTGCCGATCAAGTACGCGGCGACGATCTACGCCCAGTTCCCCGACATCGTCATCGCCGCGGCCAACGGCCCGATCAAGTCAGCCGCGGATCTCAAGGGGCACTCGCTGGGCATCCCGGGCGAGTACGGCTCGAGCTGGATCATGCTCCAGGCACTGCTCGCGTCGGCCGGGCTGACCGCGAACGACGTCGACATCCGCGACTACCCCGACTTCGGCCAGGCTGTCGCGCTCCAGCAGGGTCAGGTCGACTCGGCGACCGCGTTTCGCAACAACGAGCCACTCCAGCTCGCCCAGCAGGGTTTCGCCACGACCCAGCTGACGATCGACCAGATCACGCCACTGCCCGGCCCCGGCCTGATCGTTGGCACGGCGACCCTGACGACCAAGCGCGACGCGCTGACCGCCTTCGTCACCGCGACCCTGCGCGCGATGGACGAGATTGTGGCCAATCCCCAGCTGGGCCTCGATGACACGATCGCCCAGGTCCCCGATCTCGGGTCGAACAGGGACTCCCAGCTGGCAGTCCTGCAGGCCACGATCCCGATGTGGAGCAGCCCATACACTCAGCTCCACGGGTCGGGCGCGATCGACCAGGACGCCTGGACCAAGTCGCTCGATTTCATGCGTGGGCTGCCAGGCTCGAACATCCCCTCGAGCCTGGCCGTTGACCAACTGGTGACCGAGGAGCTGCTGCCGTGAGCGAAGAGACGACGGAGACTGACGACGAGCACGGCCACGCGGCTGAGACGCTCGGACCGATCGACTGGCAGAAATGGGCCTTCGCTGTCGCGGGCGGGATCGGCGGACTGATCGTGCTCGTCTTCTTCTTCGCCGCGATCAGCTGACGGCGACTCGGCCTAGAACAACCCGACCGTGTCGCCGTCGGCGTTGATGTCGACCATCTCGCCCGACGGGTGTGAGGGCAGCCCCGGCATCATCAGCATCTCGCCGCAGTAGGCCGTCACGAAGCCCGCTCCGGCGAAGAGCCGCGCGTCGCGCACGGGTACGCGAAAGCCGGTCGGCCTCCCCTTCAAGGTTGGATCGCTGCTCAGTGACAGCTGCGTCTTGGCCATGCACACCGGCATGTGGCCGTGGCCCAGCCGCTCGAACTCGTGGAGCTGCTTGCTGGCCTCGCCTGAGAAGTCGACTCCGTCGGCGCCGTAGACGCGGGTCGCGATGCGCGTGATGCGCTCCTCGAGCGTGGCGTCCTCGCGCGACAGGAAGCGGAAGTCCGGCGCGCCTTCCTGGGCCACGGCCCATACGGCGCGGGCAAGATCCTCTGCGCCGGCACCGCCGCGGACGAAGTGGTCGCTGACGACGGCGGCCGAAGCGCCAGCCTCGAGCGCCATGCGCTGGACGACCGCGATCTCCGAAGGCTTGTCGCTGGGGAAAGCATTGATGGCCACGACCGCCGGCAGGCCGTAGCCGCGCACGATCTCGATGTGCTGAAGGAGGTTGGCACAGCCCCGCTCGACCCCCTCCGGGTTCTCCGCCTCGAGCGCCGGGTCGAGCGGCTTGCCGGCAACAACGTGTCCGACACCGCCATGCATCTTGAGCGCGCGGATGGTCGCGACGATGACCGCGGCCGCGGGCCGCAGGCCCGAGAGCCGGCACTTGATGTCGATGAACTTCTGGAAGCCCATGTCCGCGCCAAAGCCGGCCTCTGTCACCACCGCGTCGACGAGCTTGAGCGCGATGCGATCGGCGACGACCGACGAGTTGCCGTGGGCGATGTTGGCGAACGGCCCGGCGTGGACGAAAGCAGGCCCACCCTCCAGCGTCTGGACAAGGTTCGGCTTGATCGCCTCGCGCATCAGCACGGTCATCGCGCCCGCCACGCGCAGGTCCTCGAGGGTCACTGGCTCGCCCGAGAACTTTTCGCCAACGATCACTCGTCCCAGGCGCGCCCTCAGATCGTGGATGTCCGACGCCAGGGCGAGGATGGCCATGACCTCTGACGCCGCCGTGATGTGCCACTCCGACTCGCGAACGTCAGAGCTTTCGCCGAGGCCGATTTCCACCCTGCGCAGGGCGCGATCGTTGACGTCGATGACGCGCGGCCAGCCGATCGTCTGCGGATCGATGCCCAGGGCATTGCCGCGGAAGAGGTGGTTGTCGAGGAATGCCGCGGCCAGGTTGTGGGCGGCGGCGACGGCGTGCAGGTCGCCCGTGAAATGGATGTTGATCTCCTCCATGGGCAGAACCTGGCTGTAGCCACCGCCGGCGGCGCCGCCCTTGAGGCCGAAGACCGGGCCCAGCGACGGCTGGCGGAGCGTCGCCGCGGTCCGCACGCCGATCCGGTTGAGGCCCTGGGCAAGGCCGACCGTGGTTGTCGTCTTGCCCTCCCCGAGCGGCGTCGGCGTTATCGCCGTGACCACGATCTCCTTGCCATCGGGCAGACTCGTGCGCCGCTCGTAGGCCAGCGGCGAGACCTTCGCCTTGTACGTCCCGTAGAGCTCGATCTCGTCAGGAGCGAGGCCGAGGTCCTTGGCGATCTGGGTGATCGGCCGCGGGCTTGCCGCGCGCGCGATCTCGAGGCTGGACTTCACGCGGGCCGTCGCTTGCGGCCGTGACCGGCAGTGATCGGATGGTTCGTCTGCTGCCAGCGCGCGGCACGGACGAGGTGCTCGAGCAGGATCGCGTTGGTGACCGGTCCCACGCCACCGGGCACGGGCGTGATCGCCGCCGCGACCTTGACTGCCGACTCGAAGTCGACATCGCCCACGATCCGGCCGCGGACGACGTTGATGCCCACGTCGACGACCAGTGCGCCCGGATGGAGCATGTTGCCGCGGATCAGGCCGGCCGAACCCGCGGCAGACACGACTATCTCAGCCCGCGCGATCTCCGCCGCCAGATCCCGCGTCCGGCGGTGGCAGACAGTGACCGTGCAGTGCTCGCGCATCAGCAAGAGCTGCACGGGCTTGCCGACGACATTGCTGCGGCCGATGACCACGGCACGCTTGCCCTCGAGCTCATAGCCGTAGAACCGGGGGATTGCCACGGCCGCCTCCGCGCATGCCGGCAGGAACCCCTCATAGCCCAGCGCCATGAGGCCCGTGTTGAGCGGGTGGATGCCATCGATGTCTTTGGCGGGCATGATCGTGTCTGTCACGGTGCTGAGAGGAATGTGGCGCGGCAGTGGCTGCTGGACGATGATGCCGGCAACCTCGGGATCCGCGTTCAGGCCCTCGATCGTGCGCCGCAGGGCTTCGGCCGTGATCGTGCGCGGCAGATCCACGACGCGGCTCGGCACGCCCACCGTGGCGCACGAGCGCAGGATCTGCTGAACGTAGACGCCCGATGCGAGCTCGTGGCCGACCACAACAGCAGCCAGCACGGGACTGAAGCCGTACCGGGCGCGAAACGACCGTGCCTGGCGCCGGACCGACTCGCGAATCTCTGCCGCGATCGGCCGCCCGTCGAGGATCCGCGCCGGCTCGTCGAAGCGGAGCACGTCCTGCTCGACGTGAAGCCGAACCGCCGTCACGCGACCTCGGGCTGGCGAAGAGTGCCTGCCGCTACCCGTTGCGCCACCTCCGCCGCGGACCGGTCCACGCCCTCGAGCAGCCTGCTCAGCTCAAGCACGGCCGCGCCGTGAAAATCCTCGTCGCCGACCATGGGCAGGTTGATCATCACGTTCGCAGCCGCTCCCCGAGCAGCTGCCGCTGCCAGCCGTGCCGCAACCTCCAGGTCGCTCGACGCGTTCAGGTTGCTGCGGCCGGCCATGGCCTCAACCTCGTCGATGATCCTGGCGCACTCGCGAGCCACGGCAAGAGGGACTTCGGACGCCTCACGCGCGGCTACCCGGGTCGCGGCGTCGCGCGCGGCCTGTTCCTCGGCCGTCTCGCGCGCCATCTTGCGTGCCGCGCTGAAGGCGGCGTAAGCGCGGGCATCATCGTCTGCCAGGTGGAGGAGGCGTCGGCGCGCCTCTTCGGCGACCAGCAGCGCCCGAGCATGCGTGGCCGCGAAGGCAGCGTACTTTGGGCGGTCAGTGCTGAGCCGGCTGACCATCGCCAGAAGACTGCCCGCCATGCTTCCGGCAATGGCTGATGCGCTGCCTCCACCGGGCACCGGCTCGGCGGACGCGAGCTGCTCATCAAACTCGCTGAGGGTCAGATCGCCGTAGCGCGGGTCAGTCTCCACGGGGCGATTGTCGCTCAGACGCGGCGCACCGTGGCCGCTACCGATTGAGCCGGCTGAGGCCGGTCAGGCCGCTTCGACGCCCTCCAGCAACCAGCGTCGGCGGCCCTTCTCGAAGGAGAGCCGAAGCCGCGCATCCGGCGTCCGGACATCGAAGATCCTCCGGGGGCCTCGCCCGATTGGGTATGCCGCCAGCTCATCACGAACCTGAGAGATTTCGATGACCGGGACGCGCTCCGTCGCGGTCCTGATCGACCTGGGCCGTCCATCGAATAATCCGCAGCTCACGTCCACCTGCGTAGGTGTCACTCGCACGATCGCCATTTGTCGTCGCCTCCTGGGCGTCCATAGAACATCTGTTCGATGACGCTATAGAACGCCCGTTCGAATGTCAATGGGCCGCGACTCAGATCGGCGACCTGACCCACAGCCTCGGCGAGCCTTGTGACAACTAGGCTGTCACTCGCCGCGACCCTTCTCCCGGTCAACGAGCGGCAGGCGGCGTGGGTCTCGCTCGAATGGCGCTCGAACACCTGAATCGAGAAGTCGGGCACGCCTGATCGCCCCCGGCCCGAACTTCTTGCGGACCTCGTCCGCGGCCTCGGTCACCTTTCTGCGGCGGTCGCCCTCAGCCTCGAAAAGAGCGAGCTGGCGCTGCTCCGACAGCCCGGTCGCCGCGACGCCCAGGAGTCGGATGCGCTGGCCGCGCACCTCGCGTCGCGCCAGCTCGACCGCCGTGCGCCAGATCACCTCACCCATGTCGGTCGGCTGCTCGAGCGTGCGCTGGCGAGTGATCGTCTCGAACGCGGTGTTGCGGATCTTGACGCTGACCGTCGAGCACACGACTTTCGTCGCGCGCAGGCGTCCGGCCACGCCTTCGCTCAACGCGATGAGCGACTGCTCGAGCACCTCCCAGTCGGCGACGTCGACGTCGAAGGTGTGCTCCTGGCTGACCGATTTCGCGTCGGCCGGTCCGACGACCGCCGTCTCGCCCACGCCACGTGCGCGTGACGCGAGGTCTGCGCCGTGAGCGCCAAAGCGTCGAACGAGCAAACTTTCAGGAAGACGGGCCAGGTCACCGATCGTCGTCACGCCGTACTCGACCAGCGCCCGCCGCGTCGACGGCCCGACGCCCCACAACCGTTCGATCCCCAATGGGGCCAGGAATGCCGCCTCCTCTCCGCGCAGTACCACGACGAGTCCGTCCGGTTTGCGCAGGTCGCTGGCAATCTTGGCGACGAGCCGATTCGCCGCGACACCGACCGACACGGTCAGCTCCGTCTCGTCGTGGACAGCCTGCTTCAGCTTCCTGGCCGCCTGCTCGCCATCGCCGAAGAGCTGTTCCGTGCCGGTCAGATCGAGGAACGCCTCGTCGATCGAGAGCGGTTCGACCAGCGGCGAGAAGCGCCGGAAGATTGCCATCACCTGCTTGCTCACGGCGTTGTACTTGGCGCCGTTGACGGGCACGAAGATGCCCTGTGGACAGAGCGCGCCGGCGGTGCGTAACGGCATGGCCGAGCGCACGCCGAACTTGCGCGCCTCGTATGAAGCCGTGCTGACGACGCCGCGGTCGTTCGGGCCGCCACCGCCGACGATGACCGGCTTGCCCCTCAGCGCAGGGTTGTCGCGCTGCTCGACGGCCGCAAAGAACGCGTCGAGATCCGCGTGCAGGATGGTTCGCGCGCCGGCGGCGGTGCTCACACCGCGATCATGCACCCGCGCGCGAGCCAGCTAGTTTGTCACTCGTCCTGGGTCTGTATCTCGAGCGGCCGTGGGGCGGCCGCAGCGTCAGCCCTTTGGCTCGACGGCGATCGTGACCTCAGGCGTCAGGCCCGGGAAGACCTTGACCGCGACTTTGTACGTGCCGAGCATCTTGAGCGGCTCCTCGAGGTCGACCTTGTGTCGGTCGACGACGATGCCACGGCGGCCGAGGGCGTCAGCGATGTCCTTGGCCGTGATCGAGCCGTAGAGCTTGCCGCCTTCGCCGACCTTGACGCCCATCGTCAGCGTCGTCGACGAGATGCGCTGCGCGGCGATCTCGGCCTCTTCGCGCTCACGCTTGCGCTTGTCTTCGCGCGACGCGATGTCGTGCTGCCAGGCGCGGAAGGCGCCACCCGTCGCCGGCACGGCCAGCTTGCGTGGCATCAGGAAGTTGCGGGCGTAGCCCTCGGCCACTTCCTTGAGCTCACCGCTCTTGCCCAGCGTATCGACGTCCTTGGTCAGAATTACCTTCAAGCCTTGTACTCCTGCATTGGCCCGCGGAACCGCGCCAGCGTCTCCCTCAGCCTACGGTCCAGTCCGGTATCGGTTACGAATTCGGCGACCCCGTCGAGCGCGTCGGGGACGCGCAGCATGACCTGGCGCAGTGGCTTGGGTACCAGCTTGCGCACGCGGGCGAGGTCATGATCAAGCTCCTTGGGTGACATTCCCAGGTCCGCCAGCTTCTCGCTGACCAGGTCTTCCGGCAAGCCTTCCAGGAAGACATCGATGGCCAGCACCATGATGGCCACGTCATCCATCGCGCCGATTATCGGTATGGCATCAGGGATCAGGTCGATCGGCGAGACGATGTAAAGACCGGCGATTGCCAGAAGGGCCTTGCGCGACGGGGGCACGCGCGGGTCCGTCGCCAGCGCCCAGAGCAGCCGGGCGTAACCGGGAGCGCGACCGGCGAGGGGCAGAAACGGAAGCATGCTCAGGACGCGGAGAAGTCCGGTCCCGCGGTGACGCGAACGGGCCATGGGGCCCGGAGTATATCGAGCGCCGCCCGAGCGCCCTCGGAGCGCGGCAACGGATCGTGCCACAAGCGTGACGTCGTGCGCTGATTTGACGAGCAGCCGACCCCGAAGTGCGTACCCGGTGCGCGCCGGAAACGCCCGTCCGCCGGTGACGATTGGGACCAGTGCTCCATGGCAGTCCGTGTCCGTGCCTCCGAGCCTGCTGCTACAAGTTCGGAGGAATGGGATGAACGCAAATCTCACGTGGCGGGTCCCCACATGGCGCACTTTCGTCTGGGTTGGGGTCGTCGGCTCGATAGTCGCCTGGGCGTGGGCGTGGTCTGCGGGCCAGAACATCGCCGCAGTCATGATCTTCGCGGCGTTAGCCGCGGTTCTCTTCGCCTACAAGGCCGACGCGGGCATGCGCGTCGCGTTCGTTGGACTCATGGTCGCCGGCATGGCGATGTTCCTGGCCAGCGTCTACTTCATGTTCTGGGTATTGCTGCCCGGACAGAACGCGACCGCCACAGACATGGTCTCGCTGTCAGTCCTGCCCCTGGTCGCATCCGCGCTCCTGCTCGTCGGCGCATTCACGGGCTTCCGCCACTCGCGCGATACGTGACGGGAACTGCGTTTGCTTGACAATCGAACACCCGTTCGGTATGGTCCCCGGCAAGGAGGTGCTGGTGACCAAGCACGACGCGGCACGCAAACAGAAGATCGTCGATTTCATTGCCGCGACGGTGCGCGAGCGAGGCTATCCGCCCACCGTCCGTGAGATCGCCGCTGCCGTCGACCTTGCGTCCACATCGGCCGTCCATCACCACCTTGAGGCGCTCGAGCGCGAGGGCTTGATCGAGCGTGGCGGAAGCCATTCGCGCGCCATTCGGCTCACGGCCCAGACAGCGCTGCGCGCAGGCCTGATCGGTTACGCGGGATCAACCGTCGTTCCTTTTGAGGGCCGCTCGCTGCCGGTCATCGGCGAGATTGCCGCCGGCGGTCCGATCGAGGCCTATCAGGATGGCACGGAGACTCTGGCCGTGCCGGAGGCAGTTGCCGCCAATGGCGATGCCTATGTTCTGCGCGTGCGGGGCGACTCGATGATTGACGCGCACATCACTGACGGCGACTACGTCGTGATCCGGCCCCAGCAGACAGCCCGTGACGGCGACATCGTCGTTGCCCAGGTGGAAGAGAACGCGGTCACCCTCAAGCGCTTCTTCAAGGAGAAGGACCGCGTCCGGCTCCAGCCTGCGAACGACCAGTACCCGCCGCAGTTCTACGACACGGTGCACATCCAGGGCAAGCTGATCGGCGTCATCCGCCGGGTCGACTGACCCCGGGCAGTCCACATCGTCCACACCCCGCCCAAAAGTCGGGGATGCACTTCGTTAATAAAGCCATCGCGCGCATCAGGGCAAAGGCACACGATCGGCAACATCAACTCCATCCCGTCGGAGACGCTGATCGTTGTCAATTGACCGCCTACCGCCGCAGTCCATCGAGGCCGAGCAGTCGGTCATTGGCGCCCTGTTGATCGACCGTGACGCGGTGATCGAGGTCGCCGACTTCCTGCGCCCGGTAGATTTCTACCGCCAGGCGAACGCGACGGTCTACGACGCGATCATCGAGCTGTACGACCGGCGCGAGCCGATTGACATCGTCACCGTCTCGGAGGTCCTGGAGCGCAAGGGCTCGCTCGAGCAGGTGGGCGGCTCGGCGTACCTGACCAGCCTGATCAACCTGACCCCGACCGCCGTCAACGCCGTCTACTACGGCCGCATCGTCGAGCGCAAGGCCGTCCTGCGCAACCTGATCGGTGCCGCTGGCAAGATCGCCGCGATCGGCTACGACGACTCGGCCGACGTGAGCGAGTCGATCGACAAGGCGGAGCAGGAGCTCTACTCGGTCAGCGATCGGCGCGTGGAGAGCGGCTTCGCGCCGCTCAAGACGCTCCTCCATTCCGCATATGACCGGCTCGACTACCTGCACCAGCACAAGGGGGAGATCAGCGGCATCCGCACCGGCTTCGCGGACCTCGACGCGCTGACCAGCGGCCTGCAGAAGAGCGACCTGGTCGTCCTCGCCGCCCGGCCCAGCATCGGCAAGACGAGTCTCGCGCTCAACTTCGCCGAGCATGCCTCGGTCCGCGAAGGCAAGACCGTCGGCGTCTTCTCGCTCGAGATGAGCAAGGAGCAGCTAGTGCTGCGCCTGCTGTCGTCAGTCGCGAACATAGATTCGCAGCGTCTGCGGACCGGTTTCCTCGAGGAGATGGACTTCACCCGCCTCGCGCCCGCGATGAACGCGCTCGCTGAAGCCCCCATCTTCATCGACGACACGCCCAACATCAGCACGATGGAGCTGCGCACCAAGGCGCGCCGGCTCCAGGCGGAATCCGGCCTCGACATGATCATCGTCGATTACCTCCAGCTGATGCAGTCAACCGTCCAGTCACGCGACGCCAACCGCGTCCAGGAAGTGAGCGAGATCACGCGCGGCCTCAAGGGGCTCGCGCGCGAGCTTCAGGTTCCGGTCGTGGCTCTGTCGCAGCTTTCACGCCAGGCGGAGATGCGCGAGAACAAGGAGCCACGCCTGTCGGACCTGCGCGAGTCAGGGTCAATCGAGCAGGACAGCGACCTGGTCATGTTCCTGTGGCGCGAAAAGGAGCGTGGCGGCGAGGATGAGGATCCAGAGGGCGAGATCATCAACCTCCGCCTCGCCAAGCATCGCAACGGCCCGACCGGCGAGACGAAGCTCTACTTCCGCAAGAAGCAGACCCGCTTCGTCTCGTACGCCGACGAGTCGCGCTACGCCGGCGCGTACAACTAGCTGCTAGCTCGCCGCCGCGATCTCGTCCGGCAGCAGTGGCCGGACCACCAGCTCTACCGGGACTCCGTCTGTCGCCGCGCCTGACGTGTCGGGTGCCACCACCCAGACGCCCGTCAGGCCGCCGTCAGGCACTGGCGTCAGCTTGCTGATCTGGTCGCGCGTCATGACCAGCATCGGCCAGGCAGCATCACCAACCTTGACGAAGTCGCCCATCGTTACGTCGGTCCACGGCCATTGGATCGGCTGGACGTTCGGCTGCCCGTATCCCTGGTCGAACAGCGTTACACGGTAGGCGCTCGGGTCGTAAGGCTTGATGTCGGCGCCGTGGGCCGCACGAGCTTCAGTCTCAAAGTTGTTCAACCGGTCCTGGAGCTTGGACATCGCGTTTCGGTCGGCCGTCTCCGGTCCGCTCGAAGTCGACTCCATCAGCGCGTAGACGTTCACCGTCTTGTCATACCCACCTGCATTGATCGTGAAGGTGGTCGAGCCCGCATCGGCAACCATCGGGTCCGTGTACGACTCCTTGGCTACCGCGAGATGGCCGTCGTTGAGCGCGAATGCGAGCAGCGTCTGGACGTCATCCTCGGTCAGCTTGACCGTCAGCATCGGCGGCAACGGCTGGTTGAAGGCCACGCCCTGTGCATCTGCCAGCGGCTTGAACACGGCCGTGCCGTCCCCGTACAAGGTGAACTGCGGCACATCGGACACGGTCATTTGGGGTGGGACGAAGCCGCCGCCCCAGAAGATGCGCAGGACAACGTCCGTGGCGCCGGTCGGATGGGTAAGAACACTGTCGCTCGGAAGCGGAGTCGGAGACGTGCTGGGCTGGCTGGATGGCGAGGCGCTCGGCTGTTCGCTATTGCTCGGGGCGATCGTGTCAGTCGGAGCGGGCGAGGTCCCAGGTCCGCCAATGGCGCAGCCAGCGAGGAGAGCAGCTAAGAGAACGATGTGGAAAGGCTGTGGATGAGTCACTCGACGACGGATGCTTGTCGGCTTCTCCATGCCGCCGTTGACGGCCGTCGGCAGCCTTGGGTTCCGCGCGTAGACTCGGTGCCAGTAAGAACCCGATGCCTGAGGGAGAGCAGATGGGCGTCATGATCATTCGAGAGATGGTCGGCACTAGCACCAGATCGTGGAGCGACGCTGCTCGCCAGGCAGTGGCCACGGCATCGCGAACAGTGCGCAACATCCGCGAGATCGAAGTGGTGAAATCGAGCGCTCGCGTTGAAAACGGCGAGATCACCGAGTACCGCGTCGAGCTCAAGCTTCACTTCGAGTACGAGGGCAGTCAGGAGTAAGTCCGGTCGGGTTATCCACACACCCGACCCGATAACGGCTCGATAAGCAGGCACGGGCATGATCGACCGATGTACCGCCAAGCTGTGGTCGCGCCTCCGGTGACCACCCGCCACGAACCGCGCGCCGATTCGTCGCGTGACGGCACCGTCGTCGACGGTGCAGCCGAGGTCTCGGACGCTTCTCCGCGCCTGCGAAAGCCAAATCGCAGCCTGCCGCCGGTCGAGCTCGGACCGATCATCAAGTCGAAGATTCAGCCCCCGGCGCTGCGGACCTCGACTCTTTCTCGTCCCAGGCTGATCGACCAGTTGCGCCATGCGACCAGCCGACGGCTCACCCTACTGATTGCCGAGGCCGGTTACGGCAAGACGACACTCCTGGCGGATTTCGCGTCCCAATCTGGCATTCGGACGCTCTGGTACCGCCTTGATTCCACCGACGCCGACATCATCACCTGGGCAAACCACCTCATCGCCGCCGTGCGAGAGACGGAGCCGACCTTCGGCGAAGCAACCCTTCGACTGATGAACGAACTCACCACCGGCGGCCCCCCAAGGTCAGCATTCATCACGAGC
>CAYYVV010000028.1:27922-29520 GCA_964475245.1 uncultured Anaerolineaceae bacterium | reverse complement strand
TTCGCTGTTGGCAAACTGGATAGCCCGCGCGGCATGCAACTGGGTTAGGTTTCGCACGTGCATAGGCTGAAGGTCGGAGCTTTCGCCGCCCTCGCGTTCGCGGCGGCCGTGTTGACCATGGTCCAACCCGCGACAGCCGCGGCTGCCAAGAACTACTCGATCTTCCTGGGCATGCCCGGGACAATGGTCTTTGGCACGCTCGACAACGGCGTCTTCCAGCAGAAGAGCAGCGTGCCGACCAGCAAAGCCTGGGATCTGGCCGCCGTCAGCCGCACCACCCTGCTGCTCTACAACAAGACAACGGGTGCGACGCAGACCGGCATGTTCACGAACGGTGTCTACACCAAAAAGCACACGTACACGCTGACGACGGGATTCGATCTGGCGACCGCGTCGTGCGACACGGTCATGCTCTACCGCAGGACCGACGGCAAGACGGTCACGGCCACGCTGACCGGGGGCGCGCTCGGCAAGCGCCACTCGACGATCCTCGACAGCGGCCTGCCGCTCCAGAATCTGACCGCGTCGTGCGACACGTACATCGGTGCGTACCAGAAGGCCGATGACCTGACCCAGCTGTACGCGGGCACACTGACCGGCGGCCACCAATCCCCGATCGACTCGTTGGCCGAGGGCAACCAGCGGCTCAGCCTGCTCGTTGCGACCTCCAGCTCGTTCCTGGTCTACGGGCCCGACGGAAGCGGAGGCGGTTCAGCCAGTTACGGGACATTGAAACGGGGCTCCATCACGGTTACCGGCCACCTGGGCGGCTTCTCGGCCTGGGACAAGATCGCAGGCACTGCCGACAGCGTCCTGTTCTACAGGTCCGCGAGCGGACTCGAGGCGCGCGTCACGCTCAAGCAGGGCGTCTACGCCAACAAGGGCAGCGGCGCGGACTTCAGCGCCGGCTGGCAGGTCATCGCCGGCGGGAAATAGCGTCCTCGTACGCCCGGCGCGCGTCCTCGCCACGGACGACGAACACGATCCGATCGAGCGACGAGCCAGACGCAAACGCCTGAGCCACTGACACCATCACCTGGGCCGCGCGCTCGATCGAGAACCCGCCGACCCCGGTGCCCAGCGCCGGAAACGCTATCGACCTCGCTCCGGCGCGCGCGGCCGCAGCGAGCGCGCTGGCCGTAGCCTTGCGGATGTAGTCCTCCGAGGTGCGCAGGTCGGGGCCCATCGTCGCCGCGTGGACGATCCAGCGAGTCGGTGCCGGCAGCCTGCCCGCGGAAGTCACCACCGATTCGCCGGGCTTGATCGGGCCCTGCGCCATCGCCTCCGACTCGACCTCTGAGCCCGCCGCGCGCTTGATCGCACCGGCGACGCCACCGCCCATCCACAGCTCGCTGTTGGCCGCGTTGACGATCGCGTCGGTGCCGGCTCATTGCTCCGACGATATCGCCACCACTATTAGCCACGGGGGAGTGAGGCGCTTAGTGCGTTCCATCGGCGCATGGCGCAGTGACTGTGCGCGTCCTTATCGTCTTCAGGGGTAACCCGGGGCGTTTTGGTGCCTAGTCGGCTGAGCGAGTCGGGACGGCGAGCGGCTAACTGCGTGACTGAGCGCGACTTACTACTGGTGGCGCTATCGG
>CAYYVV010000028.1:23195-27822 GCA_964475245.1 uncultured Anaerolineaceae bacterium | reverse complement strand
CTGTTGCGGCCGTTGCGGCCGGCGTGACGGCTGCTTCCAGTCGATCGAGGTAGGGCTGTGCGCCGAGGCTGCTCAACGCCTGGCGCGCCCAGTCGATCTCGGCAAGCGCCTCGGCGTCTGTCGGGTGAAGCAGCGTCGCCATGTCGATGACCGCCAGAGCCTCGTCCCAGGCACAGCCGATCGCGCGCCAGCCACGCAGCGCGTCGCGGTAGCCGCCAAGGGCGTCCGCGACATTGCCCTCGAGCGCGGCAATGCCGGCACGGATGGTGGCCTTGTCGAGGCTGATCGCGCGGCCGCGGTACTGCTTATCCCGGAGCGCGTCGAGCGCCGCGCGCGCGCCTGCCAGGTCGCCCGCCCACAGATACGCGCGCGCGGCGAGTGGCACTGACAAGGGATTGAAGAAGACCGTTCGTTCAGCCGCGCGGTTGGCCCACAGCGCAGCCGCTTCAAGGTCACCGGCCGCCAGCGCGGCCCAGGCCCGAGCCCAGTGGTTGTACGACATGAACTGCGGGTCGGTGATGTTGAGCGACTCGAGGAACGCATCCGCCTCGTCGAGGTCAGCGGCCATGTCGTGGCCGCGGGCGGCAGTGACCAGCATCCGGTCGAGCCTGAACTCGAGCAGGTGGTTCGGGCTGCCTTCGGTTCGCTGAAGCCCTTCCTCCGTGATCGCCATGATCCAGTCCCAGTCGCCGACGCGCAGGGCACAGATTGTGCCGTTGCCCACCAGCGAGACCCAGTAACCGGTCGAGCCGTACGACTTGGCGAGCTCGAGACCGTCGAGGGTGAGCCTCAGCCCCAGGGAGGGATCGCCCCATTGCTCGACGAAGTTGCGCAGCACACGGCCGCGGATTTCGGGATTCCTGAGCCCGAGCGCAACAGCCATCTCGTGGCCGCCACGGAGCACGATGCTCGCCTCGGTCGAGCGCCCTGAGTTCATCAGGCCGACGGAGCGACTGATGAGCGCACCGACGATGAGCCCCTGATCGTCGAACCGTTCGGCCAGTGGCAGGGCGCGATCGGAGTAGGCGACCCTGTCGCTCTCGCGACCCAGGACGCCCGCCATGCCGGCGTAGACGAGCATCAGCCGCACACCAGCCGGCGTCTGGAGCGAGTCGGCGAATTCCTCCATCGTCGCCTTGGCGAGGTCGTACGCGGCCTGCGGATCGCCGCGATCGAGGCTCAGGACATTGGCCATGCGGGCCGACGCCTCGATGATCTTCTCGGCGTCGCCCAGCTCGCGCCGGGCAGCCAGCCCCCGCTCGGCGACGCGGACGGCAAGCTCGGTGTTGCCGATGTCGAGGACGAATGCCGCAGCCTGTTCTAGGAGGTCGCCACTCTCCCTGATATCAGGTGTCATCTCGGCCGCTTGGAGGAGCAACGCCACCGCCTGGTCGTAGGAATGCAGGGCGGCGGCCCTTTCGGCGGCACCCTTCAGGGCCAGCCGCGCCTGGGTCGCGAGCGCGGCCGCCTCGGGTCCCTCCCCCGCAAGTCGGTACGCGGCGAGGTAGTGGCTCGCGAGGGCGCCGGCCACCTCGTCCGTGCCCAGACCCTCAAAGAAGCGCGCCGCCGCCACGTGGCGCGCCTTGCGGTCCTTCCTCGACAGCGTGTGGTAGGCCACCTCGCGGATCAGCGCCTGCACGAACGTGAACTGGCCCAGCTCCGGTGAGCGCTGATCCATCTCGCGCCGAATGAGCTCGCGGCGAACCAGCGTCGTCAGGCGCTGATCGACGGCCGCAACGGCGACACCGGCGAGCGCCGCGAGCGCCGGGCTCGAGAAGGTCTGTCCGATCACTGCAGCGTCTGAGATCAGCGCGCGATCGGCCGCCGCGAGCCCGTCGAGCCGCGCCGCGATGAGCGCCGTGAGCGTGTCGGGTACGGCGATGTCGCCCAGGTCGCCTTTCGGCTCGTAGGAACCGTCGCGCTGCACCAAACGGCCGTCGGCGACGAGCATGCGCACGGTCTCGACCGCGTACAGCGGGATGCCGTCGGCCCGGCCGACGATGGCCTTGACCGCGCTCTCCCCCAGTCCGGGCACTAGGCCAGCCAGCAGGTCGCGCATCTGGTCGGCCGTCAGTGGCTCGAGGTAGATCGAGCTGAAGCTGCGCTTGCCCGCTCCCCAGTTCGGGCGCCTGTCGAGCAGCTCGGGTCGGGCGAGAGTGACGATCGTGATCGGCGACTGGCGGCTCCACTCGAGCACGTGATCGATGAAGTCGAGCAATCCCGGGTCGGCGAAGTGGAGGTCCTCGAAGACCATCACCACCGGGTTCCGATCGGCCAGGCGCTCGAAGAACGTGCGCCATGCGGCGAAGAGCTCCTGGGCGTCGACGCCGCTCTCGAAGCCGAGCAGCGCCAGCAGCGCGCGCTCGACCGACCTGCGCTCGTCTTCGTCGGTGATGTAGCTCGCCGTCGTGGCGGCAATCTTGGCGCGCGTCTCGTCGGCGTCGTCCGACTCGCGCAGGCCGGCTCGTTCGCGGACCATCTCGCCCAGCGCCCAGAAGGTGATGCCCTCGCCGTAGCTCGGGCTGCGCCCGTCGTGCCACAGGATCAGCTCCTGCAACCCATCGACGTACTTGAGGAACTCCCAGGCGAGTCGCGATTTACCGATTCCGCCCGGGCCGACGACGCTCACCAGCCGCGGCCGTCGCTCGCGGTTCGTGGCATGGAACAGCTCTTTGAGCAGGCGCATCTCGTCCTCACGGCCGACGAATGGCGCCTCGAGCAGCTCGCTCCGATTGCGCCCGCCACGCTCGGCCACGACACGCATCGCCCGCCACGCCGCGACAGGCGCCTGCTTGCCCTTGAGCTGCTGGTCGGTCTGGCGCTCGAAGACGATCGCGTTGCTCGTCGAGCGCTGTGTGGATTCGCCGACGAGCACGGTTCCCGGCTCGGCCACCGACTGGAGGCGGCTGGCGGTGTTGACCAGGTCACCCGCGACCATGCCCTGGTTCGTAGCGCCGATGGTCACGGCCGCGTCGCCGGTCAGAACGCCGGCACGCGCCTGGACGCCCGGGCCGAGCGAGCGGACAACCTCGACCAGATCGAGCCCGGCTCTCACGGCGCGCTCGGCATCGTCCTCCTGGGCGACCGGCGCGCCCCACACGGCCATCACGGCATCGCCGATGAACTTCTCGATGGTGCCGCCGTAACGGCCGACGACCTCGCGCGCGAGGTCGAAGTAGCGGCTGAGCGTGTCGCGCACATCCTCCGCGTCGCGCTCCTCGGCAAACGGCGTGAAGCCGACGAGATCGGCGAAGAGGATGCTGACCAGGCGTCGTTCAGCCACTGGCTCGGCCACTGCCGGGGCACGGCCGCCGCCATCGCCAGGGGCCGCCACGCGCGACGCCGGCGCAGCGCCGGCCGCGAGCGGCGTCGCGCACTCCGAGCAGAACTTGGCACCCACAAGGTTGACGAAGCCGCAGTTGGGGCAGCCGGCCGCGAGCGGCGTCGCGCACTCCATGCAGAACTTCGCCCCCGCGACGTTGTGTGTCCCGCAGCTCGGACAGATCAATGCAGCGTCCCCTCGTCGAACTCAGCCCACCGAGAATAGTCGGACAATGCGCGTCGTACGAGCACGACGGCCAGTCGCACACGACCCCTAGGAGACCGACCCATGGCGAGCGCGAACGACTACCTCAACAATCGACCGGCGTGGGTCGACCTGTCGACTTCGGACCCGGAGGCGTCGCGCAACTTCTATACGAAGCTGCTCGGCTGGGACATCCAGGTCAGCCCCGACCCGCAGTACGGCGGCTACTCCATGGCCACTGATGCCGGCGTGGGCGTCGCGGGCATCGGGCCCAGGATGGATCCGAATGCGCCCACGGCGTGGTCGCTGTACATCGGCACGGACGATGCCGCGGCGCTGGCGCAGAAGATCACCGACAACGGCGGCAAGGTCGTCATGGCCCCCTTCGACGTTGGCGATCAGGGCAAGATGGCCGTCTTCCAGGATCCGACGGGCGCGTTCTTCTCGTGCTGGGAGGCGTCGGGCATGCGCGGCTTCGTCGCTCACCAGCCGGGCGCGTTCGACTGGGGCGAGCTCAACGCGCGCGGCGTCGACAGCGTCCTGCCCTTCTACGAGAAGGTCTTTGGCTGGTCGGTGCGAACGCGCCAGGACGACCCGAGCCGGCCGCCCTACAACGAGTTCCAGCTCGACGGCGAAAGCATCCTTGGTGCCTGGGAGATGAACCCGATGGTGCCTGCGAACGTGCCCGCGTACTGGCAAATCTACTTCCAGGTCGCGAACGTCGATCAGGCTTTTGCCCGCGCGCTGGCGCTCGGCGCGAAGGAGCTCGTCGCGCCGCTGGCCATGCCCGATGGTCGGTTTGCGATCGTGATGGACCCGCAGGGAGCGAGCTTCGGCCTGCTGCACCTGGAGGTTCCCGAGCCGTAGCTCGCCTCGGCGGGCTCCTCTGTGGGCGATCGCCCCGGGTTTTATATCGGGGCTTCATCCACGTAATCCGATTAGCCAGTCACGCTGGGTGACTGGCTACGGTCTGCGTAGCGCAACGTCAGTCAGTCTGGATGACTGGCCAGTCGGAATGAGTGGATGAGCCCGCGCACCAGAGCGGCGAGCGAATCCCTCAGGCGGGCTCCGACACGAGCGGGTCGGTCGCCGGCTGCGCCG
>CAYYVV010000028.1:13209-23095 GCA_964475245.1 uncultured Anaerolineaceae bacterium | reverse complement strand
GAGCGAATCCCTCAGGCGGGCTCCGACACGAGCGGGTCGGTCGCCGGCTGCGCCGAAGCCAGGCCCGCGCCGATGGCGACGAGGCCCAGGGTCGTGAGCAGCATCGCCGGTACCCACCACAGCGGCGACAGGGGCCAGACGCGGACGAAGTCAGCGGCCAGGCCGAGCACGCTCGCGAAAGCGAAGACCCAGCCAACGCCGGCTGGCAGCGCGCGCGCACCGCGCGCCGCGAGGCCGAAGAAGGCCAGCCCGAGCCACACGACGGCGTCCGCGGCAAGGCCGATCGGCTGGGCCTGCGCGGGCACGAGCATCTGTGCCGCCGTTGGGGTGATGACATAGCTCGACCAGATGTTCGCGATCTGGGGCAGAGCCATGATCAGGCCGACCTCGAGCACCAGCAGCCCCGCCCACGACCAGCCGTCGAGCCGTCCGCGGTAGAGCGCGCCGAGCGCGAGGAACGCGACGATGGCCAGGACGTGCCCGGCCGCGTAGACGGTCCAGCCGATCAACAGCAGGTTGGACGCCGTCAGCAGGACGCCAGCGAGAAGGAGCGAGGTAGCGAGGAGCAGGATCGGTTTCGCGTAGCGAGCGAGCAACGTCATCGTGCGCGGAATCTAGACGACGCGAACCTTCTCGCGCTCAGCCTGGCGCTCCTCGACCCGAATCTGGCTGGCAACCGGCTGAGGCACGGGCACGGCCACGGGCACGGCCGCCTGCTCGGGGGTGAGCGGCAGCGACGGAATGGGTCGCGTCGGGTCGAGCGAGCTCGCGCCCAGCCGTTCGCTGAGGAAGCGACCGTGGGTGATGAGCCGCTCCGACTCGCGCTGGACGATCGTGTCGGCGACGCGGCGCGTGTTGTCCTCCATGAGCTCGAGCTGCTCGATCAGCGTGTCGTGCGCGGTTTTGCCGTCGGTCAGCCGCTCCTGCTCGGCGTACGGACGCGGCAGGGCCAGGTAGCGTGACAGCGCCTCGGGCAGGTAGGTCATCGCCGTCTGGCGGACCGAGTAGAAGTCAGGGTCGGCCTGGTATCGGTCGCCGGCGTGCTCGAGGGTGAAGATCACAGCGTCCCGGATGTTGACGACGTGGCGATAGACGTCGATCGCCACGCGCTTGCGGATCGTGGCCAGCAGCTCGTCGAGTCCCGCCGCGATCTGATCGGCGTCCTTGGTCTGGTCCTGGCCGAGCGTCGACAGCTGCGGCCGGGCGGCGACGAAATAGCCGATCAGGTACAGGCCGACGATGACGACCGCCGCCAGCGGGAAATGGACCAATCCCGCGTCGAGCAGGATCACGCCGAGGACGGCGCCGAGGGCACCCAGGACATGGCCGGGCGATCCGAGGAAGCGCCTGATGCGCCAGCCGATACCCGGATCGACGCGCAACAGGCGCGGCCTGACGCGAGCGGACTGAGGACTGCGTGCCACGTTCGCGATCGTACCCCGACACTCCGCGACGCGCGTCTCGTCATCGATCACGGGCCAGGCGTCGTGCCTTCGCACGTCCTATTCCGCCCTGAGCGGCATACGGGCGATGAACGGCGCCTTAAGGCGCGTTCGCACGCCTTTTGCGTGCGTTGGAAGGCTGTATCGAGCGCGAGATGGAGGCGTCGGACAGTGCTTGGCCTCAAGTTACCCGCGATATGCCAGTCTCACCGGAATTCGAACTCTTAGCCCGGCCGAAGAAGAGGTCTGGCCAGCGCTCAGGCGGGCTTGAGCGTCGGCTTATCGTCGGTGATCGTGGCGACGACCGGACCATCGGCGTCGGGCAGCGCGGCGGCGAGGGCCGGCGTGACGGTCTGGTCGACGAAATCGCCGAGGGCGTTCGGGGCCTGCTGCCTGGTCAGCCAGTCGACGAACGATGGGTCGAACGTCAGCGGGTGACCCTGGCGCGCAAAGCGGGCCGCGAGCGGATCGAGGATCTCGCGTTTGAGCCACGCGGCGCGGTCAGCGTCGCTGACCGCGCCGAGAGTGGCGCTGATGAACGTGCATGCTGCCGCGATCGGCTGGCCGAGCAGCGGCGCGACCATGTCGGCGCTGTCGATCTGGGACGCGGTCATGACCACGGTCGCGGCGCCCAGCGGCAGCACGCGGCCCATCGAATCCGTGAAAGAGCCGCTCGCGAGTGCGTCTGTGATCGTGTCGCGGATCGGCGCTGCGCAGCGCTCGATCGAGCGGAAGAGCACGACCTGCCACGGCGAGCGGCGCAGCGCGTCGAGCGGCAGCGGCCGGTCACTGCCGACGAGGCCGGGCGCGGAGCCGAGGAGCGTCGAGATCGACTGGTCCTCGCTCATCCCGGACAGGTCGATGTCGATCACCTGGCCCGACCGGCCGTAGAGATCGCGCGACAGCGCGTCGGTCAGGTCGTCCGCGCCGGCCGCGGCAGGGCCGATCAGCAGCGCCACCGCGTCGGGCCGCTCGTAGTGCGTGTCGAGGCCGCGCAGCGACACGCCGAGCCGTGCAACGAGCGCGGCCCTTGAGGCTGGGTCGAGGATGCCGCGCTCGGCGAGCTCCGTCGTCAGTGACGCGATGCGAGCCGTCGGGTCGAGCGGCATGCCGACCAGCGCCTCGACCGAGTCGCGCATGGTCTGGCGGTCGACGACCTTGGCCCCCGTGGCGAGGGCGTGGGCGATCGACTGCTCGATGATGTCGACGCCCTTGTCGGGGAAGGATCGGTTGGGCAGGAACTGGTCGGCGAGCGCGATGGCCTCATCGAGCACGTCGTCTTCCATCGTCACGCCACGCTGTTTGCACAGGCTGTCGCGCACCGCGGCAAGGACTTCGCGCACCTGGCCGGCGTCCATCGGCTCGACCGAGATGGGCGTGAAGCGCCTGGCCAGGGCCGCATCCGGCTCGATGTTGGCCTGGTACTCCTCGCCGGTCGTGGCGCCGATGCAGGCGATGTCGCCACGCGCGAGCGCAGGCTTGATCGCCTGGGCCAGGTCGTGAACGCCTGCTTCGGCGAGCTGGTGGATCTCGTCGAAGAAGACGATGACCGAGGGGTGCAGCGCCTCACCCAGGAAGTCGCGCAGCAGCGTCGAGTCAGTCGCGACGGCCTCGGCGAGCGGCAGCAGCGCGACATCGAAGAGGCGCACGCCCTGCAGCTCGACGGGCACGTTGCCAGTGCCAAGCTTGATGCCCAGGCCCTCGACGATCGCCGTCTTGCCACTGCCTGCCGGGCCCAGGAGCATCGGATCGCGCTTCGTCTTGCGCAGCAGGATCTCGATGATCGCCTCGATCTCGCGGTCGCGGCCGACGATCGGGCCCAGCTGGCCAGCTTTGCCGAGAGCGGTCAGATCACGGCCGTAGCGCTCCAGCGTGGGCGTGGACGACGCGCGCCGTGCCCAGTCATCTGTCGTGCTGCGCGCGTCGTCCGCGGAGACTGTCTTGCGCCCGGCGACGATGGCCGCGGCCACCGCCTGCTCGAGCAGGTCGATCGCCTTGTCGGGCAGGCGTCGGTTGATGATCGACTTGTCCGAGAAATCGAGCAGCACCTGCAGCGCGTCGTCCGAGACGGTCACGCCGCGCGACGTGACGATCCGATCGCGCAGGCTCTTGAGGATGGGCATCGTCGCCGCGTCGTCGAGCTCGCTGACCTCCATCGTCGACAGGCGCCGGTCGAGCGCGTCGTCGCGCGCGATCGTGGTCCGGTAGTCGTCGCCCGTGGTGGCACCGATCACGGCGATGGAGCCGTCCGCCAGCGCGGGCTTGAGCACCGCCGCCGCGCCGAGGCCGCCCTGCGAGTCGCCGGCCGACTCGAGCATGTGGATCTCGTCGAGGAACAGCACGATGTTGGGCTGCGACGCTTCGGCCACGAGCTGCTGCATGCGCGCCTCGAGCTCGCCGCGATACTGCGTGCCGGCCACGATGGCCGCCAGCGGCACCTCGATCAGGCGCGTCTTCTTGAGCTCGTCGGGCACCTTGCCCGCCGCGATGCGCTGGGCGAGGCCCTCGACGATGGCCGTCTTGCCCACGCCGGGCGGCCCGAGCAGGACCGGGTTGCGCTTCGTCGAGCGGAGCAGCGTCTCGATGATCCACTGCGTCTCGGCGTCCCGGTCGTAGACCGGCGCGAGCATGCCCTGCGCGGCGAGCTTGGTCAGGTCGCGGCCGATGCGATCAAGGAGCGGCGTGGTCGAGCTCGGATCGCCGGCCGCGGTGGGTGGCGTGTCGGTCGGCGGAACGTCGGTCATTGGCTGGGTGGGCAGGTCGGCGCCCTGCGCGAGCTGGTTGATCGCCGTCGCGGGCTGCCCGGTCGAAGTCGGCTGCGGGCTGATCGCCTGGACGCGGCGGGTCACGTCGGAGAGCTCGTCGATGCTCTTCTGGAGCCAGCCGATGGCGAGGTCCAGGCCGTCCGCCTTTGGGTCGTCGTCAGTCATCAGGCGCGCGAGTCGTCGTGGTACGTGTACCCGAGGTCAACGACGGGCACCTTGAACGCGCTGTCGGCGAAGCGGTCCTGGAGGAAGCGAGCGTTGGCCAGCAACTGGTCCGCGTCGTTGTGGTACATGGCCGTCGCCGTCTCGCGCATCTTCTGGGCGATCAGTTGCAACTGGTCGATCAGCACGTCACGCGCCGTCTTGCCGTCCTGGACCGGGACGCGCTCGGCGTACATGCGCGGCAGTGCCAGGTACGTGTTGAGCGCCTCGGGCAGGTAGTGCAGCGCGGTCTGGCGGATGAGCATCACCGTCGGGTCGATGGCAGTCATCCCCGGAGCGCCGTCTGCCGGCAGGGTGAGAATGACCGCGCGGGCCGTGTCTTCGACGGCGGCCATGACGTCATCAGCCACCCGAAAGCGGATGCTGTAGGTCAGGTCGCTCAGGCCCCGCTTCATCTGCTCGACGTCGTGCGCATCCATGAGCGTCAGCGCCACGCCACGCTCGCCCGGGATCAGCAGGTAGCCAACGGCGTAAGCCACTGGTATCGCCGCCAGGCCGATCAAGCCGCCCGTGGCGCCCAGCACGAACAATGCCGCCGCGCCCAGCGCGAGCAGGCACGCGCCGATGTTCTTGCGCGAGTACAGGAAGCGGAGCGCGCCTCGGCCCAGGGTCACGCTCGGTAGTGTCGGCCACTAGACGATCTTCGTCCCGTCTGAACCCTGTGCCGCGGCCGCGACCTTGGCCTGCGTCAGCTGCAGCGTGCTGCTCGCGAAACGGTCCTGGACGAAGCGTGCGTTGGCCAGCAGCTGGTCGGTGTCGTTCTGGGCGATGGCGTTGGCCATCTCCGTCATCTTGGAGTCCATCAGCTTGAGCTGATCCATCAGGACGTCGTGTGCGGTCTTGCCGTCCTGGACCTGGCGCCCCTCGGCGTACAGGCGCGGGATGGCGAGATAGGCGTCGAGCGCCTGGGGCAGATAGCTGAGCGCGGTCTGGCGGATCAGGTTGACGTTGGGATCGGCAGGGTCGATGCCCGTGCCGTTCTGCGGCAGCGTCTCGACGATCGTGCGGGCGATGCTGCCCACCTCGTTGTAGACGTCGTCTGCGACGCGGAAGCGGATGCTCGCCAGCAAGCGGGTCAGCCCATTGGTGATGTCGTGCGTGTCCTCCGTGCCGAACAAGGTCACGGCCAGGCCGCGCTCCGGCGGGACGACGAGGTAGCCGATGCCATACAGCCCGGCGACCACGGCAAGGCCGATCAGCCCGCTGGTGATGCCCAGGAAGTAGAGCGCGAGGCCACCGAGCCCGAGCAGGCAGCCAGCGATGTTCTTGCGCGAGTAGAGGAACGGCTCGATGCGGTGGAAGAAGCTCACGCTACGTGGCTACTGGTAACCGCGGATCTGCTTGAAGACGTCGGTCAGGTCGCCGTTGAGCGCGTCGAAGGTCTTGCCCCCGGTCAGTGTCGCGAGCGCGTTCATCTCGTCGGTGTTGCCGTCGCCGAACAGGATCGGGTAGACGTGCACGTTCTGGACGGCCGGTGGCAGTCCGGCATACCACTGCTTGAACTGGTCGAAGGTGTAGCCCGTGTTGTTCTCCCCGTCGGTCATGAGCACGATCGAGTAAAGCCTGTTCGGATCGGCGGCCTGCTGGTTGTACACGTTCTGGTACGCGGCGGTCAGCGCGGTGTAGATCGCGGTGTTGCTGTACGTCGACAGGCCGGCGACGTAATCGCGGATCTGGGTCATGTCCGCGGAGTTCGGGTCGGTGTCGTCAATGGTGAAGTTGCGGTTGTCGATGACATCCGAGGAGAAGGTGATGAAGGTGATGTCCTCGCGCGCGCGGAAGCGCGCGAACTGGCCAGTCAATGACGTGTCGAGACCGGTCAGCGAGGTCAGCGCCTGCTGCAGCGAACTGAGCCTGTCGCCCTCCATGCTGCCCGACAGATCGAGCACGAACGTGGCCGACGCGGGCGTCCGGATCTGGTCGAGGTAGACCGTCAGCAGCGCGTTGATCGTGTCGAGCTTGGACGGGAAGGGCAGCTCGATCAGCGTCTGGGTCGGGAAGCGGCTGTCGAGCGCGACGCCCGGTATGACCGGGCGTCGCGCCGTGCTGGTCATGATCTTGCGCTGCACGTCGGGCGTGCGCAGGTAGTCAACGACCTTCTGCCAGGCGTCCTTCTTGTCCGCGTTGAGGAGCATGAACGGGTAGTCGGCGGTGATGATGCCCTCGTTGGGGTAGATCAGCGTCAGCGGCTCGTGCAGCTGGCCGCCGGCGTTGAGGCCCATCAGGACCGACTCGTAGTTGATGATCCCGTCGATCGAGTCCTGCTGGCGGACGTAGTCGGTGGCCAGAAAGCCGGATGAGCCGGCGGTAAGCGTCTGGCCCTTGAAGAAACCCGTCAGCGCGGCCTGGTCGATGGTGCCCGTGTCGATCGCGTCACTCGAGCCGGACAGCGCGCTGGCCACCCCGATCAGCGCGCTGAAGCCGCTGTTGGACGCGGCCGGGTTGGTCATCGCGAAATGGAAGGAGCCGTCGGCGGCATGCGCCTGGATGTCCTTCCAGGTGACGTCCGGGTTGTTCACCCAGCCGAAGCTCTGAGCGACCGATTGCTTCACGCCCAGGACGACGGGACTGAGCATGATCTTTTCCTGGGCCACGATCTTCGAAGCGGCGCCCGGCAACAGTGACAGGTAATCGCCCAGGCTGAACCAGGCTGCGTCCGCATTGGCCGTGCCGTTGGCGATCTCCTGGGCGCCGTCGAGCGTGCCGATGTAGTTGAGCGCGAGCTTGACGCCGGTCGCGTTCTGGATGTCGGGCAGCATCGGCTCGAGGTCCTGGAGCTCCGACCCGGCAAGGACGTTGAGCGTGACCGACGGCGCGCTGGAACAGCCGACGAGCGCGACGGAAACCAGCATCACGGCCGCCAGGACGGCGGCCAGAGGCCCCGAGCGCGGCCGGTGGTTCACGCCACGGTCAGCTGATCGAGACGCCTGACGACCCGCCATCCTGGCTGCCAGCGTCCGGGTTGCCAGAGTCCGGGTTGCCATCGTCCCCGTTCCCGCGCGCCGAGTCGGCGGCGTCCTGCGCGCGAACGCGGTTGATGTACGTGTGCGACTTGTCGATCTCGGTCGACAGGGCGTTGATCGTCGTCTCCATGTTGTCGAGCGCCTTGACCTTGAACGAGTCGATCTCGTCCATCGTGGCGTAGATGTTCTGGAACGCCTTCTGGAGCTGGGCCAGGTCGATCGTCGCCGACGCCGCTTGCTCGCTGATCTTGCCCGACTGCTGGTGGAGCATGTCCGAGGTCGATTCGATCAGGTCGCCCGTCGTCTGGTTGAGCGCCGTGATCTGGTCGAGCACGAGCTTCTGGTCGGACAGCGCCTGGGCGACGATGACGGCCGTGCGCAGGGCACTGATCGTGGTCGTCGTCGCCCGGTCCACGCCCTTGACCAGCTCCAGGTTGTTGCGCCGGATCAGGTCGAGCGCGAGGTAGCCCTGGACGCTGACCGCGAGCTGGGTGAGGAGGTCCTGGCGCTTCTGGCGGACGGGGAAGAGCAGGTCGTCCTGGAGCACCTTGGCCCGGTCAGGATCCGTCGCCTGGATCGCAGCGATCTTCTGGGTCAGGCCCGAGTCGAGCTGCTCGGCGAGGTAGGCGTACTGGCGCAGCCGACCCATGATCGCCCACAGGTTGAGCTTCTCCTGCTCGATGTCGGCGTTGTCGTGGCGCAGCTCGTCCTGGCCGTCGTACAGGCTGACGATGATCGAGTTGATCTGCGTCTGGCTCGATTGGTACTTGCGGAAGTAGTTCTCGAGCCGGTCACCCAGAGGGATGATGCCCAGCAGCTTGTGGGCCGAGAGCAGGTTGCCCTGCTTCTGCGGGTCAAGATCCTCGACCTGGCGGCGCAACGCGAGGAGCGACTTGGACACCTCGCCGGCCTGGCTGATGCCGCCATTGCTCATCGCCGCCATCGGCTTGTCGAGCAGCCGGTTCGAGACATTGGCCGAGGCGCGGATGTCGTCGTCGCCGAGCTTGTCGATGTCGTTGACGCGGCTCGTGAACGCGGGATCGTGCGTGTCGAGCTTGGTCACCGCGTCGAGGTACGACGTGACCATCGTGTCGAGCTTCTGGGCCTGGCCGGGATCAAGCTTGACCGCGTCCTCCGCCTGGGTCGGAGCGACGGCCGTAACCGGCGCCGGCGGCTCGAGGGTCAGCGTCCCGGTCGTCGTCTGTGCGCTCGACGTGTCGACATCGGTGGCCGCCGGCGCCGGCGCCGCGACCGGCGCGGTCGAGCTCAGGTCCAGGGATTGATCGGTCATTGCGGCGCTCCTGTCGGTGTGTCAGTTGCGGGCGGCGGTGCACCGGCCCCGGCATAGATCTGTTCAAGCGTGGTGATCATCGCCTCGAGCGACTCGTACGTCGGCGGGTCGATCACGTCGATCAGCGTGTCCGGCACGGACAGGTTATGGCTCGTGACGAAGTTCTTGAACCCCTCCGTGTCGGACGTCCTGAAGCCATAGTCGGTTGCCAGCGCGCGGATACCCGCGTCGGTGTTCAGGAAGTTGCCCAGGAGCTGTCCTTCAGGCGTCAGCGACACGAAGGTGTGCTTGGAGAAGATGGTCGGCTCGGGGTAGACGAGCTCCATGTCGGGCGTGATGGATCCGTCGTTCGCGGCCGCGCGGGCGATGAACTGCGACTCGTAGACCATGACCATGGGCGCCTTGCCGATGCCCTGCACGAGGTAATCGTCGAACGGGCCCTCAGTGCTCGTCTCCGAGAAGCCCTGCTTGAGGAAGAGTGGCGACAGCTGCTGGGCGAGCGTGGCCGCGCTGGGCCCGAGCTCGACGATGTTGTTGTCGTTCGCGACGTAGCTGACGATGCTCAGGTACATCGCCGCGGAGTTCGATGTGCGCACATCCGTCGTCGTGACCAGGATGCTCTTGTTGACCGAGTAGGCGGTGTTGTTGGGCAGGTCGCTCCAGCGCGTGTCCTTGTTCACGAGATCCATGTACGCGGCAACGTCGAGCGCGAGATAGCCGTTGCGCTGGTGGATGACGCCTGCCTGGGTCAGCAGATCGACGATCGGCTTCCACGTCGCGATCGCCATCGGCGTGTAGAAGGGCACGTAGCTCGTCGATCCCGGGTGGTCGGTGCGGATCTTCTGCGCCGCAGGCACGCCCGCGGGGAACGCGAAGTCCTGCCCGGTCAGGTTGCTGCTCGCGATCGTGCGCGAGCCGGCGGTCGCGACCGAGACATCGAAGCCCGCCTGCCTGAAAGCATCGATCACGCGCTGGTCCTGGAAGAAGGGCAGCTTCTCCGAGCCGATCAGGCCCTGGACCGGCGCTGCGGCGGGCGTGAGACGGCCGAGCACCTGGCTGCCGACGGCGACGGCCACGCCGATGACGAGCACGAGCGCGAGCGCAAGCGCGATCAGGCGGCGAGGGTCGGATCTCATTCGGGACGCACGTGACGGATGCGGGCAGTATGGCGCAGCACGCCGCGATTCGAATGACTCCGCCAGG
>CAYYVV010000028.1:10373-13109 GCA_964475245.1 uncultured Anaerolineaceae bacterium | reverse complement strand
TGACGGATGCGGGCAGTATGGCGCAGCACGCCGCGATTCGAATGACTCCGCCAGGCCCGATCCTAGAATTCGGCTGTATGCAGGAGGGGCACATGCAACAGCATCAGATCGCCATGCTCGGGACCGGACTGATCGGCGACTTCTACACGATGTCGCTCCACGCGCAGCGCTCGCGCGACCAGGTGCGCATCGTCTACTCGCGCAGCGAGGAGCGCGGCCGTTCGTTCCGCGAGCGCTGGGGCATTGCCGAGTCGACCACGGACATGAAAACCGCGATCGAGCATCCGGCCGTCGATGTGGTCGTGATCGGCGTCCCGAACTTCCTGCACGAGGAAGCCGTGTCGCTCGCGGCGCGGGCGGGCAAGGCGGTGCTGTGCACCAAGCCGCTCGGTCGGAACGCGGAGGAAGCGCGCCGGATGCTCGAGGTGGTCGAGAAGGCAGGCGTCTTTGCCGGCTACCTCGAGGACCTGTGCTACACGCCCAAGACGACCAAGGCGATTCGCGCCGCACGCGCGGGCACGATCGGCGAGGTGACCTGGGTTCGGTCGCGCGAGGCGCATCCCGGGCCGCATTCGGCATGGTTCTGGGACGGCCGACTGACCGGCGGTGGAGCCATCGTCGACCTTGGCTGCCACTGCATCGAGATCATCCGCAACTACGTCGGCAAGGACAACAGGCCGCTCGAGGTGCTGTGCCACGCCGACACGCTCGTGCACCCGATCTCGGACGAGGACAACGCCGTCGCCCTGATCCGCTTCGCGAGTGGCGCGCTGGGCCAGTTCGAGGTGTCGTGGACCTTCCGCGGCGGCATGGACCTGCGCGACGAGGTGGCCGGCACCGAGGGCACGATCTGGGTCAACAACTTCCTGCGCACGGGCTTCGAGATGTTCTCCGCCGGTGGTTCGGGTTCGTACGTGGCCGAGAAGAGCGAATCCGAGAGAGGCTGGATGTTCCCCGTCGGCGACGAAGCGGCCGAGCTGGGCTACATCGACATGTTCACGGACATGTTCCGGTCCCTCGAAGCGGGCACGCCGCCGCGCGAGACGTTCTACGACGCCTACGTCGTCAACGCGGTCATGGACGCGGCGTTCAAGTCCGCGCGCTCGCGCGCGTGGGAGCCGGTAATGCTGGCCGATTGGCGCGGCGGCGACGTTGCGCGCATCGGCAGTGGCACTGCGCCCGAGACGCGCGAGGGCATGGTCGTCATCAAGCGCGAGATCCTGCCCGACGGCCGGCACAAGCTGATCCTCAAGGACCCGGCATCCGGGGACTACATCGACCGCATCGTCGCCGCGCCGGAGTAGGGCGATCCGTCTGCGATAATCGATCAGATTTGATCGATTATCGAAAGAATCGACAGAAACCGCTTTCTGTCCGGCGTTTTGGGAAGTACCATTCGCCCCGACGTAATCCGTCGATTGGCACTGTCGGTGTCCCAGCCTCGCGTCACGATGACGCAAGACGTCGAAATCCCGACGGACCCACGCCGACGACAGGAGGATTCATTTGCCGGGGCGAGCCCTGAGCAGCATCGGAGCCGCGGTGATCGGGAGCGGTTTCATCGGAACCGTCCACATCGAGGCCCTGCGCCGCATTGGCGTGCCGATCGTCGGCATGCTCGAGACGACGCCCGAGCTCGGTGCTGAGCGCGCGACTGCGCTCGGCGTGGCCAAGGCATACGCCAGCCTCGACGAGCTGCTCGCCGACGACCGGGTCGAGGTCGTCCACGTCACGTCGCCCAACCACCTGCACTTCGAGCATGCCAGCGCGGTCCTCGCGGCGGGCAGGAACATCATCTGTGAGAAGCCGCTGGCGCTGACGGCCGCTGAGTCGGCTGAGCTCGTCAAGCGGGCCAGGGCCAGCGGCAAGGTCGCGACGGTCAACTTCAACATCCGCTTCTACCCGATCAACCAGCATCTGCACGCCGCCGTCGCGGCGGGCGAGGTAGGCGAGGTCCGGCTGGTCAGCGGCCGCTACTTCCAGGACTGGCTGATGTTCGACACCGACTGGAACTGGCGCCTCGAGGTCGAGCATGGCGGCGCGCTGCGCGCTGTGGGCGATATCGGCTCGCACTGGTTCGACCTGACGTCATTCGTCACCGGCCGGCGCGTGACCGAGGTCATGGCCGACCTGGCCACGTTCATCAAGGTCCGCCACAAGCCCGCCGGCCGGGTCGAGACGTTCTCGCTCGAGCGAGCCACGGATACCGTCCCGGTCGACATCAAGACCGAGGACGCGGCGACGATCCTGGTGCGCTACGACAACGGCGCGCGCGGCGTGATGTGCGTCAGCCAGATCAGTGCCGGGCGCAAGAACTCCCTGCAATACGAGGTCGATGGCTCGAATTCGGCCGTGGCCTGGGACTCGGAGCAGCCCGACTCGCTCTGGATCGGCCACCGCGGCCGGCCGAACGAGCTGCTGCAACGGGACTTCGCGCTGCTCAACGATCAGGGTCGGTCGGCCGAGGCACTGCCCGGCGGCCACGTCGAAGGGTTCGCCGACACTTTCGCCGCCTCGTTCAGGGCCGTCTATGCCGACGTTGCCGCCGGGCAGATGCGCGCCGCGCCGCCCTACGCGACTTTCGCCGATGGACACGAGGAGATGCTGGTTGGCGAGGCGGTCGCGCTCAGCGCACGGGAATCGCGCTGGGTGCAGATCAAGCGCGACGCCGCCGCGGAGGGTATGCAGTGAGACTCGGGTTCCTGACCGCGCCGTTCGAGGACACGCCGCTGATGG
>CAYYVV010000028.1:0-10273 GCA_964475245.1 uncultured Anaerolineaceae bacterium | reverse complement strand
GCGAGCCCGCCATCGCCCACATCAAGCTCGTCATCGAGGCGTGCCGCAAGATGGGCGTGCCGTTCATGAACACGTTCATGGGCGGCGACTCGAAGAAGAACCTCGACGAGAACTGGGCCGAGGCGCTGCGCGTGTGGCCCGACATCGTCAAGCACGCCAAGGACAACGGCGTACGCCTGACGATCGAGAACTGCCCGATGATCTTCAGCTTCGACGAGTGGCCGGGCGGCAACAACATCGCCTGGTCGCCCATGATCTGGCGCCGGATCCTCGAGACGTGGGGCGAAACGATCGGGCTCAACTACGACCCGTCGCACCTCGTCTGGCTGATGATCGACCAGGGTCGCTTCATCCGCGAGTTCGGGCCGCACATCTTCCACTTCCAGGCCAAGGACGTGCAGATCGACCGTGACGGCCTCTACGAGCGCGGCTCGATGTCGTCCGGCATCGGCTGGCAGATCCCGCGCCTGCCCGGCCTGGGCGACGCGCCGTGGGCCGAGATCTTCTCGAACCTGTACCGCGTCGGCTACGACGGCGACTGCATCATCGAGCACGAGGATCGGCGCTTCGAGGGCACCGATGCGCTCGTCAAGCGCGGCTTCATCCTCGCCCGCAACATCCTCCGCCCGTACATCCCCAGGGGCTATTGATGACGAAACCCGCCTGGGCGGCCGACTGGACGCCACTGACCCATGAGCCGACCGCGCTCGAGATGCAGGCGCTCTTCGACCAGCTGACCTACGCCGACGTCGCCAAGACGATCGACCACTCGCTGCTGCGGCCGGAGCTCGACGACAAGTTCATCGCCGACAACCTGCCCCTGGCCGCCGAATACGAGGTCGCGTCGGCGACGATGCGGCCGGCCGACGTGGTCCGCGCGGCGGATGCGCTGCGTGGCACGTCCGTCAAGGTCGGCACGGTCGTCGGCTTCCCGCACGGCAACCACCTGACTTCGGTCAAGGTCTTCGAGACGCAGCGCGCGCTGGAGCAGGGCGCCGTCGAGATCGACATGGTCATCCAGATCGCGGCCCTGCGCAGCGGCCGCGACCGGGACGTCGAGAGCGACATCCGCGCCGTGGTCGACGTGACGCACGGCGCCGGCGGCATCGTCAAGGTCATCTTCGAGAACGCGTACCTGACCGACGAGGAGAAGGTCCGCGCTTGTCGCCTCACCGAAGCCGCCGGCGCCGACTTCGTCAAGACCTCGACCGGCTTCGCGCCCACTGGCGCCACGCACGAGGACCTGATGCTGATGCGCGCGAACACCTCGCCGCACATCGAGGTCAAGGCCGCGGGCGGCGTCCGAACGCTCGACGCGCTGCTGGCCGTGATGTGCCTCGGCGTGACGCGCATCGGCGCGACCGCGACCAAGACCATCCTCGACGACTTCAAGGCGCGCAAGGCCGTGGCTGACACGCAAGTTGCGGCCGGCATGACGAGCGGCGCGCTCGAGCAGGGCACGTACTGATGGCTGTCGTGGCTGAGCCTGACATCGCACCCGCTCAGCGTGCCCCACGCGAGGTTCGCGTGGGGATGCTCGGATCGGGCTTCATCGGCGAGTTCCACGCCCAGGGCCTGCGCTACATCAGTGACGTGCGCGTCTCGGTCAACGCCGACGCCGACGCGCAGCGCGCGGCTGCCTTCGCGGAGCGCTTCGGCAGCCGCCCCGTCGGTTCGATCGACGAGCTGTGCTCGGATCCTGAAGTAGATCTGGTGATCGTCTCGGTGCCCAACCAGTTCCACCTCGAGGCCGTGCGCAAGGCCGTCGCCGCCGGCAAGGCCGTGGCGTGCACCAAGCCGCTCGGCCGCAACGGCACGGAGGCCGCCGAGATGCTCCGCCTCGTCCGTGGCGCGGGCGTCTTCAACGCCTATCTCGAGAACGTGATCTTCAACCCGGACATGATCCGCATGCACGAGATGGTCGAGGCCGGTGCGATCGGCCGGCTGACCACGGTTCGCGCGCGCGAGGGCCACTCCGGGCCGCACGCAGCCCACTTCTGGAACGCCGAGGTCGCGGGCGGCGGCGCGCTGCTCGACATGGCCTCGCACGGAACAGAGGTGGCGCGCTTCTTCTTCGGCAAGGACGTGCCGGTCAAGGACGTCTTCGCCTGGGGCGCCACGCTCGTCCACGCGGAGCGCACGACCGGCGAGGACAACGCGATCATGGTCATCCGCTTCGCCGACGGCCGTGCCGCGACGTGCGACGTGTCGTGGTCATCGAAGGGCGGCCTCGAGGGTCGCTTCGAGGTCTACGGCGATGCGGGCCGGCTGATCGAGGACATCGCCGTGGGCTCGCTCAAGGCCTTCGTCGAGCGCCCCGCCGGCTACGTCGGCGAGAAGGCCGACGCCGAGACCGGCTGGATCTTCCCCGTTCCCGACGAGGTCCGCGTGCACGGCCACGACCTGATGCTGGCCGACGTCATCGAGGCATTCCGCTCAGGCCGACAGCCGCGTGAGACGTTCGCCGACGGCTACGCGGTCAACATGGTCCTCGACGCGGCCTACCGCTCGATGAAGAGCGGCTGCTGGGAGCCGGTCACGCTCGATGAGCAGTTGGTGGGCGCATGACGTCGCCCGCCACTGCCACGAGACTGCCGTGGATCGCCGAGGCCCAGAAGATCCTCGACAAGATCGCCAACACGCAGGCCGAGCAGATCGAGACGGCCAGCCAATGGTGCGCCGACGCGATCGCCGCGGACGGCCTGGTGCACCTGTTCGGCACCGGCCACTCGCGCATTCCGGTCGAGGAGATGTTCCCGCGCTACGGCTCGTTCCCGGGCTTCAACCCGATCGTCGAGCTGTCGATGACCTTCCACACCCAGGTCGTCGGCGCCAACGGGCAGCGCCAGGCTATGTTCATTGAACGAACTCCGGGACTGGCCGAGACCATCCTGTCCAACTTCACGTTCGGCCCAAAGGACGTGATGATGGTCTTCTCTGCCAGCGGCCTGACGGCCGTGCCGGTCGAGATGGCCCGCGGAGCCCGCCGCCGGGGGTTGCGCACCATCGCCGTGACGAGCGTGGCGCAATCGATGTCCTCGGCGCCAGACCCGGCGGCGGGTACCCGCCTGCTGGACGAGGCCGACCTCGTCATCGACCTGTGCACGCCAGAGGCTGATGCACTTTGTTTTGTTAACGGACTAAACACTCCCGTTGGCCCAGGCTCTACCATCGCGGCCGTATCGATCGTCAACTCGATCAAGGTCCGCGTGGCCGAACTGCTTGTGGTGGGAGGTCACATGCCGCCGGTCCTGACCCGCGCATCGGTTGTTGGCGAGGATGGGTCGCGCGCATTGTTCGATCAGGCGTACCAGGAGCATGCGCGGCGTATTGCCCGCGCGATCAATAGAGGAGGAGGTGGCTGACGACAAGGGCAGCGAAGTCTTGTCATCCAAGGTCACACGTGGAGGAGCTCATCTAATGCCGAATCTCAAGGCTGTGGCCGTTGCCGCAGTCGTCATCCTCGCAGCCGCGTGCAACTCCGGCACGTCTGCGTCGACGGCGCCAAAGGCGCCCTACTCCATTGGCTATTCGAACGGCAGCAGCGTCGGCAACGGCTTCCGCGAGGAGCAGGTTTGCACCGCGAAGTCTGAGGCGACCGCGCTGGGCGCGAGCAAGATCGTCAGCCCGATCAACATCATCCATCGCGACACCGATGCCGCCGGCCAGCTGTCCGACCTTCGGACGCTGATCTCGAAGCACGTCAACGCCCTCGTGTTCAACCCGAACAACAATGACGCGCTCAACCCGGCCCTGGCCGAGGCTCACGCGGCAGGCATCGTGACCGTCTCGGTTGACTCGTACGTCACCGACCCGAACACCTGGAACCTGTACAACAACCAGGTCAAGTACGCCTACCTTGGCGCCCAGTGGCTGTTCAAGCAGATGGGCAACAAGGGCGTCGTCTGGTACACACGCGGGCTCGCCGGCAACTCGGCGGACTCCGATCGTGACACCGGCTTCAACCAGGCCCTGTCAGAGTCCACGGCCGCCGGCGGGACGATCACTGTCCAGAACCCGGGCGGTACCTTCACCGGCTGGGATCCGGCCCAGGCCACGTCGATCACCAACGACGAGCTCTCGAGCGGCAAGTACGACCAGATCCAGGGCATTTGGGCCTCGGGCATGGGCGCACAGATCGTCGACGCCATCAAGGCGGCCGGCAAGCCGTTCGTGCCGATCGCGGACGCTGACATCGGCCAGTTCGTCAACGACCTGCTCGATCCGGTCGGCTATCCGAACCTCGTCGGCGCGGCAGTGACCAACACCGCATCAGTCGGTGGAGCGGGCGTCAAGCTCGCCTACGACCTGCTGAGCGGTACGACTGTCACGGCGTCAACCGGCGCCGGCCGGCCGAACACGATCCTGCTCGATCCGCAGATCCTGGATAACACCACGGACGCGGGCAAGACCGCCCTCAAGGCCTGGGTTTCCGTGCCAAACATGGACCTGCTCTGGCCACTCAGCCTGTCTATCCCGAACTGGACCGACTACGACCCCAACACGGTCCCGGCCTCCTGCTCGGGCGCAGGCGCGAACCCAACCCTCGCTCCAGCGAGCTAGGAGCTTTTAGTAGGGGCGGTGGCCACCGGCTTCAGCCGGTGCCACCGCCCACCAACCACCAAACCGGGGAAATCTGATGACTCTCACCGCGACCGATCTGCTGCTCGAGGCGACCGATGTCTCGAAGACGTACGGTGCCGTCGTCGCTTTGCACAACGCCTCACTCGCCGTCCGGCCGGGAGAGGTGCACGCGCTGATGGGGGCCAACGGCGCCGGCAAGAGCACGCTGGTCAAGATCCTCACCGGCGCTGTCACGCCGGACAGCGGCCGCATCATCGTCCGCGGCCTCGAGCGCAAGTCTCACTCGCCGGCCGAGGCGCGCCGCAACGGCCTCGTCTCGGTCTACCAGGAGCCGGCGGTCATTCCCGACCTTGACATCCGCGACAACCTGCGCCTGACCCAGACACCCGTCGAGCCTTTCCGCCACTGGGTGAACGAGCTGGGTATCGAGAACCTGAACCTGTCGAGCCTTGCGCGCCGCCTTCCGCTGGCGACGCTGCGCATCATCGACCTCGCCAAGGCGCTGGCCATCGAGCCCGACGTGCTGCTGCTCGACGAGATCACCGCCGCGCTGCCGGCCAACTTGACCGAGCGCGTGCTCCAGAATGTCCAGCAGCTGGGCAAGGACCGCTCGGTGATCTTCATCTCCCATCGCCTGATCGAGATCGCAGCTGTCTGTGACCGCGCGACGGTGCTGCGCAACGGCGAGACGGTCGGCGTCGTCGACGTTTCGGCCGGGTCCGAGGACAAGATCGTCAACCTCATGCTCGGCGAAGGTGCGACAACTCTCGCCCAGCGCGAGGGAGGCAACGCCACGACCGCCGCCCGCAGTCAGCAGACGCCACGCCTTTCCCTGCTCGGCATCGGCGCCGGACGCCGGCTGCACAACGCCTCATTCGAGCTCTATCCGGGCGAGGTCCTGGGCGTAGTTGCGCTGGAGGGACAGGGCCAGGACGACCTGTTCGACGTGCTGGCCGGCAGCGAGCGTCCGAGCAGCGGCTCGCTCCTCGTCGACGGCAAGCCGACTACGTTCCACCATCCCGCCGACGCGATCAGGATCGGCATGGTCTACGTTGCGGCTGACCGCGCCGAGGCACTGCTCATGCAGCGCTCCGTGCGCGAGAACATCTCATTGCCCTTCTCGGCGCGGATCCTGCAATGGGGCTGGATCAATCTCGGACGCGAGGGGCACAAGGTCGATCAGGCGGTCAACACGCTCCAGATCGACGCCCGTGCCGGCGCGGAGGTGCGCAGGCTATCCGGCGGCAACCAGCAGAAGGTGACCATCGCCCGGTGGGTCGCAAGTGGCGTCAAGACGATGCTCTGTTTCGACCCGACACGCGGCATCGACATCCGAACCAAGAACCAGATCTACGTCCTGTTGCGCGACCTGGCCGCCGCCGGCGCTGCGGTGCTGCTGTACACGTCCGAGCTGAAGGAGATCCAGCTCGCGTGCGACCGCGTGATCGTGATCTTCGGTGGAGAGGTGGTCGCCGAGATGCCCGCTGCCGAGGCCAATGAGGCAGCGCTATTGCGCGCCGCGCACAACCTCAAGCCGGATTCGGCCCTGCCCGAGGAGGTCGCCGCCGCAGCCACTGGCGACGCGAGCGCCGTTCAGGCGGCGATCGACAGCCAATCGACGACCGTAGGCCAGCTATGACTGCTGCGACCACGATGATGGACCAGCCGCGCGGCGGGCCAGCGGACAGGATCGGCAGCTTCGCGCGCGACAACGCCTGGTCGTTGGGCTTGCTCGGCTTCCTGGCCGTCCTGCTCGGCTTTACAAAGTTCGTCAACCCCGACTACGGACTCGACAGCCTCCAGGGCACGGCCACGTCTGTGCTGCCCCTGGCACTTGCCGCGGTTGCCCAGGCCGTTGTCGTCATCTCTGGCGGCATCGACCTTTCCGTGAGCTCGCAGATGGCGCTCACGAGCTGTATCGCAGCGACATTGATGAAGGGCTATCCGGGCGAGGATGTTGCAGTCGGCATTGTCATTCTCGTCCTGTTCATCGGCCTGTTGCTCGGCGCCATCAATGGCGCATTGGTCGTACTGACCAAGGTCCCCGACATCGTCGTGACCCTTTCGACCTTCTTCGTATGGGCTGGCTTCGCTCTGCTCGTTTCGCCGGCGCCGGGCGGCTCAGCAGCACACTGGCTGACGGATCTGGTCGTCGGATCGCTCGGAGTCAGCTGGCTGCCCAAGGCCGCCATCCTGCTCATAGTGCTTGTGGCCCTGATCTGGGTCCCGCTCTCACGATCGCGCCTGGGGCTCTCGCTGTATGCCATCGGCAGCAACCCGCTGGCCGCCTTCCGCAGCGGCGTGGCCGTCAACCGGACGAAGTTCCTGTCGTATGTCATCACCGGTTTGATTGCCGCCTTCGCTGGCCTGTCGCTGACCGCGCTCACGGGCAGCGGCACACCGGTTCCGGAATCCACATACGTGCTGATCAGCATCGCTGCGGTCGTACTCGGCGGGGTCAGCCTGGCGGGCGGCATCGGCGGTGTCTTCGGCCCGATCGTTGCTGTCATCGTGCTCCAGCTGATCCGCGACGACATGACATTCATGCAGGTCGACTCCAACTATGGCCTCGTCGCCCAGGGTCTCATCCTGATCGGAGTGCTGATGGTCGGTAGCCTCATTCAGCAACGAAGGAGTCGAGCGTGACCGCGGCGACAAGCACCGTTGGTGGCAACCGTTGGTTCAGCGCGAGCACCTGGCGCAACCTGCTGCGTGACTACCCGATCGTTCCGCTGACGATCCTGCTGGCTGTGCTCGTCGTCCTGGCCGACATCCTCCAGCCCGGCCTGGTCAACCTGAGCTGGGTCACGGCCACGGTCCGCCAGGCGGCGGTGCTTGGGATCCTCGCTGGTTGCCAGACCCTGACGATGCTCACCGGCGGCATTGACCTGTCAGTCGGCTACATCGCCTCGATGGCAGGCTTCGTCACGGCCACGTTCGTTCACCAGCCGGGTGGCTGGCCGATGGGCATCGCCGTCTCCCTCGTGGCCGCCGCCCTGGCCGGCCTCGTCAGCGGCGTCGGCATCGGCATCTTCAAGGTCCACCCGTTGATCGTGACCCTGGGCATGGGCCTCGTCGTGTTCGGATTCGCAAACGTCTGGCAGCTCCAGAGCGTCCAGACCGGGTCTGGCGTGCCTGTCGAGATTCGCACGATCGGCTCGGGCACGCTCGGTGCCCTGCCCAATGACCTGCTCGTATTCGTGCCTGTGGCAATCGTGCTGATCCTCTTGCTCAAGCGAACCGGCTACGGCCGGATGCTGTACGCGATAGGTGACAACCCGATAGCTGCGCGACTGTCCGGCGTCCGTTCGTGGCAGGTTCTGGTCGTGCTGTACGCCCTTTCTGGCGTGCTCGCCGGTATCGCCGGCCTGGTCCAGTCGGGCCTGTCCAACACCGCCAGCGTCACGCTCGTGCAGCCCTACCTCCTGCCGTCAGTGGCCGCGGCGGTCATCGGCGGGACATCCATCCTGGGCGGCCGCGGTGGCTACTCGGGCACGATCATCGGCGCGCTGATCCTGACCGTGCTGGGCAGCGTGTTGAGCATCGTCCTGCCCGAACCGTGGCGCCAGGTCGTCTTCGGCTCGCTCGTCGTCCTCGTCGCGGCCGCCTACACGCGCGTCACCGCCGAGGCCTGAGATGGCCTCCGTCGCCGGCTCAGGCGACGAGCCACGCGGAGCAACCCGCCATCTGGGGCTTGACCTGGGCGGCACGAACATCAAGTGGGTCGTCGTCGAGCATTCGGCCGCTGACTGGCGAGTGGTCGACCAGGACGAGGTACCAACCCTCGCGGCACGTGGACCCGACGCGGTCATCGAGCGCCTCGCGGAGGTCGGAACCCAGGCCATTGCGCGCTGTCCGGGTGTGGCCTCGGCCGGCATCGGCGTGCCGGGCCTGTACAACCCGGCTAATGGCACGACCCGGCTGCTGATCAACCTGCCCGGCGACTGGATGGGCAAGCCCATGGCCCAGGTCGTGGGCGACGGGCTGAACGTGCCGACCCACCTTGTCAACGACGCCCGAGCTTTCGGCCTGGCCGAGCTGCGCCTGGGTGCCGGGCGCGGCGCGTCGTCGATGGTCGGGTTGACGCTGGGCACAGGCGTGGGTGGCGTTCTGGCCATCGGCGGCCGGGTTCACCAGGGCCATGACGGCACGGCCGGCGAGTTCGGCCACCAGACGATCGACCCGGATGGGCCGTGGTGCGCGTGCGGCAACCGCGGCTGCCTCGAGGCGTTCGCGCGCGCGGACCAGATCGCGGCCGCCGCTGGCGCCCAGACCGCCGAGCAGGCGTTCGACCTCGCGCGCGCCGGCAACGAACGGGCGACATACGCGATCGCCGCCGTCGGCCGCTACCTGGGGATAGGCATCGCCAACATGATCGTCGGCGTCACGCCCGACCGGGTCGTCATTGGTGGCGGCGTCGCGGCGGCCTTCGACCTGCTCATCGACCCGATCCGCGCCGAGGTGGCCAGGCGCGTGCACATCACGCTGCTCGACTCGATCGAGATAGTGCCCGCGCAACTGGGCCTGTGGGCGGGCGGCATTGGCGCCGCGGTCCATGGGGCAGAGATGGCGGGCCAGGCATGAGCGAGACCGTCAGCGGCCGCATCGTGCTCGACGATCGCGTCGTGCCCGGCACGATCAGCGTCGAAGCCGGCGTGATCGTCGGGATCGACCTGGCCGCGAGCGTGCCCGACTCCGCGCCCTTCATCACGCCCGGTTTCGTCGACGTCCACGTTCACGGCTGGGGCGGCCACGACGCGATGGGCGGCACTGCCGCGCTCGACGGCATGAGCAGAGCGCTCCTGCGCCACGGCATCACATCGTTCCTGCCGACGGCCGTGACCGCACCTATCGACACTCTCCAGGAATTCGCCGCGTGCGTCCGATCGTGGATGGGCGCCGCGCCGGCCGATGGAGCCCAGCCGCTCGGCTTCAACCTCGAAGGCCCATTCCTGGCGCCAGGCCGGCGCGGCGCCCACGACCCGGCCTTCCTGGTCACTCCGGCGGACGTGCCACAGGCACAGATCGCTCCCCTGGTTGAGAACCTTCGCGTGATCACGATGGCGCCCGAGCTGCCCGGCGCGCTGGACCTGATCGCGTGGCTCGCGGCGCGCGGCGTGGCCGTCTCAGTCGGTCATTCGGCCGCGACCTTCGAGGAGGCTCGTGCCGGTTATTCGGCCGGCGCGCGCACGACGACGCACCTGTTCAACGCCATGACCGCCTTCGACCATCGCGCGCCGGGTGTCGCGGTCGCAGCGCTGCTGGACGACGATGCCTATGTCGAGCTGATCGCCGACGGCATACATGTCAACCGCGCCCTGTGGCCGCTCATCACGCGCCTGAAGCCAGCGGAGCGACTGCTGCTGGTCAGCGACGCGATCTCGCTCGCGGGCATGGGCGACGGCCGGGCACGGGTCGGCACCCTGGACGTCGAGGTCCACGGCGGGCGAGTGACTCTCGTGGGCACCTCGACGCTGGCCGGCTCGGTGCTATCGCTCGATGTCGCCGTGCGCAACCTGGTCGACAACGGCACTCCGCTCGAGCAGGCTGTCGCGGCAGCGAGTCGGAACCCCCTCGCCCTGCTCGGCGTAACGGATCGCGGCCGCATCGCACAAGGCCAGCGCGCCGATCTCGTCGAGCTTTCGCCCGCGCTCGAGGTCGTCCGCGTGATGCGCGCCGGCGAGTGGCT
>CAYYVV010000027.1:4920-31783 GCA_964475245.1 uncultured Anaerolineaceae bacterium | reverse complement strand
CGAGCGCGAAGGTGCGGGCGACTCGGGACGGGCAGCCGACTCCACCGGCGCGGGCGTCCCGCCCGTGGGGCTCGTTGGAGGCGCGGCCGATGCACAAGCCGATGCGAGCGCGACCGCCACGGCTCCCACGAGCGCCGTGCGGCGGCGCGCGCCGTAATGCCTCCCCGGCGTTACCTGTGGGTTGACGACGGCGATGGTTCCGGCGGGATTGTGTCGCCCGGTTTTGGAATATTCAGCACCTCGCCGGGCACGATCTGATTCCAATCGCTGACCTGTGGGTTGAAGTCGGCCAGCGTCGTGGCGTCAATGCCGTACTTGGAGGCGATGCTCGTGATGTTGTCGCCCGTCTGGACGACGTACTGATCGGGGTTGCTCGTCGGAGTCGCCGGGACGTTCAGGACGTCGTCTTGATGGATGATGAAGTCGGGCGGCAGCACCTGGGGGTTCGCCTGCTCGAGGGCCACGAGGCTGACACCCAGCTTCACGGCGATGATCGACATGGAGTCCCCGGCCTGGACGACGTATGTGCCGCCGGCTACGGGCAGTGGCGTCGGCGTTGGCGACGCAGCTGGCGCGGACGGCGTCGGCGGCACAGTCGGCGTCGCGGGCAAGAACGAGAAGCTCGCATGCGGGCCGGACGTGGCGGTGCTTGCTGCGCCGCCGCCGAGCGACAGGAAACCAAGGTAGACGGCCCCACCCAGGACCGCGCCACAGAAGGCGAGCGCGAGCAGGAGCGTGACCAGAAAAGACATGCGCACGATGCGCCGATCATAGCCGCGCGAGGCAGATTCGCCCGCCGCGCAAGCTGTGTCGTGACTGTGACCGACGAGTCAGCGCGGTCCTGGACCGGGCGTCGTCCGGCCCGGACCCCATACCTCCGGACCGCAGATGAACGGCCGCGGACCGTGCCCGTGTTCGGCCCGCCAGCGCGGCATATCTTCGGCCGTGGCGGGCAGTCGGCCGTCATTGAAGGCTCGCTCCACCTCCGCCGAGACATCGCCGAACGAGCCCCATTCGATGAACGGCCAGCCTTCGGCCGCGCAGATGCGCGCCAGTGATTGTTTGGCGAAGACGAGGTCGGCGTGTGCGGCGCCGAAGCGATCGCTGGTGCCGTCGCCGATGAACACGACGACACGTCCCGCGGCCTGGTGCAGCCTGACCCTTTCGCGCTTGCACGTCCCGCACACGAAGCAGGTCGCGTGGCTGAACGGGAACGACATCCCCTCCCCGCCGTTCTCGACGCGGTTGGCATTGGTCGCAACGAAAACGCCATCGACGCCCAGTGCGGCCAGGTTTGAGGCCACGTAGAAACCAAGGCCGTCGCTGACGACCTCGACCAGTGCGCCGCGCTCCTGTGCCGCAGCCACGAAGCCGGGGAAAGCCTCGTCCTGCGGCATCTGCGCCGCCTCACGCCTCAGCAGATCGCCGTCGCGCGGCAAAACGTCCATGTCCCACTGCATCAGCTCGCGCGAGCCGATCTGGCCCGCGTCGTACAGCGCATCACGGCGTTCGAACTCGACGCGGTCCGGATAGTGACGGGCGAGCAACTCGTCGCCGATGTCGATCAGCGAAACGGTGCCGTCATAGTCGACCAGGAAGCTGACCGGGGCGTCCCCCGGCCGGGGAGGCTCGATCAGATCGAGGCCGAGTCGGTGGTCGTCTCCATGTCCTGCTCGAGGTCGAGCGCCTCGTCGTCGGCTTCCTCGGTCAGCTTGAGCCAAATGAACAGGCCGGCGAGGGCGACGAGCGGGACGATGACCGTCACCGCGAGCAATGCGACGAGAAGGAAAACCAGGAGCTTGATCAGGCTTTTCACGTGGACCTCCGTTACCGGGTCAGTGGTGGCGACGGGATATTCGGTCGGATTTCTTTTGGCAGGGAACACGGTAGCGCAACTGGCACCGACGGGCGAGCGGAGCGGCCGTCAACGCCCACGCATGTTCTGGGCCTGGGCGATCATCGACTCGACCTCCTCGCGCGTGAACTCGACCAGCACATGGCGCAGGCCGGCTCGCGTCGCCATCAGCAGCCGCATCACGAACTGATGATCCTGCTCGAAGAAGAACACGTCGCGTGGCTGCTGTTGGTCGATGTACCCGCCGATGACGCGCAGAGCCGTCTCGTAGAAGCCGGCGACTGTTGGAGTGCTCTGGTTGGGCGGCCGTGGACTGCGCCCCTGCCGCCGGGCGAGTGCCTCTTCGAGGAATCGACCGACGTCGTCCTCGCCCAGGTGAAACGTCTCCTTGGCCAGCCTGGCGTTGGGATCGTTCCACGCCCGCTCTTCGCCGGGCACCACTGCCAGGCCCTGGACGATGAACCCATCGTCCGTCTCCATGAGGGTGATCTCGCGCATGCCGCGCTGATCGAGCACCGCGCCTATCGAGCGCAGCACCTCCTCATAGTTCTGCCGTGGGGCTCCCTCATAGATGCGCATTCAACACTGTGTACCACCTGGAGCGGGGGTATCGGAAGGGGCCGGTTGGGGTAGTTGGACGCTTGGCAGCGGTCCATTAGTCCAATACTGGCTCTTGTTGCCGAAGACCTGGATGGATAAGGCCGCGATCTTGTCCATGTCGAGGAATTCGACTGAGCGGCCATTCGTTTCGGTCCGCGGCAGGTGCTCGGCCCAACCCGTGGAGGAACCGAAGACATAAGAGCCGGTTGGGTCGGACTGGATCTGGTTCGCAAGCTGCAGTAGCTGATCGATCTGGTTGGGTGGGTAGTCGGTGTGCACGATGTCGCCCATGGCCGTGATGATGTCGGGCAGGCGCGCCAGGTTCTGCGGCGTCAGGATGGCCTGGCGGATCGCCGTCAACAGCTGCTGCTGTCGCCGCGCTCGCGCGAAATCGCTGCTGCCATGGCGCGAGCGCGCGTAGGCGAGGGCATTGGCACCGTCGAGGTGCACCGGCCCGGGATCGAGGTGGTAGCCCGTCTGTCCATTTCCCCAAGGGTAGCTCGGGTCATCGATCGTCTTGGTGTTGCAGATGTCGACACCGCCGATCTCGTCGATGAGCTGCGGGAAGCCACAGATGTTGATCGAGGCGTAGTAGTCGATGGGCATGCCGATCAGGAAGCCGATCTCGTAGGCGAGAGCAGGCTGCCCGGGATCTGGGAACGTGTCCGGGTAGCCCTTGGTGTAGCCGGCGAACGTGTTCAGCTTCCAATAGCCCGGCATGGTTCCGCCGACGTACAGCGGGAACTGGGCCATGTCGCGCGGGAAGCTGAACATGTACACCTGGCCGGTAGCCGCGTTAGCACTCACGACGATCATGCTGTCCGTGTTGGCGCCGGTGACGAGGCCCCCGGCGCAGCGGGTATCGAGCCCCAGCAGAAGGACGTTGAGCCAGCCATCGTCCTGGGCGTCGATCTTGGTGATGTCGAACGAAGGGCTTGGACCCGGCTCGATCGACGCCGGCGGCTCGGTCGGGTCGGGAGCGTAGTCGTCGTCGCCGTCATCGGTGCTCGTCGGGGTCGCTGCGAGCGTCGGTCCGAAGGTCGCCGATCCGTACGGGCTCGGGCTTCCGGTCGGGATCTGAGCGACCGTGCCGTTTGTCGGAGTGGGCAGCCCGTCGCCGGTGTTGCAGTCCTGGATCGTGCAGTCGAGTCCGCTGTCAAACCCGTGGTCGGCGACTGAGATGCTGTAGAGCCATGACGCCCCGAGCGGGACGCGGTCGGAGATGCTGCCGATGAACAGAAGGGCGACCAGGGCCACGGGCACGGCGATGGTCGCCTGCGAGCTGTGGAACCCGGCACGCCAGGCCGTCACGACCGCGGCGGCCCACCAGACGACGACAACGACCGAGACGATGGCCGCGAGACCCGCGACGGTCGGGTCGAGCAGCTTCGCGCCGGCGCGGGCCAGCCCGGTGCTGACAACCCACGCGACCAGGACGAAGAAGAGCGCGAGCACGGGCAGGGCGAAGGTGAGTGCCTCGCGCTTCCGTCCCAGGTATGCCTGGCCGAGGCCCGGGAATATGAAGCTGAGCAGCGCGGCGACTGCGCCGGACTTGTGCTGATTGTTGACCGGGCGGCGTGGGGCCCCTCGATCCACGGCTTGACTCAAACGGCGTCCGCCTCCTGATCCCGCACTCTAGCCGACCCCGCTGTGACGCGTAGTGAAACCCCTGCGTTCCGGGGCGCAACGGAATGTTGCGAAAAAAGTACGTTCGAGATGGCCCGCCGGTTCGGCTTGCCGGGCTCGTTCGTTGGCCCCACCATCCGGATATGACGAATAGGCGCGGCATCTGGCTGATCACGGCCGTCCTCGCTGCGCTGTGCCTGCCGCTCCAGGGAGCCGCGGCCGACGCCGTCGCCCGGGTGACCATCCCGGGCGCACCGAAATGCGAGATCTTTCCTTCCGACAACGTCTGGAATGAGCGCGTCGACACGCTACCGGTGGCTTCTGACTCCTCGACCATGGTCGCGTCGATCGGGCTCAACGCGTATCTCCACCCCGACTTCTCCTCGATCAAGGGCGGCGACTATGGCATCCCGTACAACGTCGTCGGGTCGAGCGTGTCCAAGAAGAAGGTGAAGTTCCAGTACGCGTCGCAGTCCGACAAGGGGCCGTACCCGATCCCCAAGTCGCCCAAGATCGAGGGCGGCTCGGACCGCCACGTCCTCATCGTCCAGCGCAACACATGCCGGCTCTACGAGCTGTACGCGGCGCACAAGACCGCGAGTGGCTGGAAGGCCGGCTCAGGCGCGATCTGGGATCTGTCGTCCAACGCCTTGCGGCCCGCCGGCTGGACATCCGCCGATGCGGCCGGACTGCCGATCCTGCCGGGCCTGGTGCGTTACGACGAAGTCGCCGCGGGCGCGATCGACCATGCCCTGCGCTTCACGGCACCCGAAACGCAGAAGGCGTACATCTACCCGGCACGCCACTACGCCTCCGATTCGACCGACCCGACACTGCCGCCGATGGGCTTGCGCGTCCGGCTCAAGGCGTCGGTCGACATTTCCCGCTTCGGCCCGCAGGCACGGGTGCTGCTGACCGCGCTCAAGCAGTACGGCATGATCCTCGCCGACAACGGCTCGCCGTGGTACGTCTCGGGCTCGCCATCTGCCGGCTGGAACGACGACGACCTGCACCAGCTCCAGCAGCTCCACGGCTCCGACTTCGAGGTCGTCGACACCTCCACCCTGCGCAACGGCTCCTAGATCCGCCACGCGCGCCGCCCACCGCCGCCCACCGCCGCCAAGTTTCCGCTTCAACCAAATCCTCATCGCGGAGCAGATGGTTTTGGCTGGTGCTGTGTGTGTCCCCTCAGATCGGCGGCCGTGATCGGGACTTGATGGCGCGTTTGGCTCGTTTCCAGCTCGAGTAGGGCTAACCGCCGATTCCAACCTTGCGCCAGTCGGGATTTGAGAGAAACCAAATTCCCCGAATCGCGCCCGACGGCCGCGCAAGCCACGTCCGCAATGCTCGAGCGCGATCCGGATACGAGGCGTCGAGGGTCGCCACGTGCCGATCGGCGATGCGCCGCGCCGTCATCTCATCCGGAAAGACGAGTGCGCTACCAACGATAAGCGGCTTGAACCCGAACACTCCCTTGGCGAGCGTGGGTGCCAGCCGAGTCTTGACATCGTGTGTGCGCAGCGTCGCTTCGATCGAGCCCCACTCGCTCTTTGCTTCCGCGACGAAGACCGCGCGGACGTCCGCACGTGCCGCGAAAACGTCGATCGATCCGCGCTCGCCGTATTCCGAGAAGGAGACCTCGGTTCTGACCTCCCAGTCGAGCCCGCGCAGAATTGTCACCAGCCGCTCGACGACGGCCGCATGACGAGCGTCAATCAACCGGTCGAGCGATGCTCCGTTCCACCACGCTGTGATCCGAACCCTGGCGCCGAGTGCGGCGAAGTGCGCCCTCAAGTCGTCGACACGCAGTGATCCGATGCCGGCCGACTCGATGGCGTGCGTCAGATGGACCGACCTTCCGCGCGCGACCAGATCTTCCTGTCGGAGCTTCAGCTGGCGCCTGAGGGCTATGGCAGCGCGCGCCAGCTGTTCGTCGTCCGAAGCCATGCAGCAGATCGTGGCGATGGTGGCTTAGCGGCTGCTTAGCCCCGACTTAGCGCGAGGGCGATCGAGGCGGCGACACGGGCGTTGTTCTCGATCAGGGCGAGGTTCGCGCTCACGGAACGGCCGTTGGTGAGCTCGGCGACGCGCGCCAGGACGAAGGGCGTGGCCGCCGGACCGTGAATGCCGGCGGCCTCTGAGTCAGCCACGGCCTGGGCGATCGCTGTCTCCGCCTCTTCCCGGGAGAGCGCGGCCTCAGCCGGCAGCGGCACGCAGACAAGCAACCCCGACGAGAGCGCCAGGTTCCAGTGGAGCTGGGCGACACGCGCCGCGTCGGCCGCGTCAGCGACAGAGCCCTCGAGCACGCGGCCCGAGTCGCGCGCGTAGAAGCCGGCGAGCGCACGCGTCTGCCAGCCGAGCACGGGCACGCCGCGCGTCTCGAGGTACTCGAGGGTCAGGGCGATGTCGAGCACGGACTTCGGCCCGGCACAGACGACCAGCACGGCCGTGCGCGCGAGCTCGTCGAGGTCGGCCGAGACGTCCATCGTGCGCTCGCCGCCGCGGTGCACGCCGCCGATGCCGCCGGTGGCGAAGACGCGGATGCCCGCGAGCGACGCCGCGATCATCGTCGCCGATACGGTCGTGCCCGCCCAGCCGCCCTCCGCGAGTGCCAGGGCGAGCGTCGCGCGCGACGCCTTGCGTGGCGAGCGAGCCGTCGCGATCTGCTCGAGCTCGTCGTCGGAGAGCCCGACCACCAGCTTGCCAGCGTGAACGGCGACGGTCGCCGGCTCCGCGCCGCCCGCACGGACGGCCGCTTCTGCCCGACGCGCGGCGTCGACGCCCAGCGGATGGGCGAAGCCGTGCGTGATGAGCGTCGACTCGAGGGCCACGACCGGCCGACCGGCCGCCACTGCCTCGCTGACGCGTGGGGCGACCGAGAGCGGCACGTTCACAGGGCAAGCTCCGGTCTCGGCCCGGCAAGCGCGCGGGCAGCGGCGCGATGCCCGGCAAGTGCCGCCTTGCGCAGCTGCGCTGCTGACGGCTTGTGGCGATCGAAGCCCCCGGCAAGCAGGCTGAACAGGAAACCGGCATCGAACGCGTCGCCGGCGCCGGTCGTGTCCGCGGCCTTGATCGGCTTCGTTGCGACCTCGATCTCAAGCGGAGCGGCGGACGGAGCGGCCGACGCCGCGCCCGACGCTGCCGTCGCCGCCGCCGCAGGTCCGCGCCACAGCACTCGGCAGCCCGCGGAACCCAGCTTGACGACGACGATCGGTGCCACATCGAGCAGTTTGCGCGCGCCGCGCGGGCCAACAAGGGCCGACATCTCGTCGCGGTTCGCGAAGAGGATGTCGGGCGCACAGGCGCGCACCGCACGCAGGCCGGCGTCAGCTCCCACGGCCAGGAGCGGTGCGCGCGAGGCAAGATCGACCGTGACGATGCCGCCGCGCGCGCGGACGAGCGACGCGGCGTGCAACGACGCCTCGGACAACGGTGCGTTGAGCAACGAATAAGCGGGCACGTGAAGCGCGTCCGCGCGCGCAAACCAGGCCGCCCGCAACTCGGCCGCCGAAAGGGAGTCGGCCACGCCGCGATCGGTCACGAACGAGCGCTCGCCGCCCGGCGCGATCAGCGCCGCGAGGCGCGCCGTCGGCCCCGGCATGTGCGCCAGGTGCGTGGTCACGCCCGCATCGCGCATGGCACCAGCCAGGCTCCGGCCGAGCGAGTCCGAACCTTGAGCAGCCACGAACGCGGCCTTGCCGCCCAGGGCAACGAACGTGCGACACGTGTTGCCGGCGGACCCACCCAGGCGCAGTCGCACCGATCCAGGAATGTCGGTGCCGGTCGCGAGCTCCGCGGAGGGACGCACGACGACGTCGAGCATTAGGTCGCCGATGCATACGAGTCGGGGCTTTTTCATGAGCGGCTCGCAATGTTATGACTGCGCAACGCAGGCCCTAACCTCGTCCGAGTTAGCCTACGTGGCGATGGCTGCGAACAACTCCGATCACGACGCCTGGCGGGAGCTCGCCCAGCAGTTCCGGGTCGACTCGATCCGCGTCGCGGCAAGCGCGAACTCGGGCCATCCCACGTCGAGCATGTCCGCGGCTGAGCTGATGGCCGTGCTCGTGAGCAAGTACTTCCGCTACCGCGTCGATGAGCCGAAGTCGGCCAACAACGATCACCTCATCTTCTCCAAGGGCCACGCCTCGCCGCTGTACTACTCGATCCTGCTCGCGATCGGTGCGATCGACGAGCCCGAGATGGAGACGTACCGGCTCAAGGGCAGCCGGCTCGAAGGACATCCGACGCCCGTGCTGCCGTTCGTCGACGTCGCCACGGGCTCGCTCGGCCAGGGCCTGCCCATCGGCGTGGGCATCGCGCTGACCGCCAAGCGCCTCGATCGGCTCGACTACCGGACGTGGATCCTGTGCGGCGACGGCGAGATGGCCGAGGGCTCGATCTGGGAAGCGTTTGCCGCGGGCAGCTTCGAGAACCTCGACAACCTGACCGCGATCATCGACGTCAACCGCCTGGGCCAGACCGGGCCGACGCGCTACGAGTGGGATCTGGACGTCTACGCGAACCGGATCCGCTCCTTCGGCTGGCACACGATCGAGATCGACGGCCACGATGTTGAGGCCGTGGACGATGCCTATGCCGAGGCGATCGCGACAAAGGGCAAGCCGACGGCGATCATCGCGCGCACGGTCAAGGGCAAGGGCGTCGCGTGGGAGGAGAACAAGAACGGCTTCCACGGCAAGCCGGTGGACGATTCCGACGACGCAATCCGCGAGCTCGGCGGCCGGACCAGCATCCGGATCACGCCGCCCGCGCCCGACGAAGAGGCGCACCCGCACGCCTTCGACTCGGGTGAGCTCAAGCTGCCGCGCTACGAGAAGGGGACAAAGGTCGCCACGCGCAAGGCCTACGGCGACGCGCTCGCCGCGCTGGGTGCGGCCGACGGATCGATCGTGGTGCTCGACGGCGAGGTGGGCAACTCCACGTACACCGAGACCTTCGGCAACAAGTTCCCCGAGCGCTTTTTCCAGATGTACATCGCCGAGCAGCAGATGATCAGCGCCGCGGTGGGCATGCAGGTGCGCGGCTGGAAGCCGTTCACAGCGACGTTTGCCGCGTTCATGAGCCGCGCCTACGACTTCGTGCGCATGGCCGCCGTCAGCCAGGCCAACCTGTACCTGTGCGGCTCGCACGCCGGCGTATCGATCGGCGAGGACGGCCCGTCACAGATGGGCCTCGAGGACATCGCCTCGCTGCGCGCCGTGCACGGCTCGACTGTTCTCTATCCCTCCGACGCGAACCAGACCGCCAGGCTCCTGGCGCTGATGGCGAACAACACGGGCATCAACTACATGCGCACGACGCGCCAGGCCACGCCGGTCATCTATGGCGCCGACGAGGAGTTCGAGATCGGCGGCAGCAAGGTGCTCAAGTCGTCGGCGAACGACGACGTGACGATCGTCGGCGCGGGCATAACCCTGGGTGAGGCACTCTCTGCGGCCGAGCAGCTGGCTGCGGACGGGATCCGCGCGCGCGTCATCGACCTCTACTCGGTCAAGCCGCTCGACACGAAGACTCTGATAGAGGCCGCGCGCGCGACGGGCCGCGTGGTCACCGTCGAGGACCACTGGCCGGAGGGCGGCCTCGGCGAGGCCGTGTTCAGCACGCTGGCCGAAGCCGGCGTAACGGTCGAAGGCAAGCTGCTGGCGGTCCGGATAATGCCCGGGTCAGCAACACCACAGGAAGAGCTTCAGCTCGCGGAGATCGACGCCGCGGCAATCACGAAGGCTGCGCGCGAGCTCGCAGGCAGCAAGAAGCGGGGCCGGGAGAACAGCAAGTGACCGACATGGCCGTGCCAACGAGCGCGACACACATTCCGGCCGATCTGCAGGCGAAGATCGACGATCAGGCGCACCAGGCGCTCGATCAGAAGTGGGTCGAGCGCATCTGGGCACGCGACACAACCGTCTGGACGAGCGACGAGAAGGTTGCCGCGCTGATCGCCAACCGCCTCGGCTGGCTCGATCTGCCAGCCGGTTTCGACGATCGCATCGACCCGCTCGAAGCGTTCGCGGCCGAGATTCGCGACGAGGGCTTCGTGCGTGCCGTCGTCGCCGGCATGGGCGGCTCGTCGCTCGCCCCGGCGGTGCTCGCGGCCGTGATGCAGCCGGCAGGCCCGGGCATCACCGTCGACGTCCTCGATTCGACCGATCCGGCCGCCGTGCGCGCGGCCACGGACGCCTCCGATCCAGCGGGAACGCTGTACGTAATCTCGTCGAAGTCCGGCACCACGACCGAGCCACTCGCCTTCCTGGCCCACTTCTGGCACGTCGAGGACGGGATTCACCGCGACATACCTGAAGGCAATGCCGGCCTGCACTTCGCCGTAGTCAGCGACCCACCCCCGAGCATCGGCCACATCCCCCACGCGGACCTGTTCCGCGAGATGTTCCTGAACCCCGAAGACATCGGCGGCCGCTACAGCGCGCTGTCGTACGTGGGCCTCGTGCCCGGTTCGCTGCTCGGCATCGACCTGCGCGCGCTGATGGCCGCGGCGCAGCACATGGCCCAGAGCTGCTCGGTCAACGACGCGGACAATCCGGGTCTGAAGCTCGGCGTCGCGCTCGGCACGCTTGCCCGGAACGGCCGCGACAAGCTGACGCTGGTCATCGAGCCGGGCCTCGCGGCGCTCTCACTGTGGATCGAGCAGCTCATCGCCGAGAGCACCGGCAAGCATGGTGTCGGCATCGTTCCCGTATCGGGAGAACCGCTCGGCACGCCCGCGGTCTACTCCGACGACCGGGTCTTCGTCCGCCTGAGCAGCGGCACGGACGCCGCGTGGCAGGCCGAAACGGACAGCGCGCTGGCTACGCTCGCCGAGGCCGGGCATCCGGTCATCGATCTGGCCACGACCAGCGACGCGCCACTCGGCGCCGAGTTCTTCCGCTGGGAGTTCGCCACGGCCGTCGCCGGCGCCGTGCTGGGCATCAACCCGTTCGACGAGCCCAACGTGACCGAGTCGAAAGACAACACCAAGCGTGTCCTCGAGCAATACCGCCACGAGCACAAGCTGCCCGCCGTGGAGCCCATCGTGACCGAGGCGGGACTGACCCTGACGGGCGACGCGCCGCTGCGCCTGACCGCGGCTAAGGGCGCGCTCGCCGATGAGCTGCGTCGCCACCTGGCGCGCGTCAAGCCGCGCGGCTACTTCGCGCTGCAGGCCTACGTCGCCCAGACGCCCGAGCGCGAGCAGGCGCTGCGCGCCATCGCGACGTTGCTGCGCAACCGCTCGGGCCGCGCCGTGACCGTTGGCTTCGGGCCGCGTTTCCTGCACTCGACCGGCCAGCTGCACAAGGGCGGCCCGCCGACGGGCTGCTTCCTGCAGCTCACGGCCAATCATCCGAACGACCTCGAGATCCCCGGCTGGCACGAGACGTTCGGGGTCCTGATCGACGCCCAGGCGGCAGGCGATTTCATGTCGCTCGAGTCGCACGAGCTGCCAGTCGCGCGCGTCAATCTGGGCGATGATCCGGATGTCGGCCTGAACGAGCTGCACGCCGCGATCGCCGCCGCTCTCGCCGAGCCAATCGCCCGCTAGGAGGAACGACGCTTTGGAGCTCGCGATCGTCGGCCTCGGCCGCATGGGCGGCAACATGGCCCGCCGGCTGCACAACGCGGGTCATCGGGTGGTCGCGTTCAATCGGTCGCCCGACAAGACGCGCGAGATCATCGGCGAGGGTCTCGAAGGTGGCCTCACGCCGCAGGACGTCATCGGCATGCTCAAGCCCCCGCGCATCGTGTGGCTCATGGTTCCCGCCGGCGACGCCACCGAGCAGACGATGGATGAGTTCGCCGCGCTGCTCGCGCCAGGTGACACGATCGTCGATGGCGGCAACTCCAACTTCAAGGATTCCAAGCGCCGCCACGATCTGATGAAGGCCAAGGGCATCAACTTCGTCGATGCCGGCATCAGCGGCGGCGTGTGGGGCCTGGTCAACGGCTATGGCACGATGGTCGGCGGGGATCCGGAGGCGGTGAAGCCGCTCGAGCCCATCTTCACGTCGCTCGCGCCACCCGACGGCGGCTACGTCTACTGCGGGCCGTCGGGCGCCGGCCACTACACCAAGATGGTCCACAACGGCATCGAGTACGGCCTGATGCAGGCGTACGCCGAGGGCTTCGAGATCATGCACGCGTCGGAGTACCCGCTCGATCTCGAAGCCATCGCCAAGGCCTGGATGCATGGCACGGTCATCCGCTCATGGCTGCTCGAGCTGGCCGGCCTCGCGTTCGAGCAGAACGGCACCGACCTGGCGGACATCAAGGGCTGGGTCGCCGACAGCGGCGAGGGCCGCTGGACCGTGCAGGACGCCATGGACCACGACGTCCCTGCGCCGATCATCACCCTCTCGCTCCTGGCGCGCTTCTCGAGCCGCCAGGACGAGAGCTACTCGGCCAAGGTGCTTGCCGCGCTGCGCAATCAGTTCGGCGGCCATGCCGTGAAGACGGAGTAGGCGCGACAAGCGTGGCCACTGAAACCCCACGAAAACGAAGCACACCCAGAACGTCGGTGCCCAAGTCCGCACCGGGCGCGACCAAGGCGGCCCCTGGCGCTACCAGGGCCGCGCCGGCCGCTACCAAGGCAACCACGCAGCACGACACGGTCCACGTCTATCGCCCGACGCCGGATCAGACGCATGAGAACCCGCTTCGGGCCGGGCTTGCGCTGGAGCGCATCCCTGAGCCGTGCCTGATCGTCGTCTTCGGCGCCACCGGCGACCTGACGAGCCGCAAGATCCTGCCCGCCGTCTACAACCTGCGCCGCGCCGGGTTGCTGCCCGCTGAGACGAGCGTCGTCGGCTTCTCTCGGCGGCCGCTGACCGATGCCGAATTTCGCAAGATGATGCGTGAGTCGGCCGAGGAGAACTCGCGCGTCAAGGTCGAGGACGGCCTGTGGAACGACTTCGCCGAGGGCATCTTCTACCAGCCCGGCCAGTTCGCTGACCGCGCGGCGTTCCGCGAGCTAGCGGAGCGCCTCGAGCAGATCGACGCCGCGCGGGGCACACGCGGCAACAAGCTCTTCTACCTCGCCACGCCACCGTCGGCGTACGAGGAGATCATCGCCAACCTGGGCAAAGCCGGGCTTCAGCGCCAGGGTGCGGACGGCAAGGGCTGGGTCCGGATCGTGGTCGAGAAGCCGTTCGGGCACGACCTCGAATCGGCGGTCGAGCTCAACAACTCGCTGATCAAGGTCTTCGACGAGTCGCAGGTCTACCGCATCGACCACTACCTGGGCAAGGAGACCGTCCGCAACCTGATGGTCTTCCGCTTCGGCAACGGCATCTTCGAGCCGCTCTGGAACAGGCGCTACGTGGACCATGTCCAGATCACCGTGGCCGAGGACCTCGGCATCGAGGGCCGGGGTGAGTTCTACGAGCAGGCCGGCGCGAGCCGCGACATTCTCCAGAACCATCTGTTGCAGCTGCTGTCGCTGGTTGCCATGGAGCCGCCGATCGCCTTCGAGGCCGATGCGCTGCGCGACGAGAAGACGCGCGTGCTGCGCTCGATCGACACCAAATGGACCGAGGCTCGGGTGCGGGCGAACGTCGTCCGCGGGCAGTACACCGAGGGGTGGGTCGGTGACAAGCACGTCGTCGGCTATCGCCAGGAGGACGAGGTATCGCCGACGTCCAAGACGGAGACCTTCGTCGCGCTCAAGCTCGAGGTCCAGAACTGGCGCTGGGCCGACGTTCCCTTCTACCTGCGCACGGGCAAGCGCATGGCCCGCCGCGCGACGGAGATCGCGATCCAGTTCAAGCTACCGCCGCTGATGCTCTTCGGAGAATCGGCAACGCCGCCCGAGCCGAACCTGCTCGCGCTGCGCATCCAGCCCGACGAGGGCATCATGCTGCGCTTCGCGGCCAAGGTGCCCGAGCTCGGCCTCGACGTGCGCAGCGTGAACATGGACTTCACCTACGGTCTGTCGTTCGCACGCGATGCGCCCGAGGCGTACGAGACGCTGCTTCTCGACGCAATGCATGGCGACGCCTCGCTGTTCACCCGCGCCGACGAGGTCGAGGCGGCGTGGAGCATCGTCACGCCGATGATCAACGTCTGGCAGGAGTGGGACCGCGAAGGCACGCCGGACAGCGACATCTGCTTCTACGAAGCCGGCTCGTGGGGGCCGGACGCGGCCGACAAGCTGATCGAGCATGACGGCCGGCGCTGGCGGCGAATGTAGGCTGACGTGCCGATGAGCACCGACGGCAAGTCGTCGATTCCGCCGCTGTACAGCCCACGCAAGACTGTCGAGCTCAGCGATCCTGCCTACGACGGGGTGACGACCGAGCTCGAGATGGACCCGACCACGTCGCGCTGGCATGTTCGCGCGACGAGCATCTCGCAGTGCGTCGACCAGCTCGGCGAGGTCTGGAACGCGGCCGCGAACGAGGCGTCGGGCGCGGAGCTGAGCCGCGACGCGCGCGACGAGGCGCGGGCCGACCCACGGCTCGCCGCGCACATGGCCCCAACGCAGTCGGTCCGCGTGCGCATGCGCACGAGCGTCCTGACCCTCGTCGTCGTTGCGCCGCGGCCGGAGATCTCGGAACGCGCGCTGGCCGCGATCAACGCGCTCCATCAGCGCCACCCGTCGCGCGCGATCGTCGTCTCGCCGATGGACTTCGACGGCCCGTCGCACATGGACGCTCACATCTACGCCGAGTGCAAGCTCAACGATCGCTCGGGATCGGAGATGTGCACCGAGCAGATCCTGATCAAGACCGGCGGCGAGCTGTCTCAGCATCTGTCGCGCGTGGTCACGCCGCTGCTGATCCACGATCTGCCCGTCGTCCTGTGGTGGCCCGACGACCCGCCCTTCGGCACGCGCCAGTTCAACGAGGTCGTCTCGACCGCGGATCGGCTGCTGGTCGATTCGGGATCGTTCAACGAGGACGGCGGCAAGCGCCTGGCGGGCCTGGCCACGGTCGTCGCGAACGGCGTGTCGGTCACAGACATCGGCTGGCTGCGGCTGAACCTGTGGCGTGAGCTCCTCGCGGCGATGTTCGACCATCCGCTGCTCATCCAGGAGCTCGACCACATCAAGAGCGTGCGCATCGACGTGGCACGGCCAACGTCAACGCTGCGCGTCTCGAAGGCCGCGTTCTACCTCGGCTGGCTCGCATCGCGCCTGGGCTGGGAAGTCGAACGGCCACTGACCGCCGCGGGCGGTGACGACGACTACCTGCACGGCGCCTTCCGGCGCGGCAAGCGCGAGATCAATGTCGAGCTGCGCCCCGTGCGCACCACGCTCGATGGCGCGCAGCGCGCGGCCGGCTCGCTCGTCCGCGTCGACCTGGAGGCAGTCCGGCCGCGCGCCACGGTTCGCGCGCGGATCACGCGCCAGTCCGACCATCTCCTGGCCACGGCCGATTGGAACGGTGCGCAGGTCTCGCGCCGCGCCGGTCGCCTCGAGCCATTCGACGAGACGCCGTTCATCGCCGAAGCGCTCGACTCACCCGGCCTCGACCGCATCTTCGAAGGCGCGCTGATCCGCGCCGTGAGGCTGGTGAGCAGTGGCTGAGGCGGGCGCGGGCGAGCGCCTCGGCGGGGCACAGATCGTGGTCGTCGAGGACGAGGCCGCAGTCGCGCGCGAGGCGGCGCGGCGCATCGTTGCCGCTCTGGCAGAAGCGGTCGCGCAGCGCGGTGTGGCGCACATCGCACTGACCGGCGGTTCTTCGGCCGTGTCCCTCTATCGCGAGCTGCGCGCGCCGGCGAACGCCGGCGCGCTCGACTGGGGCAAGGTCCACCTGTGGTGGGGCGACGACAGGTTCGTGCCCATCGACCACCCGTACTCGAACACAGGCCTTGCCTATTCGCTGCTGCTGGCGATGTCGGAGAAGGCTGGGCTGTCGGGCTCGGGCGGCCAGTACGACGACGTTGTTGCTGGCGCCGTGCCCGGCCTCGCCGTCAACCCGGAGAACGTGCATCCGGTCGAGGTCGACGAGACACTCAGCGACGACCAGCCGGTCGACCTCGCGGCCGAGCTGTACCTGCGCGACCTCACCCGCCACGTGCCGCTGGCCAAGGGCGGCGTGCCGATCTTCGACGTGATCCTGTCCGGCATCGGCCCCGACGGGCACATGTTCTCGCTCTTCCCGGGCAGCCCCGGACTGGCACTCGACGCGCCCATCGTGCTCGGCGTGCCCGCTCCGGAGCATGTCGAGCCGCACGTCGCCCGAGTGACGCTCTCCGCGCGCGTGCTGCCCGTCGCAGGCCTGGTGCTGATGATGGGAGCGGGCAGCGCCAAGGCCGCCATCGTCGGCCAGGTCCTGGGCGATGACCGCGACGTCGCGCGCTGGCCGTCGCAGGCGGCGCTCCTGCCCAACGCGGTCTGGGTTCTCGATCGCGCCGCCACGGCCCAGGTTTCGCCACCGTTGTCATGACCGCTCCGGGCGGCCGATTGATGGAACCACGCCTGACGGCATAGGCGCGGAACGGTGTCTTTCGATGGGCTCATCCACGCAATCCGATCAGCCATGCGCGCTGGGTGACTGGCTAGTCGGAATGGCGTGACTGTGCCCTTCGACACGGAGCGCGCTCGGTAATCTCGCGCGGTGGAAGTCGGCGCAAGGTCGGAGGCCAGCGGGAGCCGGCGCGGGTCGGCGCTCGAGGTGCTGGCCGTCGCCCTGCGCCTCGGGCTGACCTCGTTCGGCGGCCCGATCGCGCATATCGGCTACTTCCGGCGCGAGTACGTCGAGCGCCGGCGATGGCTGGACGAAGCCGCCTTCGCGGACCTCGTTGCGCTGTGCCAGTCCCTGCCCGGCCCGGCCAGCAGCGAGCTCGGCATCGCCATCGGCACGCGCCGAGCCGGCATGCGTGGAGGGCTCGCGGCGTGGCTCGGCTTCACCCTTCCGTCGGCCGCGGCGCTGATCGTGCTGGGCCTGTACGCGAGCTCAAGCGACCTGTCGGGCGCGGGCTGGGTCCACGGCCTGAAGCTGGCTGCCGTCGCCGTCGTCGCGGCGGCAGTGCTGGGCATGGCCAGGACGCTGACGCCCGACTGGACACGGCGCGGACTCGCCCTTGCTGCGCTGGCGGTTGCCCTGCTCATCGCCACTCCCCTGACGCAGCTCGGGGTCATTGCCGGCGGCGCGCTGCTTGGCCTGCTCCTGATCCGAAACAGCGCGCCGCCGCCGACGCCGGACGAGGCAAGTCCGCTCAGCCGCCGAGTTGGCCTGGCGGCGCTGGGCCTCTTCTTTGGCCTGCTCGTCGCGCTGCCGCTCGCCGCCCAGATCGCGGACTCACAGACGCTCAACCTCGTCGGCGGCATCTACAGCTCCGGCGCGCTCGTCTTTGGCGGCGGCCATGTCGTCCTGCCCTTGCTGCACGCCACGACCGTTGACCCGGGCTTCGTCAGCCAGGACCAGTTCCTCGCCGGCTACGGCGCTGCCCAGGCCGTGCCAGGTCCGCTGTTCACGTTTGCGGCGTTCCTGGGCACGGTCAGCAACGTGTCGCCGTCGGGCATCGCCGGCGGCCTGCTGGCCCTCGCGGCGATCTTTCTGCCCGCATTCCTGCTCATCTGGGGAACGCTCCCGTTCTGGCACGACCTGCGTCGATCGAGCTCCTTTCGGCGCGCGCTGAGCGGCACGAACGCGGCGGTCGTCGGCCTCCTCGCGGCGGCGCTCTACAACCCCGTCTGGACGAGTGCCGTGGGCAGCTGGATCGACGTCGCGATCTGTGCCGCGGCCTTCGTCGTGCTCGTCGTGGCGCGCACGCCGCCGATCGTTGTCGTCGTCCTGTGCGCCGTCGCCGGCCTGCTCGTCGGGGCCAGCTAACCTGCGCTGCAAGGAGGTGGGTGGATGATCGGCCGGCTGCTCAGTCGACTTCTTTACGCCCAGTACGGCTGGGCGCGGCCCCTCGGCGACTTCAACGTGCGCTGGATAAGCGCGATCTTTCGCCCGATGCGCCCGATCCAGGACTTCCTGAACGGCAAGTGGCTGGGCCACTCGATCCACGCGGTGCTGACCGACGTCCCGATCGGCGCGATGACCCTTGTCATCATCTTCGACGTCGTCGATCAGCGCGCGGCAGCGGATGTGACGCTCGCCTTCGGCATCCTGGCCATGGTCGGAGCGGCTGTTGCCGGCGCGGCCGACTACAGCGACACGGACGACGAGCCGCGCACGGTGGCCACGGTCCATGCGACGCTGATGGTCATCGCGCTGATCGCCTACATCGTCTCGTTCGTGCTGCGTCTCGGCGACAACGTCGGCGACCGGACCGTCGTCATCGTCCTGTCGCTGATCGGCTACGTGATCCTCGCCGCCGGCGCGTGGGTTGGGGGCGATGTCGTCTACACCTTCGGCAACATGGTCAACCGCCACGCCTGGCGCTTCGGGCCAAAGTCGGACTGGACCAAGCTCGACGTCACGGACGTGCCGGAGGGCACGCCAACCGCGGCCAAGGCCGGCGCGCAGACGCTCGTCGTCGTCCGCCAGGGCACCACCGTCTACGCGATGCATTCGGTCTGCGCCCACGCGGGCGGCCCGCTCGCCCAGGGCAAGATCGTCGACGGCTGCGTCGAGTGCCCGTGGCACGGCTCGCGCTTCGAGCTGGCCACCGGCCGGCGCAAGCAGGGACCGACGACCTATGACCAGCCCCATTACGACGTTCGCGCCGCGGACGGCGGCGGCTGGGAGGTACGCCGGGTAATCCCCGGTCAGCCGGCTAGCGCAGCAGCGGCACGCTGAGCGAGGCGAGCAGGACTCCGACAACCTGCACGGGGCGAAGTCGCTCGTGCAGGAAGACTGCGGCCAGAAGCGTGGTCACGACCGGGTAGAGCGACGCGAGCACGACCGCAACCGACAGCACGTCGGCGCGCGTGGCGAGGACGAAGAAGGCGTTGCCGCCCAGGTCGCCGACACCGGTCAGCAGGAACAGGCCCGCCAGGACTGGCATCGGCAGCGCGCGGGCACGGACCTTGGGCAGGCCGAACACGATGTCCGCGCGGGTGGCGAGACGGGGCGCCTTGGTCCGCGCGATGGCCACGACCGTGGCCGCGGCAATGAAGACGACGCCGGCGAGGCGCACGACGACGAGCGGCCACCATGTCTCACCCGTGTCCGCCGCCTTGCTGAGGAAGACGAAGAAGAGGCCGAAGCCGACGCCGCCGATGACGATCAGGGGCAGCTGGCTGAGATCCACACGGAGCAGGCGTCGCTCGTCAGTGGTGGTTGCCCGGCCGGGCAGCGAGATGAGGGCGACGGCGGCCAGGGCGACGACGATGCCCACGCCGCGGACGAGCTCGAGCTGCTCCCCCTGCACAAGGCCGATCACGACCGGCAGCCCGGCGCCGATCACCGCCGTCAACGGCGCGACGACACCCATCGTCCCGCGCGACAGCGCGTAGTAGAAGGCGCCAAGGCCGGCAATGCCGCACGTCCCGGCCGCAAATGCCCACAGGAATGAAGTTGCCGAAGGCAGCGGCTCGCCGATGGCGAGGGCAATCGCGAGACTGCCCAGCAGACCCACGGCCTCGCCTGCGATCAGGGCCGAAAAGACGCTCGTGAAACGGCTGACGAGGCCGCCGCCGAAGTCGCCGGCGCCCCACGAGATCGCGGAGAGCAGGCCGTAGACCGGGCCCGAGAGGTTCAGTGCTCTTCCGGCCAGAGCGGCGCGACAGGCGGCGCCGGCTGGGCCGGGTTAGAAGCCTGGGCACCCGTGACGGCGGGCTTGCCGTTGCCATTGGCATAGACGTTGCCGCCGCCGGCACCACCGGCGCCGATCGCCGCGGCGTCGGCCAGCGTCGCGCTCGACCACATCGGCATCGCCTCGCCGGCGCCGGTCGGGGCGACGGGCTCCGGCTCGTCCTTCTCGAGCGGCTCGGGCAGCACGATGACGTTGTCGGCGACCGCGTCATACCGGTCGGAGCAGGTCAGGTAGATGACCTGGAAGTCACGCGCCAGCTCCTTGAGCATCTTCAGCGCGCGCTCGGCCCGCTCGGCGTCGAAGGTCACGAATGGGTCGTCGAAGATGAGCGGCGGCGCGGCGGGCTGCGTGACCTGGCGGACTATGCCCAGCCGGGCGCACAGGTAGAGCTGGTCGAGCGTGCCCTGCGACAGGCGGCGGACGTCAATCCAGTCGTCGATCTCGGGCGAGTAGACCGTGAACGTCAGCGTCTGCTCGTCGACGCGCAAGCGCCGGTAGCGGCCGCCGGTGATGCGCTCTATGTCGCGCGCCATGCGCTGCTCGAGGAAGCGCGCGGCCTTCTTCATCGTCCCGCGCTCGGCCGCATTCAACGTCGCCAGCACATCCTCGTAGATGCGCAGTCGGCGCTCCGCGGCCGCGAGCTCTTCCTCGACCTGCTCGAGAGCCTCGGCTACGGCCGCGACCTGCTCAGCGTCGACGGCGTTGTTGTTGACGCGTGCGTCGGCGTTGGCCTCTGACTGCATCTGTTGCTCGCGCTCCGGCGCAAGGCGCTGGAGCGCGAGGTTGTAGGCCGCGACATGGCGCTCCGGATCACGGCCGATCTCGCCCATGCCGGCCAGCGTGTGTTTGCACTCGTCAGCCTCTGCCGCGGCACGGTCGCGCAACGTGGCCACGTCGTCGGCAGCCGGGTCGTCGCCCATCAGGCCGCGATACTCGGCGCGCCGTGCGCCGATATTGGCGACGTGCTCCGTCTCGGCCGCGAGCACTCGATCGGCCGTGGCCAGATCAGGCTGGTGCAGCGAGCGCAGCGCCTCGATTCGCTCCTGCTCGGCCTGGCGGACCTTTTCGGCTATCTGGGTTCGGCCGGTCAGCCGGCGCGCGATCTCCGACTCGCGCAGCTCGTTCTGCATACGGACGTCGTTGAGCCGCCGGCGCCCGCGCTGGGCGCCAATGAAGGCACCTGCCGCGGCTGCGGCCGCGGCCACGGCAACGACGATTCCAACGATCGCCGCACCGCCGACGATGCCGCCCACCAGGGCGATCGCGGCGACCACGAGCAGCACTCCGCTGGCCACCATCCACGGCCGCCAGGTCGGGTTGGGAATGGCCACGTCGTAGCCCGACAGGTCCGGCTCGGCCGCCAGCTCCGCGCGCATCTCCGACATGCGGAACTCGAGCTGGCGGAGGTGCTCGACGGTCGTGCGCAGGACGGGCAGTGCCACGCCGGATGGATGTGAGGCGTCGAGCTTGCCGATCTCCTCGCGCAGCTCCGCGCCACGCTTGTAGAGCGCATAGCGCTTGGCCGCGTCGGCGGCGCGCGCGGTCAGCTTGGCGGCCCGCTCAGCCTTCGCGGCGTTGTCGCGCTGCTCGGCCAGCTGCTCGTCGAGCTTGACGCGCGCCGCGCGCGCCGTCGCCAGCGCCCGCCGGTCCGCCTCGAGCTGCGCGAGCGCGGCCTCGCCAGAGCGCTTCTGCTCGCGCAGCCGGTCCACGTCCGAGCGCATGACCTTGAGATAGCCCGGGTTCTTGGCACCCTCAGTCCTGTAGCGCCGGATGGCGTCCTCGAGCTTCTTGCGCGCGGCGTGCGTGCCACGATCGGCGCCACTCATCGATTGCTGGAGGCGGTCGCGGAGCGTGCTCTCGTCCTGGGTCAGGCCGGTCAGCTCCTGGTGATGAATGCTTGCGGTCGAGCGCAGGAACTTCTCCGATGGCAGACCGGTCAGGGTCGCGACCTGTTGTTCGACCGCCGCCGGATCGGTCAGCGTCTGGCCTGCCCAGTCCAGCTCGACCGTGCCGCGGTGGCCGGCGAAGGTCTTGCGCAGCGCGCCGGCCTGGCCCTCATCGTCGAAGTCGATCTCGATCTGCGGATCGGCCTCCGGCGCGCGCCATGGCTTCAGCTCGTCGAGCTCGGCCGAGGCGAATGTCGGGCGGCGGAAGAGGCCCATCTCGATCGCGCGCTGGATGGTCGACTTGCCGGCTTCGTTCGGCCCGCGGACGATGTTCAGGCCGGGCTTGAAGTCGAGATCGAGCTCGGCGTGGCGGCGAAAGTCGCGCAGGCGCAGGTGGGTGATGTTCATGCCAGCGTCACCCGCGTCGGATCGTCGAGCAGCAGCATGCCCAGGCGGAGCGCCTCACGCAGCTCTGCCGCGCGCTCGTTGTCGCCGCGCGTCTCGTGGTCGACGATGCGGGCCCGGAAGTCGCGCGTGAGCGCGCCGGGAATGGTGTCGGCCGGGGCGAGCTGCGTTTCAGCGAGCGGTGCGATCGATGAATCTCGCACGCGCAGGCGCAGGAACTTCGACGCCAGCTGGCCCTCGAGCTCGTCGACGTTCAGGTCGAGATCGTCGTTGCGGACACCGAGGATGCGCACGTCGAGCACCAGGTCCGGGTTCGCGAGCTCGGCCAGCTGAGCTCCGAGTTCAGCCTGTGAGGCCAGCCCGGCCGAGTCGATCTCCAGCTTGCGGAACTGGGTTCGCCCGACGAGTCGCGGCTCGATGGTGACGCGGCGCTGGCCGTCGCGCTCCTCGAGGCCCACGAGCAGGACCTGGCCCGCGCCGTCCTGGTCGAGCGCCACCATCTCCGGTGCGCCGGAGTAGGCCCACACGGTCCGGCCGGCCCTCCCCTCACGGAAGGAGTGCCAGTGGCCGAGGGCGAGGTAGTCGAGATTGCTGGCCGCGATCTCCTGCTCGGTGAACGAGACGTCGTCGGCATCGAAACGGCCGGGCACGGCCAGCGAGCCGTGGACCATGCCGATCTGCCAGTTGCGCCCGCCGCCGGGACCGCTGTCCTGGGCGCTGACGCCGAGCGCGGCGACGGGGCTCTCCGACGCGCGCTTGGTCGGGAACACCTTGGCCCGGACCGTGATGCCCAGCTGATCGAAGGTGACGCTCGACTTCGTGTCAGTCAGGACGGTAACGAGGCCGCTGCCGGCCGGCGCGCCCGACATCTCGGCGAGATCGAAGACGCGATAGATCGACGACGCGTCGTAGCAATCATGCGTGCCTGGGATGACCACGACCGCGATGTGGCGCTGGGCGAGGCGGCCAAGCTCCGCGGCGGCACGTTCGACCGAGCGCTTGGGCTGGCTGTTGGAGTCGAAGAGATCACCGCAGATCAGAACCAGGTCGACTTTCTCGGCAAGCGCGAGGTCGATCGCCCGCGTGTACGCCTCGAACTGGCGCTCGCGCTGGGCCGCTGCGGCAGGGCCAAGGTCGTCGTGCCGCGCGCCCAGGTGTACGTCAGCCATGTGCAGAAGGCGCGGCATCGCGTATCGGACTCCCTCTCGGCAGGTGGTGTAACGAGTAACCGCATTCTGACAGCCGCGGGTCCCGGTCGGACATAGGAAGGAAGGGCTAAGCAGCGCCATCGCGACCGCAGCAGCCGGCCGTTTATGCCCGGTTTGGGCCTCGGGTGGTAGGCTTCAGCCGTTACCGGTGCGCCCCAGTTTCAGGGACCTCGGCAGAGCAAACTGGGTTGGCGTCCGGCTCCTATTCCGACGCCACGCCGTATGTTCGCTCGGCTGGAATCCCCGCTGGTCTGACCGGTGGTCACATCGGTATCGATTGCCTAGAGCTGACCAGGGGAGGTCGCTGGTGTCCTATCAAGATCGAACCGTCACCTGCGCCGACTGCGGCGTGGAGTTCATTCACTCCGCTGCCGACCAGGAGTTCTACGCGCAGAAGGGCTTCGCTTCCGATCCGAAGCGCTGTCCGTCGTGCCGCGCCTCGCGCCGCCAGATGCGTGATACGAGCGGCTTCGACGTGCGCGAGATCGGCGGTCCGCGTGGCTATGAGCGCGGCGACTCCCGGCCGCAGCGCGAGTACTTCGCCGTCATCTGCTCGAAATGCGGCAATGCCGCCCAGGTGCCGTTCAAGCCGCGCCAGGACAAGCCCGTGTATTGCTCGGACTGCTTCCGCGACGTTCAGGCCGCGTCCTGACGCTGGCGCCCCGGGCGTCAGCTTTCCGGACTCCCCCGCCGCTCGCCCGGCCGGCTGCACCGGCCGGGCTCACTGTTCCTGAGGCTCTACTCGATAACGAAGATGTGCCGCTCGGCGCACATGTCCTTGAGGACCTGCGGCCAGACGGACACTGTGACCTCGCCCAGATGGGCCTTCTTGAGCAGCAGCATCTGCGTCCGCGACTGCCCGATGCCGCCGCCGATCGACAGCGGCAGCTCGCCGCTGATGATGCCGCGGTGGTAGGGCAGGGTCAGCCAGTCGGTCTGGCCGGTGATCTCGAGCTGCTCGCGGAGCGTCTCGGCGTTGACCCGGATGCCCATCGAGGTCAGCTCGTGACGGCGCTTGGTGACCGGGTTCCAGACGAGGATGTCGCCGTTCAGGCCGTGCATCGGGCGGCCGTCGTCCGACAGCGTCGGCGTGGCCCAGTCGTCGTAGTCGGCAGCGCGCATCTCGTGCGGATAGCCGTCATCGAGCTTCCAGCCGATGCCGATGATGAAGACCGCCGGATAGTCCTGCAGGATCCGCGTCTCGCGCTGCTTGCGCGGCAGATCGGGGTAGCGCGCCAGGAGGTCCTCAGCGTGCAGGAAGACGATCTCCTCGGGCAGGTCGGGATAACGCGCGTCGGCTAGCTGCGGGAAGAGCTCGTGCGCGTGCGCCTCCGCGCCACGCAGGACGCGCCAGATCGCGCGCACGGTCTGCTTCAGGTTCTCGAGGTTGCGCTGCTCGGGCGTGACCACGCGTTCCCAGTCCCACTGGTCGACGTAGACGCTGTGGTCGTGGTCGAGGAAGTAGTCCTTGCGCACGGCGCGCATGTCGGTGCACAGGCCCTCGCCCGGCTTCATGCCGAACTGCTTGAGGGCGACCCTCTTCCACTTCGTCGCCGCCTGCACGACCTGGGCGTCGATCGGATGCTTGTCGTAGTCATTGCTGATGTGGAACTGGATCGGCGTGCGCGAGCCATCACGGTCGAGCATGTCGTTGACGCCCGACTCGACGTCGACGATCACCGGCACCTGGACGCGGATCAGGTTGAGCTCGCGACACAGCTCGCGCTCGATGTAATCCTTGACGGCGTAGATCGCGATCTGCGTCTCGCGCGGATCGAGGGCCGAGCGGTAGTCGGTCGGCAGAATCTTCTCGAGCTCGTCGTATGACCCGATGCCGGGCCCCGCGAGATCCGCCTGTTTGCTGACCGAGATCGTGCTCGTGCTCATGTCGGAAACCCTCTAGCGCATTCGAACAGCCACGTTCGAGGACCGATGCTGCGCTGCCGTCTGTGGCCCCACAAGGGCCGTTCGGCCGTAGCGGAAAGGCGAAGCGCCCGGCGTAGACTTTTGGCGACGACACGGAGGTAACCCCAGCAACCATGACCGACACGATCGAACGTCCGCGGCTGAAGATCACCTACGCGACCCTGCGCAATGACAACGACGAGTTGCACGAGCAGTTCGAAAAGGGCGTCGACGAAGCCCGCCGGATGCTCGGCAAGAGTCATCGCAACCTCGTCGGCGGCGTGGAGCGCGACGGCGACGGCACGTTCGAGAAGCACTCACCCATCGACGGATCGCTGATCGGCACGTTCGCCAAGGGCACGCGCCAGGACGTGGTAGATGCAATCGCCGCCGCGCGCGCCGCATTCCCGGCCTGGTCCGGGCGACCGTGGCAGGAAAGAGTGGCGATCCTGCGCCGCGTGGCCGATGTGATCAGCCAGCGGCAGATGGTCTTCGCAGCGCTGCTCGCCATGGAGGTGGGCAAGAACCGGCTCGAGGCGCTCGGCGACGTGGAGGAGACGGCCGACCTGATCCGCTGGTCATGCGACATGGTCGAGCAGAACGGCGGCTTCGATCACCCGATGGGCAACCTGGGCGATGAGTCTGTCCACACTCGCTCGGTGCTCAAGCCATACGGCGTGTGGGCAATCATCAGCCCGTTCAACTTCCCCTTCGCATTGAGCGGCGGCCCGTCTGGTGGCGCGCTCGTGGCGGGCAATACTGTCGTCTACAAGCCCTCGTCCGACGCGCCACTGTCAGGCATCTGCCTCGCCCAGGCGATGCGCGATGGCGGGATACCGGATGGCGTCTTCAATTTGGTCGCCGGGCCTGGCGAGACGGTGGGTGCCGAGCTCCAGGAGAACGACGGCGTCGACGGGATCCTTTTCACGGGATCTTTCGAGGTTGGCTTCGACCTGTACAAGCACTTTGCCAAGCGCTATCCGAAGCCCGTCATCGTCGAGATGGGCGGCAAGAACCCGGCCATCGTGAGCAAGTCGGCTGACCTCGAGGAGGCAGCCGAAGGCGTGATGCGCGGTGCTTTCGGGTTCAGCGGGCAGAAGTGCTCGGCCAACAGCCGCGTGTACGTCGAGCGTCCGGTATACGACCAATTCCTGGCATTGCTGGCGGACAAGGCCCGTTCCATCGCGGTCGGGGATCCGGTTGACCGCAGGAATTGGATGGGCCCGATCATCAACCAGCGTGCCGTCGAGCGCTACGAACAAGCCACGGCGGAAGCGCGTCGAGACGGCAGAATTGTTGCCGGTGGCGAGCGGCTCACTGGTGAGGGCAAAGACGACGGCTTCTTCGTTGCGCCCACGGTTGTCGCGGACCTGCCAACGGACCACAGACTGTTCAAGGACGAGCTCTTCCTGCCGTTCGTGGCCGTGGCCCCGGTCGATTCGGTTGATGCGGCGCTCGAACTGGCCAACACCAGCGACCTCGGCCTGACCGCCGGCATCTACAGCGGCGAGCAGGCGGACATCGACGCTTTCCTCAAGCGCATCGAAGCCGGCGTCGTGTACGTCAACCGGCGCGCTGGCTCGACTACCGGTGCATGGCCGGGTGTCCAGCCTTTTGGCGGCTGGAAGGGCTCAACCGCAACCGGCAAATCCGGCGGCGGTCTGTACTACGTCCAGCAGTTCATGCGCGAGCAGTCGCAGACGATCGTCGACTAG
>CAYYVV010000027.1:0-4820 GCA_964475245.1 uncultured Anaerolineaceae bacterium | reverse complement strand
GCAGGCGAGACTGGGTGCGGAAAGCGGCGCAGAGGGAATCGGGCGCCGCAGGCGGTTAACAGGAGAAAACAGTGAGCCGCGTTGCCCGACGCTGGATCGCCGTCGTCCTCGTGCTCCTCGTCGTGGCCATCGGCGGCGCGCGTGCGGCGCCGGCCAGGGCATTCGTTGATGGGCGCGCGGCCGACGGTCCGCCGCCGTCGGGCACCGTGAGGCTGATGGCCGTGGGCGACGTCATGCTCGGCCAGTCGATCGGTCGGCGCATTCGCCAGAACGGCCTGCTCGCCCCATGGGAAAAGGTCAAGCCCTACTTCGACGAGGCTGACCTGGTCGTCGCCAATCTCGAATGCACGATCTCCGACCGCGGCACGCCGTGGAAGAAGACATTTACTTTTCGCGCGCCGATCGCCGCCGCCGCGTCACTCGCCGCCGCCGGCATCGATGCCGTTACGGACGCCAACAACCATGCCCTGGACTTCGGCCGTGACGCTTTCGCCGACACGCTGACCTACCTCGATGCCGCCGGCGTCCAGCACTTCGGCGGCGGCGCCAACCTGGCCGCGGCGCGTGCGCCGCTGATCATCGAGCGCAACGGCCTGCGCATCGCCTTCCTGGGCTACGTGCTGCCCTTCTCGGGCAAGCCCGCGTTCAACACCAAGCAATGGGCGGCCACCGCCGCGCTAAGCGGCCTTGCCATTGGCACGCCACAGATCGTCGCCCAGGACGTCGCCGCGGCCAAGCAACAGGCAGACGTCGTCGTTGTCATGGTCCACGGCGGGATCGAGTACAGCTCCAAGCCGAGCAAGGCGCAGAAGAAATTCGACAAGGCGGCGATCGACGCAGGCGCAGCGCTGGTGATCGGTGCCCACCCGCACGTGCTCCAGGGCTACGTCTACGAGACGCAAACCCTGATCGCGTACAGCACGGGCAACTTCGTGTTCGACTACTTCAGCGGCGCCGAGAACGACACGGCCATCCTCGATGTCACCCTCAGCGCGAACGGCGTCGCGTCGCTGAACTGGATCCCGATCGAGATCCACAACGGCTTTCCGCGGCCGGCGGTCGGTCCCGAAGTCACGCGGATCATGGGCCGACTGAAGCCGCTGCCCCCACCCTGATGGCCCTCGACCCGGTGTCGGCCGCTCGTGTAGACTGCTCGTTAATGCAGACTGCATGATTTTTATGCATTGAGCGACCGATCGGGGTGTTGGGATGACTGAGCTGGCGGAGCGGGAGATTACGGCGGTAGAGACCGCGACGAACAAGGATGCGGCCCTGAGCGGTCGCCGGCCACTCGATGAGGTGCCGTCGTTCGACGGCCGCACGGTGCCCGATATCCGGACGCCCATCCCCGGTCCGAAGGCGCGCGCCCACGTCAAGTTCGACCACCAGTACACGTCGCCATCGCTGCCCCGGGCATATCCGATCGTGCCCGTCCGCGGCCGTGGCGCAGCCATCGAGGACATCGACGGCAACCTCTTCCTCGACTTCACCGCCGGCATTGCCGTTTCATCGACCGGCTATGTCCATCCGCGCATCAGCGCCGCAATCGAGCGCCAGGCGAACGACCTGATCCATTTCAGCGCGTCGGACTTCTATCTCCCGATCTACGCCAAGCTGGCCGCCGAGCTCAACCGCATCGCGCCCATGGACGGGCCGACGCGCAGCTTCATCGGCAACTCCGGCGCGGAGGCGATCGAGGCCGCGATTAAGCTCGCGCGCTTCGCCACCGGCCGGCAGTACCTCGTCGCGTTCATCGGCGGCTTCCACGGCCGGACGTACGGTGCCGTGACACTGACCGCTTCGAAGGCCAAGTACCACGCCGGCTTCGGGCCGATGCTGCCCGGAGTTATCCATGTCCCGTTCGGGTCGGAAGGCCTCGACGAGCTCGAGAAGCGCGTCTTCAAGCGTCTCGTGCCGGCCAACGAGATCGCGGCCGTGATCGTCGAGCCGATCCAGGGCGAAGGCGGCTACGTCATCCCCGATGCGGCGTTCTTCCCGCGCCTGCGCAAGATCTGCGACGACAACGGCATCCTGCTCATCGCCGACGAGGTTCAGTCGGGCGCCGGCCGCACCGGCAAGATGTGGGCCATCGAACACTTCGGCGTGCAGCCCGACATCCTGTGCGCGGCCAAGGGCATTGCCTCGGGCATGCCGATCAGCGCCGCCATCGCGCGCGCTGAGCTGATGACCTGGCAGGGCGGCCACCACGGCTCGACGTTCGGCGGCAATCCCATCTCGTGCGCCACGGCGCTCGAGACGATCGCGATGCTCGACGAGGGCCTGATCGACAACGCTGCCGCTCGCGGCGAGCAGATCATGGCCGGGTTGCGGCGCATCGCGGCCGACCATCCGGACATGGTCCGCGACGTGCGCGGCAAGGGACTCATGATCGGCGTCCAGTTCGACAGCGGCGAGACGGCCGAGGCAGTCCAGTGGGCAGCGTTCACGCGCGGCCTGCTCGTACTCGAGGCGGGCGACGACGTCGTGCGCATGTCACCGCCGCTCGTGATCAACGAGGCAGAGGCGGACACCGCGGTCTGGCTCTTCGGGGAGGCCGTGGCTGCCGTTGCGGCAGATCCACAGCGGTCAGTCGACGATGCCAAGCGCTGGGGCGCGCGCGACGACGAATATGTCGACGGCTAGCACCGCCGCGCTGACCGCGCGCTAAGTCGCCGCTAACCAAGGGTTAAGCCCTTCGGGTGACCATCGCCCGGGAATTGGTTCCCGGGCAGGACCCGCCATAACCCCACCATTGCGAACCGGACCTGCCGAGCCGCATGACGGACGTACCACGCCGCGCGCCAGCCGTGTAGTAGGAGTGAGCCTGTCGCGCTCCTAGGTTCGTGTTGCTCGCGCGCGCCGGTGGTGCCCTGCCGGCGCGGCGATGCCGCAACAGGTCCCTTGGCGCGTGGTCGGAATCCAACGATCAATCCTCACGGCGTTTGTCGCCGCCATCCTGGTCAGCTCCGTGGCATCCGCCGTGGTCAGCGCCACGCCCTCTGCCGCGCCGCCGCCCAGCGCCGTGCGCGTGGCCGTGATCATGTTCACGCTGCCGTCGGCGACGACCTTCGCCGTCACGCCCGACGATGTGCGCACGACCTACTTCGGCACGGATCGATCCGTCGCGACGCTGTATGCGCTCGCCTCGCGCGGCACGCTCCAGATAACCGGCGACGTATTCGGTCCGTATGCGATAGGCGGCGACGCATCGACGTGCGATCTCGGAACCTGGACGGACGCGGCGCGTTCGGCAGCCACTGGCGCCGGCGTCGACCTGAGCTCCTACACCAACTTCGCGTTCCTTTTCCCGCGCGTCGACGCGTGTCCATGGGCCGGCCTGGCAGCCATCGGCGACAGCTCGAGCTACATCAATGCGCCCGCGCCGGGCGACGTCGGCCTGTACCACGCGGCACATGAGCTGGGCCACGACCTGGGCGCGGACCACGCTCATTCGTTGACCTGCGCCGTCAACGGCAGCGCGGTGTCGTTCGCACAGCCCGACACGTGCACGAGCTCCGAGTACGGGGATCCGTTCTCGCTCATGGGTTCGGGCATCGTCCGTCTGCCGTCCGCCTGGGAGCGGATGCGGATGGGCCTGCTGAATGCGAACGAGCTCACGGTCGCAGATGCCGGAGCATCCGCTTCGTACGCGCTGGCGGATCTGGATTCCAGTCAACCGGGCACACGGCTCGTGCTGCTCCGGCGCGCGGCGGGCGGCTACCTGACACTCGAGTATCGACTGGCCGGAGGCCCGTTCGACACCTTCGCCGGAACCTCCGCAACCGCAGGCGTGTTCGTCCACTTCGTCGCCGACGATCAGTCGAGCGACAGCAGCCTCCTCGACGCGACGCCGTCGACCTCGACCATGCACGATGCCTACATCACGCCGGGCAGTCGGCTCGACGACGACATCGATGGCCTGTCGATCTCCGTCACGGGCGCCGACAGCTCCGCTGCGCAGGTCACAGTGGGTCCGCTCGTTGTCGACCAGGAGCCAGTTACCGCGCCGCCGTCACCTCCGGCCGCGCCCACTCAAGTGTCGGGCAGCACGACGGGTGGCGGCTCCGCTCACCTGACGTGGCAGCCGGCGAGCGACGCCACTGCTGCGACCCAGTACCGGATCCGGCGCGCCGGCGCGGTCGTTGCCGTCGTCTCAGGGACGACATTCGACGACGGACAGACGCTCGTCAGCGCGACGACGTACGGAGTTCAGGCGGTCGACGCGTCAGGACTGGCGAGCTCGATCGTGAGCGTCACCATTCGCCCGGCGTCAGACACCACGGCGCCAAGCGCGGTCGGTCAGGCGTGGGCGACCGTGCGCGGTCGGAAGACTGTCGCCATCTCCTGGACGGCCGCCTCGGACAACGTCCGCGTGAAGCGCTACGAAATTCAGCTGTCGAATGGACGAACGGTCTTCACGAAGCACCTGTCCAGCACCTTCCGCAAATTGGCTGCCGGATCGTATGTCGTCACCGTCGCAGCGCTCGATGCGGCCGGAAATATCGGACCCGCCACGACCGTTACGTTCAACCTCTAACCTCAACGCACTACTCGTCGGTGAGGCCGCGCTAGACGCCTGACCCACAAAACGTCCTTGGCTGCGAGGGCCGAACCACCCGTCGCACCCTGCCGAGTGGAACGAATTTCCTACCCCCCTTGCTAGTACTTAGGTACTGACGAGAACCGTACGATCGGCGTCCTACGTCTCGCGGCTGACTCCGCAGTGTCCAACACGGAGACCGTGGCGTTCCCTACGTGCCCAGGGGTGCCCACTAATGCGTCGTCTCCTTTTCTCCATGGTTTTGTTCGGCCTGCTCGCC
>CAYYVV010000026.1:23053-33018 GCA_964475245.1 uncultured Anaerolineaceae bacterium | reverse complement strand
TCGATCAGTGAGCGGCCGGTCAGGCGCAGGAAGACGTCCTCGAGCGTCGAGCGTCGGACGAGCACGGTCTCGGGCACTATGCCGCGCTCGCGCGACGCGGCGACCACCCGCTCTCCGTCATCGGCATAGAGCAGCACGCGGTCAGGCAGCCACTCGATCCTGTCGGCCAGCCCGTTGAAGCTGCCGTCGAGCTTGTCCTGGACGCCGGGCGCGAAACGGAACTCGGCCACCTCGCGCGTCGAGTAGTGCGCGATCAGCTGGAGGGGTGAACCCTCGGCCACGATCTTGGCCTTGTCCATGACCACCAGCCGGTCGCACAGCTGCTCGGCTTCGTCCATGTAGTGCGTGGTCAGAACGAGCGTCACGCCACGCTGCTTGAGCCGGTACAGCCGGTCCCAGAGCAGGTGGCGCGCCTGCGGGTCGAGCCCCGTCGTCGGCTCGTCGAGGAGCATCAGCTCGGGCTCGTTGATCAGTGAGCGGGCGATCGTCAGGCGCCGCTTCATGCCGCCTGACAGTGGCTCAACAAGGTCCGTGCCGCGGTCGGAGAGCTGAACGAACTCGAGCAGCTCGTCCGCGCGCCGGCGGCACTCGTCGCGCGCCAGGCCGAAGTAGCGCCCGTAGATGATCAGGTTCTCGCGGACTGTCAGCTCGTTGTCGAGCGTGTCCTGCTGGGGCACGACGCCGAGGCGCGAACGGATGCGTGCGCCGTCGTGGTTGGGGTCCATGCCCAGCACGCTGAGCGTGCCGCCGGTGACCGGCGACGTGCAGCCGATCATGCGCATCGTCGAGGTCTTGCCGGCGCCGTTGGGACCCAGGAAACCGAACGCCTCGCCGGGCGCGACGTCGAAGTCGATCGCGTCGACAGCGGTGAACGAGCCGAAGCGCTTGGTCAGGCCACGGGCATGGATAAGCGAGGACTCAGAAGCCGGGGTGGGCACCGACGCATGGTAGCGAAACGCGCCGTTGCGGTTGGTCGCCGGGCCGGCGTGCCCGCGCCGGCCCGGCCTCGAGATGCGCGCGCGAAAGCGCTAGGACTGGTTGCCCAGCTTCACCTGGAGCGTCTGTTGCTGGTTGTTGCGATCGATCACGATGGGCACCGTGTCGCCCGGCGCATGGTTGTGCAGGGCCGCGATCAGATCCTCGACCTGGTTCATGTCCTGGCCACCCACGGACAGGACCACGTCGCCCGGCTTGATGCCGGCTGACTCGGCCGGCGAGCCTGACTCGACCTCGAGCACGACAAGGCCGTGGTCTGCGTTGATGCCGTACTGCTGCGCGAGCTGGGGCGTGAGCTGGCCATAGCGGATACCCAGGAACGCGTGCTGTACGGGCTTGCCGGCGATCAAGTCGTCGGCGATCGCGGTCACCGTTTCGGCCGGGATGGCGAAGCCGATCGAGACCGCCGACGCGCTGGGCGGGATGTAGGCGACATTCATGCCGATGACCTTCGAATTGGCGTCGACCAGCGCGCCGCCCGAGTTGCCTGGCGAGATCGCCGCATCGGTCTGGATCAGGTCGACGAGCGCCTGCGATTCCTGGGCCGAGCCCGGGATCGTGCGCTGCAGGCCGGAGACGATGCCGACGGTCACGGTGTCCTCGAAGCCGAGCGGGCTGCCGATGGCGACGGCGAGCTGGCCGACCTGGGGCGAGGCCGTCTCGAAGCTTGCCGCGGGCAGGCCCGTCTTGGCGACCTTGAGCACGGCGACGTCGCCGATCGGGTCGGTGCCGACGAGCGTCGCCGGGACCTGTTCACCGGAAGCAAAGGCGACCGTGTAGCTCGAAGAGCCGGCCACGACATGGTTGTTGGTCACGATCATGCCGTCGGCGCTGTAGACGATGCCGCTGCCCAGGCCACCGTCAACCAGCACGGTCACGACCGATGGCTGGACCTGCTTGACGATGTTCACGACCGGCGCGAAGGGATCTATGGCCCCGCCCGGATCGTTCGTTGCGGCCGGGGTCGTGGTGTCGGTCGAGGGCTGAGGCACGGCGATCGGCGTGGGCGAGCTCGAGTCGTTCGTGGTCGGTGCCGACGTTGAGGCCACGACCTGCGCCGGCGGCGGCGTCGTCCCGGCGTTGGCCGCGGGCGCCGCCGGCGTCGCCGGCGTCGGTGAGCTCGATGCTGACGAGGTGGTGACACAGCCAGTGGCGATGACGGCCACGAGTACGAGCGCGGCCAGAAGGGGGACAGACAAATAGCGACGCATAGGGGGAATCTCTCTTCGCGATCTGCTACAACGCAGCGGGGATAGACCGCGCCGCTGCTTACGGGTTGGTATCAGTGAAGATCTTCAGCCGCATGCCTTTGGGGTCGCTGTGAGATCGCGGAGAATTGGGCAATGAGAGTCTCGGCCAAGGCCGACTACGCGGTGCGCGCGGCGCTCGAGCTTGCCGCCGCGACCGACGTACGCCCGCTCAAGCGTGAACAGATCTCCGCTGCCCAGGACATCCCGTCGAAGTTCCTCGAGACGATCATGCTCGAGCTCAAGCACGCCGGCATCGTCAAGAGCACGCGCGGCGCCGAGGGCGGCTATGCGCTCGCCCGGCCGGCGGAGGACATCAGCGTCGCCGACGTCATTCGCGCGGTTGACGGGCCGCTGGCCAACGTGCGCGGCGAGCGCGTCGAGACGGTCGAGTACCGTGGCGCCGCGACCGAGCTGCGCGACCTGTGGGTCGCCGTGCGCGCCAGCCTGCGCCGCGTGCTCGAGTCGACCAGCCTCCAGGACGTGGTCGAAGGCGACCTGCCCAGCGCCGTGCGCGAGCTCACGGCCGACCCTGAAGCGTGGATCTCACTCAACCGGCGCAGGCGCTCGCACGCAAGTGCCGAGCAATAGTCCACAATCTCGGTAGATATGAGGGTTTCGGCCAAAGCGGATTACGCGATCAGAGCGGCAGTCGAGTTGGCTGCCGCACAAGGCATTGGTCAGCTGCGCGCTGACAAGATCGCGGAGGCCCAGGAAATCCCGATCAAGTTCCTCGAGTCGATCCTGCTCGAGCTCAAGCATGCCGGCATCGTGCGCAGCCAGCGCGGCGCAGATGGTGGCTATGCCCTGGCGCGGCCCGGGGCAGAGATCTCGCTTGCTGACGTCATCCGCGCCGTCGACGGGCCGCTGGCCAACGTCCGTGGCGATCGGCCGGAGAACGTCAAGTACAAGGGTTCAGCCGCGCGCCTGACAGATGTCTGGATCGCAGTGCGCGCCAACCTGCGGGCAGTGCTCGAAGCGACGTCGCTGGCCGACGTGGCGAGCGACGACCTCCCGGACAGCGTCAAGGCCCTGTCGGGCGATCCCGACAACTGGGTCTCGCTCGGTCGCATCCGCGGAGCGGGAGTCCGCTAGGCCGAGGTCGGCTGCTCCGAGGCGCTGGACTGTGAGCTGTCGCTCGCCGGGAACGTGCGCGCATCCCGAGCTCGGGTGTTGACGATCTGACCCTCACGCAGCTCGAGCTGCTCAGCCTGATCGCGCGGCACCTCCGCCCAAACGCGCGATCCGTCGCGCCGGAGCAGCTCTACGCGGACCTCGAAGCCGAGGTAGACGACGCGCTCCACGAGCGCCTCAACCGAGTCGGGCACCTCATCGAACAGGATGTCTATGTCGTGCGGCCGGACCCAGGCGTCGCCGAGCCGGTTGACCTCGCCGATAAATCCCATGACGAACTCGTTAGCAGGATGCTCGTAGAGCTCGCGCGGAGGACCGACCTGCACGATGGCGCCCTTATTCATGACCACGATGCCGTCGGCGACCTCCATGGCCTCCTCCTGGTCGTGGGTGACGAAGACCGTCGTGACGTGCGTCTCGTCGTGCAGCCGGCGCAGCCAGGCGCGCAACTCCTTGCGCACGCGGGCATCGAGCGCGCCGAATGGCTCGTCGAGCAGCAGCACTTCCGGCTCAACCGCCAGCGCCCGGGCAAGCGCCATGCGCTGTCGTTGGCCGCCCGAAAGCTGGGATGGGTAGCGATCGGCGAACTGCTCGATCTGGACCAGGCTGAGCAGGTCGTGGACGCGCGCCTTGACCTCGTCGCGCGGCCGCTTGCGGATGGTCAAACCAAAGGCGACGTTGTCACGTACGGTCATGTGCTTGAACGGCGCGTAATGCTGGAAGACGAAGCCGATGCCGCGGCGCTGCGGCGGCACGTTGGTCACGTCGCGGTCGCCGAGCATGACCGTGCCGCGATCTGGCACCTCGAGTCCAGCGATGATGCGAAGCAGCGTCGACTTGCCGCTGCCCGACGGTCCGAGGAGCGCGGTCAGCTCGCCGTCGGGCACGGTCAGGCTGACGTTGTCGAGCGCAACGAAATCACCGAAACGCTTGGTGATGTGCTCGATGACGATGGCCATTTCTGACTCAGATCTCCGATCGGTTGGTGTCGAGAGCAGCCTTTTCGGTGTCATTGTCCGACGGTGGCCGGCGCTTGCCGCGGCCGAGCCGGAGAAGGTCGGTTACCCATTCACGGGCCTGGTTGCCACGACCCGATTGGAGCGCGTTCATGGCCAGCAGCACAGCAACTGCGATGAGCGCCAGCACCACGGCCGCGGTGTAGGCGCCGATCAGGTCGAACTCGCTGTAGCGCTCTTCGACGTACAGCGTCAGCGTCTCGGTCTTGCCGGAGATACGTCCGGATACGACGCTGACCGCGCCGAACTCGCCCAGCGAGCGAGCCGTGGTCAGGACCACTCCGTAGATAACGCCCCAGCGGATGGCCGGCAGCGTCACGCGCAGGAAGGTTCGCGCCGGCGACGCGCCGAGCGTGTAGGCGGCCTCCTCCTGGTCGGTGCCGATCTCGCGCAGCACGGGTATCACCTCGCGCACGACGAACGGCAGGGAAACGAAGACCGTGGCCAGGACCATCCCCGGCACGGCGAAGATGACCTGGAAGCCAGACGCCTTGAGGAAGCTGCCGAACCAGCCGTTCTGCCCGTAGACGAGGACGAGCGACAGCCCGATCACGACCGGCGACAGCGCGAAGGGCAGGTCGATGATCGCGTTGAGCAGGCCACGGCCGGGAAAGCGGCGGCGGACGAGCGTGATCGCGGTGATGACGCCGAAGACGGTGTTGATCGGCACGGCGATCGCTGCCAGCGTCACGGTCAGCCAGAAGGCGTGCTGGAAGTCGGGCGAGCGCAGCGCCGTGAAGACCGGCTCCAGCCCGCCGGCGAAGGTGCGCACGAAGATCAGCCCGACGGGCAGCGCCAGCAGCAGCGCCAGGTAGAGCAGCCCGATCGAACGGATCAGCAGGCGCGGCCAGCGCCGGCCATAGCTCGGCGAGCGCGTGCCCTGACGTTCGGTGACGGCGGTGCTGGTCACAGCTCGGTCTCCGCTTCGTGGGTACGGCGGCGGCGGACAAGATCCAGCGCTGCCAGCACGATCAGTGACACGACGAGCAGGACGATGCTGATCGCCGCAGCCCCGGCCGGATCGTCGCTCTCGACCTGGTTGAAGATCGCCACAGAGGCGACCTCCGTCTTGAATGGGATGTTGCCCGAGATGAGGACGATCGAGCCATATTCGCCGATGGCCCGGGCGAAGGAGAGGCCCGCGCCAGTGAGGATTGCGGGCAGCAGCGTGGGCAGCAGGATGCGGCGCAGGATGACTGCCTGCGAAGCGCCGAGCGAAGCGGCCGCTTCCTCCATGTCCTGGTCGAGCTCCAGCAGCACGGGCTGGACGGAGCGGATCACGAAGGGCAGCGTAACGAACAGCAGCGCGAGCCCGATCGCGACCTGGGTGTAGGCAAGGTTGAGGCCGAACGGACTCTTTGGGCCGTACAGGGTCAGCAGCACCAGCCCAGCGACCACGGTCGGCAGCGCGAAAGGCAGGTCGATCAGCGCGTTGACGGAGCGCTTGCCGGGGAAATCGTCACGGACCAGGATCCAGGCGATGAGCGTGCCCATCACCGCGTCGATCAACACGACGATCAGGGCGGCGAAGAGCGTCAGGATCAGCGCCGCAAGGGTGGCCGGGTTCGTGATCGCGGTGATGAACGCATTCGGTCCGGCCGCGGCCGCATTCCAGGCCAGGGCGGCGACGGGCAAAAGAACGATCAGGCCCAGGTAGGCAACGGCGATACCGGGCCCGAGCATGCCGGCGCCCGGCCGGAGACTCGCAGAGGAGGACGCGGCCGGGCCGGGCGTAGCGGGCGAATGTTGGGGTGCGCCGCCAATCAGGCGGCGCACCCCAGCGCCGAGACTCAGGGGTGGACTCCGACTCCTGCCTCGATCTGGGTGACGATGCCGTTGGTCGGATCGAAGAACTTCGTCGCGACGTCGTCCCAGCCGCCAAGATCATCGATCTTGAACAGGCCCGACGGAGTTGGGAAGGTGTAACCGTCCGGCGGGGTGGTGCCCGTGATGACCGGGCGGTAACCGTGGTCGGAGAATGCCTGCTGGCCGGGCTGCGACAGGGCAAAGGTCAGGAACGCCTTGGCCTTGTCGGTCGCATCGCCCACGGTCGCCACCGCGGCCGGGTTCTCGATCAGGATCGTGCTGTCAGGCACGACGTAGTCAAGGTCCTGGCCGCCCTGCTTCGCGGCGATCGCCTCGTTCTCGTACGAGATGAGGACGTCGCCCTGGCCAGCGAGGAAGGTCTGCGTGGCGTTGCGGCCGCTCGTGTCCTGGACCAGGACGTTCTTGAAGAGCGCGGTCAGGTTGGCGACGGCCTGATCCGGCGTGAGGCCGGCTTTGATCCAGGCGCCGTAGGCGGCCATGATGTTCCAGCGCGCGCTGCCGGAGCTGAACGGGTTCGGGGTGATGATGCCGATGCCCGGCTGAAGCAGGTCATTCCACGTATGGATGTTCTTGGGATTGCCGGGTCGCACGGCCAGTACGACGATGCTGTCGGTGACCATGCCCTTCGTCGGGCCGCTGTTCCAGTCACCGGCGACCATGTTCGCCTTGACGAGGCGTTCCATGTCGGTCGCGAGCGAGAAGGCCACGTAGTCCGCCGGCAGGCCCGCGGCCACGGCTCGGCTCTGGTCGCCCGAGGCGCCGTAGGACTCCTCGAAGGTGACGCCGGCCCCGGCCGGAGTTGCCTGGAAGAGGGGGATGATCGCGTCGTACGCGGCCTTCGGCGTTGAATACGCGACCAGCGTGACGTCGCCCGGCGTGGTCACGAAGGGCGTTGCCGTCGCTGCCGGGGAACCCGCCGCCGTGCTCTGTGCGCTCGGCGCGGCCGACGTCGGACTGGCTGCTGCCGACGTGGCCGCGCTCGGAGCGCTGGTGGGAGTTGTCGGACTGGCGGTCGGGCTTGATCCGCCGCACGCGGTGACAAAGAGGACAGTCGTAACCAGGAGAGCCGCGCTTCGGCGGCTCGCCAACTTGACGGATTTCAACATTCTGCCTTTCCGGTCGTGTCTACTAACTTACTCGACTTGGTCGAGAGACTAGACGCGATGGGAGAGGCTGTCAAATGACATTGGTCACATTCGTGAGGCGGCCGGCGCCCCGATTGGGGCGCCGGCCGCGCAAGGTCATGGGCTCGCGCCAAGGTCACCAGGTCGAGATGACCTGCTGGCCACCCAGCTGCGCCGCCTGTTGCGCGAGCTGGGCGAACTCGGTGACGTCCGGTTGGTCGCCGAACGAGGACACCAGTGAGCTTGCCTGACGCGCCACGTCGGACAGCGTGTAGCCCGTCGCGTACGGACTCTGGCGCAGGATCTCGGCGAATGCGCCGACTGTCGCCGCGAGCCGGAAGCTCGGGCTTGCGCTGTCGAACCCGGGCGCGAAGTCGGCGCTCGTGATGTCGCGGCTGGCGTCCAGTCGGGCGCCCGTGGTCGGGTCGATCCAGTGCAGCTGGACGACACCCAGCGTCGGATCCCTCCCCCACGCTGGCTCGACCTCGTACAGCGCCGTGACGCTGACGCCCGCGCCAACCTCGCCCGCGTCGGCCGACGGGTTGCTGAAGTCCTGGTCCGGCATGGCCCGGTTCTCATAGCCGAGCAGGCGATACGCCGCGACCGAGCTCGGGTTGAACTCGACCTGCACGCGCGCCTCGCGCGCGACCGTGTCGAGCGTGCCCGTGAGCTGCGTGCCGAAGACCTTGTTCGCCTCGGTCTGGTCGTTGATATAGGCGTAGAAGCCATTGCCGCGATCGGCGAGCTGCTCGAGCAGCGCGTCGTTGAAGTTGCCCATGCCGACGCCGACCGAGATGAGCTCCATGCCTGACGCGACCTCGCGATCGAGATCCGCGAGCAGCGAGTCGGCGTCGGTCAGCCCGACATTGGCGACGCCGTCCGAAGCCAGCACGACCCGGTCACTGGCGCCTGCGCGATGCGCCTGCGCGGCGATCTGGAAGCCCAGCTCCAGCCCTGCCTGGGCATTGGTCGAGCCGCTCGGCGTCAGTTGGCTGATGGCCTGCTCGATCGCCTGCGGTTCGGCACTGGTCGTCGGGTTGAGCACGACCGAGGCGTCGGTTCCGAACTGGACGATGGCCACTGAGTCATCAGGTCGCAGGCGCGAGACGAGAAGGTCGAGCGCTGCCTTGACCGTTTCGAGCCGGCCGTCGATCGACATCGAGCCGGATGTGTCGATCACGAACGTCAGTGACACCGGCGGACGCTGCGACTCGGGCACGCTGCGCGCCTGGATGCCGACGCGCAACAGGACCGAGCGCGAATCGGTGAACGGCGTCGGCGCACCATCGACGTGGATCGCGAACGCGCCTGATGTCGGCTGTTCGTAGCCGTAGTCGAACGAGTTGACGTACTCCTCGAGCCGGACGCTGTCGCGGTCGGGCAGGTTGCCGTCCTCGATGTAGCGCCGCGCGACCGAATACGACGCCGTGTCGACGTCCATGGCGAACGTCGAGAATGGATCGTCGTTGGGCGACACGAACGGATTCACGCCCGGGTCCTGGAAGTTGTTGCCGGGATACGGCGCGACCGTGGCCGCCGGCGTCGGCGGGACCGGCCAGTAGGGCTGCGGGGTCCAGCGCGGCGCCGGCCACTGCGGCGGCGGGGTCCAGTTCGGAAATGCCGGCGCCGCGGTCGCGGCGGGCAGTGGCTGGACCGGGTTCTGCGGCGGCTGGTATGGCGGAGGTGTGGACGTGCCTGAAGCACAGCCCGCAAGGATGCTTCCGATCACCAGCGCTGAACTGACGACGACCCATGTCCCTCGGGTAGACGAGAGCATGTCCACCTCTCCGGCGCCTGCCGGCCCGGTGATCGCGGCTCCCCATCGCGACCAATCGGACCGCTTCGGACGCCAATTCGTTTGGCCGGGCCGTCTCCGCGGCGCGGTCCGAGCTGGACGCTAGGTGGCGCGAGTTATGGACTCGCTGAGAGTTCGATGAAGAAAGCCCGACCGTGGGTTAAGTCCCGAATGCCGGTTTGACATTTCCCGCCGGCTTAATTGCCGACTGGTTAACGCGGCAACACACAAGTCATCCGCTCTTGGTGTCACGGGTAGGTCGGTCCGCAACATATGCGGCCGAGGCTTAAGGCGCCGCCGTGGGCGAGGTGCCGCAATACAGCGAACGCGCCACGTCCACTGCCTCGGCCGGCTGTGTTGACGCAGCGATAACGAAGTCAGTCGCCCCGTCCGACCAGAAGAGGTGGTAGGTACGTGCGCCATTTGGCAGCGCGCCGTCATGCACGACCGCGGCGTCATAGGGCCCGACTTCGACGATCCGGTCGTGTTCGCTGAACCTTTGCGCGCCGATGGTCTGCTCGACCATCTGCGCCGTCTGGCCGTGCGTTGGTGCCTCACGAAGGATCAGGCCGCGCTCTGTGGAGCGACAGGCCCGACGGCACAGATCGCGGCTCCACCAGCGCCGGGAATACGGCCCGTGCCTGACCGTCGATCACTACCCGGCCGGCGGTCATGATCACCACCGGCCACCCATACCCGAACCGGTCGCCAGGCGTGGCCTGCGGCTCGGTGTCAAATGGCGCCAGGTCGCTCGGGCTACGGCCCGTCCGTGGCCGCCGAGGACGAAGGAGGCGGGCTGAACGTCAGGGCGACGCTCGGAGTGGCT